>NZ_JAKXEE010000001.1:508526-923212 GCF_022603275.1 Peribacillus sp. Aquil_B1 | reverse complement strand
TGATCTTATCAATACTAACTTCGTTCGGATTAAACACTACACTAACAGTTCCAGAATCTAAGTTTACTTTAACAGTGGTAACTCCAGATAATTCGCCTACATTGCCTTCAATTGAATTTATACAATGTCCACATGACATTCCTTTTACGTTAAGAGTCATTTTTTCCATATCGCTTAGTCTCCTTTTATTTTTTCATTAATTTTTGAATTGTCACCATTACCTCATCTAAAATCTCCGTATCCCCTTCTTGAATTCTTTCTAAAACACATGACTTCATATGCCCTTCAAGTAAAATACGAGCGGCACTATTTAATGCTGATTGAGTCGCAGATATTTGAGTAATGACATCATCACAATACGTATCCTTTTCAATTAATCCTTTTATTCCTCGAATTTGTCCTTCAATTCGATTCAATCTTGATACTAAATTTTTTTTCACTTTATCTGAATGATGGCTCTTTCTTTCACCGTCTGATGAGCAGCATTGATCGATTTCAACAATTTTATCAAGACTTTCTGAATTCATCGACATTGCCTCACCTCCTTAATTACATAATACTATACCCCTCTATGGTATGTGAAGGGTTTTTTATAAAAAGTTTTAAAATAGGTATTTGACATAGATTTTATTTACTTTACTACGGTTTGCTTAAAAATACTTAAGTGTATCTATAATAACCTAATGCATGTATGAATATATTTTTCATGTTGTTGGTTAAAGATTATTTTGAAACTTTTACCAATATGGAATTTCTGATGAAATCAAAATATACCACCTAAAAGTTATAATCCTTTTAAATCTCACTCTCGATATTCAATAAATCCCTATTCAAAAAAACTCCATTATGCTAAAGATACCTTTATTTAACACGTTGATAAACCACTTCTCAATACTCACCGATCCACTCATTGTATTTTTATGTCTTTTGTTACCAAATGATACGGGAAAATTGCACCAGTATAAAATGATTATTTTTAACATTTTTTGGAATTTTATTCTATACCATAGATGGGTATCGTATATTCCTTTTAAGAAGGGAGGCAAAGATATGAAAGCTTCAAAGAATTCCACTTAAAGAGAAAAATCTTGCACTAGCAAGAGAATAAACATCTTATTAATGGAGGGATTGATATGTCTAAAATGAAGTGGCATTTAAAAGGTGAATGGTTCGATGTCTGTAGCTGTAAACTTCCTTGTCCTTGTACATTTGCTCAAGAGCCTACACATGGGGATTGTCTCTTTACACTGGTATGGCAAGTTCATGAAGGGTATTACAATGACATACGACTGGATGGTTTCGGAGTAGTTGTGCTTGGGGAATTTTCAGGAAATATGTGGGTAGGGGATCCCAATGCGACGATGAAGTTGATGTTCTATATAGATGAACGTGCTGATCAAGATCAGCGTGGGGCTCTTGAACAAATTTTCACCGGAAAGGTTGGTGGTTGGGCGGGTGAATTTGGCTCCCTAATTAGCGAACTACGTGGAATTGAGTATGTCCCCATTAAGTTTGAGGCTGCCGATGATTTAGCCTATTGGCGAGCAGAAATTCCAAATAAGGTGTCTGTTGGTGCTGAAGCTCTTACAGGTCCAACCGCTGATCCAAATCGTCGAGTTCAACTTCACAACCCACCTGGTTCAGAAACAGGTCCCGGACAAATTGCTACTTGGGGTGTTGTAAAAGAGGATAAAGCCATTGGATTTGATTTTTCTCATGAATATAAAGGTCAATCCAGTAAACATATACCTTTTGACTGGAAAGTAGGATCTTGATGGATACCCCCAAAAAACAGACTCCAATTGTTCGTTTATTTCGTGCACGTACGATGGGTAACATTCCTCTGACTGCGATTCTTTTAACAATGACAATCATTGCTTGGATGATTACTCTGGATCACTTTAGAAATATGGCTAGTGGTCCTGGAATGGGTCTTGGTACATTTGGTTGGTATGTGGGTATGTGGGTGACGATGACGGCAGCGATGATGCTGCCGTCTGTCACACCCATGGTCATAACCTTTGCTCGAGTGTCAGCTGAGCGTACCCAAAGTCTGCATATCCCACTTGTACCCACATGGATCTTCCTTTTTGGATATCTGGTGGCTTGGATTGCATATGGCCTAATTGCATATGGTCTTTATTTGATCATTGACTTATTGAATCTTGGCTTCCTTGCATGGAATCAACAAGGGCCTCTCGTTGCCGGTCTCACCGTAGCTTTAGGAGGGCTTTACCAACTTACGCCACTCAAACAAGCCTGTTTACGTCATTGCCGTAATCCTCTTCATTACGTATTAAATGGGTGGCGTGAAGGACGGCTTGGTGCAATCCGTATGGGAGTCGAGCATGGTTTTCATTGTGTAGGTTGTTGTTGGGGGCTGATGGTTATTTTGTTCGGAGTTGGTATTATGAATCTGTTCTGGATGGGAGTTATCACGCTGCTTACCTTTCTGGAAAAGGTGCTACCCACAGGTGAATATTTTTCAAAAGTAATCGGTATAGGGCTAGTCCTTTTAGGAATTTGGATAGCGATTGATCCAAGTAGCGTTCCTTTCTTTGTAGAGCCAGATACGAAATCTCATGGTACACATACTTTGAGTGAGTAAATTAGATTACACCAACAGTATTTTTGACTGGATTTTTTATATCAGCTCAGGTTTAAGAGGGGTAGAGCTAGAATATACCTAAAAATAGCTTTCCTCCCTCCACCCAGTTAACATACATTGTTATCGGTAGTCCTTGTATCTATGATTCTATACGAAACCCCATCAGTTCAAGACTGAATGGGTTTCGTTGTGAATTTATCTTGGCTTTTTCACGTCAGATAAGGTTTTACGGACCCTGGCGAATGTATTTCGATATTCTGAAGTTGTTATTTGCTTCATACTCCCGTTTCAGGCAAAACGAGCTCCACTTTTAAGGCTGATTCTATATCACCTGTTATATAAGCTGCAATAGATCGAATCTGTTCATATCCTGTAGCCATAAGGAATGTAAGTGCTCGGCCATAGCTTTTCATTCCTACAAACTGATAGGGCCACTTCAGGATTTATTTCAAACTGCGGTTCAAGAAAGCTTTCGTTCGTTCGAACTGGGGGTTTGTAAACAACTCTGTCGGATCACCTGATTCGATAATTTCCCCATTATCCATGAAAATGGCCCTGTTTGCTACTTCCTTTGCAAACCCCATCTCATGCGTCACCACAATCATAGTCATTTGCTCTTCAGCAAGATCCTTCATTACTTGTAGTACTTCACCGGTCAATTCAGGATCCAAAGCCGAAGTGGGCTCATCAAACAGCAGGATTTCTGGATTCATCATAAGCGCCCTTGCAATGGCTACTCTTTGTTTTTGTCCGCCTGACAGATTTTCCGGATAAGCTGTCTCCCGATCAGAAAGACCAACCTTCTCCAAGAGCTCCCTGCTTTGCTTGTATATCTCTGTATCTGTCCCCTTTTTCGCCATTCTGGGGGCGATTTCCAGATTTTCTTTGACAGTGAGGTGCGGGAAGAGATTAAAATGTTGGAAGACCATCCCCATTTTGGAGGTGATTTGCTTGATCTCTTGTGGTTTCGAGTAGATGCCATCCCTCACCAGATAATCTCCGGATATACATATGCTACCGTCGTTGATTTCTTCGAGATGAATCAAACTGCGGAGCATCGTGCTTTTTCCTGAACCGGAGGGGCCGATTACTGCAACCACATCGTTTTTATTTACATCAAAGGTAAATTGTTTTAATACATCAAGTTTGTCATATGACTTTTTGAGGTTAGTTACTTCAATTATAGCCACATTCGCCACCCCTTCTTATTCAATATTTGAACCTTCGTTCTAGAAATTTAAAGAATACTGTTAATATGAGCGTCATGATTAAGTAAATGATACCTGCTAAGAAAAATGGAACAATTGTAAAGTCACGATTCACTGCTGTCTGCGCAAAGTGTAATAGTTCCGGTACAGCAACTGCATAGAGCAGCGCAGTATCCTTAACAAGTGTCACCGATTCATTGGAAACGGCCGGAAGCGCCACGCGGAACATTTGAGGCAGAATTATTTTCCTCATTGTCTGCCATTTAGTCAACCCCAATACTTGGGATGCCTCATATTGGCCTTTATCAATAGCGAGAAGACCTCCTCGGAAAATCTCGGCATAATAGGCAGCATAATTTAAAATAAAGCCCAAACATGCAGCTACAAAGCGATCCAAAACCATATATTCGCCAATCACGGGAATCATCGGAAGCCCGAAACAGATAAATAGCAATTGAAGCAACAGCGGTGTACCGCGCATCAAGTAAATATAGGTATGGGCAAGCCAGGCTAAAGGCTTGATTTTGCTTCTTACAGCCAGAGTTAGCAAGAAGCCCAAAGGAATGGACAAGACTATGGCGATCAAAAATAAGAGGACCGTCATCTGTGCCCCTTCGAGCATAGGCTTAAGTATTGATAAAATATAATCTGCGGACATGAATGGATTCCCCCAAAAACAAAACAGGGTTTCCATAGGAAATCCTGTTTGCTTAATATTGTACGTTCAATTACTTTAATACCTTATTTTCCCCGAACCATTTCTCAGAGATTTTTGCGGCAGTGCCGTCTTCATTCAGTTCATCAAGTGCACCTTGAAGCTGCTTCAGAAGATCTTCATTCCCTTTTTTCACGCCAACTCCATATTCCTCTGGTGCAAGTGATTCTTCAAGAATCTTAAAGGTTTCTTTTTCTTTGGACATGTAATATTTTATAACAACTTCATCAATGACGACAGCATCCACACGGCCAGATTTCAGGTCACTTAGAGCCAATACGTTATCGGAGAATTCCGTGATCGTCTTGATTTTAGAATTAACCGGATTAGCATTCAATGCATCTGAAGCGGAAGAAAGCGATTGAAGGCCCACTACTTTTCCTTTTAAATCATCCAGTTTAGTAAGCTTCGAATCTTCACGTGTAACAACCACCTGTGCATTTTTTAAATAGGGCTTTGTAAAAAGAACCTTCTCTTTACGCTCATCCGTAATGGTGTACCCGTTCCAAATGAGGTCTATACGACCACTGCTTAGTTCGGTTTCTTTTGTTTTCCAGTCGATGGGTTGAAATTTAACCTTTACCCCCATTTTTTCTGCAGCAGCTTTGGCATAGTCAATATCAAAACCAGTGATTTTGTTATTCTCATCTCGGAATCCCATGGGGGCAAATTTATCGTCGATGCCAATCACCAGCGTGTTGTCTTTCTCCTCCTGTTTGGAAGAACATGCTGCAAGAAGTGAAAATACGGCTACTATTGTCAGCATAATTGTCGCTATACGTTTCATATTAAAACCACCTTTGACTTAAGTATTACTCTGTATACTTTAGTTTGCTAATGTATTAGAGAGATAAAATATCGTAATATAAAGTTAACACAATATTAAAATGAATGTCAACGGAATTATTTAGTGTATTAGCACGCTAAAGGATTTGTTTTTTCCCTGAATTAAAGTATAACTTCACCCCATTTAATACCAGGTAGACATCTCCTTTCTAACTTCGTATTTATAACAAAAAAAGACCGATGGGAGCATAACACCCATAAGTCTGTCTAGTAAATACATGTAGTTAAAAATCTTTTAAAAAGATTGCAGGAAGTTAGCCCGGCAGTCTTTTCTGATTTTCCCCCTTATTAATTGATAGCAATAGGAGTTTAAAGGACTCCCTTCTCCATTTATGTTAATTTAACGAGATTCGCTAATAGCTTCCTTAGTTCTTATCCATTAGTTATCTTTCGAACCTCATTATAGAATAGATCGCAACACTGAAACAATCATAGGAAAATGGGTAAAACCTGCCTTGTGGTTATGATTATTAGTTTTTATTTATTTCAATAGTCTTTCCCCTAGACCGTACACTTACAAAAACAAAAGAAAAGGTCAATAAAAGAAACAGAACAACTCCTAGAATTTCAAAATCAAGCTCCGCCCAAGGATTAAAGAATGTGAAGGCTTGATAAAAGGACACTCCGTATGCTAGAACGACAATCACCCATCCCATTACTCTTGAAGCGGCTTGTCCGAGTTTGTTTGTTTGATTAATCATTCGATACACAATCAATGAATCAATGGTATCGGTAATCATTATCCCTAACATAAAAACGAGTCCCAAAACCAAAGGCATGTACTCGCCCGAATTACCAGCCGCAAGAGACCAAATAGCTGTTTGACTTACAGTCTCAGCAGCCAGAGCAAATAAAGCCCCCACTATAATAATGAGAAAAGGATTAGTTGTTCCTTTCGCAATTTTTGAAATAAATTTCCCTTTTATCCCACTCAGTTGAAACTCGTCATTATTAGCTTTTGTACGTAGAAGATTATAGAGATTTATTGTTCCTATTAAAAATAGAGAAGTGATTGAAACCCATAATGCAAATTGATTAAAATAAGCCGGAAATGTAAAGTCGTTCATTACCATCCCAAGAATAACGGCTATAATCGCGACAACTCCTCCGTGGCCAAAAGCAAACAATGTCCCTACCCAGCGTGCTACTGGACTGCCCATTCTCCAGTTATATCGAGTTTGTCCATCGATAAAGGCTAGATGATCCGCATCTAATCCGTGACGAAGACCCAACACAAAAACAAAAAATATAAGTGACAGATTTTCCATACATAAAATCCTCCTAGTTATATGAATACATTAACAATAAAAAGCCCTCAACCTTTAACAGATTGAGGGCTTTATGGGTACGTTAAATAAACGACAAATTGACAGGATACAATTGTCTATTATTACGTACACCACTCCTTTCCGCGAAGAGTTCGGTGTGCATTCTAGGTAGGTCTCCTGGCTTTTAGATCAACGCACTCCATCGTCTTCCCCAACTATATTGTTGAGTGACATAAATGATAGAGAACTCCTTAATTACAGTGGCGGGACCGCTCGGGACTTACACCCGATTCCCTTTTATCCCTTGTTTCTCAAGGGCACCTAGTTGCTTAAAATATAATATTTTAACTCATTATACTAATTATACTTAGAAATTAACATCATATTTTTTAAAGAAATCTATTCAATGAAAATAGGTGAAGAAGTATAAAAACCCTTTCTGCATACATTCTTGAAAAACATTTGTTAAAATAAAGCATCAATTAATTGAAAGGAGCTATCATGTACGACTTCCTAAATAAAATTAGCCAATTTTTCTCTGATCCAGTCTTACAATTGACGAATAGTTCAATGGCCTTTCCTCTTATCGGGGCCTTACTATTAGGGATCCTCGGTTCCTTAGCACCCTGTCAGATTACTGGGAATTTCACTTCTATAGCCTATTTTGGAAATAAAGCAGTGGGGAAAAAAGCCCCTTGGGTGGAAATATCCTTATTTATCCTGGGAAAACTATTGGTATATTCCCTCTTTGGAGTTTTAATTTGGTTATTAGGAAGAGAGTTTCAATCTACCTTAACCACCTATTTCGCATATTTTCGCAAAAGCATTGGATTCTTAAACATAATTGTTGGCCTTTTTCTATTAGGTTATTTAAAATTCATTTGGATTTCGCATCTTTTTAAGTGGAGGGGATTCCGGAATTCAAACGGGAAATTAGGAGCCCTTTTATTAGGCATAAGCTATTCAGTCGCCTTTTGCCCAACTATGTTTGTCCTATTTTTTGTACAACTTATGCCTTTAGTATTATCTAATACATATGGTTTTGCCTTGACACCGATTTTTGGGATTGGGACTGCTTTACCCCTTATTATCACCCTATTATTAATTTGGAGTTTTGGCGCAGAGGGTTCTTTAATAAAAAAAGGGAAGAAGTTTGGCAATACCGTTCAAAAATGTGCAGGGGCGGTTATCATCATTATAGGTCTTCTCGATATCGTCACGTATTGGTAGATTACTATTAAAATAAATAAAAGCCAGTCTCTTAAAAAAGAACTGGCCGTTATTACTATTACATTCTTTTTGCTCCTAAATATCTCTGTTTCCAATAACTATTATCCATGGAGGAAATACCTACACCTGATGAGGAGCTGTGTATGAATTGATTATCCCCGATGTAAATACCCGCATGGGAGGCACCAGGTTTATAGGTTTCATAAAAGACTAGGTCCCCAACTTGTGGTTTGGATACCTTTGTCCCCTTCTTATAAATTTCCGCTACCGTTCTTGGCAAAGTGATATCTGTACTTTTTTCGAATACGTACTTTAGGAATCCGCTGCAATCAAAACCTTTTGGTGTACTCCCGCCCCAAACATACGGTACATTCATATATTTTTTTGCTTCCTTCACTAACGCTGTAGATTTATTGCTTGTATTATTCACACTAGCTACCTTGGTTGTCTGCTTTTTTACGCCCAATGCCTTATACGTATTCGGACCTACAATTCCGTCAGCTTTCAAGCCTTTGCTTTTTTGAAACTTTACTACCGCACCTTTAGTAACCGTCCCAAAGTACGTAGTGGTATCTGTTTTAAAATATCCCTTTTTCTTTAAATTCTCTTGTAATTGTTTCACATCTGTATGAGTCATTCCACTTTTTAATGTACGATCTCCTAATGCAGCATTACTGACCAATGGATTTGATAGTAACAATCCCGTCACTACAACTGACGCTATAATTTTTTTCATTTTCTATTTTTCCCCCGATTAAGTTCTTTTTTTATTATTCTATCATCCTTAAGTGATACCTGAATTTACATTATCGTTACAAAATTATGCAGAATGTGTGCACAAATGACAAAACACCTATAATAACCCAAAAAACGATATGACTATTGTGCACCATGAAATTAATTACAATTTTTATGTAAACTCCTTATTTTCTACATATTTTGTTGTTATGTTTCTTGTAGTTCCTTAAAAATTTTCAAGGAAGCTCAAAATAACAATAGGTAGGTGGATTTTATGTGCGGTTTTGTTGGATGTGTTCATAATGGACCTAAAGCCATACATTCTGATATAAGGGAAAAGTTGAAAAAGATGAATAACATTATTACCCATAGAGGCCCGGATGATGAAGGGTATTTTTTCGATGAATTTGTAAATTTTGGTTTTAGAAGATTAAGCATCATCGATATAGATAACGGAAACCAGCCCCTCTCATATGAAAATGAAAGATACTGGATTATCTTCAATGGCGAAATTTATAATTATATTGAACTAAGGAAGGAATTAATCGATAAAGGCCACGAATTTACGACAGATTCTGATACCGAAGTCATTATAGCCCTCTATAGTAGTATAAAGGAGCAATCCGTTCGTAAACTGCGTGGGATGTTCGCTTTTGTCATTTGGGACAAAGAAGAAGAAAAACTTTTTGGTGCAAGGGATCACTTTGGGATAAAACCCTTTTTCTATTGTGAGCAAGATGAAACTACTTACTTTGCGTCCGAGAAAAAGAGTATTCTTACGGCAATCAGTGAAGAGTTAGACGTAGATTCTTTACAACATTATCTTAGTTTCCAATATGTACCGGAGCCTTCGACGCTAACTAAATCGATTAAAAAGCTACCACCTGGACATTTCTTCACTAAAAAACCAGGGGAAAAAATGGACATAAAAAAATACTGGAAACCGAATTTCCAACCCTCAAATATGGAAGATTCCAAATTAATCAAAGAAGTCCAAGATACCTTGATCGACTCAGTAAACGTACATATGAGGAGTGATGTTCCAGTTGGTTCCTTCTTATCTGGAGGAATCGATTCTTCATTTATCGTTTCAATTGCGAAACAGATTAATCCTAAAATTAAAACCTTTTCGGTAGGTTTTGAAAGAGAAGGTTATAGTGAAATAAACGTTGCAGAAGAAACGGCCAACGCTCTGAATGTAGAAAATATTAGTTATGTAATAAGCCCTGAAGAGTTTCTTGCTGAGCTACCAAAAATCATTTGGCATATGGACGACCCTTTAGCAGATCCTGCAGCTGTGCCTTTGTACTTTGTTGCGCGGGAAGCGAGGAAACAAGTCAAGGTTGCTTTGTCCGGTGAAGGTGCAGATGAATTGTTCGGCGGTTATAATATATACAGGGAACCTCAATCCCTTCGCATGTTTTCCTATATTCCGTCTCCAGTAAAACATGTTTTAAAAGCCCTCTCCTCAGCACTTCCAGAGGGAGTAAAAGGAAAGAGCTTTATAGAACGAGGGGTTACACCCTTAGAAGAACGGTATATCGGAAACGCAAATATGTTCGATGAAAAAGAGAAAAAACTTTTGCTTGTGAATTATCTAAACAATTTGGAGAATGAAAAAGTGACGGGTTCCATTTATTCTAGTTCTTTAGATTATGATGCCATTACAAAAATGCAAAACATTGATATTCATACATGGCTAAAGGGAGACATTTTACTAAAAGCCGATAAAATGTCCATGGCAAACTCCCTAGAAGTGAGAGTTCCCTTTTTGGACAAACATGTCTTTAATATCGCATCAAAAGTTTCCAGCAATCAAAAAGTACGGAATGGCACGACTAAATATATCCTCCGTAAAGCTGCAGAAGGAATAGTTCCAGAGCATGTATGGAGCAGAAAGAAACTAGGTTTCCCTGTCCCCATCCGCCATTGGTTGAAAGCAGAACTTTATGATTGGGCCATGCAATTAATTCATAATAGCCCTACTGACTATATTTTTAACAAACAGGAAATCCTAAAACTATTGGACGATCATGTTCAAGACAAAATGGACAATAGCCGAAAATTATGGACCATTTTAATCTTTATGGTATGGCATCAAATTTATGTTGAACATTTATATGACTTTGACCTATCCAGACAAAAGATTGAGCAATTAGCAACGAACTGATCATTACTTATTGTGGGTGCCTACGATACAACAGCATATGCAGTTACCTACACTTAGACTACTGGAGGACCAAGTAAAAAATCATAAATGGATTATAGAAAGTGAACTTTCAGCTAATAATTGAGCATAGAGTCTGTTATGAAATGTAAAATATGATTAAATAACGAGTGTTTAGATGAAAAGTGGAATCGCTGGTTGATTCCTCTTTTTTTTGTGCTTAAAGGTATAGCAAACCTGTGAAATGAAAATTCCAAAAAAAATATCATCGTACCCCCTTCAAGAAAATTGGATAAAATCTGATTTCAATAACTTTTTTTTAGCGATCCATTTAACAAAGCATAATAAAAAAAGACTAAACAATTAGTTTAGCCATACACTTACTTCTATACTTCAATTGGAAGGGTAATGATAAATTCAGTCCCTTGTCCAACTGTACTGTTAACTTCAATCGTCCCTCCCAATACGTTGACCAACTCCCTAACGATAGCGAGTCCAAGACCAGTACCTCCCATTTGCCTAGATCGCGATTTTTCTACTCGATAAAACCGTTCGAAAATAAAGGGCAAATCATTTGGAGGTATCCCTATTCCTGAGTCTTTGATAGTGATAATGACGAAATCCTTATTTGCTCGGGAAGTAATAACAATTCCCCCATGATTTGTGTATCTTATAGAATTTTCGATAAGGTTAGTTAAAATTTGTTCTAATCTCATCCCATCAGATAAAATCATTTTCAAATGTTTACCGGGTTCATATTTCAAAGTAACATTTTTCTTATTTGCGCTCAGTTTGGACCTGTTCAGGACCCCCTCAATTAATTCCTCGACATCAATCCATTCTTTGTATAATTCAATCTTGTTTTCTTCCATTTTTGACAGTTCAAACAAATCATTAATAAGAAGCGTCAATCTCGAGGCTTCATTCTCTATAATAGCTAGGTACTCTTCCTTTTCCTGTTCATTATTGTATAGATTTTTTCTTATCACTGACGCATATCCAGATAAATAAGATATAGGGGTTCTAAGCTCATGAGAGATATTCGCTAAAAATTCACTTCTATTCGTCCGATATTCCTTTAGTTCTATGGCAAGGTCATTAATGGCTTGAGCGAGTGATCCAATTTCATCGTTAGACGTTTTTTTGATATTTATATTAAGATCGCCTTTTGAGATCCTTCTTGTTATCTTTTCCATATCAATAAGAGGCTTTGATAGCTTCTTGGATACAAAGAAAGTAAAACCTGCAGCAAGCAGTAATGCACCTAAAATGGCAATAACAAGGTAAGTCCTTAATTTATGAATCGAATCATGAATGGAATCTAATGAGGAGAATACAAAAACTCCCCCTTCAAAATTTTCATTAATTATAATTGGACGTCCTGATAAAAAATAATAATTTTTAGTATGGGGATCCACATAATCCTGATGAATTTTATTCGTTTTTTTAATTTTAGACAACAAGTCAGGGTTAAAACGCGTCCCATTTTCATAAAGATTAGAAGTTGTAAGTACCTTACCAGCTTTATCAACGATCACTAATTCAGTTTTTGTATGATTCGCCATTTTTTCGTATAGTCCCAATTCATTTTGATCATCGAGATATGATATGGAGTTTATGATGTCTAAAGAAACTTCATCAATATATTCATGAGTTTGACCATAATAAAAACCGAAAAATATTCTATCTATTACATAACCTAAAGGCACTAAAATACACATAAATAATATCATTATAGTGATGCCTAACTTACTACCTATACTATTAATTTTGATTTTTTTCATGGCTTGCCCATATCCTCAAATTTATAGCCGATTCCCCAAACTGTCTTTATTGGGTTAGATTTGCACTGAGTATCCCTTAACTTCACTCTTATGTTCTTAATGTGAGTATCCACTGTTCGAAATTCACGCTCATCATGTATTCCCCATATTTTATCAAGCAATAATTCACGAGTAAAAATTTGAGTCGAATTACTAGCCAATAGCCACAACAAATCAAACTCCTTTGGAGTGAATTCCACTATATCACCCTCTATTTTAACTCTCCTGCTTTCATAATGGATTTCTAAACCACTTGAAATTATTACTTGCTCATTTGGCTCAATGGTTTGTTTTACTATCGACCTTCGTATTAATGCATGAACACGGGCTGCCAATTCCTCAAATGCAAAAGGTTTAACTAGATAATCATCGGCCCCTATCTCTAATCCACGAACTTTATCTTTCAATTCATTCCTTGCTGTTAGCATTAAAATCGGTATATTATATTTTTCTCTAATAATTTCACACATTTCCCAACCACTGATATACGGCATCATAATATCTAAGATAATTAAATCAAATGATTGCTTATTTAGGCATTTCAATGCCTCATGCCCATTGTCCGAAACGACAATATTATAGTTATTAGATAAATGTATCTTTATTAGATTTAACATATTCCATTCATCATCAACAACTAATACATTTCTTTTCATTCTAATGACCCTCCAAATGAATATTGCGTTTTTTAGCAGATATGGAATAAATCATAGGTCATGGCCCCTTCTTTTTAACATCATTCTAAAAGGACGCATTATAGTATCCCTATAATTCATTTACAAGTGACTCCTTAAAATAAAGTTACCCTTTCGATTATATAAAAAATTCATGCAGAAAATATGGAGATTTAGTAAGTTCTTTTACGGTTCTTCCTCTACTCAAAATCTATTGATTAAATATTTTCCTTATTAAATATTACCAAGGAAGCTTCCTACCTCTACTGGGTCCGCTTGCTCGAATTAGGAAGGAAGATAGCATTTGAAGAACGAGTTAAACAAATGCTTATTCCATCTTGTCAAAAAGCTACCCATACTTCTATTAAGATGTTAATAAGTGCATAAAAAAGCCCTCTATGCAGGAGGTTTTACTACTTCAATTCAATGTTCTTAAACCAAAACTCCAATGCCTCCATTGGCTCTTCTCTTGTATGTACATAATATAATTTTACATCACTTGGTTTTACGGTCGCTGGGAGAAAGAATGTGAATTTAAATTGATTATCTGTATGTAAATCAAAAATTTGCGGTTCTAATTGAGGATGAGATTCTTTTCCAGCCCAATCTCGTACTTCTCCCCTTAAAAATTTCCAATCCATATCTTTGTAGTCTTTTACCCTATTTCGTTTTACGTTGGAGACTTTTTCATTTTCAGGAACATAGAACACAAGAAAATCCGAAGGAAATCTATACGCATCTAAACTTTCTTTCCACCTTCCCTCCACAAGGTATGTTTCATTTTCTTTATGAACAGAAAGTTCTAAAGAATCAGGTGTTGTATGATACGACGTTTGATAAACGAAATATCCGAAAAAAGTAAAAACTATTAGCAAGGGACTTAACAAAATTATCGATAATATCCGTTTTCTCTTCCAAAAACGAATTCCTCCAAAAATACAGCCAATAATGATAATCATTGCAATAAGCGACATAGAAATTTCCCCTTTAAAGATTTTATTAATGAATATATTGTAATTTTACCACTATTAATAGGAACTCCTTTGAATGAGTAGATTTATCACTAATAGCAACAATCTTTAAGAAAACAGCCACTTAAAAAGAGACACTGGTACAATCACCAATGTCTCTCCAAGCTTTATAGCTTAACTCTTTGCAAACGAAGAGCATTTAATATGACCGACACAGAACTGAATGCCATTGCGGCACCTGCTAGCCAAGGGGCAAGTAGCCCAATCGCTGCTATTGGAATTCCTAATGTGTTATAGGCAAAGGCCCAAAACAGATTTTGTCTAATATTCCTCATCGTTTTCCGGCTCATTAGTATAGCGTCCGCTATACTGTTCAAATCTCCACGAATCAAGGTAATATCAGCAGCTTCCATGGCCACGTCCGTGCCTGTACCAATCGCCATTCCGATATCGGCTAGAGCAAGAGCAGGGGCATCATTAATTCCATCTCCAACCATTGCGACCTTTTTGCCTGTAGCCTGAAGCTTTTTCACTTCCTCCGCTTTTCCTTCCGGAAGTACTTCAGCTATGACATGATCGATACCTACCTGTTTGCCTATTGCCATTGCAGTACGCTCGTTATCACCAGTAATCATAATGACATCAATGTCCATCTCTTTTAATCGTGCTATGGCTTTTTTAGAGGTGTCTTTAATCGTATCGGCAACTGCAATCAGACCAGCATATTTCCCATCAATGCTGGCTAGCATTGCAGTCTTCCCATTTGCTTCTAAGTCTTCCATATCAGTTAAGACCTTTGACACATCAACGTTATATTGCTTCATAAGTTTTCGAGTCCCTACCAAGATCTCTTTTTGATTGACTCTCGTTTTAACCCCATACCCTGGAATCGCCTCAAATTCCTGAACGAGGCTAAGTGATATACCCCTCTCTTGTATTCCTTGAACAATAGCCTCGGCAAGTGGGTGTTCAGATTGTTTTTCAGCTGCCCCTATTAAGGATAGGAATTCCTCTTCATTTATTCCATTATCCACAATAACATCTGTCAATTCTGGTTTACCATTTGTAACTGTTCCTGTCTTATCTAGGATGACAGTATTAATATGGTGGGTAGTTTCAAGGTGTTCCCCACCTTTAAATAGAATACCGAATTCTGCGGCCCGTCCTGAACCAGCCATAATCGAAGTCGGAGTTGCAAGTCCTAAGGCACACGGACAAGCTATGACAAGAACTGCAATCAAAGCTTCGAGAGCTGGTGTAAACTCTCCAGGGTTGACCCAAATGAGCCAAACAAGAAATGTCAAAAAGGCAATGCCGACGACAATCGGTACGAAAACTCCAGAAATTTGGTCCGCAAGCCTTTGTATAGGGGCCTTGGAGCCTTGGGCATCTTCCACAACTTTAATGATTTGGGAAAGAGCCGTGTCTCTGCCAATTTTAGTGGCTTTCATTTTTATAAAACCATTTTTATTCAGGGTTGAACCTATAACCGCATCTCCCAGACTTTTATCCACCGGAATGCTTTCACCAGTTAACATGGATTCGTCGACAGCAGAATTCCCTTCAATTACCTCTCCATCCACCGGTATTTTTTCACCCGGCTTCACCAAAAGTATATCTCCTACGATAACTTCTTCAAGTGGTATTTCAAGTTCTTCCCCATTCCTTATTACCAAGGCTGTTTTAGCTTGCAGTCCCATGAGCTTCTTAATCGCTTCAGAAGATCGGCCTTTTGCTTTTGCCTCGAAAAGCTTACCTAAGATAATAAGCGTGATGAGTATGGAACTTGTTTCAAAGTATAGCTGTGCCATATGATGATTCCCAATCGAAATAAAGGCCTGATAGACACTGTAAAAATAAGCGGCCGATGTCCCCAAAGCGACCAATACATCCATATTGGCACTCTTATTCCTAAGCGCTTTGAAAGCACCCACATAGAATTGCTTACCAATAATAAATTGTACGGGTGTTGCCAGCGCCATTTGTACCCATGGATTCATGAGAAAATCCGGCAGGTAAATAAATGACGTAAAACTAAAATGACTTACCATCGCCCATAACAACGGGAATGACAAAATAACGGAGAAAATAAATTTTCTTTTTTGTTTTTGGATTTCTTTCTGACGATAGTCAACAGAATCCTTATTATCATCCTTAATAATCGCCCCGTAGCCCAACTTTTCCACTCGTTGAATAATATCGATAGGGGAAGTTTGGGAAGGATCATATTCAACCGTGGCATTTTCAAGCGCCAGGTTCACATTTGCCTTGGATATTCCATCCATTTTATTTAGACCCTTTTCAATCCTTGTTGCACACGCTGCACAGGTCATCCCTGTAATGGCAAACTCCTTTTTCTCTTTGACTACATCATAGCCCAAATCCCGAATTTTTTTTTCGAAATCCTGAGCGTTCACCTTTTCTGCGTCATATTTAATGACTGACTTCTCAAGGGCTAAATTGACATTGGCTTCTTCTACACCTTCCATTTTTTTTAACCCTTTTTCAATTCTTGTTGCACAAGCGGCACAAGTCATTCCTGTAATTTGTATACTTTTTTCCTTTATATCATTACTCATTTGCACTCACCTCTCCATACCATATGGGGGTATATTTTTTTGTAAAAAAGAGTGCTAAAAAGCACTCTTCCAACTTATTTAACATCGTAGCCTTGGTCATCGATTGTTTCTTTTATTTTTTCGAGGGAAACTTTTTCACTATCAAAAGAGACATCAACTGTTCCTGCTTCTAAATGTACTTTTACACTTTCTACACCGGTAAGCTTTCCTACATTTCCCTCAACAGCATTCACACAATGACCACATGACATTCCACTTACATTCAATGTTACGTTTTCCATTTGATTCACTTCTCCTTTATTTTTTCATTAGTTTTTGTATGGTTACTAATACCTCATCAATAACTTCTGTATCTCCCTCATTAAGTCGGTCGACTACACAATTTTTCATATGGCCTTCTAATAATATCTTTGCTACGCCATTTAGTGCACTTTGAGTGGCCGCAATTTGAGTAATAACGTCATCGCAATAGGTATCCTTCTCTATAAGACCTTTTATACCACGGATTTGCCCTTCAATTCGATTAAGACGGGTAGTTAAATTCTTTTTTACTGCTTCCGAGTGATGACTTTTTCTTTCTGAAGAGGGGGATACACAGCATTCATCTTCAATCGGATAAACATTTTCCTTCATCTCTTTATCCATATCTCGACCTCCTTGAATACAATATACCATACCCCTCTACCCTATTCAACAAATAAATAATCTGTTAATAAAATTTTTTATAATCTTCGTTTTCTACACTTTTACTATTTGCTTCTTAAGATTATCTATTCCAAACCTATTAATAAATTTAGGAAAGGCTTCTCTTTTTTTTCCGTTTTTCTCATATATAGAAATTACTTTTTGTACTTGATCTAAAGGCTCCTGTTCGGACATGCCCTCACTGAATAAAAAGCCTGTCTTTGCATCGATCATTCATTTTATTAAAGGAAATTTGGGTACTACAGTATACAAGGAAAAGATAAATTCTTGCGATAACTCTAAATTACAATACCCCCCTACCCTATGTAAAGTTTAAAGATTTTGTTACTATTTCTTTAAAAAATGGATCATTATTCACATAGTAATCCGGCTAAATAGTTAAAGAAGGGAGAATAGCGTCTATCTCATCGGTGGTCACCCTAATATTTCTAACTTATTACCAATACAAGAAAATAGAGCTTACCCCTTTACGGGAAAAGCTCTATTTATGGTTAAAATAAGTTCATTTTTTCAAGCCTTATTTTTCCGGTGATAATTCACTCTCTGTTACCCATTTATGATTTTTAACTTCCTCTCCGCCCGTAGTCGGTGTGTAATCAACCATATACACAGTCGTTTCTTCGGCTGAATCAATTTCAGCTTTCGCGCCATCCATCCCTTCCATATGAGCAGCATCTACTGTAACTTCTGCTCCAGGTTCTAACGGTTCGTCACCAGCATCTTTAATCTCTTCCTGGATAACCCATTTATGATTTTCCACTCTTTCTCCACCAGTTGTCGGAGTATACGAAATAGCATAGACCGTCGTATCATAGGCACCCACAATCGTTGCTTTGGCACCCTTCATACCTTCCATGTGATCTGTTTCGAGAATGGCTTGACTTCCAACTTCATAGGTTGGATTCTTTGCTTCTTTCAAACCTTCAGGAACTTCTTCTGAGCTAGAATGTTCCATATTACCATGATCCATGCCTTCCATGTTCTCTTTTTCTTCTGTTTTCTCAGCGCTATCATTGTTTTCTGTTTTTTCATCATTCGCATTGGCGCAGGCACCCAGTATTAAGAAGAGGGCTGCAAATAACGATAAGATGAGAGACATTTTCATTCTTTTTTTCAACATTAAAATTCCTCCTTTGGCTTTAGACAATATCATAATACCAATAATATGTGCAGAAATTGTGGAGCACGCTCATGAAAAAGATAAACGGAGTATCTTACTTTATTTCCCCTTTTGACAGGATTTTATTCCACTTCTTTTCCTGCCTTTTGCTAACAAACACATCATTCATTGAGGTTACCATCATCATTTCGCCTTCTTTCAATGGGTTAACCTCTAGGTAAATCGGTATGTTTTCTTTATCCAAAGATGGGGCAACTAGTGAAGAATCCTTTTTTTGATCCTTCAAACTGATTTCATGAAGGCTCACTTTGTCATTTTCAAGCATGGAATAGACCATGGAATCTTCCTTAAAGGTTAAAGAAGTCACCATCGACTTTGTCGGGATTAGGGAAAAGTCCTTCCCATAGTTTTTAGATAAAAAGACTCCTTCCTCTCCATAAATGGCAATCATGTTATCCTTTGATGGATGGATATCAAGGCCCCCAATAGAGGTAGAAGTCATACCGTTGAGCTCCAATTGTTTCCAGTCTTCCCCTTTATTTTTGGAATAAAAAAAGCCTTGTCCCATTTTTGAATTTTGAGCTTCATTATATGTATAAACAGTACCGCTTTCATAACTGGCCCCTAAGTAATGAAAGTCCGTTTCTCCATAGAAAGCAAGCTTTTCCAGACTTTCCCCTTTATCCGTACTTTTAACAAGACCTAAGGGATTTTTTAAATCAGAACCCTCTTCAGGGTGACCACTTGAATAGAAACCGTCTTTTATTGTCTGGAACCCCATGTAATCGTGATTGTTACGTGATGTTTTGTACCAGGTCCCATCCCTATATTCAAATGGCCCTCCATGAGTTGCTATAACTGGGGTTCCCTCTTTACTCCAGTATCCCGCACCATGGATATGTTCAATTGTTTCATTCTCTGCTTTAATAAAATACTCCTTTTGCTCATCATTTGAACAGGCTGCTAGAAGTAAGTTTATAGATGTAAAAGATAATAAGCCCCATTTTAAATGTTTCAATGGTATCCTCTCCTGTCTTATTTGTACCTTTTTTATGTTTTTTAATGACAAATTTTCGTTATTCCTTGGGCACCCACTTATATCCAACTCCCCAAACAGTTGAGAGATATAGATCTATAGGAAAATTCGCCTGCCTTAATTTATCTCGGATATTACGGACATGGGAATCTATAGTCCTATCCTCTGTAAAAGCTTTATTCTCCCAAATACTTTCCAGTAAATGCGCACGAGAAAAGACTTTGTTTGGGTTTTTTAATAATAATCCCAGTAAGGAAAACTCCTTAGGAGTGAGTTGAATCTCCTGTCCTTCATACATCAATTCATGAGATTCCTCATCCCATTTTAATCCCTTGAAATGAACTGCCTTCGTGTCATTATCAACCATTCTTCTGAAAAGTGCATCTATTCTAGCCAATAATTCCCCCTCATCAAATGGTTTTGTTACATAATCGTCTGCCCCTAACTGGAAACCTTTAACCACATCCGATTTTTCATTTCGAGCAGTCAGCATAATAATGGGTACTTTAGAAAATTCACGAATTTTAGCGCAAGTACTCCAACCATCCATTTCCGGCATCATAACATCCAACAAGATTAAATCAGCATATGAATTTTTCATATGAACAACTGCTTCATGTCCGGATTTCACCATGATGCAGTGATAGACGGGAGATAAGTATATATTCAACAAATCGAGCATTCTTGCTTCATCATCTACAAGCAATAAGGTTTTCATTACGGCAACTCCTTTAACGAAATAAAAAAGGCTGTTCCTTTTCCTTGTTCACTTTTTATCTCTATCGTACCATCGTGAGCTTCTATTAGTTCTTTGACGATGGATAGTCCAAGTCCTGACCCTCCAGTGTCCCTAGATCGAGACTTATCTACTCGATAAAAACGATCAAAGATATAAGGAAGGTCCGTTTTAGGAATCCCATGGCCTTCATCTTTTATAATTAGCACTACCATTTCCTTTTCACTTTTTACAGATATACTTGTTTTGGTATTAGGATTGGAATATTTGATCGCATTATCTAATAAGTTAAACATTACCTGTTCAAATCTCATAGGGTCTATAAAAACATTTACATTTTTCTTGCATTCAACGATAAGTTCCATTCCATTTTCCGTGAAAGCAGGTAGCATTTTCTCATAAATAGAATGTAAAAAGGAACAAAGCTCTACTTCAACACGATTTATGACAAAGGTATTTTTGTCTAACTTAGCCAAATCAAATAAATCTTTTATCATATCAGACAATTTTTTTGTTTCCTCAAAAATAATACTCAGATACTGATCGCGGATGGATTCGTCTATATCTTTTCTCCTTGATACGTCTGCATATCCCTTAATATAGGTAAGAGGTGTTCTTAACTCATGAGAAATGCTTGCCAAAAACTCACTTCTTTCCCCCTTTAGGTGTTTTAAATCCTCAGCAAGGATTTTTATAGATTTGGATAGCTCTCCCAACTCATCATTACCCATGTCAGGGAGATTGACAGAGAAGTCACCCGTGCTAAGTTTCTCAGTAGCCCGCTTCATCCTGATCAGGGGTCTAGTCAAAGCTTTGGATAAAAATAGGATGGTGATGATCATTAAAGAAAGAATCATGATGGCACCTGCAATAAAATGATGGTTCAGTCGTGAAATTAAACTTTGAATCTGATCCGTACTCCGGAACATGTAAACATACCCTTTTTGATTTTGGTTAATTTTAAAAGGAGTTACCGTTGAAATATACTTTTCACTTTTCCACCTATTTTCCAGCGTTTCTCCATCACGGGGTATTTTCCCTATTTCTTTGGCAATAATCTTTTGCTCTTCATTATCTAATTTCGAGGATGAAATAATAATGTTCTGATTTAATCCCGTGATAATGACCTCTGTATCAGCGTTTGCTTCCATTACAGCAATATGATGTAATGTTTCCTCATTATAGGAATTTTCAAGCACGTCCCGATGACTATTGCCTCTTGCCTGAAGTGCAGCTAATTCTTCTTCTATTCTGGAATCTACAATGCTTGTATGGAGAAAAAAGAACAAAAATATTTCAAGAATAAGCATGGCACCTAAAAACCAGACCCCGAATTTCAAGGATATTTTATTCAAATTAATCACCGCTTTTTCGAATTACTATCACCATCATAATGAAAAAATATCAAAAAATTGTGCAGTTTTTAAGGAGTTTTTGATATTTCGTTAAATAATAGTTGAGCTGGGTAGAATATGAGTGTTAAACAACAAAATTCTTAGGAGGTTTTATTTATGAATACCACTTATGAGGAATGTATTAGAGCGTGTCTGGAATGCATGGAGGCCTGTAACACATGTTATGATGCATGCTTAAAGGAAGAAGATCTTAAAATGATGGCTACTTGTATAAGGATAGACAGGGAATGTGCGGATATCTGTGCATTTGCAGCTAAAGCCATGCAATCCAAAAGTCCCTTTGCCCATCAGATTTGTCAACTTTGTGCAGACATTTGTGAAGCATGTGGAAACGAATGCAAAAAACACGATCATGAACATTGTCAAAAATGTGCGGAAGTATGCTTCAAATGTGCAGAAGCTTGCCGTAAAATGTCCGCTTAATGAAGGTTGAACAATAATAGTGTACATGTGACACCAGAAAAACCCATTTCCATCACTCTAATTGGAAATGGGTTTTCTATTTCCCTCCTTAAATACGAAAAGATTGTGCCTACTAAACTAAATCGTCCCGTGTTTTTTATCTAATAAATATTGGATTGTTTCTTTATCGGAAGTAGTTGGCAATGAAAAGTCTTGTTTATAACTTTCATGACCTTTTCCCGTAACGATTACCCAATCACCTTTTTTAGCCATCTTTAGGACAGTCTGTATAGCCAATGTTCTATCCGGAATTACCAGACCATTCTCAGCATTATATTTGTGATATAGATCGATTAAAGTAGCTTTCATTTCGTGATAGTCCTCTGTATTTAAATCATCGAGAGTTAAGATTGATACATCGCTCAGTTCTGAGGAAACCTTGACCATTTCAGCTCTCTTTTTTTTGTCACGGCCACCTCTAAAGCCAAATATATGAAAAATCCGCTCAACACCTAATTCCTTAGCTGTTTGCAGGCAGTGAAAAATTGCGTCTGCCGTATGGGCATAATCAATGACAATCGTTGGGCTATCTTCGTCCTTATACACTTCAAATCTTCCTGGAACACCAGGGAATTTCTTAAGAGCTAGGAGAATATCCTCTTTTCCAACCGTCATCTTCCGAGCAACTGCGTAGGCTATTGCTGCATTATATAAATTATGCAGTCCAGGCATTGGCAAATTAATTCTTACGATCTCGTTCCCATCATTCAGTAAAACAAAAGGCTTAGTTGCCGTATCATAATCATGGATTGATAGATCACAGCACTTGGATTCACCAATGACATACGTATTCACTTTCCGCTTTTTCAGGTACTCATGCAGCTTTTCACCCCAAAAATTATCTCCATTAACGATGGCCATTCCATTCGGCTTTAACTTTTCAAATAGTAGTGCCTTTGCCTGAAAATACTCTTCCATGGTTCCGTGATAATCGAGGTGGTCATGATAGAGGTTGGTGAAAATGCCATAATCAAATTCAATTCCCTCTAAACGGTATTGAACTAATGCATGTGAAGACACTTCCATTATGACTACCTTGTCCTTGCTGGAAGCGAGTAAGGCGTTTAGTTCAATCGCACTTGGTGTGGTATTATGTGAATCAATTGTTTTTTCATTAATAATATGTTGAATCGTCCCTATGACGGAGCACGCCATCCCACTTTCTTTTATAATTTTATGCAGCATATAACTTGTCGTTGTTTTTCCGTTGGTTCCGGTAATTCCAATCATGATTTTCTGCTTACTTGGATCTCCATAAAAATTCTTCGCAATCTTCCCTAATGCTTTTCGGCTGTTTTTCACTTGTAAGTAAGGAACCTCCAAGTCTCCAATATCGAGCTCTCCAATCACCGCTGAAGCACCAAGTCGCACGGCATCCTTTATATAATCATGACCGTCAACACTATACCCTCTTACAGCCACAAAGAGATATCCATTTTGGATATCTCTCGAATTATCCGTAAGACCTAAAATCGATATATCTGGAACATTCATTTCTGATAAATTCTGTATACTGGCATCTTTTATCAATTTTTTTAACATCATAGGTTGGTTTGACTCCTTATTTTCAAATAATCCCCCTTATCTTAGTTTTTAAATATGTAGAAATTATGGAGAATCATTATAAAAATAAAATCTTAATATTCTTAATGGAAGTGCAACAGTTATTTTTTCGGGGAGAAAATTTATCCTTGTACTTTTTAATCCACTCCTTTTTTCACAAAAGCATGCATAATTGAAATGAGATAAATATATACTTTACTCCTCAAAGAAGAAGCCTTTAGTTTAGTTACATTACAGTAATTTCCCCAATCATTCCCGCTTCCTTATGACCCGGAATCGTACAATAAAATATATAGTTTCCCGCAGGCAAAGAGCCAATTTTTGCAGATGCAGACTCTCCTGCTTTAGCATGTACATGAAAGTTACCTTCTTCATGAAAATCTTCTGCATTATTTTTATTAAACCCATCACGGCTAACTATACTTATATCATGCTCGTCTTTTCCGACATTTTTTAATGTGATTTCGTACTCTTCCCCTTGGTTAATGGATATATTTCGTGGCTCATAACTAAAATCGAGAGCCTTGACCTCTAAGGCATAGGAGCTACTCATGTTTTCTTTTGGTATAGTTTCCTGGTTGTGTTGATGCTGCTCGTTTCCAATGTCCTTTGCCATAATTGGTCCTGTAAAGTTTAATAAATATATCGAGCAGAACAAAAATCCACCAGAAAATAAAGGGTTTTTCACTAGCTTAACCATCATGTTGGTTTGTTTTTCTCTCATTTCAGACAAAAGAAGATAAATCATAAGTAGATGGACACCGATAAAAAGAATAAATAATATCTTCAATAGCTGTTCAATATTTTCAGGGGGGATCATTTCCCCAAGCATGGCTCCCATCATTCCTCCCATAAGACCCGACAATACACCATCTGATACAGCTAATAATCCAAAGGGCAGACCCATTATAAATCCAATAAATAATCCTACAAGAACTCCCCATACCGTAGATTGAAATAAATCTCCTGAAAGATATACGGCAATGATGGTACCACCAACGATTCCACTAACCATTCCTGTAGCCATAGAGACCATCATACCCGACATAAGTCTTATCTGTTTGTACAACATGGCACACAATATGAAGATGCCTACCAACAATCCTATTGAAACGATTAATATCCAAAGCAGGGAATTAGACAAGAGGATTCCTCCCTAAAAAGTATGTTTGTACATACCTATTGAAACCCACAAAAAAAAAGACTAATAAAATACAGATATAGCTTAGACTATTGTAGGAATTGTAAAAATCCTTACAATCTTGATAAAGCCTGCAAACTTTCTTCACATTTATTACTTATGATTTCTTTTTAAGGTATCTAATAAAAGTACAGGGATGGATTTATTCAATCATCCAATAAGATCTAAAGAATTTTATCAATGCTTTCAACTGGCCCCTGTACTGTACACAATTTGTAATAAAATGTCTCGATTAACTGGTCTAGGGTTATAAAATGTAATATGACTAGGAAGGGTACAAACATGGATGAATTAGTTTTATATTGGTTTTCACTTTCGGGATCTTTTTCTATTATGGTGAGTATTCTCCTGAATATTGTTATAAGTATATTCGGAGTAATACCCAGTTTTTTTTTAACAGCAAGTAATATTACTTTTTATGGATATGAAAAAGGGATTTTTATTTCCTATATTGGTGAGTGCTTGGGTGCTGGCATAAGTTTTCTCTTATATAGAAAAGGGATTCAATATGTGAAACATCCTGTTCCTCCAAATTCAAAATATCTTAATAAACTTATGAGGTCAAAAGGGAAAGAGGCAGCTATATTAATTGTATCTCTTCGGCTTTTACCTTTTATGCCATCCGGATTGATCAACCTCGGAGCAGCCTTAAGTAAAATCAATATACTTCACTTTACATTAGCTAGTGCTATAGGAAAAATTCCGGCAATGCTAATAGAAGGATACTCCGTTAATGAAGTGTTATCCTGGGAAACTGAAGGGAAAGTTGCCTTATTTATAGTTTCATTGTTGATTTTGGTGATTAATTGGTTGATAAAGAGGAAGCGTTCCGGCGTTTAAGCTTTTTATTTATTTAAAAAAGAGGCAGATTCGTAAATCCTGCCTCTTCTCTAATGTACTTATCTAAATTCGCTTAAACATATTCCCCTTTGACAAGGCCAATTAATTCTACACTTTTATATCGTTTCCTATTCAGGAATCCTGATATTCTTTAGCGGCATAGCCCCTTCTCCTTCGAATTATCATAATGATAACGGAACCTAAAATTAGTACCAGTGACATGAGTTGTGCCATTCTGATTACATCAAATAGCATAAGCGAGTCTGTACGCATTCCTTCTATAAAAAACCTTCCAAATGAATACCAAATTAAATAAGACAAAAATATTTCCCCATGACGGATATGGGTTCGTCTTAAGAAAAGTAAGAATAGAAACCCTGCAACATCCCATAGTGACTCATATAAAAAGGTAGGATGATGATAGACACCATCTATATACATTTGATTAATGATAAAATCCGGAAGCATAAAGTTCTCTAAGGATCCTCTGCTTACATTCCCTCCGAATGCCTCTTGATTCATAAAGTTTCCCCATCGGCCGATCGCCTGGCTAAGGATAAGACTAGGTGCAGCTATATCAACAATCTTCCAAAAAGAAACCTTTTTTGCCCTTGAAAAAAAGTATGTTGTTAATACTGCTCCAATTAGGGCGCCATGAATAGCAATCCCGCCATTCCATATTTGAATAATCTGTTCTGGATTCTTCGAATAATAAGACCATTCAAACAGGACATAATAGATTCGAGCGGAAACGATTGATATAGGGACCGCGTAAAGAATTAAGTCCATAAATATTTCCTTATTAAGACCTCTTTTTTCAGATTCTTTAATTGCCAGCAATAAGCCAATTAGAACTGCTGCCGCGATAATTAGTCCATACCAGTAAATCTCTATAGGTCCCAAACTTAATGCGATTGGGTCAAGAGGCAGTTTTTCGTTTTTCAATGTATGTCCCCCTGTATTCTGATTTTTTTATTTTTATTAGTATACAGAATAATTTTGCAGAATTTATGAATTCCTATAAATCATACGGCAAACTTCATTATTATTAACGAACTATTAAACATTAATAGACGTTTTATGCAATAGACTTAGTTAAACTCAAATAAACTTTATGAATGATTCTAAGCGGGACAAAAAAACTTGCCAAAATATTGACAAGCCTGTAGAACATTAAATCCTAATATTCAGTCGTTATTATTGGTGTACCCATTGTAATCTGAATCTCTTTATTTTCAGATTTTCTCAAACCGATTTGAACATTAAATACCTCTCCAGTTTTGGTCTGAATGTTGTCATCAAATTTATTAGAGAGTCCTGAAATGGAAATAAAATTTTTTTCTTTTAACCCTTCCACATAACTAGCTGATAAGGAATCGAGTATATTACTTTCAAGTTGCTTAATGTCTTGTCCAACCTTTTTTCCAGCCACAGTAATATATGGATTACCTTTTTTAAATTGTGCCGGTATATTGAAAGCCTTACCTTTGTTTAAACTCACCCATTTTTTCCCTTTAATTTGATAACTTTGATTAACATTAAATAAATCACCATTCTTAATTAAGGAAATCGTAATCTGAATTCCCTCTTGATCATTTCCTTTTACACCTGTAATAGTCTTATGGTGGATTTCATTCCCTTCTTCCGACCAGGAGAATGATTGATCCCTTATTAATGTAGTTACCATCTTGTTTAAATCAGCCTGCTCTACATTTTCCATTATTGACCCGTAGACAACACGCCACTCCCTAATTTCTATTTGATTTTCACTCGCCACTTTTAAAAAATCATTTACATTATTATATAAATTAAAATTCTGACCATGTGCACTTCTTGATAAGATCAATAAACTAAAGATAAATAGTAAAGTAACTAAATTTATTTTCATAAAAATCACCTCGCTATAATCATTGACAATAACAAGCTACGATATATTCAAACTATTAAACTAGATATATTAGAATCCAGTAAAACCTCTAAATATGTAGACAGTGAGAAAAGATATGATTTTAGTCATCCAATCGAAATATAAAAAGATTCCCATAAAAATCATTAGGTATCCACCAAACTTTATAAACTTTACATTGTATTTTTTTATCCATTTTAAATTACCTATAAAAAAAGCCATTATAAAAAATGGGATGGAAAAACCTAACGTATACATTAGCATATATAATAGACTGGCATTTGGATTTGAAACACCCATTGCGATTACAGCAGCTAGAATGGGACCCGTACAGGGTGTCCATCCTGCGGCAAATCCCATACCAACAAGACCGGACCCAAAAAAACCTGTAGGTTTACTTTTAAAATTCACCTTTTTCTCTTTCATTAAGAATTTAGGTTGAAATAAACCGCACGCAACTAGTCCAAAGAAAACAATAATGATGGCCCCTAATTGACGGATAATATCTTGATACTCAAGGAAAAGGTTACCTATAAGCGAGGTAGATAAACCTAAGGCTAGAAAGATTACGGAAAATCCTAAAAGGAAAAACATTGTGTGCAAAATTGCCCTCTTTTGCATGATTCCATTATTCCCCTTTAATTCATCCATAGAAACTCCTGTTATATAGGATAAAAATGCAGGATATAGGGGCAGGCAACAAGGAGAAATGAAAGATAAAAATCCTGCACCGAACGCTAAAAATATATTCACATCTGTCATGAGATGATTGATCCCCTTTCTTGTATTTATTTCCTCATTTGGATTAATAATTTATTATAATGCTTAGATGTGCAGAATTTATGAAGTTTATATCTTTATTAGTCCTTCATTAATTTCCCCAGTTCATTTTACAAACAAAAAACCCTTATAAAGACATAAGGGTCATTGGTCAACGATAAAGTTAGATAAGCATAAACTATACGAATAATATTCAAGTTTATTTTTTCAGGGTGCTTTATCCTCTGAGATTGTAAGTACTATTTCTTTTTCTGTCTTATTAACAATACCTACGATTATTAATAGTATGGATATCCATTGCAATAAGGATAATTGTAAACTTATAATTTCTTGAGGAGAAAGGAAAGAAAAAAACATTCCACAAACCCCAAGAATAATGGCCATTTTCCTAGAAAGCTCCCCATGACTTTTTTTAAGATCCGTTTTAAAAGCAATAAATAAGAATATCCCAAATACAATTGCGAAATACAGATTTATGGGATGATATTTAATGGATGAATCAGCCATAGATACCCCCCAAGGAAGATTCGTTGAGTATCCATAGATGGGATTGAAAAGATTGTATAGAAATAAAGAGGATAAAATACCGATAAGTAATTGATCAAAAAGCTCCATTAATGCAATCATCATTTTTCTCGACTTGATGTATAAGTACAGAATTGTTAATATACCACCTAATATAAATGACTTATCGTTGCCATTTGTATACAAAATTAGAGATGGGTTTTGAAATACTTCTGTTGGATGGAAGAGAACAGGACCAAATTTCCAAGTGAATAAAAGTAAAAATGCTGCCCCAGAAAATATGTCTGTCACTTGTTTCCTAAAGGGATTTTTTAAGTACCTAAATCGAAAGTCTATTATAAGATAACCGACTATTCCGCTAACGATGATTATAAGCAGTTTATATTGCAATAGAAAGGGCCCTACATTTATGACGTCATCCATTTATTTAACCTCATTTTCGACTAATCTTTGAAATTTTTCCTCAAATATTTTTTCTCCAGCAAAACCCATAATTTGATCAACAATAATTCCATCTTTATTGATAAAAAAGGTAGTTGGAATAGCTTGGATATGATACTTTTTAGACACGGCATCATCAACATCAAGTAAGACTGGAAATTTAAATCCATAGGATTCAGCAAAAGTCCGAGCACCATCTATAGAGTCACCTGATGTGATGTTAACAGCATACATTTGTACCTTTTCCCCGTATCTTTCGTTTAATTTTACTAACTCCGGCGCTTCTATTTTACATGGGCCACACCATGAGGCCCAAAAATTAATCACTAAAGGTTTTGATACATCAGACGTTGAGTATTTATTTCCATCTAACGCCTTTAGTGTAAAACTAGGCCTCTTGAAATTTACTTGGGGAGCCTCTTCCATCTTATTTAAATTTTCTGCGGAAGTGGTTAGGCTATTTTCCTTATTAATTGTAGTGACAAAAGTCCATAATAAAGCAAATAATAATATACCGCTTAGTAATTTCTTCACAATACTACCTCCAGATCTCATAGCTAAAAAGATAAGAATTTTTTTATTGTCCATCCTGGACTCTCCTTGACAGTGTCAGAAACATTCTAAATTGCATTAGTAAAGTAGGCTATCAAAATAATAAATACGGACCATATAATAAAAAAAAACACAGGTGGAATCCTTTCCTTTTTCCTGGTTTTTCGTTTGCTGCAGCAACCCATCTTACATCCCCCATTTCTTATTATTAATTCTTGAGGTTATTTTACACGTTAAATTTGCAGAATTTATGAAAAAAACTAAAGTAAGCCATAATTACCTGTGTGAATAATTCATTTTTGTATGGAACAATTTATAAAGCTAAGTAGGAAAAACATTGGTTGTTCCTCCACAATCGAGAATATTTAAAGTTAAAAAGATTGATCATGCTGATTATCCTTTTCCTTTCAGGTAATTGTATTAGTCTGGGATAACCTGCTTACCTGAATAGTGTTAGCCTAAAATAAAAAGACGCATTTCTAATGAAATGCGGCTTTTTTCCGAATAATTTGTTAACTCACAAAATTGGATAATAGGGTGTATTGGTCACGTCGAGCAGGGATAATCCCAATACCCATTTATTTAAATGGTATTACTTCTACTTTAACCTTTGTGTATAACTTAATAAACCCTGTTTTTTAACTATGGGCTATCTCTTGACAGGAATTACCGATCGATTGTTTCATTTACCCAAGGGCTACATCCAATATCATCATTATTGTAAACCCTATCATTAAGCACATAGATGCGAAATCTTTATTTCCGTTCTCTTGGGAGCCAGGAATAACCTCTTCAACGACTACAAAAATCATGGCTCCAGCCGCAAAACTTAGTGCAAAAGGGAGAAGTGGTTCAATTAGAGTAACTGCTAAAACTCCAATCACAGCGGCAATAGGTTCAACCATTCCCGAGAACTGCCCATATAAAAAGCTTTTTCGACGAGACATTCCCTCTCTTCGCAAAGGCATTGAAACAGCAACACCTTCTGGAAAATTTTGAATACCTATCCCAATCGCTAAAGCAATGGCACCAGACAAAGAAGCAGACGGAAAGCCTGCTGCTACAGCTCCGAATGCAACCCCCACCGCAAGACCTTCTGGTATGTTGTGTAATGTAATGGCCAACACAAGTAGAGTGCTCCGTCGCTTTCTCTTGGGATGTAATCCCTCTGCATCTTCCAATGATGAATTAGGATGCAAGTGAGGAACAATTTTATCCACTCCCCATAGAAATACGCCACCCATTAAAAATCCTATTGCAGCAGGTAACCACACTGGTAAAGGACCACTCTCTGCCATTGAAAGGGCCGGTGATAGTAACGACCAAAAGCTTGCTGCAATCATAACACCACCAGCGAAACCTAACATCCCATCAAATAGCTTAAGGTTCATTGTTTTTGTCGTGAATACTAAAGCAGCACCAAGTGCCGTCATGCCCCATGTAAATAGGGTTCCAATTAATGCCTGGGTCACCGGATTTAAAGTTGAGAAAAAATCAACCACTTAAGTTCAGCTCTTTCCAACTAAATTTCAGAAATAAAATTTTTAAACCCCGAGGCTAAGTAGCCCCTTTTTCGTCTTTATTCCCCAATTGTTTTACAGCTAGTTTATGCAGTTACCATTAAATGTTCGCCTAAGGAAAGAGTATAGCTATAAGTTCAAAAGTGTCAATTTCCTTATCAACTTTACCGTAAGGAATCTGTTGTTATTTAGTGTGACCATTTATTATTTGTTTTTCCTAAAACAATTTGTAAAATCCTTAAATCCTACAAACTAAATTCATAGTTTCTGCAAGTTTATATTATAAGATTAAAAATGAATGGAGGAGGTATATAAAATGAACATAAAAATCATTGGATTTCTTACTTTTGTTATATTACTTTTAACCGCATGCTCATCAGCTGGAAATATGGGCAACATGGATCATAGCAACATGGAAGAGAAAGATACAAACAAGGAACAAAAAGATAAAAAACTTCCTGAAACATCAAATACAGAGATTCTAACCGGTAAAACATTCAACATCGTTGCAAAAGAAGCAAATCACCAATTAAATGAAACAGTAAATGTTACTGCTTGGACATTTAATGGTTCAGTCCCAGGTTCCCAAATTCGGGTAAAAGAGGGCGAAGACCTAAAAATAAACTTAAAAAATGAGCTTCCCGACCCTGTCAGCATTCACTGGCACGGAATTCCTCTTCCTAATAATATGGATGGTATTCCAGGAGTAACCCAGAATGCTGTTCAGCCTGGTGAGTCCTTCACATATAAATTTAATGCTTCAGTTCCAGGTACCTATATGTATCACACTCACCAGGACGGAGTTAATCAAGTGGATAAAGGACTTTACGGCTCATTAATTATTGAACCGAAAGATGTATCTTATGATCGTGATTATTCCCTTATGCTGGATGAGTGGATGAGTAACCCTGAAGAGGGAATGGATATGGAAGGCATGGACGATATGGAAGGTATGGATCATTCAAACATGAGCGGGATGGAAGATAGCGATTCTGAATCAGATAAGGACCAGGATAAAGGAACTGAAGATGGCGAAAGTATGGCACACGATATGAGCAATTATGACATCTTCACCATCAATGGTAAAAGCGGAAAGGATGTTAAGCCTCTAACCGTAAAAGAGGGTGAGAAAGTTCGATTACGATTAGCTAATATCGGATATATGTCTCATAAAATTCATTTACATGGACATAACTTCAAAGTGGTTGCCATAGATGGCCAAGAATTAAATGAGCCTCAAGAAATAAAGGATCAATTACTCCCTATCGCACCAGGGGAACGTTATGACATTGAGTTTGTTGCTGACAATCCGGGTCAATGGTACCTAGAGTGTCATGGAGAGATGGATGGTACGACTGGTATGAAAACAGTCATTCAATACGATGGAAGCAACGAATCAAACGATAAGCCGAATGAAAAAGAAGAACTTCCTGTCTTCAATTTCACTGCCTATGGAGAAAGAACAGAAACTGAATTTACTTTGGACCAAAAATATGATGTAGAATATACGATGGATTTGAATACGCAAATGAAAGATAATAAAATGGCCTATACAATCAATGGAAAGACGTTTCCTGCTTCAGAAAACTTGGAGGTTAGTGAGGATGATCTCGTCAAAGTGAAATTGGTAAATAATTCTGAATCTGATGATCACCCCATGCATTTGCATGGTCACTTCTTCCAAATTTTAAGTGAAAATGGGAAGCCAGTTGAAGGTTCACCCATCTATAAAGACACCGTTAATTTAAAACCTGGTGATGAATATGTGGTTGCCTTTAAAGCAGACAATCCTGGTAATTGGATGTTCCACTGTCATGATTTACACCATGCCTCAGCCGGTATGATGAACATGGTTAAATATAAAGGTTTTGAACCTGACTTCACACCAGATCCAGCTGCTAATAACAAGCCAGAATAATCAGAGTATACTTTAATTTCCATAAAAAAATGCGATCCGCTTTTAGATCGCATTTTTTTTGCTTTTCAAGTCTTTTTATTGTAATACCTGCCTTAATGTTTCAATATTCTTTTGCATTAGTGAGACGTAATCTTCCTTATTTTGAACATCCTCTGGGGTTAATGCTTCTAAATTATGGAGTGTCAGCGTTTTTGCACCAATTTCACGTTCAATTACTTTTGCCACCTGATTTTCCGCATTTTGTTCAAATAGGATATATTGGATATTTTCCTCTTCAGCCTTCATAATGATTTCCTCAAGTTGCTTTTGGGAGGGTTCACTGCTTGGGGAAAGACCGCTGATTCCTATTTGCTTAAGGCCATAAGCATCCTCCCAGTAGCCATACGCAGAATGGGCAACTATAAACGCCTTCCTTGGCGATTTATCCACCATTTCTTTAAATGAAGAATTTACACTTTCCAGTTCTTTCTTTAATGCCATATAGTTTTGTTCAAAATACTCTTTTTTGTCAGGCTTCATTTCTACTAATGCATTTTTAATATTCTCTGCTATGACAATAGATCTTGAAGGGTCCAACCATACATGGGGATCAATATCCCCTGATTCCTCTCCTTCATGTTCATCAGGTTCTTCTCCTTGTTCCTCTGTTTTAATTAAGCTTATCCCTTTTGATCCTCTTACTATTCTTGTCTCTTCATTTTTTACGGCATCAATAACAGCATTACTAAAACCTTCAATTCCAGTTCCCAAATAAATAAAAGCATCCCCTTCAGCAATTTTCACCATTGTCTTTGTGGTAGGTTCAAACGAATGGGCATCTGAACCCGATGGCACAATATTTTCAACGGTTACATATTTACCGCCTATTTTTTCAGAAAAGTCTTGAAGTGGGAAAATCGTTGTGAAAATTTCGATGTTTTCATCCTTTTGCTTATTTACTTTCTCCGAAGGAGATTGGCTGCAACCTCCCAGAATAATAAGTAGAAAAAGAAAAGCAAGAATATATACCTTTTTCATAAATCCTCCTTAAATATTTATAAATAGTAATGATTACGTTTTATAATTTGCAATATTAAATATAGTTTAAAAGTGTGCATTTTACAATCAAAATTTCAACCCATAAATGGGACTGTCCATAAAAGACGAAAAACAATTTGTATTTTATCGACAGTCTTATTTTATTTATAACTAATATTAAACTATGGTTTAACTCTCTCCATAAGCGTTTTAATATCTTCTTCTGTTAATCCCCCTGTAATTTCATCAATAACTTTTCCATCCTTATCTATTAAGAAGGTAACGGGCAACGGATTTACCTTATACGCCGATTGAACCTCTCCTCCTTTATCATTTAGAATGGGAAATGAAAGTTTATACTTATCAGCGAAGGTCTTTACTGCATAATCAGATTCTCCTACATTCACGGCCAAGATTTGGACCCCCTTTTCTTTGTAATCCTGGTATTGGTTATCCATGAATGGCATCTCTGTTTCACATGGTTTACACCATGTACCCCAAAAGTTAAGAAAGACACCTTGCCCTTTGTACTCAGAAAGCTTATGTTTATTGCCCTCCATGTCTGTAAGGATAAAATCTGGCGCTTTTGAGTTTATTTCGATTGAATTCATTTTATCTCTGTTAAGATTGGTATATAAAGCGTATATCACTGCTGCTGACAACCCTATAAGGATAACCGTTCTCATAATAAGCCGCTTTTTTTTAGCCATTAACTTCACCCCGTCCGTATCCCAATGATTCCCTTAAAGACAATAACATGCTCTAATCACGTTCAAAGATCCCATTTTTCACACTATTAAGAAAAGCTTAAGGACAAATGTTATATGATATAAAAAGAGTTGTACTATAAAAGAATATTCATGAATCATTTAGTTTGTTTCTGCCTCACCTCTACTAATTTTTCATTTGGATTTTTTCTATCTTACCTAAAAAGTTTGCAGATTTAATGGAAAAAATGAAAATATTTAATGATAAATATAAAAGTCTTAGAATTGTGAAAACAATCCCTTCCGAAAAGGCCGTATAGATTTTATTTTTGGAATTTGCTTCTCCTATTCAGAGTCTTTCTACTAAGAAAAAAGTTAATTCATCACTGTATCACAATGATGAATTAACTTTTTAATACATAGTCCTTCTATTCACTTTCTTTCTTTGAATCCTGTTGTTTCTCGATTGTATTTCTATAATCGTAATCGGATGGATTTACAGGCTTAAATCCTTTCGGAGTATAAAAGCGTAAAAGGTCTCCGTATACGACTTTATCTGATAATTGGAGTCTCTTCTGGACCAACTTTTCAAAAACATCGATTTCTTTATTTTTGTCCACTACTTTCCCAGTTGATGTTTCATAGTATTTATCATCAATCTTGGTGACTTTTGGTGTTATAAAATCACCATTACGGAAAGGTACTAATTGGGTTCGATCACTAGCTAATAAATCTGATCCAAATTGAATGAAGTCATCTGTATTCACACCCAATAAGTGAAGAAGTGTCGGAAGCACATCAATTTGACCACCATATTGATTCATCGTTCCCCCTTCTACACCTGGTACACGGATGAATAACGGCACACGTTGTAACTGCGTATACTCAAACTGGTTAACTTCCTTACCCATCACTTTAGCAAGAGCTGGCTTATGATTATCTGAAATACCATAATGATCTCCATACATAACTATGACAGAGTTCTCATATAATCCGCTCTCCTTCAAATAATCAAAGAACTGTTTGAGGGATTCGTCCAAATAACGAGCCGTCTGAAAATAGTTGTCGACGGATGTATCACCTGTTGTGTGTTTCTCAATCGTTGCCTCGTTTTGATCTATAGGAAAAGGGAAATGGTTTGATAGTGTAATAAACTTGGCATAGAAAGGTTGTTTTAAAGAATTGAGCATTGGCTTAGACTCTTCAAAGAAAGGCTTATCTTTTAGGCCGTAGTTTAACACATCAGCTTGCTTCATATTATAATAACTAGCATCAAAGAACTTATCATACCCGAACTGTTTATAAATTTCATCACGGTTCCAGAATGTTTTATAATTCCCATGAAATACAGCTGAGGTATATCCTTGTTGTCCCAAAATGGCCGGTGCAGCCTGATAAGTATTTTGCCCTTTTGTTGTATAAGCAGATCCCTGTGGTAAGCCAAATAATGAATTCTCTAGCATAAACTCTGCATCAGATGACTTCCCCTGACCAGTTTCATGAAAAAAGTTATTGAAATACATCGTGTTTTTCTCATTGACAAGAGAATTTAAAAAGGGAGTAACCTCCTGTCCGTTTAACTTATAATTTATTACAAAATTCTGCAGGGATTCTAAATGCACATAGATGACATTCTTACCCTCCGCCTTGCCAAAGTAATCTGGGTTCGGTTCTACCTTAGTAGCTTTAGTATAGTTAACAACTTCGGTCATATCACTACTATTGGCTATTGCACGCTGAGTAGTTGATTTTCCACTTTGGACAGCATCATAAATATGGTAATTAAACATCCCCAAATACTTCACAATATAATTACGGTCAAACCCTCTCGTCAATAATTGTGGGCGATCGATTTCAGCGAGAACAAGATTGGTACTCAATACTATAAGACCTGCAACAAAAACAGTCGCTATTCTTCGCATAGACATGCGTACGGAAAGTGGTCTAACAAACTTAGTAGCTACCAATATTATCAATAGAATCATATCTAAAAAATATAAAGGATCATAAGGCCTTAATAACGCAGTAATACTTTGCCCTAAGTCGCCAGCATTTTTCGTTTGTAAAAGCGTCGGAAGTGTAACGAAATCCGTAAAGAACCGATAATATAAAATATTGGCATATAAAATAAACGATAGTAGCATGTGAATTAGAATCGTCCAAATTAATGTCTTTTTTCCTTTAGCAAAAAGTGCTGGGCCAAGAAACAAAATAGCTGAACTTATTGGATTTATGAATAAAAGAATCTCTTGCATGTTGTTATTAATCCCTAAATCGAATTCCACTTTATATACAAAATAGGTTTTAATCCAAAGGAGAACGACCGCAAAAAGGAAGAAACCTAGTTGCGCTCGAAGACCATTTTTTATTTTAGATAATATAATTTTCATTATATCCCTGCTTTCTTCGTAGTTAGATCTTATTTTCAATTCTTTCACAGTCAAATAGAACATAATTTCACCTCTGAAAATCATGTTCGATTCAATCAGCCTTATAGGAGAATTAGTGAGAACGTTTACGCACTTTTTCGGAGTATTAGCTTTTCCCCATCAATTGAAAGCTCTATTGCAAGTATGCTTTTGTGGTCTAACTTCTGAAGTTTCCTGATTTCAGCAGGGATGGTAATTCCACCATAGTGAAAGACACACTTATTATAAATATTTTCTTCCAGACTCTTTTCGATAATTATATCGCTACCTTGTTGATAAACAGAAACCATTTCACCTTCCTTGAATGGCAGGAAATTCCGAATGGCTTTTGGAATATATAGTTGTCCGTTCAAATTAATTTTTAAAAATTCCTTGATTATAACATTATTACTCAACACTATCAGTCCCTAATTGAAATGAGAAAATTTTTAAGGTGTTAACTCCAAATCAGCGAAAGAACCTTCACGGGCTGTAAGAAACTGTTGATCGAATAACCTCTCTTACCTTATCGAGTTATTATAAAAAAAAAATGTGGAGAAATTGTGGAGATTGTTAAATTAGTACAAATAAACAACTTTCATCTGATCTGAACCTTTCTTTATTAAATAATGTATTGGAGTAACCACAGTGAAAAAATTTCTAACGGTATTTTTTGAAACGCCTTTTGTTTCTTCTAAATCTGAAGAAGAAGAAGCAAAGTATAGAAATACCTAAAATTAAAAAAGCAATATGATAATAAGAATATTTTACTGGATCTAAACCTTCAACTTGTTTTTCTTTTTGCCTGCTTTCAATCGTTTCAGGCTTTTTTGCTTTAATTAACTGAAAGGAAGCAATAAGAGCCTGGTCTTGATTCCTGATTTCAAGAACCCCCGCATCCGTTATGTCTTCTCTGACTTTTTCATTTTTTGATATAGGAAAGAATTTATCAGCCTCAGTAACGAACGTATTGTTATTAGTCTTAAATTCTTTCCCCTTAGGGATATCGATAACTTTAAAACCTGTAAAGGCATAGTCTAAAAGCTCGATTGTATCGTTATAGGCCACAGTTTGTGTCTGCCCTTTCAATATTACAGCAATTACCGACATCCCTTCTCTCGTAGCTGTAGTAATTAAAGTTTGGCCAGACTGGTCGACGTAGCCTGTCTTACCTCCTGTTACCCCTTCATATGGTCGTTCTCTCATTAATTTATGGTGATTAAAAATAGTGGTCTCCCAAGCCGCTCCTTTCCACTTCAGCTCTTTCGTTCCAAAGATTTCACGAAATTCTTCATTTTTCATGGCGTATTGTGTAATCTTTGCTAGATCACGTGCAGTGGTTGTATGTTCGGGATTAAATAAACCATGTGGATTTTCAAAGTTAGTATCTTGCAGTCCAATTCCCCGTATATATTTGTTCAAGTTTGTTGCAAATGCCTTTTCTGAATTATCCATGTGCTCTGCAATGGCCACACCTGCATCATTTCCAGAGTTAATAAGTAAACCCTGTACCAGTTTTTTCAATGGCACCTTTTCACCTTCTTCTAAATAAACCCTTGTTCCATCCACATACCTAGCATTTTTACTAACTGAGACGATATCGTCTAGATTCCCCTTTTCTATTGCATAGATGGCCGTTGCCACCTTGGTTAGGCTTGCTGGGTACATGTTCAAGTCCGCATTCTTTTCATAAAGGACTCGTCCCGTTTTTTCTTCCATTAAAATAACTGCTTCACTTTTAACATGAGGTGAATTTTTGGAATCCGCTGCTAACACCTTAGAATAAAAAGAGGTATTCAATGTTATGGTAATCAAACAAAAAAACAATATTTTCTTCATAACTCCATGTAATCTATTGGTAATGAGCAGCACTGTTTTCTTATCAGAAAGTATACATAATTCTCTTATTGCGTCCTTTATAATCATAAAATTTCTACTCCTTATTTAATTAGCAAGCTAAATCACCGTTTATGTTAGAGCAAAAATATGAAGAAATTGTGGAGAACTAACTTTTGTAATATAGTATTAACAATAGTTTGTGTATTGTAATATAAAATGAAAGAATTTGTCTGGTTAATTGCCATATACACACGAATTGTAAGGAGACATAAAATTTATCCATGTTTATTTAGATGTGAAATCCATTCACACATTTTTTTAGTATTTCTCCAAAAGGATACAAAAAAAAGCATGAAGATAAGTCTAATAAAATGGACTGTCTCTTCATGCTTTTATAGTTTTTGAAATTGGACTACCTAATTACCTTCAACCCTCAATCTTTAATTACTTTTTATCTTCATCCATATCCATATTTTCATGATCCATATTATTCATATCTTCCATCTTCTGGCCCTTGCCGTTCTTCTCTTCGTCATTATTTGTACAGGCCCCTAATGCAAGAAATGTCGCTAAAATAATGGATAAGCTCAATGTTACCCTTAACCTTTTAAACACAATATCCCTCCTCGGATAATTAAGTAGATATCTTGTCATGAACATGTGTAGAATTTTTGGAGATGGTACTAACTAAAGATTATTCGAGTAAAGTAATATTACGGAATGTATTTTGTAATTCCAAAGAGTTTATATATAGTAAGCTTTCTATCTTTTGAATATTCCGATAAAAATATCCCTTTTCAATACCTCCAGAAGCCATAAATTTTTTTTATTTTCGTGATATCTCCTCGGAAACCAAATTTACTGTCGCTATGGTCATGCCAGTACCAAAACAAGCTATGACAAAGCTAGATAAACCAAAAAAATTATACATCCATAACGTAATAGCAAATGTTAACATCAAAATAATATGGGAACGTTTCATTATCTTATCCATTCACTTCCTCCGCTTCCCAATATTTATCACTAAAAACCTCCGCAAATGCTTTAATGGTATTGGAAAGTTCAGTTAAATTGTTATCAACACCACCAAATTCAACCAATAAAGCTTTATCGGAAATATCTTGGTTGTATATCCCATTACCCTCGTCTTTCCCTTTTATGAAAACACCACGACTGAGTCCAGGATATTTTTCCTCAAATTTTTTGTTGATTTCTTTTGCGTATTCTAAATTTTTCTCGTAATTTTTATGCTCTTTTCCAACAATGAAAAACAGCCTTGCATACTCTTTACCTTGAATAGTAGTTGTTGTGACTGCTTTACGTTGTGAATCTCTATGGATATCAATCAGTATTTTTAATTTATCGTTAGATCCCATTGCTTCCTGAACGTCTTTGCGAGTTAAATTGTATGAGCTTCTGTAGTCCAATTTTTGACTTTTTAAATTCGCAGCCATGTTTTCTGTATTGTGCTCTACCCCTATCCCTTTGTTGATTAGTTCATGGCTTAATAAATCGCCGACAGCAATGACATTGGCCCTTTGATCAGAACTAACAGCTTCATTCGGTGTTGTTGCCCCTTTTATAAAGGGGAGAAAAGCCTCCCAACTATGTGAATGATAAATATATACGGATTTTTCCTTTGGATTTATTGCATCTTCATGTTTTCCATCCTCTTCTGGTTGTTTTAAATTCTCTTCGGCAATTTCTCTATCTTTAAGATAAATATCTAATGGTGGCCCTGATTCAACCGGCAAATTTGTTATATTGGTTCCTTTCCCCGCCACAGCGATTTCCGTGTTATAGATCGATAAGCCTGGTAATTCCCGGCCAAGCAATGTGCGAGTGTCATTTATTTTAAAATTTGTCATGGATTCAAAAGATAATTTCATGAGGGATGGTGAATTCATACTTTGCTTTTGATAAAAGTAATGATTCTCACTGTTTAATGCCAATATTAATACTTGATCTATAGCAGAGTTGCCAATTATGCCATTTACAGTTCTGGAAGTGAAATTTAATGGGGATGTGACGAGAAAAGCTACTAATGAAAAAGTTAGTATCATTCCAACAAGTACCATTGCCATGCACCTGATGGGAGTAGTTATATATCTTTTTCTATTGTTCATATAATCACTCCTTTTCCCCAATTAATTATAAATGGGTAATCTAGAATCTTTTATTTTGTTCAATGGAAATCTTCCAATAAATTATATATATCTGCCTCATCACCTACTCCCAATACCAAAGATAAACCCTTTATTCCTTCTCAGTCCTATTTCCTTAGAGTGCTTCTTTCCGGACATCCAAATGACAACTCTAGGGTCATTTATCGAATCATTACAAGGGAATTAATTGTATATTTTATAACGAATATAATTGTAGTTTGATGTTGGATTAACTTTTATAACCTTTCCACTCTTATCTTTGTAGAGTTCATATTCACGATAAGTTTCTACAAGATAACCATCAATGACTTTTTTATTAATAAGCCTTTCATCTAATTCAAAGAGTAATGGTTCTTCCTTTTGTTCTTCAGATTCAGCCATAGCTGGTTCACTTTCATTTACACTTTCTTGTCCAATAAAAAGGGGTTCAGTATTATACAAAGAATCCAAATAAGACGATTCTAGATATAAAGTAGGTACCATGAGCATTAAAAGGAAAAATACAGGACTTATTTTCACCCTCTTTTTCACAAAAAGATCTTCCTTTCCTGTTCAATTTTATTTTTTTATTATTTTATGGGTACTCATTCAATTAAATGTCATTATTGATAAATATGCAGATTCTATGGAGATTCTTATCTAATGATTTACTGGTTAAATATAAAGGCATCACAGATTAAGTCCCTTTACCCTAGCTAAAACTGATAGATTATATTGAGTGAAAATTACAACGAAACAGAGAAGAGATACTTTGATAAAAGTAAAAAAATTAGAGAATATAAAAATAAAAAAACTCGTCTAAATTGACGAGTTTTTGCGTTATTGCTATTCATTACAGTTCATCAAACGCACCTCTTCTATATCAAATCCACGCGAACTTAATATTGAAAAGAAAAATTCTTCATCTAAGTATTCACCCTCCTTGTTATAATACTCTTCTACAAAAGCACTAGAACTGTGCTTAAAAGCTGATTTATAATCTGTTTGATGATATAAAGGTATTCTTGTTACGTTTTTTAATGGAATATATTCCTCTCCAGTAAGAGGACATTTATTCAAGCTTTCTAAGTGTCTTTCATCTAATGACCTTTCTATATTTTTTTTGTATTTAAGGTAACCCATCAACAGTCCAGGTTCAAACCAAAGGCCTTTTTGAAACACATAGCTATGAGTGTAAAAAGTATATGCTGCACCACGGATACTAAAGTTCATATAAACTGTATCGATTTCTATTTCTTTTCTTGCCACACCATATAGCCTTTTTTTCAAGAGAACAGAATTTGGTATTTTCCATTTAAGTATATAAACATCCTCAATCATAATCTCTTTTAGGAAATCATCTTTATTGATTAACAAATTATTCATTAACATCACCCCTTTCACAGAAGTATACTTAAATTTTCTGATTAAATTAAAAAAAATAAAAAAACTTAAATTTAGTCGGGAATACACTCATCAAAGCGAAATGAATGTACGATCAGAAAGAAGTGTAGAAAGTTAATTTAATTTTAAAAGGTTACAGCGTGCTATTAGCATGACTCTCTAAAGTTGTTTAATTCGGAATCCGACACTTTATTAGTCTTTAGTTATGACCCTCATTTTCATTAACTTAATTATTTAGTACAAAACCTTATTATAGAAAAGAAGGCCACTAAATTGGTGGCCTTCTTTCTGAACTATTGCCTTATTCATTTTAAAAAGATTGCCCTAATTAGAAAAGGATTAGCCAGCGGAAATAGGTTCTAATAAATAGATACTTATAGCGACGTATGGCTGTCCGACCTCATAGTACTAAGATTGTAATTCCATTTTAGAAGTAAATTCAGTAATATTAAATCAATATATATTTATCTTTTAAAGAAGGGGTCGGTAACTAAATTATGGCAGAACAAAAAATTCATCGACTGACAAGAAAAAAAATTATGAAAGAAATGTTAGAAAGGCCTTTTATGGGAAACGAAAACCTTATTGATTTTTTAAAAAGAATTTGGCCTTTAGAAAAAATGGAATCCACAGATCATAGATTTAATAATGCAAAAGATGATATTTGGCAACATATGATTAGTAACAATGACTGGGAAGAAGATTATTTGTTCTTAGAACGATTAGATATTCTGAATATAACAGATAAATTGTTTGCCCAATTTATCGAAGTTATTGTCCATCCTGAAATCAGAGATTCAGAAATGGAACAACAAATCTATGCTGAAAACATCAATCTACACTTACGTAAAAGTGGATTTGAACTTAGAGTAGTAGGAGATATTGCTGGATATCCTTTATATAGAGTAAAATATTCAATTAAAAACCGAGACTATAATACTTCTATTTCAGGAGATGCAAATTCGGATAGCAACCCAATACTTGGTGTACGTCGAAAGTTACAAGTATTTGTTTCATCAACTTTCATTGACCTACGAGAAGAACGACAATCTGCCGTTAATGCCATATTGGATGCAGAACACATCCCTTGTGGAATGGAAATATTTAAAGCTGGAGAAGCACAACAAGAAACAATTTCAAAGTGGATTGATCAATCAGATGTTTATGTTTTAATATTGGGTGGAAGGTATGGGTCCCTCATTCCTGGCCAAGAAGTGAGTTATACTCACTGGGAATTTAGCTATGCTAAAAAACATGGGAAAATCATTTTACCGATTGTCTTAAGTGAATCATATCTGAATGAAAAAGAGGCACAATTAAAAAGAAGAGACTCTAAATTTTCAGCTATCGAAGATTTACATAATCCAAAATATATTGAATTCAAGAATGCAGCACATGCAATAATTCGTAACGAGGTACAAAATATCGATCAAATTACAAATGCTATACACCGGAATTTTAGAAATATAGAAGAAAAAGCCGCCCAAAATAACTTAGGATGGATCCGTATAGAAGAAGTTTTAAAATTATAATCCTAACTCTAAATATACATCATTAATTTTAAAAAAGTATCTGCTATTTATGGGATTTGAACATATGGAATATGGATGATATATCAAAATAAAGGATTATTTGATGTTCTAGCTTTTTTAGTTAGGATGGTGAAGTTGAAGCTTTTAATAATCTTTTCAGGTATCTAAATAAAATTAATAGGGGATATTTAACATATTTGTTTTTTTGAATAGTCTTTGCTAAATAAGAGCAAAGGCTTATTTTTTTTACGAGTTACTTATATAGTGATCTTTTTAGAGTCTTTTTCATATTCCTTAACCAACTTATAAAAAATCGTCTTTTTAACTTTTCGCGATAGCCTAACGGCTGTCACTTCACCAGATTATAGACTTCCTTAAACTTTTCAGCTACTTGAGCTTTCGATCGGTCGAAGACCACAACGTTTTGAAAAACCACATCAATTTCTTCATCCAGCCTTTTTCGAATACGGCCCCGTTCTTCTTCCGCCATCAATGAAAGAATCTGCAAAACCAAATCCGCGATGAATGAACCCTAAACTTTACAAAAAACATATTCCAATCGATTTTGGGCAAAGTATCTGTAACTAAAACAAGGAGGTAGTCATGTTTAAGAAAACGATACTGGCTATATCTACAATCTCCCTTTTGAACATAATCGCACCAACACTAGAGACAAAAGCATTAACATTTGATGAATTGCCAACTAAACAAACATCAAAACAATGGTCAGTTCAAGTAGGCGAAGCTGAACAAGGTAAGGGGTTAGCAAAGCCCGAAAAGGGAAAATTTCATACTTACTCTTTAGTGGTTGATAATATTGGTAAGGATGTATTTTTATATGTTTAGAAATGAACCTAATTCTACGACAAAGTTTGCACTTTTTGGTTGCCCTGGTGAAGAGGAATGCAATAAAAACAACTTTGAGGAAGCTATTTCTTTAGCAAAACAAATGAATGATGGATATCCTTATACATTTAGCAATTTCGTTTTAGCTGAAAAAGCAACGAAATTGGAAGTGGAAATCGTTTGGACTCAAAAGGGTAGCGAGGGCAGACCTTTAAAAGAAACATTTACATTCACTGCTGAATAACAGAAAGACAAAAAGACCGAACTAATCGGTCTTTTTGTTGAACTAACGCACCCATTAGTTGATTAACTAGGTGCAATCCATTTGAAAAATCAATCAAAATAGACAGATTCCTGTGGATTATGTAAATGCTTAAAAGCCCATTCAATTTGTGATTCTGTATTTCTAGCTATTGATAATGTTGGTAGTTCATTTTCAGCAAAAAACTCAACTGCACTCGTTTCTATTCCTTCTTTTGGTTGTCCACCAATTATTTCACATTGGATAAACATTTTATAAACGTGATAAAGAGAAGGAGGGTGTGGATGGCACTTCTTATCTAGTACACCTAACAATTTGATTGCTTTTACCTCAAACCCTGATTCTTCTTTTACTTCTTTGACTGCAACTTCACTTGGAGCTAATCCTATGTCACCCCAACCTCCTGGTAACGACCAATCACCATCAGTGTTTTCTCTAACCATTAAAATTTTATTATCTTTAAAGACAACCGATCTAATATCTACCTTTGGAGTTGCATAACCAGTTTCATTGGCAAACAGATCTTTTATTACTTTCTTGTTCATATCTGTTTGTTGCGACAACATTTCAACGCTTATATTTCTTATCAATTCAAATCTTTCCAAGTCATATACATCTTTCGAATAAGTTAACCCTGCCTGTGCAATGGATTGAAGTTGTTTCGACCATTCAAGCCATTTAGGTTCCATCTATCTTCACCACCAACCCTTTTATACCTAATAATACCATATTACTTCCGAAAACTAACCTGTCCTTTAGTTCCATAAGAGGCAGCCTTGAAAGCTTTGATCTTCATTAAAGCTCTGTTGATTGAACAAGGACTATTGCTTTCTTTCTCATTCTCCAGCCAGTTTTGCGTTAATAATATGTTCTAAATAACAATTTTATAGCCACACTGATTGTCTCCTTAACTTCCTTCTACGCCTATTGAATATTGAAAGTTAAAGGTTAAACACAATACTGATATCCGCTTTCAGGGTTGATTTAAATTCGGAATTTATGGGTGGTAAGTTCCTTTGGTCTTGTGTACATATCCTCTGAAACAAGTTTTTATCTAATTATTTTTCTCGGCCTATGTAGGAGGTAGTGTAATTGACAGATTATCAACTTTCCCTATATATTCTTTTATCAAAACATCTTCGTGGATAAATTAAACAAAAAAACAGTTAAATTACTCAACTGTTTTTTTGTTTAATTTATATTGTCTTAACCTTGGAAATAAGGTTCAGTATGTGTGTAATTGACAATGAATAACGGATCCAACTGATAATGGAAAGAAACAGCCAATCGATTTGTTGCTGTAAGTTGAGTTATTTGTTCCTGTATTTCTAGTCCATTTTCGTCTAAACCTTTTGTTTCAACATCGTTAACAGTTACGCCTTTAGGTGTGATCACTGTTAATTGAACAGAACTTCCGTTAAGCATACGAGTTCCATCGAAAGGTAAACGAATTTCAAATTGATAGCTTCCATTTTCTTGAGGGAAAATCTTATAATCGTAACGAAGTTCATATACATAACTACTACCAGCTTGAGTAACTTGGGTAAGTTGCCCTTTTAATAATGATGAGCGTAGTAGTAATTTTGCTACATCTTTTTCTGTCTCGACTATATTGCCTGATATAGCATCAGCTAAAACATCTTCAGTACCTGTTAAAAGATCTGTTTCTCGATAAGGCCTGAATTCTAAACCGTGTTTTTTTATTAGAGCGATAGCTTCATTGGATAAAGAGGAACCCGATGGTACAAAGTATTCGTCGGTTAAAGGAGCATCTGTGATAATCGTAGTATGCACCATTACTGTGTCGTAAGAGTTGTTAAAACGTGAACCGCCGTGAACCACTACTGTTGCTTCTTGCATTTTAATATTAGGCATAAATTGTTTTCCTTCTTTCCTTTTAGTTTAGTAGAATAAGTAGCAAATCAAATTCATCACTTATAGTTCACTCAGTACAAAATGTTTATTTATTTGCCATTATTTACATAATAATTATATCTAATTTATATAAAATTGGGTATAATTATGTAATATTTTATAAAAAATTAACATTTCCGCATGTTTTTTACCGATAATTATAGGACGTTTCATCTACACGTACTAAAGGAAATTAAATTTAGCTTCGGGAATTCCAGGTGGTAAATCTACATCAGATTATCCAATGGAGTTAAATAACGGAGAATCTCTCTTTTAATCATTAAGCATTTTATGGTGTTCGGGCATAGAGAATGCACTTTGCCATTTAATTTTTCCTCTTTCTCTAAGTATCATCGAATCAGCCCCTTCTAGTTCCTTCTTTCATTACAGAACAAACGTTCCATTGAAACTAAAAAAGAAAGTTCCTGATATTTAAACTTTCAATAATGCTTTACACATTATATGTTCTTTGCAGAACGTACACACTTCTTAGCTAACCTTTCCCGTTAGCCATCCATGAATCGCAAAATCGGCGATTCACCACAAAGAGAATGAAAATGGTTAGGAAGTGTCAATACTGATACTGACCTTTAATCCAGTCAACCCTAATCCATAGACTAATTAACTAACGCTTCCCTCTTTTTTTAAACGATTGAGCAGGGTCTTTTTAAGTATTGTCATTTTTCATTTTTAAAGAAACTTATTTTCATGGTAGTTGCATAAGAAAATCTACGTCAATGAAGCTAAGATCTTCAAAAATAAACAACTGTTATGTTAATAATCCGTATTATGTTAACTGAATATATGTTATACCTCTAATCAATAGGGATTAAAAATGCTGATGTGAAATATCATTTTCTTATTTTAAGTTGTCATGTATTCTACTTGGAATTATATGTGAAAAACCCCTACAAATGTTATAATATTTTATAAATAAATTTCCAATAAAGGGTGGTCAAATGGGAAATAAGTTATATCTTAACCAAAAGGATAGAAAATTACTTATTATTAGTCAAATTACAAAGGACTATGATTGGCTCAATAAGTTGTTAATAGAAAATGAACGAATTACAGAGGGTTTAGTTGAGGGGTTAGAAGAAAAACAAAAGGGTTTTATTCAAGATATTCTTCCCCTCGTTCGTGAAAATGCTTCAAATGAATGGAAAGAAAGTAATCGTCCCATGCTAGACTTAGGTGAAAATAGCAAAAATTGGGGGAAATGTTGTCTATGCAATACTCCAAATCGTTTTATTCATTACATTACAAACCGACATACCAAGGAAATCATAAACGTTGGTAGTGACTGTGTGAAAGAATACGCTTTTAATGATAGAGATATTAATAAAAGTAGAAAAGAAGCTATTGAAATTAGAAGATTAACCCTTTTAAATGAATCAGTGCCTGGTATAAATAAACTCGTTGAAAATTGGAAAAATGATTTAGATAAATACCCTATTTTAATACCTAAAAGTGTAGCAAGAGAATATCTTCAGCTTGGTGAAAAGTTAGTTGATTTATATACAGAATATCTAATTGGGAAAGTTAAAGAATTTATTGTAGAAGAAATAATTGAGTTGGTCCATAAAGGATTATTTGAAAAAGAGAAATTTGATTTATACATTAATAAACAAGAAAACCATCGATTTAAAATTACTCGTAACATTGTTAATTGGCTTAAAAAAGAGAATAATATGGAGGCATTCCAAGCCCTTGAATGGTTGAATGAGGATGGTGTAATCAGCTATCGAACCGCACATAGAATTAAAGAAAGTACATTTATGAGCCTAATTATGGCTTTAATGCAAGAAAAAATTAACGCCCTTCAAGGAACCATTTTAGATTTTGATTCTTTCCATGGCACATATCAGATTCAACTTTCTCCTCTAGATAACGTGATTATAAACTCACCACATACTGAAATTCTTCAAAACTTTGGATGGCTTTTATTTGATGAAGAGGAATTTACCAGATTTAATATATTGAACTTATTAAAAGTATCTAGAGTAGAAAAATCCGAAAAAAGTTTCGAGGGTATCTTACGTGGAATAAATACTCGATTAAGAAATGAGATTGTTATAATAGCCGAATACGATTTTGAGTTTAATGAAGTATACTTTTATCATACTGAAAAAAATATGTATATTAAAGATAATCTTACAACTTTTATAAACCGAAATTTCCCCCTTGCTTATAGTGGTAAAGAAAAATATATCAGAGAATTAAGCGATGAAATATCTTTAAAACCGAGGTTTTCCTCCTCTGCATTCCATGCTATTAAAAACGGCAGAAACAATCAAGGAATAGGAAATTTAATTACAATATAAATTACAAATAGCAGCTTTATTCGATGAACGAACCTGTAATCTCCCGTTTTATTTACAAAATGTATGTGCTCATTTTCAAGACTAAAATTTGTATTTTCAGATACATCTTTCAATTCAACATCAGTCTTTAAATTCAGGAATAAAGAAATTCATTAAGAGATACACTTTTATTATGAACTTCGCATATTCTTTCATTCATACACGCTCAGCTTGTCTTTTTTTCTTTTTGATATTGATTGAATTCATCTACCCATTCCGGGTCTAGTCACCGGTTTTTTTGTTGAATACAGAAATATAATGAATTAAAGGGAGGGATTATATGTTTTATAATGAAAAGATCAAAAAGAATTTTATAGAGCATAAGAACGATAGTTATAAAGGATTATATCGTAATATTTTTAACGTCAGTAATCCTATGGAAAAAGAATTGGAAAAAGATTTGTATGATTTCACGCTGGACAATTTAGGTGATTTAATGAAAAGGTTAAGTCCCACAACTATAAATTCTTCGAGAAATAGGTATTATAGGATTTTTGATTATATTGATTCCCATAAAACTCTAAGGGGCGATAAAAGTAATCCTTTTTTATCTGTCGAACCTAATTGGAATGAACAGTTTGTTGATAAAACAAAAAGAGTTTTTTTTACTGAAAAAGAATTTGATGATCTTATTAATAAGTGTGTTAACGCTCAGGATGCCGTTGTTTTTAGATTGTTATTTGAAGGAGTATGGGGACAGAGTGGCTATAGTGAATTATTAAATATAAAAGCAGAGGATATTGATTGGGAAAACAATTCATTATATTTGAATGATGGAAAAGGTGAAAGAAACCTTAGCATATCTGACAAGTGTATTGATTTGTTAAAAAAAGCAATTGATGAAAAAGTTTATTATTTTAAGAATGGTGAATCAATCGGATATAGAAATAAAGATAAGCTTGTATTAAATAACTATGTTATAAGAGGTGTAGATCCTGGTTCAAGAAACAAAGAAAAGAGAGATAGGTTTTTAATAACAAGAAGAATTGATACTATTTTTAAAGAAACTTTTTCATACCCTAATATTACTCCCCACTCATTACGTTATAGCGGAATGTTAAAGGCAGCAATTGATATTAGTGCAACTAATCATATTCCGGTAAAGGAATTTAATAATAAAGATCATTGGTCACAAGTTGCTGAAAGATTTAACGTTAAACCTTATGAAAAAAATGGTTATAAAATATATAAAGGTGTAACAGATAATATAAATGGTGAACTAGTTAAAGATATATATGGTGAGATAGTGGATTACATAAATAATGACTTCGAATTAGTAAATGAAGATGAAATTGATATTGAAGTGATTACTAAGAAAAAAAGAATTGATGCGCCTGTTTTTCGAGATTTAGTAATGTCGGTTTATGATAAATGTACAATAACTGGTGAAAACGTTCATATAACTTTAGAAGCTTGTCATATCCAACCATATATTAACAGGGAGAGTAATCATATTCAGAATGGTTTATTACTTAGAGTTGATATTCATAAATTATTTGATAATGGTTTAATAATTATTGATGATAATTATACAGTTCGGATTAGTCCTTTATTAAGTTCGGACTATTATCAATCATTAAATGGCAAAAGGATACATTTGCCAAAAGATAAAAGGTTTTATCCATCTAAAAAGGCTTTAGGATATAAAATGAATGAATTTATTAAAAAGAATGATTTAGAAACAATTGCTCCTATATGATCTAATCAAAAGGTAGCTGAGGTATCTTTCTCAGCTACCTTTTCTTTCTGTACTGGCTGTTTCCATTTTTGTAGCTTTAAAGCGAAGTTTGATCAAATGAATACAAGAAACCCTGATAAATGAATAAATAGAAAGTGAATGTTTTGAAAAAAGATTAATCAAAACATGCGCTTATAATATTTAATTGGATTATTCTTTTATAAAAAAGTTTGATCATTTTTGTGTTCCTTAATCAACTAACACACCCGTTAGCCATTCATGAAGCGCAGCGCACCACAGAGAATGAAAATTGGCCTCTATGTCGATAATGTTTTAATGGCTGGCGAAGAAGGTCGTTGAACTATGGCGCCTTTCCTTTGAACCCATCGGTTAGTCTGCCTCCGACGCCCACGGTGTACCACCGACTGTCGCGCCCTTTATAGGTAGCAATCATGGGAGATTAATCCTTTTTTGGTCGTCGCGCTAGCCTCTACTTAATTTGCTATAATTGGATGTTTTTGTTTAACGATTTACCAAACTCAATCACATCACTCATAAGGCTCAGAACAGTGTTTTTTATCTTTTGTATCCACTCATATGCTGATACAGCAGCAGTCCATTCCGGTTCTTTTCTAAAGTCAGTTGTTATTACTGAACAACTACCAGACTGTAAGAAATTAGCACCGTTCGCAAACAATTGAACTTCAATTTGAATCTTCATTTGTTACTCCTAAATCTCTGTGCCTTTTTTTGTGTATTCTTCATCCTCAAGTTCAATAGTGTTATTTGAAACAGTTAAAGTTATATCAGCTAAATGAACTTTTGAGCCCTCAGGCATTTTATGAAGCCAACTAGAAAGATCATCAAATTTTTCTAATTTAGCCAGTGTAGGTGCTTCAAATTTGGTGTCTTCATGTTCATATCCAAAGAAATCAACATCAGTCTTTGTAGATGCAGGATGAATATATATAAATAGGTTGCCTTTATTCATTACTCTTCTTCCTCCTTCTCATTGAACCCGAGTTCTTTAATTTCTTCTTCAGTTAATTCTACACTTACTACAAAATTGCCTGTCTCATAGTAGGGGTAATGGTAAAAAATTAAAGTTAAAGCCCTTTTATTCCAGTATATCCTTTTATTTTATCTAATTCTCGAACCATTGAATCGAAGCAACACTGTAAAGCCCTCCTGAATTTTAAGAAGGGCTTTTTTTTAATCCTCAACGATTACATTAATAATTTCATTAAATTTAATTTTCTCAAAGAAACTATCTTTCTTCTGAATACTTAACTCTTTCGTGACAGGATCAATATACACACAGTATCCATGCAGTTCAATTGGATTTCCATCGTTATGCAATCTAAAACTTATCGGTAAATGATATTCCATCGCATAATGAATGTTGTTTTCAAATTCTTCAACCTGGTAATCATCTAGGACAGGTTTTTTATTCAGGAAGTAATCAACCTCACCCATTTTTTTATTTAAAGCTTTATGTTCTGGCATAATCAGCGCTGCTTGCCATTTAATGATTCCTCTATCACGAATTGTACCCATTATAAAGATCCCACCTTTTCATTTATTATATACGAACTGGCGTTCTTATGAAAGGCAGAAAATAATACCTATAAACTTAATTTTCAGCATGATTTTCATTAAAAAAAACATACTAAAAATAACGTCTATAAAAGGAGGATTTAAAATGAAGAAAAGTATTCTGTGTTATATATTTGCCCTTTCAATAGTCCTAGGTATGAATATGAGTACCATAATAGCCCGAGCTCAGAGTCCAGAATTAAAGTCCGCAGCTTCAAATACTGAAACAACAGAAATTTGGAAAATTTCAACAGAAAGAAGTTCAAAACAATCTGAGGAACCAAAAGTCTATTCGTATTACAATTTAAAACTACAGAATAACAGGGAGCTTTCAAATGTAATGCTTGAAGGGTATAGGACTAGTGAGAAAAATCAAACTAAATTAGCTTTATTTACTCCAGTCAATATAGGTACATTACCAAATAATAGGGATTTCACATTTGATAATTTTTTATTATCTACAAATGCAAAGGAAGCTGAATTTGTGGTTTCTTGGGAAGAGAAAGGGAGAAAAGTCAAGCAAAACTTTGTCTTTAATAAAAACCATAATCTAATTGAAGTTCAATAAAAAAAATTTTTTATGAATGTGGCAATTATTAAGATCTAAATTAAAAAAGCCATAATAAATAAAGGAGAATACATATTATCCTTATGTACTCTCCTACTGTTTTTGTTTAATAAGAAAGGGTGTTTAAAACTCATTTTCATTCATTACAGGAATGCTGCCCCGATAGTTGCGTAAAGAAAAACTGAGAACCTGGATCAGAGTGTACGATACCAGCATTGGTTGCCACTCCTATTGACCACATGTTTTATGACTCCTTTCAATATAAAAACATACTGATTTTAATTTTACTTAAGGTTTAACATTTTGTTTTTAAAAGTAGCATGGTCACTCCATTGTAAAACTTTAAAAACAACAGTTTCCCCTTGATTTTTTGTTAAGTCAGAGGTAATCGATAGGTCTTTCTCCAATAATTCAAAACACTTTTTTATCTGTTCACTTGGTTTTCCATCTTCATAGTGCAATGCTTGATTCCTAGCTATGCGTATTACTTTACTTAGTGCCTGGGTCCCAACTAACTGAGAAGATGGCCATAGTGAAGGATCTCCATAAGCATATGACAATCCTTGTTTTGCTACTTGTAAAATCGATCCAGATAATTGATTGACACTTTCTTTTTGGATATCCAATTTTTCCTTTATAGCTTTTGCTTCTAGGCTCTCACTGTACCCCTTTGCTTTCATACCATGAAAATGGTCGATATAACCATAAGGTAAGTTATCATCTGGATCCCAATCTCCTAGATTAAGTTGTTGTTCGGCAACAAAAATCTTACGAATTGCCTCACTTAACTGTTGATTGGTTTTTATAATTTCTAATTTATAGTGTTGTATACTCTCGTAATAACTTCGTAATGCGAAATCAACGCTTTCTAAGTAATCAATCATTTTCATAACCAGTTTCCCCTTGGTTTAAATAGTTAAAATTACCATTTAATTTTTATTATATCATTTATCCAAATATCCTTCTTACACTAAACTGCCCCTCAGAAAAAGCTGCCTTAAAGACAGCTCTGATCTTCAGCTAACGCACCCGTTAGTTTAAGTACAAACCTTCACAATCTTGCTAACCTGCCCCATTAGCTCCATAAAAAAGAAACTGTCCCAATCAATCTATGTTCTTTAACTTATGCGACTCGTTGAAGAACCAACCTAGTTTTTACTTTTTCGACTATAAAAAAAGAAATGAGAAGATAAGTACCATAGAGGCAAGTAATAAAAAATATTATAAGTTCTAAATTAATTGTTCCAGACTTAAACCAAATAGTTAACGCAGCTAAAATGAGGGCTATAAGGCAGGCGATAAAACTTTGAGTATGTGGTTTCAACATCAAAACCTCCTGTTCTGTTCTTAAAGGCTAACCTTAACCTGTATTAGCTTATTTTTCTATTGGAAATGTTTCTCAATTTCACTCAACTAAACTGCCCCGTTAGTGCCATTAGGAAAAGCTACCTTAAAGCAGCCCCTATCTTCGCTAACGCACCCGTTAGTAGGTTAAGAAAAAGGCTGCCACAGCAACCTCAATTAATCAACTAAGCACCCGTTAGTTTAATTTTATAGAAATTTATAAGAATCCTCCTCCCCTTTTCCCTAGTTGATTGAGGAATACTTATGACAAAATTACTCCCATGGTAAAGATAAATGCACAGATTAATCCTAAAAGGAATATCAAGATTCTCCGTATTAACGTTGGGGAGAATTCATACGTAAGATCCAATATCACCTCAATCAGGCTAGAAGAATTACCTATATACATATCATCGATTTTCTTTTTATTTCCAAAGATGGCATACCCCATAAGAACATAACCCAGTATCGCAAAAATCGCTAAACTCACTTTTAACCACATTTTAATATCTCCTATAGTTGTTTTAATTCCACTCAGTAGTCAGTGCTTATTTTTCGTTATAGCCGCCTATCATTCCCCACTTAAATAGTGACTTGGCTAAATATATTGTCTTCAACAGTATATCACCTTGTTCAACTAACCTGCCCCTTTAGTTCCATAAGAAAAGAGCTGCCTTCAAACAGCTCCGATCTTCAGCTAACGCACCTGTAGTTAAATGAAGAAAAGTGCTAGCAGATGGGATTATCCCCTCTAAAGTTTATATTTTTTAAAAGTTTTATTTGGCGGAAGACCTACCGTTTCATCAGGCACATAACATTCTCTATCATGATAAGGCATTTCTAACTCTTCCCATTCAAAATTATCTTCAACACATTTGATGAATAAATCATATCCCTCGCCATCAGAAGGCATTAAACCTAATCTTGTTTCGTCATGCTTCAAGGCAACATCAATCGCCTCTCTTAATTCCAATAAAGCTGTTCGATTGGCAATAAGGTAAGCGTTGCTATGCCACATTTGTTGACCAAAAATATGGCACAAGGGCATAGGTTCATCCTCATCATAAAATCTATTGTTATATACATGGTTTAAATGTTCGAATACCTCTTCAGGACTATCTACATCTAAATAAACGTCCATGCCACTTTCCCAATACCGTTGTCCTCCGCCCCTAAACTGCGAAACAAAGTCATCATATAAATCATTGTTTTCCACAAACAAATATCTTTCCAAGTCATCTTCTAAATCCTCGAAATAATAACAGTGAATTTGTTTTTCATCCCTTTTATAAATAAAATGATAAAGATTACTTACCATTTTTTTACTCCCCGACAATTCAAAGTTATATTTCTTTGCCTTTTTAGGCTTTAATACTCCATTGACAAAAGGTGTCTCTGGAATATAAATAGCTGTAAATAGCTTTACATTAGCCATTTTTAATCACCTCTTAACATCTTATTATACCTTCATATCCTTAAGTAATCTGCCCTTTTAGTTGCATAAAGAAAAAGCTGCCTTAAAGACAGCTCTGATCCTAAGCTAAAGCACCCGTTAATTGATTAAGACTTATAGAGTTGACAACAAACTGCGAAACAAAAAAAACTATTAGTTAGAGTGTTTTTTGAGAACTAGGTATATCTTTACTGATGTATGAATTATCGATAATCTTAAAGTAAGGGAGTATTAATCCTAGTAAAGATACAGTACAAATAATAGATCCTATTAAAAAGTATAGTGGTCGTATTCCCCAAATTTCACTCAAAAAACTACCTGCGAGCACACCTAATGGCATAACACCTCTGATAATAAAAAGTCGGACAGAGGATACTTTACCCATTAATTCATTTGGCACAGTTTGCTGAAAAATAGTTATATTATGGACACCAAAGAATGCCATTACTATTCCGGCAATTACCTCAGTAATTAGGGCAAAAACGATACTATGGTTAAAACCTAACGAAATAAATGTTAAGCCCCCTATAACTAATGCTCCCAACATTAAAACTCTACGACTTTTATTTTTAATTTTCCCGACAAATATCGAACCAATTACATAGCCTAAAGGGAAACTTGCCATAAAATATCCATACTCGTCATAACTACCCGATAATTCATTTGTTATATAAGGAAGAGTTACAACCATTGTGACCCCTACTCCAAATTGAACAAAGGCCAAAAAGATTCCTAACCAAACAATAACCGGTTGTTTAAAGAAATAAGATATTCCTTCAATGAATTGTTCCAGCCAAGACTTTCGTACATTTTGAAAACTTCTTGTCTCCTGAATAAAAAGCAAAAGTGTACCACTTGTGATAAGTATTCCACAAACAAAAATAAGTGTCGGTATTACACCTGTATACTCTATAACGACTCCACCTAAAATTGGTGCAGAGAAAGTCATTAGTCTAACTGTGCCATCTATATAGGCATTAGCAGCACTTAATTGGTCTTTAGGAATAATAGTAGGTGTAATTGCTTGATTAGCAGGTGTATATATAGGAGTTATTAATCCTACTATAATTTGAACTACGAAAATATGCCAAGATTCGAGGTTTCCAACTACTAATGAAACAAGTGGTATAAAGAAGATTAACCCCCTAGTCCATTGAGAAACTATCATTATCCACTTTCGACTCCATTTATCAATAAAAGGACCAATGAATAATTGGAGGATAAGGGATGGTAAAAAATATAATAGCCACATACTCCCCAGTGCCATCGTGGAATTTGTAAGTTGATATATAAGAACTGAGTTACAAAAAGTACCGAAAGCCCCTCCTAATTCAGAGATAACATTACCTATCCATATAATAAGAAACTGACGGTTCTTTAATAAATTGTTACTCATCCATCATCACACCCTTTATATTCATCATAGATCCAAATATTAGGTCAATTGGTCGCCTCACTTTGCATTGTTACATCAGTTTATCATTTTTCTTATACAGCTAACCTGCCCCGATAGCCTAGAAGACAGCTCTGATTCTTAAGCTAATGCACCTGTTAGCTTAAGAAGAGGTTTTGATATGGTTAACTTTTAACTTTTTCCAAGTTGATTTCCAATTCTTTTTTGTTATGCGATCTTCGTAAATTTCTACTCGCTCTTTAGTCTCTTTAAAATAAGGTGTTGGTTTTACCTCTAAATTAATAACATCATGAATTCCACAAGGTGCTGTTAATATTACATTGTCATTTTCATCTAACTTTACTCCTAAAGCTGTTGCTGTTTCTGGAAACTTCGATATAGCATCTACAGACGAAGAATAAGGAGGCATATTACTTTTAACATGCATTCTCGCTTCATTCTTTACCGACCAAGGGATATTAGGTATAAGGGATTCTAGTTTTTTTCGATTTTCTTTTCTTCAAATTTATCAATATTTGTTGGATCAAAATAGATCACATCAATATCTGGAATAGATGTTCTTACGCTAAAATCGTGTAATACAACCCAGACCTAAAGCACCCGTTCGTTGTTCTATAAGGTTTATTTAAAAGAAAGGGACAACGTTTAACATTGTCCCTTTCTTTGTTACCCTTTTCTAATTTTTAACATCGAGTTAGCATTAGCCTGAAATTCATATGGCACTTTAACTTCTTCGACTGTACATCCATTATCAGCGAGATAACTTATTAATTTATCTAAATGCTCATAGCGTTTTCCTTCCAAATCAACTATAGGGAAAATACGAATTTCCTCTTTAGTAACTCTCAATAACTCATTTAGCGTTTCTATATGAAATTGGTAATCTAACCGGTCAGCATACATAAATAGAAAATGTGCAGAAAGAAGAATATCAAATTCTCCATCCTTAAACGGTAAAGAAGGCAAAGTAACAGGAACGTATCGGTCACTCGATTCCCTCGTATCCTTAACACAATCTTTTAAAGCATTCAAACGATGTTTTCTAAGAGCTTCTATATCTTCGAAATAAGTCCAAATATAATTACTTGTTACTTTTTGCATATGCTCCATAGCGTGTTCAATATCCTGAAGACCTTTATTTTTTAGGTCTTCACCCGAATGATAATACGCAATATCACAAGCTGTTACACTTAAACCTGATTTGTTACCAACAGCAGTAAAAGAACAAGCCCCTGCTGGACAATCCAGTATTTTTTTTCCCTTTAGTTCTTCTACCGAAAGAGAAAACATATCCAGATACTCTTCAAAGGTTCTCCCAATAAAAATAATTCTTTCTAAATCTAACTTTGTACTCTGCTCAACTCTGCTCAACTAAACTCACCTCTTATAATAAGAATTAAATTTATATTATCACAACCCATTGGAAAAATTGACCTTTTTACTTTTCCTTATACAACTAACCTGCCCCGATAGTTCTATAAGAAAATGCTATCTTAAAGACAGCTCCAATCGTCAGCTAACGCACCCGTTAGTTTAAGTACAAACCTTCACAATCTTGTTGATAAAATAATGAAAAAAGCGACCTTCGCCTTGAAGAATCGCAATTGTAACTTAATAAAATTCCGACTTAGTTTGGATCATAAAAGACTGGAGCTGAATCAACGTTCTTAATCCATAAATATTCTTGCCCACTAATACCATCTTTCACCCATACATCTCCCTGAAAATCCTCTGCCTTCCTTCGAAACAAAGTAAGATAAGATCTAACTACTTGAGGATCTTCGTCAAGTTCATTCTTCCTTGGAAACGAGATTTGTTTTTGCTCTCCTTTTCTTATGTTTATAGCGTAAAGTGATGTGAACATATTTGGTACAGGCCCTTCTTTCCACTCCTTGTTCTCTTTCGCACGAGCCACAATTACCAAATCTTTAGAGAACCATTCAAGATCGAGGTCTACAAATCCTTTAGGTGTGTATTCCTTTTGTTGTTTAGATGTTGGGATTTCAGCAATCGTCATCTTCTTGTTTTCAACGAAAAATCTTCCTTCTCCTGAAATATAGGCCAATTGATTGGCTAGAGGAGCCCACTTAAACCAGTCTTTAAACCCTAACATTTTTCCCACTGATTGAAAGTGTTTTCCTTGTGATGATAGGACACCTAACGTATTGCTATCCATTGACCAAGAAGCTGTAGGAACAATTAAAAAGCTAACCCACTTCCCATCAGAACTCCACTTAAAATAATCGGCATCAATCCCAAACAAATCAGGTTCTTTAGTTTGAATAGTGTAAAAAGGTTTTATTTTATCTTTAGCAAGTTTTGCATCTACTGGAATTCTATAAAGTGGGATTGGGCCCCATCCAGTAGGAAGTAAGCTGGATTGTGAAGCAACGATAAATTCTTTTCCGTTCGGAAACCATTCAAAACCACTAACCCCAAGTGAGACATTTTCAAAACCCTGTGGACGACCGTTCTTTGTTTTCGTAACGTTTAATAAACCTTGATCATTGTAAGCCAGTTGATTATTTATCGGCGACCATTTAAAGTCAGATGTTACGACCCTTACATAAGGTTGGTAGCTTTCTTTTTCCTTTGTATCATAAATGAATAAATCCGATTTTTCTCCCTTCTCATCACCATCAATATAACCAATAAACCGACCGTCATATGACCATTTTTGATTATACACATATCGATTCTTTGTAAGTTGTATTTCTTGATCTCCCTTTTTGATCCATAGTTGGTGGTCACGGATAAATGCAGCAGTAAGTGGAGCTTCTGCACTGGCAATTGTAGATAGATCAAAACAGAATAATATCAGCAGCAATAATATTCGAAATAACAAGATCATCCCTCCTTCTTTTAGGATGACCATATATGTTATCACGATTCTCATTTCGCAATTAGTATGCACCTTTTATTTAAAACCTTCTTCAGGTATCCTACCCCTTTAGTTCCATTAGAAAAGCTGCCTTAAAGACAGCTCCGATCTTCAGCTATAGCACCCGTTAATTCAACAAATAAATGTAAAATGATAGTTAGTTTTTAAGTTTATTCAGGTCAAATCTTGCTATTTCTTGACTTTCAATTGTTACAACCAAAAAAGCATCCAATGCATATTCTTTAAGTTCATCTAATTTTTCTTTTGAAGGTACAAGTAGTGGGACTTGGGAATTTTCTTCACTTACACCTAAATCGTAGTTAAGAGTATACTCACCCTTTTCGTCAGGCTTAAGAACAGATGAAAAAGAATGACCGAACCCTACACCACTCCCGTTATAATCGTCAGGATTATAAATATTGAATCCTATTACGTCTTCTGACACCGATTTTAATTTTTCTTTGGGTTCAATCTTAAGTTCAATTCCTTTATCAAATTCTCCAATACCTACTGTTTTATTACCAGTATTTTTAATGGTGAATTCATAAACTAAAGCTGTCGGTATCAGTTCATCTCCCTTTCTTTCTCCTTCAGTTTTCTTAATTGAACCAAGTAAACTTTTACCTTTAACAATATCAACATTCGCATCTTCTAGTTCCAGAGAAGGTTTTTCCTTTATATCCATAACCAATATATCGAATAATTTACCATCAATATAAACTAAGAGTGCCCATTTTCCTGCTTTTGGTAGCACGACATTCGAAGGCAAACTCGCATCTGCACCATTAATTTTACCACCACCGACACCAGTCCTAGACCAAACCCCATCACTTAAAACAGGACTTATATTTGAAGTATCTTGGTTGTAACCAACGATTGTTAATTTACCTTTATCAATCCCCCAAAAATGCCACAACCACTTTTCCACTTTATTTGGTTTTAATTCTGGTCCTATTATGCCCAGTTTATTTTTGTTTCCAACAATATCACTACTTGTACCTGTGCCAAATTCGGTAGCCGTCCTATCCCAATCTATCTTTTCAAAATCTTTTACTGTTACAAAATCAGGAATATCTTCAGGCAGACTGAGTTTATTTGGATTTTGAGGTTCTTGAACTTTGGTTGATGTACAACCACTTACAACAAATAAACACAAAAATAGTGCACCAAAAAGGCTTTTTATTTTCAAGAATTTTCAGCTCATTTCTATTTTTCTTATGATTATACCATTAATTCACAATCATTCAGAGTAGTTATATTATGTTTGCTTTTTCACTAACCTGACCCGTCAGTTGAATAAATACAAAAAAAGTATCAATACTAAATTTTATAAAACATTTCTGTACAGAGAGGATTGTATTATCATCAGAAAGTTACCTTTGTTCATCTTGCTTATTTCATTTTTCCTCCTAACTGGCTTCAATAGTGCAAATCAGATAGTAATATCAAATATTGAAACGACTATTATAAAAGCAGAGAATATTCTTCGTTATGATATTAAATTGAAAAATACAGGTACTACTCAAATTAAAAGTGAATTTGATTACCCCGGGCATCAACCTTACGGGCTTGAAGTAGTGATAAGACCTAATGAAGAGTTAGCAACTAAAATGGAAATGGATAATAGTAGCAAGTACAAAAAAATGATTTCAATGGGTGGCGGAAGTGAAGGATTCATCAATCCAGGGAAGGAAGGTTCATTTCACATTGAATACAAGATTAAAGAAGGTACAGACATAAAAGATATAGAAAAATTGGCTTTTGATTCTACCTTAATAATATTAGATGGTGTAAATATTGTTAAAGAATTTCCATTAGAAAAACCAAACGAAAATTAACTGTATAATACGCCTTAATATGACTTCAGATATTAAGGTTTTTTATTGTTTCCTTTCAAAACTCTTGTAGAACTATCCTGCCCCGTTAGTGCCATAAGAAAAAGAGCTGCCGAAGCAACTCTCTTATTGAAGTAATGCACCTTTTAGTAGAAGTGTATTTTTTACCTTTTTACATAAATTTTGTTTATAAAGGGATCAACAGAAGAAATGGTTACATCTTGATAATAATAATTTACAATATCCTTATAATTTTTACCCTCTTGTGCCAATCCGTTAGCACCATATTGACTCATACCTACACCGTGCCCATTACCCTTAGTATAAATAATGATCTTACTTCCATCCCTTTTAAATGTGAAATCGGATGAATTAAGTTTTAGCTTATCTCTGATCGTTTTCCCACTAAATTTCTTATCATTAATTTCAATAAGCTTTATACGATTCCCTGTTGATTTTGAGATAACCTTACCGATATTAACGTCATTATTCAAATTTATTCCCAGCAACTCTTCAAATTTAGATACTTGAATTGTTGTTTGGTATTGGAACTTAGGAGATTGTATGTCCCAAGGACTTTCAACGCTTTTTAGATATGGCGTTTTATTACCCCAATAATCCTCAGAATTCTCCGTATATCCATTACTGGTCGAAAAGAAAGAAGCATCAATTGGTTTCTCATCATAGGTTAAAATCTGACCTTTTGTAGCGTCAACTGCTTTCTGAATTTTAGAGATATTTGATTTGTAATTTTCTTGCCACTCATTAGCTAGTTCTTTTTTATTTTTATATACTTGATGGTATTGAATATTATCAGTTATATCAGTACCGTCTGGTAAATTAATTTTAGAATTAGAAAGCATTTGTTTAACTAAAAATGTTCTAGCTGCTAAAGATTGAGCCTTTAATGCCTCTAATTCAAAAGTAACTGGCATTTCTGAAGCAACAACACCTACAACATATTCTTCTAAAGGAATATTTTCAATTTCTTTAGTGTTTGTCCTATAGACTGACACGTCGAGGGATGGATTAGTCGAATTTTTATCATTTTTACTTTCTTTAGTGTCAGTTGAAGCAACAATATTCTGTTTTGTAGATGCTTGTTTCGGATTGTTTGAAAATGAAACTACTAAAAGAGAAGGTACTACTAAAATTACAGAAAATATTGTAAGAACTACCCACATTAATGGTTGAAATTTATTCATCATTCCTCCTTAAAAATAAATCACTTTTTTTAAGGATATGAATAATTCATTCATTATATTACCATCTATTGGAAATGGCGTATACGGTCAATAATGAACTAACCTGCCCCGTTAGTGCCATAAAGAAAAAACTGATGCCTTAAAGGCAGCTCCGTTCTTCAGCTAAAGCACCAAGTTTAAGACTTTGTAAACTAATCACCTATGGCAAATATATGTTTTTTTCGCTGTAACGCTTCTATGCAAAGAAACTTTAACTCTTTAGCAAAACGTCTAACTTTTTGTTCTTTGTCCTCCCCTGAGTATTTATTAATTACGCCATCACATATACCTATTAATTCATTAATCTCGTCTCTATACAATATCGTTTCACCATAAATATTAAGATTTAGAAGTAAACCAAACTCATTATTAGAGTCCTTTTCCTTACTTAAAAGATATGAGTGTATTCCCTCTTCAAATTCTACATATGTTTCTTCCTTATACGCTTCTTTATAGGTGTTAGCTAAAATGAAATTGATTCCACACATTTACTTCTTCCTGCCCTTCCTATTTCTAACTATTTTAGCAGATTGTACTCAAGTCCCTTATTGAACAAACCTTCCCCTATAGTTGCATAAGAAAAGGAGCTGCTGATCAGCCCCTGGTAATGAAGTAAAGCACCCGTTAGTTTAAGTACAATCCTTCACAATCTTACTAATTTGCCCGTTAGCCACTGGTAGTTCAACAAGATTATATTGTTTTAGTTCTATTTCTATATGGATATAGGACCGTATCGACCCAATTACGAAACACTTCATAGGCTTCTTCGTCTGTTTTAACGTTTCCTAAAAATACCCCCATAAAGTCATCATAATAATGTTCCTTGCCTCCAAATAACGCTTTAAATTCCTTGTCATTTTCAAAACCATCGAAAAATATATCCATTGTTTTATCTTGTCTTTCCCAAGCAATCGCCTCGATATAAGGAGTAAACTCATTTGTGTAATTGTCTATATGTAGGTGGTTACCAGTAAAATTTTCATTGCCAAAATATCCGTAGTCATTCATATCAAAGCCTCCTAATGATATCCCAGATTTATTATAGCCCTTGTTCAACTATCCTGCCCCTTTAGTTCCATAAGAAAAAGCTGCCTTAAAGACAGCCCCGATCTTCAGCTAACACACCCGTCAGTTCATTAAGGAATAGCAGTTTAATGGTATCGAAACCAAACAAACCATCCTTTTTCCTTACCTTTAGCTAAAAATATTTGACCTTGGGCTAAGTTAGCTCCAGGTGCTTTGGGAAAATCTAAACGTACAAGCCAGGATTTTTCAACAATTTCTTTGCCACAAAAGGTTTTTGCCATTCCAAAATAATCTTCTTCATCTTTAATGCCAACTGTTTTGGGAAAAGGTTTGGCAGTTACTACATCCCACTTAGTATATATGTCCGGAAAATCATCTAATTTCCCATAAGTTTTTGGTATTAAAGTATTTAACGCTTCTATTACCTCTTTTTTATCCTTAATCGATGTTTTCTCTAATTCACTTAACACAGGACATTCTTTAGGTTGTGCGTATCCTTGAATTGAACCAAAAAACAACATCGGAATGGTCATAATCAATATATATAGCATTTTCATAAAAATTCACCTCAGAAGTTATCTTTCCTCAATTTTAAGAAAAATAGTCCGATTTTTAGGTGTAATAGCTCAATTGTTATGTAACTAACCTGCCCCTTTAGTTCCATAAGAAACTCCTATGGCGGCGCTCCTCGCCGCCACCATGTCTTTAAGACAGCTCTGATCTTCAGCTAACGCACCCGTTAGTTCTATAAATTATTTCATTGATCTTGCAACTTCCAACATTTTATTCCTTGATACCCGTGAGCTCTCCATTTCTACATAAGTTCCTTCTTGTATCCAACGAAGTAAACCACCAGTAACAAGTTCTCCCTTTTTATCTAACTCACCACTATTACCCCATTCTACAAAAAAGCCTTTATTACCGTTTATATCTACTTGCTCTGCATTTATGTTCATTTCTTTATTAGAAGATTCCTTACTTTGCCCAATATGAATTAGCATATAATTATCGTCGCTATCCATATAGTGCAAGCTAAAATTAGTGATTTTATCTTTTTCATCCCAAGGGTATGTTTTTATTTCTAACGTCCAATCATTAGGAATATTTTGAGGAACAACTACTTTAAAATCAACTTTCCTCTTGATTTCAGAAATAGTTATACTATCGTGATTATATTTGATTTCTTTAGCTTGAACTATTAGTGGAATGTTTTGAAATAGAATAAATACAACTAATAAACGTATAAAAAGTAATTTCAATTTACTACCTCTTCCTGTTTGATTTTTACATAGGTAGTTTTTCCAATTTGATGTTTCTTATTAAACTAACCTGCCCCGTTAGTGCCATAAGAAAAAGGCTGCTTCAGCAACCTCCCTTATTGAAGTATTTAATCCATCAATCTATAAAACAAAAAAAGATTAGCTCATAGCTAATCTTTTCAGTTTGTAGACAAAAGGGGTTCGGAATTAAAAAATTCTGAACCCCTTTTGAAATCCCCTTTGAAATTTTGACCAAAGGTTAAGAGATTTGGGCTCTTCGAGCCACTATGTTAAGCCATTTTAGGACCTTGCCATGTCCAAGTGGCCATCTTCTTTAAATTAATGGCAGCGAAAGTAAGCATCGCTTGCATCGACAATTTTTTAAGTCCCCTTAAAGTAGTCCAACGCATACCATGCTTTTCTTTTGCATCTGCGAATACACGCTCAATCGTTTCTTTGCGTTTCGCATATATAGGTTTTACCTCTTGATGATGACGCAGATGATCTGCTTCTTCCACATATGCTTGCCAGATATGCCGTGTCACTACTTTTTGATGGTCTTTGCTTTCAGTACACCGTGATAAAAATGAGCATGTTGCACAAATTTGTTTTGGCGATTTGTACTCGCGATAGCCCTCTTTATTTGTTGTTGAGTACTTTAAAGTTTTTCCCGAAGGGCAAAGGTAACAATCAAAGTGTTCATCGTAAACATAGTCATGTTTGCGAAAGAATCCTTCTTTTGTACGAGGACGTGTATAGGGTAAAGCAGGTGTGATTTCTTTGTTAAATAGGTAGCTTGTAATCGCTGGTGTTTTATAAGCTGCATCTGCGGCAACTGCTTCTGGTTTTCCAACTTTCTCAATCACTTGCTCAACAAGTGGCTCCAAAATATGACTGTCATGTGTATTACCAGGTGTTACAATCGTTCCCAATACAAAACCGTTGCGGTCTGCGGCCGCATGGAATGAATAGGCAAACTGTTTTGTTCGTTCATCTTTCACATAGTAGCCACTCTCAGGATCCGTAGTACTTTCTTTAATTGCTTTGGTTTCTTCCTTATCAAATTTACCTGGTGGAAAAGGCTTCTTTCCATGGTTTTCACGATCTTGATTTATTTCATCTTGAAGACGTCCTTGATATGCTCGTGTTTCTTTGCGTACGATTTTCTTTTCAAATTTGCGCTTATTCGCATTGGCTTTCACATGTGTGGAATCGACGAATACGTGTTCAGCACTTATTAACTTTCTATCAGCAGCTGTCATTAAGATGCGATAGAAAATCTGTTCAAACAGGACTGTATCTTTAAAGCGTCGTTCATAATTTTTCCCGAACGTTGAGAAATGAGGTACTTTATCATGGAAACCATAGCCTAAGAACCAACGGTAAGCCATATTTGTTTCAACTTCTTCAATCGTTTTACGCATAGAACGAATACCGAAGGTATATTGAATGAATGTCAGTTTAACTAAAATAACTGGATCAATACTTGGGCGTCCTACCTCTGAATACATATCTATCACCAAATCATAAATGAAAGTGAAGTCAATGGAAGCCTCCATTTTACGAACCAAATGATTCGCCGGCACCAGTTGATCTAAAGTAATCATTTCAAGTTGATCTCGCTGAATAGAATTATGTTTCGAAAGCATCCTCATCACCTCAAGTTTTAATAGTTCTATTTTAAAACAAAAAAGACTGTAGGCAAAAGGAGTTTCCATCTAAAATTTTAAACATAGTTGATTGGAACGGAAGGTGCGAGACTCCTGCGGGAATAGCGAGTCTAAGGGAGACCCCACAGGCGCAATTGCGCCGAGGAGGCTCCCGGACCGCCCGCGGAAAGCGAGTGCCTGAAGTGGAAATCAACGTCCAAATTTGTACAAGCCAAAAAAAATGTAGACAAACTCGATTTTCATCGAGTTTGTCTACAGTCTGAAAAGATTAGCTCATAGCTAATCTTTTTTCTTAATGATAAATTCCCCTAATTTCCCCAATAAATGTAATGTGTAAATAATCATTAAGGCTCTGGCTACTACAAAGCCATCTATAGCTAAGTCATATCCGCCTCGTAATAAGGCTGAATCAGAAAACCAAAAATAAATTGATATTGCCAGAGGTATTAAGAGAAAAATCAAAGCTAGTTGAATTTTTTTATCCATAAGATCCCGCCTATTATATGTATTTTACAAATAATAGCATTATTTATGGAAAGAAAAAACTAAAAAGTGGAAATGTTTTACTATTAAAATGGCTTGTAAGGCATTTTAGTAAGAGGTAATATAAATACGTCAGAGGATATAATTCCGCTCACCAATGCACATCGTTTTTGGCATTTTACGATAGGTCTTATAATAGCACTCCTTATGGATAGTTCCATAATAAAAAGCTGCCTTAAAGGCAGCTCCGATCTTCAGCTAACGCACCCGTTAGTTTAAGTACAACCTTTCACAATCTTCCTAACCTGCCCCTTAGTTCAGCTTTTTTTTAAAAGCGTTTTTACTGGGTCTATAATCCCTAGTAAATAAGAATTTTCGGGTTGGTTATTGCTTGGGTTTCTTTTTCTTTAACCCCTTCCAGTGATCTAAAGGTGAATTATTAGGAGAGAATTCTTCTTTCGTGGTCTCACCTTTTTTCAATATTTCTTTTTCAGAATTTAAAAAACCTCTTAAATTATCTAGTTGTTCCATCGATTGTTGATTTACTTTATTAGCATTAGGAGAAATAATATTTTTCAGACCATATTTTTCTTGTAAGGATTCAGATTTACTTAGATGTGCAATTTCTGTAATTAGGTCTTGAAATCCCTTTAAATCTCTTTCAAGCTGTTTTACTTTGTCTTTTAATTTTAGGCGTTCCGTTTCACTCTCAATAAATTTTTCAAGGATATTGTGATGCGATACTTCACATACTGATAACTTCTTAATTAGCATTTCCTTCTGATGATAAAACTTTTCAACAAGACCGGTATAATTAGGTATTTGAATAAATTCATAATCTTTTATATCTGTTTTATAAGTTTTAATATCCCAATTAGCATTAGCTCTGTCTATAAAGACCCTACCATAATCCCCCCAAGTAAACCGATCATAAGTATGTGGGAATTTTTCAGGATTAATTTTATTCATTTTAACAGTAAATTCAACCATATCCTTAATTCTGATTTCTTTATGTGGCGTATCTTGTCTATACAGGTAAACTAATTCTTGCAACCTTTGTTCCGTCTCGGGATTATTCCACTTTCCAGGTCTGCCCATTAAGTCCTCCCCGGTTGAATTTTTAAATTTAATTTACTCAGATCTTCAATAAGGCTATTTATCGTTAATGCTTCCCTTTTAAATTCTTCATTGATTTCAGGGGAATAATTGCCATTACGAGTGAACTCCATTTCGTTAAATAACCGTTCTAAAACAAAAGTACGTTGCTTTATTTTTGATAACATTTCATTACCAATAGATTCGAGATAATCGATATTCTCATCAATTTCTTTTTCTGGAATCCAGTTTTTTGTGCAATACACACAATTATCCGACTCACATTCCATATTTTCATCCGTACAATATCCTAACTCTACTTTTTTACAGAAATCAAAATCATCTGGGTTTCGAAGGGATCTATTCCTAATATCTATCAACAATTGATAGGTGTTATCTCCAAACGTTACATCTTCATTAAAGCTATTTAAAACTGTGAGTTCGTAAACTTTTGATTGAGCATAAGAGTCCAAGTGCTTTTGATAATGGAATTGTGCTTCAACTGTTTTATGACCTGCCAACCTAGCAATTGTTAACCTGTTGAACCCTTGCAACATTAGAGTACATATGGAGTGGTGTCTTGTATCATTTGGATTCATCATTACCATCTCATTAGGATTTAGGGTAAAAACATTGTCTTCTTTTAATTTTTCTTTATATCGTTCCTTTTCTATAATTGTAAGCTTTTCCCTGATACTAAGCTCTTGATAAAACTCTTTTAATAAAGTATTAAATGAATCTTTATTGAATCTTTTAGGATTTATAGTTTTTGCAAATACATCCTTATGGTTTTTAGATTTCCGATAGGCAGGGTAAGAGAGAAGTGTGTGTGATTCCCCGTAGTCATTAGTCAGTTCAATATAGCTTGAAATTAAAGAATAGAGTTCTTCGTTTATTTCAATTTCATCTATTACTTGAAGTGCCTCGTGACCTTCATTCTTACTTCTAGGGAGCTTAATCTTAAATTTACCGTGTACTAAACAATTTCTACTTAGTGATAAGAATTCCCCAATTCTTAGAGGAATGACACTCGTTATCTTCCACCAGAGTAATATAGGAAAGAATTTGAATTGCTCCTCAGCACTCCATATTTTCCAATAATAGTTAAGGTAATGTGAAAATAGCAAGATGTCTTTGTATGGTGGTAGGGTTCTTATTTTAGTAAATCTGCCGAACTTTTTCGAAATACTTTCCAGTTCATTATAAAATAATTCACTATTCTCCGCAGAAGAGTAATCTAAAAAATTCATTGTTGCGTTTATCGCTTTGTATTTAAGTGATTCCGCAAATCCATTAATAATATCCTCAAGATTATCTAAATATTTCTCGTTAAGTGTCTCTGTTTTTTCTAAAAAAGACTGAACCAAAAATATTTTGTCCTTAACCGTATTGTTTTCCAACTTCGGGGCTAAACCTAATATCCAGCATTTAACCATTAATAAGACATTTCTATCAATAACATCTAAAAATCTAAGGTTTATATAACCTGTGCTAAAAGACTTTTCCATCTTCCAAACATTTTCTTCAAAGTCTCCTGATACTATACGATTTTGTTCTACGAACATTTGATAAGTAAATATTGCATTATCTAATGTATCTTGAAGATTGTATGTGTCTTCAGATTCTATATCAAGTATGTCTTCTTCCAAAAAAGCAAAAGACTGGCTAATTTTCATCACCCACTTATGGCTATTAATTTTTGTTCGAAAGCTTCTTCCCCACCAGGATAAAAGGACCAAACATATTCTTCTCCGTATGAGTTTATAGCTTCTGATAATACATCAAGCAATCGTGTAATAAATTTCAATTCCCTTTTCTTTGGTATTTCCAATGTTAAACCATTATATTTATCAAGACGCTTCAATAAGTCAGTGAATATCTCTGTAATTGCATAGATATTAGGGATAGAAAAACCGCATCCATTACACGGATAATTTTGAGAATTTTTATTCTTTGGACAATTATTATACATACCACATTGTATATGTTCAGCCCGGGATGGCATTTCTCTCAGATACAACTTTTTAGCAAACTCCATTGCCTCTTCTTGAGATAATTGAAGCATATGCCATGCAAGTGAATGTTGTTCAGTTATTCTTTCATTTAAAAAACCAATAGTTGCTTCAATTTCGACTGGTGGCAGTAATCTTTGAAGTTTCGCTATACTACTTGTTCTTTCTTCAAGCGTTTGTTTATTAGAAGATAATACATCATGCAATTGGTCATATAAAAAACCAAAATCCCCCCTATCAAATAGCTGCCTTGTAATTCCCCTATCTTCAACAGCAATGTATTCTTTAGTTATTTCAGATAGATGATCTCTAATGGCTTGTGCTACTTCAAATGCTGAATTTCCTTTGCCTTCTCGACTCTGTATTGAATAAAATAAGTGTGTCATTAATGTTGAGTTAGCCTTTCTATTTTTAAACTCTAATTTGACTAAATCATCATTACTTCTAAAAAATTTTTTCAGAAGGTATATACTGACATCATTATCTTTTGTACCAAAAAATATAAGACTTGCTCGATTAGTTTTTCTTCTATGGAACTCGCAAATACATAACGCTGAAGCCATTGTTGGAACTAAGCTAGGATTACACACAAAAGTTCGATCTGCTCTTGATTTATTATGAATCATATTTTTATAAAGAGTTATTTGATTTATTATTAATTGACCTTGAGGTAATGTAAGGTGATATGAATAAAACCAATTTATATCAAATACACCAATGGCTTCTGGAGATATTGCAGGAACATTTGAAACATCACTTGCCCTCCAGCTGTTTGTTAAATGTATTAAAATATACAGCCAGATGGAAGCATATTTTTCATCCCTGATAGCTAAAAGTTGGTGTTTTTCAAAGTCCTTAGCGTGTAAGTAAATTGTTTTCCAGTCCTCAAAGTTATAATTTTCTTTTTTGGTTTTTGGAGTTAAGTACTCGTTTCTTGGATTTGGGATATCTTTTATTCTATATTTAGTTACCCTTACAGATTTAACAAACTTTAGAAATCGGTATAGAAACTGTTTCGCATTAAGCAACTCACAAGATGCCAATAACTTAAAGGCCTCTCCGTTGTGATAATAAAAAACTTCCTTATGAACTTCAAAATATACTATATGTCTTAAAGTATTAATTAAAGCAGGAACTGAACCTTTACTTATGGATTTAAAAGAGGCATTACTTCTTGATAGAAGATCTTGTGCGTAACGTTTGAATAATATATAAGTCTGTGTTAAATGAGAAGGTATGTTAATATCCTCTTTTTCTAAAATAAATATAAAATATTCATGGGGGTCAGATGGTGCAGAGGTGATAGTATTTGTGCTTCTTAGATTATTCTCTTTGTACCTTTGTACTTCTTCTCTTTGATAAAAATATTTGATAATTCGTTTACCGTTCCCTAATATATCCAAGAAGTAATAACACCAACGAGGGACATCTATTTTTGTTAGAGTGATAGGAGGTGCAGCAAGGTCAAGATACGTACATACTTCTTCCCTGGTTATATACTTCTCACTATATTCTTTAGCGAGAAGTATATAATATTTAACCTCTCTCTTGTTAAACAACCATACAGGACCAGAAGGGTTATTATTTGGTTCTACATAATCATCAAAAAGTTGAGTAAACGTTCCGCGTTTACACCCATCCCGTATATGTGCAGCATTTGCCGGAATTATTTTAGTCAATTGAGGAATGGTGTAGTAATTCGTATAAGTATGTATCAATTTTTCGATGTGTTTTCTGTTGATGTAAGTTTTCCTTTTATACCTAAACTGAAACGGTGGAGTAGTCAGGGAATTTATTTTATTTCTAATTGACTGTCTATCACTGAGGCCTGTGATATTTTTAAGTTCATCGTGTGTTATGTAGTTTTCATTCAAATTTTGAAAGAAATTATCGACGGAATACTTTGAGTAGCGTTCTTCTCCAATTTTCCAAATAAGTTTAATTTCAACCAAAAGATCAAAGGTATAAACGTTTTCAGGGGAAAGCCCAATTTTATTACACACTTGTTCTTTTGAGTAACTTGTTGTTTCTGACATTCTATCACGCCCTCTAATCATTAAATTCAAAGGTATATAATGCTTCTAATCCTTCTTCTTTCTCTTGAAGAATTTTAAATTTACTTAAATATCTTAATGCAACACCAGTACTTTTATCCCTTCTCCATAGCGCAAGTTGTTCCGGACTTTTTGCTTTCCTTGCCATCAGATTCGTATAAATTCCTCGTCCAATGTGTGTGTCCCATTCATGTAAGTTTAAAAAAGTGTAATGGGGATTCTTCTCATCTTCTAATCTCTTTAAAAAAAGGTTTTTAAGTCGCATAAACCGTTTTTCAAATACATCGCCTGACATAGGATTATTATTTTGGTCTAAAAATAAGGCATTAAATTTGTTTTTATCACCAACTTCATTTAGGAGTGAAAAATGATTCTTTACTAGTAAAGGAAACAATGATGTGAGTTGTATTTCTTGCGTGGGATATTCTGATGTATCACCTTTTGGATATGTTTTTTCAGTATTTCTTAATCTAAGCCAAAAGTGCTGTTTACGACTCAATGAAAGGCTACATCCTCTTGCTCCATACTCCCCTTTTAGTATTAAATCGGACCTTGAGACATTGGTAACCTCTCCAGCTCTGAGGCCTCCAAAAAATTCAAAATAAACTGCTAAAGCAATCATTTGGATCTCTTTATTACTACTTTCTAATGCAGTTTTAAGAAACAACATTATTAACTTGTCATTAGGAAATGCCGTTATTTTTATTGGTTTATTTTTAGAATTATCATCGCCAGGTAGTGAAAAGCCATTTTCGGAGAAAATTGAAATATTGGCTAAATCACTTTTTTGATACCCGAGAAATTCGTTTGCTACAAAGGAGGGTAATATTTTTCTTTTGGCAAGATAAATATAAAAGCTAAATATATAATCTGCATCTTTTTTGAGGGTCTGAGATGAACGATAACGACCAGCATTTTCAATTTCTGATTCTTTCCGTTTCCGTCTTTCATATTTTGTTGTTTTCTTATAGTTAAGATAATCTACTACATGATTGATTCTGAACTGTTTAAACTCTGATAATCTATACGTTTCATAGTTATCAATTAATAACCAGTTTAAAAATCTCTTAATAGATTCTGCTGCTGCCTTTTGAGTATTATAATTATTATCTCTTTTTGCATATATAGTGCGGATAAAATCAGTAACTGGGTGTGGCTTAAAGAAGTGACTGCTTTTTTCCTTCACAACAATTGTTGCATATTCAACAATATACCCATTTCCTATATCTGTATTTGCTTTTACAACTGCAAATGTTAATCCCGCATTAGGATTCATTCTTCACTTCCTCTCACCCCTAGGGTAGTAAATGTTAAAGATTGTTAAATTAAAAAAATGCTAAAAGGTCTGGAGTTAGTTGGGGTATATATTCTTGTGTTCCTCGATAAATTCGGAGAACTGGTCATAAAAGCTTCATGCTATAGCCCTCTCCATAGACTTTCTACCCATAGGAATTACGCTTGGATCGACAGCATGATTTTCGCACTCGGAGATCTACGCCTGTAGATGTGACACCGCAAAACGTTACTGAGCCGTTATTGATCTTTGTCTGTAGATTACTTTAATCGCTGCTTATCTACAGTGTTTTGCCACGTCTGGCGGGCTTCTAAAGCTTCGAAAGCAGCTAGTATGAGTATCTTTGCTTTCTTTCTTCGTTTTACCCGCTCACTCCCCCCTTAGAGGATTTAAATCTTCATTAAGATCTTAGCTCACAATATATAAGACAGTGACACATACCCAAAGTCATCATATTAAACAATCATTTTTAGCCAGAAAGGTTGCCCTTATGTCAATGCTTGTATTGAAAAGCTAAATTAGCTATTTCAATTTATTGAAGGTTGGTATAACCGAAAAATAATTCATAGCAGCTTAGGACATAAAATTCCACGCCATTTAAGATCAAATTAGAAATACAGCTTAGAGATTTATATTTTCGTATCCAAAATATTGACTCAAATCCAGTCCTCGAACTTCGTTCTGCGGAGTGCTGCTCGCACCGAGACTTTGTCCTCTTAAAACACAAAAAATAATATTAGATTAACCTCCAGAATGTGTTTCTTATTTTTATATGTACTAACTATTTTATTTAATAAATCTCATAATTTAAAAATATGTGATAAATCAATTATAGTATTTAACCGTTTATTTATCAATATTTAAATTCTGAATATTAAAATTAATCGAATAAATCTCATAGGTGTCTATATATCAAAAATCAATTCGCGGCAGTGATGTGGATGCAGCCCTTCATTATTTGGGGCGCTTGGTCGAAGCCGGCGATCTTGTCAGCATTGCCCGCCGCATGGTGGTCATTGCCTACGAAGACATAGGTCTTGCCAATCCGCAGGCTGGTCCCAGGGCCCTCGCTGCTGTTGAAGCCGCTGAACGGCTCGGTTTTCCTGAAGCCCGGATCCCACTTGCCAACTCCGTGATCGAGTTATGCCTATCACCTAAATCGAATACGGCCATTACCGCAATTGATGCGGCTCTTTCCGACATTCGCAGCGGCCATAGTGGAGATGTACCGGATCATCTTAAGGATGCCCATTACAAAGGGGCCGCTGAACTCGGACGCGGCATCGGCTACCTTTATCCGCATGACTACGAGAATGGCTGGGTGAAGCAGCAATACTTACCGGACAAACTGCGCAGAAAAAAATACTACAAACCGAAAAAGAGCGGGAAATTTGAACAAGCCCTTGCCTCGGTCTATGAAAATATCGAGAGAAAGAAATAACTCCGGGTCACTTTAGACCCGGAGTTTCTTTATTGTGGGAAATGAAAACTTTTTACATGCCTCATGTTGACAAAAATCGCCTCCCCTTGAGCATTCACCATCTCAATGATGCCATCTTTCACCGCACTGATCATCCCGATATTCTGCGGATGCATTCCCAAGTCGAGCACCACCAGTTTATTGGTTAACTTTTTCACTTGTTCCTCCAATGTCCTGGCCCAGCTTAAAGATGAAACCTGTGCCAGCTGGTCCCCTTTATTCAAACCAAAAGGACCCTTTTCATCATCACAAACCGAAAGCCACTTCAAATGATCCATCGAGATGAACATCGTTTTGAATACTGGCGAATAAAAGACGAAATAGTTATTCATGATGCCCACGATATAACCATGAACCGAGTTTTTTTTCGTGAGCAGGATTTCAACAAACATCCCCTTCGCATTCATCAGTAATTTTCGGAACGATGTCTCATCGATCTCCGGCTCTCCTCCCGAACCAATCTCCTCATCGATCATAGGAAAAGAAAAATTCTTAATGTGCCGGAATGGAACGTAACGGTACACTTTACCAGTATATAAAACGATGATGTCCGAGTTTGCTTCAATTAAAGTCCCCGTTTCATGTATATTCCCTAAGAGCTCCAGTTCCATATACTGGCCTATATGTTTTGCTAACAAGCTTCGCTTCCCCCTTTCTATTAAAATCAACCAAACAGAATGGTTGCTTGGCCATTTTAAAAGCATTTGAACAAAAACTTTTGAAAATGAAAAAACAAATTAAAATGGTGTAACGGATCCCAATGGATACATCTTGGGCAATAACGGCATGTCCACCTTCCATAAGAAGGCACAACAACTCGATTTTGGTTGCTGTACCTGTTTGGTTTTCTTTACCGGATATTTTGATTTGAAGCTTTGATTAAGTTCTCAATCCAAATTTGCTTGAATGCATTTGCACGAGGACTTCTCCGCCTTCCAGATTTTTCATCTGAGCTTGAGCTTGAAGAGCTTTCATATGAAGAACTGCTTTCGTCTGATGAAGAGCTTTCGTCTGATGAAGAGCTTTCTTCTGATGAACTGCTTTCATCTTTTTTACTTCCGTTTGCTGAATTTGCGTTTGATTCACCTCCGTCTGACGAACCACCATCTTCGGATTTTTCACCTGATTCCTCTTCAGCTTCTTCCTCTACCTGCACAGTTAAGGCCACGAATTGGACATGATCAGTTGTCACATAAAATAATTCTTGATTATGCACAACGATAAGGTACGTATCAGCCACTTCCATCAGGATACCCTCAACCCTCTCAGGTCCACCAGCAAAAACGGATACCCAATTGTGGACTAAGCGATTTAGTATGCCATTGAGCGTAGCAGTTCCGTTATAGACAAATTCAGGAAATAACTGATCGTCTGAGAGTTCAATCACTGTTACACTTTTAATATGGGAAATCGGGTATAAAACAAGCCCATCTTTCTCCGTGGATAAAACTAAAAATTCATCTTTCACATCTACAACCCGGCCAACTTTAGATGCCGGACCGCCGCCATTCACTTGAATGCAGCTAGTTTGAAGAGATTCCAGCATTCCTAAAAAACTGGTCGGAAATACTATTTCTTCTTCCTCAGCCAATAAATCAACTTGTGAATTTTTCGCATTCGCAACAACTATTTTCAAATGATCCCTTGCGTAATAAACAAGTTGAGTTTGTTCATCTTTCCCTGTTTGTAAAACGATATAATCGCTTAATACTCCTATAAGCCTGCCTTCTCTAGAATCAGGCCCGCCTTTAAACACCCTCACCGATTTTCCTGTTAAAGCATCAAGGTACGGTAAACCAACAGTCTCTGCCATTTTTCCTTTAGCCTCCAATAGTTATTTATACTTTAATGATATCCGTACTGCATATATATGCGCCTGCTTTCCAATACGGACTCTGCTTATCACCCATTTTGTAGGAAATCGTCGTACGCCTAGAAATCCCCTTTTGAAAAATCACTTTTTCCATTCTATTCAACTTTTAAAAAAGGGCCTTACTTTTCAATAAAAAAACTCCGGAATTTTTTCCGGAGTTACATCAACAAATCTCTATATAGAATGAAATAGCCACACAGGAGCTTTGCCTGGAATTTGTCACGGTCATATACTGCTTGCCTGCGTTTAGTCAAGTTAGGATGGACAATTCCTTCATTCCCCCTTAACTGAAAAAAACTCCAAATGAAATTTTTAGCATGACATTTACCTATGTTTTTCCTTTAGCCACCCGATTACCGATTTCCCCCCGTTTTCGCGGAGATCTTCGGCTTCTTCCTTTCCAATGGCCTTTCCATCCTTGATTACGATCACCTCATCGAGGATGTTTTCGACTTCCTCAATTTCATGAGTCGCCATGATAACCATTTGCTTTTCAAAATCGATAGCAGATAGCAAGCTCCGTACAATCGAATCCCTGACCATAACGTCTAACCCTGAGAATGGTTCATCCAATAATACGACCGGTGCCTCCCGAGAAAGGGCTAGCACTAATTTAAGCCTTCCCCGATTACCTTTCGACATCGTACGGACCTTCTTCCGGACATCCAATTTCATGGTTGCCAGCATTTCAATTGCCTTATCCCGATTAAAATCACGAAACTGCGAAGCATGAAAATCAATATACTGACCTGCCGTAAAATTGGGATAGAAAAAATCAAGCTCTGTCAGATAAGAAACAACAGAAGCTGTCCTCCTGCATACCGGCATCCCAGCGACCGTCACCTCACCATGATCCGGTTTCGCGAGACCCACAATCAGTTTGAGCAATGTTGACTTACCGCTTCCATTGGCTCCTAACACCCCATAAATCTTCCCCACTTCAAATGTGAGTGATACACCATCAAGGGCAGCAATGCTTCCATACTTTTTCGATACATCATGCAGCTCAACCTTCATTCCGCATCCCCCTGCTTCTTCAAAAACTGCTGTACCGCTGTCAGCATTTCTTCTCTCGACAAGCCAATTTCTTTCATGTTCTCAACGAATGTCTCAATAACTTCCGTCCGGATCCGGGTACGCAGTGAAGCAATCAGCGCCGGATCATTTTTCACGAATGTACCTTGCCCCCTTCTCGTCTCCACAATTCCATCCCTCTCCATTTCGGTATAAGTACGCTGTATCGTATTCGGATTGACACCCATTTCGACAGCCATATCGCGGACCGATGGCAACTTATCCCCACTCTTTATCTCACCCCGTACAATTGAATAACAAATTCGATCGGCAACCTGTAAATAAATCGGTTTTGAAGCATGAAAATCCTCTGGCATCCTTTACACCTCAATCTTTCGATCCAGCAGCCAACATGAAGCAAGGAACAATATCACTAATCCAATAACATCCAACCCGCTTGTCAAAAGCGAAATATTTCCCCCGCTTTCTAAATAAAACTCCAACTTGGATTGAGACAAGCGAAACGACGAACCGCTAAAAGCTGGTACAGCCCATATATCATCCAGTTTCGAATATAGCATTGTATGGCCAACCCAATTTTTCAATATAACCGTTCCTATAAACAGAAGAAAAACTAACAGCCAACGAATATTTTTAATAAGTTGAATCCTTGCGAGTGCATGATACACTACCCATAAAAACATCATAAGCACAGCTATGACAATACTAACCGCCGTCATAACCCCACCAACCTGTAACAGGCCTAGCAACTCCATATGTTCCAGCTGAAAGTCTTGCTGGAAATAACTAGTTGGTACCCTAAAAGCCACAAAAACTAAACAGCACGCAAATAAGATGGAAATACCCTGAAACAGAACACTTGACAATAATTTACTTCCAAGCAACATCGCTGCAGACTGGGGATTGTAAATCCACAATTGTGTCTTCCCTTCATAATTCAAACATCCAAGAATCAAAGAGAACATTATAAATGGTTGCAAGATCATGATTACCCATGTAGACATATAAAAAACACCAGCAACTTCCCAATACCTGGATATTAAAAAAGAAATAAACACAAATCCAACTTGCGAAACCAACAACCACAAAAGTGTGAATTTCCCAATCAACCACTCCTTTAGCACTAAACCTTTAAATGAATTCAATTTTTCCAACCCCTTAAGAATTGTTCTAGTTACATAGTACACAGTTACACCAAAATATGTCAAAGGTATTATAAAATAGCAAAATATACTATTATTTTATGATGAAATTAAATATAATAGATTAAGTGGTTACAAAAAGAGGAAGGAAGTAAACTATGAGACATGAAAAGAAGAAGAAAAAGAAACGGACATGGCTGAAGGTAGTCGGGATAATTGTCCTACTTTTTATATTAGCAGGGGGAGCTTTTGCCTACTCGGTATGGAATTCACTGACAAAAACCGTTGATACGATGCATACACCAATAGACCGTACCACCGATAAACGAACGAAGGACCTTGCACTATCAGATCAGGAGCCATTCTCGATGCTCATGCTCGGTGTCGATGAACGTGATGGCGACAAAGGCCGTTCAGATACTATGATCGTCTTGACAGTCAATCCACAAAATAAATCAGTCAAAATGCTAAGCATTCCGCGTGATACACGGACCGAGATCGTCGGTCATGGGACACAGGATAAAATCAACCATGCATTTGCCTTCGGCGGCGCGAAAATGTCCATGGATACCGTTGAAAACTTCCTAGATATCCCTATCGACTATTATATGAAAATCAATATGGAAGGCTTTAAGGATATCGTTGACGCAGTCGGCGGTGTGACCGTACAAAATGATCTGGATTTCACTTATGAAGGCGTCCATTTCGCAAAGGGAAGCATTAATCTTAATGGAGAAGATGCGCTTAAATATTCGCGAATGAGGTATGATGATCCGAATGGTGATTATGGCCGTCAATCCAGACAACGTTCCATCATCGAGGCTGTCATCAAGGAAGGCGCTAGCCTTTCATCTCTAACGAAATACGATGATGTCTTCGATGCTTTAAGTAAAAATATCCAGACGAATTTGACGTTTGATGACATGATGGACATCCAAAAGAACTACAGGGATGCAAGCAAAAGCATAACACAAGCAACCATTCCAGGAAATGGAACGAAAATCGACGGAGTCTACTATAATATCGTGTCGGATGAAGAAAAAGAAAAGGTTCAATCCGAATTAAAAGAACAATTATCCATCAAATAAGAAAAAATGGAAGAGCTGTCCGGACCCGCATCCCGACAGCTTTTTCATTTTCCCCGTCCAATAATCTGACAAAAAACGAACACCAATTGTAGAGATTTGTTGGAATTTTTGTTGTTTATTAGGCACTAAAAGACGGTATAATCTAATATGAGCTGACAGTTCCATCATCCCCTTGCCCCTATAATCACTTGACACTATCATTCACTGGACCCGGAATTCCATCAACCGTCTTTCATCAACTATAATAAATAATCCTAAACCAAAGGAGTGGATTTGTATGAAAATCAAAGCAGGCAGCTGGGCTATGCTAAGCAAACAGGACAAAATGTTTATTCTGAAAGCCATCAGTGATCGATCAAGAATGAAATATGTTTCATGAGAAGTGGGTCTTTTCGGCAATACATGAGAGCATCGCCTCTCCCTTTTCAATAAAACGAACTCGAGCCCGAAAAAGGAGAGGAATCTATTTAAAACGATAATCCCATAACAAACTGCATTCGCCTTTTTCCTTTACGACATAGCAATTTTGTTCCAAAATAAACACCCTATAGCGAGATTTGAAGACCTGTGTAGCTCTGGTATTTCATAGGCCGATTTATGCTGCCCTCCAACCCTATCCAGAATCCAGTTCTTCACTTTCTTAAGTATCGGCCTGCAAATCTTACTGAATGGTCTCTACTTAACGATATTGCACATATTCTGCTGGATTAATCGCAGGTTCCAAACGTTTCAACCACTCGGACAATGAAAAATCATACAAACAACAAAAAAAGCATGTTGTAAACATGCTCCTTAATTAAATGTATTGAAAATGAGTGCTTCAGATCCGATGACGCCTTCTCCTTCGATAAATGAAAAGAAAACAGAAGATTCCAAGCAAACCGCCAAACGTGTCCAGCATGACATCCTGCCATAAAGGGGTACGGCCACCGGTTAGTTTTTGATGCAGTTCATCTGCACTCGCATAAAAAAGGACACATATAAGAGCCACCGAAAACGAAAGAATAGGATTTCTTACATAACTTTGCCAAACCCCCAACGTCAATAAACCAAACACAAAAAAGATAAAAAGATGGGCACCCTTCCGAATGAAAAACTCCACAAAACCACTCACTCCAGCTGTATGGGCACTAACCTCAACCCCTCCATACATGAATGAAATGCCACTTAGCTTATCATACCAATACGGCGTATTGAACTGCTCCAAAAAAGGGGTAACGCTTTGCTCCTCATATGTCTGCGAGGAAAAAAAGAAGATCAGCATCGCCCATAAAATGAGCAGAATGGGGAATATGTATTTACGGATCATACTCTATCAGGCTCCTCCATGATCCCGCTTATTTTCTCCTTAAGCTCCTCCACAAGCTCATTTACAGTAACATCCTGCCCAGACTCTCCTTTTACAAAAGAGTCTTTTAAAATATCAAAAAAATCCATTTGAAATTTCCACTCCAATATAATAGAGCCACCACATCAGACTTTTATCATATTCCTTCTTTTCAAAAATAAGGAATTTAGCTCTTTTATTTGATAATTACATATAGAGTGGGGATTGGCAAGTGGGAAACACCTGATGAGTTACAATATCCAACACTATTTTTGTTAAAGAGATGGAACGATTAATAAACAGTTTTTGTATATAGATAAACACTACAAAGAAATCAAAAATGGACTGATTCCTCAGCCTCTACGATAATATGTTAAAATTGGCACGATAAATAAGTCATTAATAAAAGCCAATCTAAAATATAATCTGAGTATCATAATTTTTTTCTTTAGACCTTACATTAAATATAAGAATGAAGTCAAGAAAGCTATTTTAGATCTTTATCACTCGGGAATTCATTAAGATTTTAGTCACTAAAATGACATTTCAGAAGGAACGTTTTTTTATGGGTTAATAATTTGCCCTTAATGATTTAAAGCCAGAGTCTATGACTCTGGTAATAATCTTAATCGATGATATCCTGCGAAGTGAATCTCATGTTTTCATTAATTTTAAATTTATTTATTAGATTCTTTTCGGTTTATTCAATAATAAGGTAACACGGACTACCCGAAAGCTTCAAACTTAGCTGATCTTGATTCCATTCTATTTCCTGCTTTTCTCCTAATATTGATATTAATTTTCCTTTCCCCGAAGGATAATTAAGAGATAAATAGTGATTAGGACCAGTAGTCCAAAAAACAATTACTTGTTTACCTTCACTATTGCTAAATTTTAATATATAATCGTCTCGCTGTCCGACTTCTATTTTTTCTTTAAAACTATATCCACTCAATATACTAGAAAAAGCTTTCAGAGCATAATAACTACTCTTTGGTTTATTTTCATCCCACATTAACCCATAATTATCATGCATATTATTTGAATCATCTCCGCTATTTTTCCATTCATACAAGATGCTAATTGGTATCCCCTTTGAGTGATTCACAAGCAACATACGAATGATATCCTTTGCTTGATTTAATTCTCCATTTTCAAGATTGTTAGAATTTTTAACATGATAACCCCATTCTCCAGATAAAATTGGAACGGGTTTATTTGTATACTTCGATATTATATTTTTTAAATTGTTATAATCCACAACTACTGTCTCTGGATTAGTAACTCTATAAGGATGAACAGATACTGCATCAATATCCTCTAATATTCCTTGACTAAATACTTCCTTAAACCATTCAAGAGACTTCCCACTTATTCCTGAAACAGCAGGAGCAACAATAATACCAGTATGATCACTTTCTTTTATAACTGATGCTACACGTTTAACTAAAAGGACATAATCACTATAACTAGGTTGATCCTGCCAATAATAAGGAAGATTTGGTTCGTTCCATATTTCCCAAATAGCTCCCTGATCTTTATATCTCTTTGTTGCAGCCATAACGAAATTTGAATAAGCTGTTCTTCCTTCATCAGTTACTATTGATCTTTTTTTTTCATATAAACTATTTGAATAAGCAAGTATAAAGTAAGGTTTAATTCCATATTTCTTTAGCTTTGCCACTATATTATCAAAGCCAGGACTACTAAAATCGTAAATTCCTTTTTCATTTTCAATAAGTGTCCATGCAAGATCAAATCTAGCCCACTTAACTCCCGCATCTTTCATTAATTGAAACTCATGGTCTGTTGGTTGTCCATAGATATGGACTCCGATACCTTCTGGAATAGTTTTCGAATCCTCAAAAACTCCTTCTTCTTTAATGTCTTCTTTAGGATTTTCCTTGGCAAAAAAGATATAGAAGACCATAGATAAAAAGAATAAAACTACAATTATTAATGCTAACTTTCTACTTGAATCTATATTTTTCAAATTCCTTCCCCTTCCCTCTCATATTTTCACTATAATAGTAAAAGCTATTCTGGTTCCGCTCAAATAATCTTTACAAACCCATATTAAAAAAGTTTATATAGCTGTTTACTCAAAGCTTTCTATAAAAGAGGTAACTTGAATTACTAAAATATGTCTGTTTCAACTGTATCTTTTGAAAATAATTCACTACTTAAAATAATAAATAATTGAAACTGTATCAGAATAACCCGAATAATGGTCTCTTTTAAAAAAAGTCCAAATATTCGGGTTATAATTTAATAATCTTACATAAAATAATTCCTGACTCTTAATGCAAGCTTGAAGAATTCGTTTTCCATTTCTTTAATATGAAAGATAAAGATATTTGTTAAATACACCACTCATTTATCATGTCTATTTAGGTTGCTAAGTAGTAAGTACCACTTGGATAAGTCCGTACTTATTTTTCTATTTATTTACTGTAAAATAAAAAGCTCATATTATCATATTTCTCATAATATAATTATAAGGGATAATTGATTGGTTCTTCTAGAGGCTATTTATTTGTTATAGCCCTTTTTATAAGCAACAAACCTTGTAGTTAAATCTATAAATAATAGAGTTAAATCTTTAATTTTAAATTGTTTAAGTAACTTTGAAACTAGATATTTTAATAGCTTTCTCCCTTCATTCAAAGAAGAGTATTCCTTTAATCTCCCTTGGTACCTTTTTTCAAAGGATCCAATTAATTTATATCTATTAAAAGCACTTCTTATTTCAAAATCATGACTATGGTATACAATACTTTTAGAGTTGTAAAGAATACTTTTTCCACTTTCTATTACATTTAGGGCATAAATAACATCTTCATTTGTGCCTACTTCAAAATCATATCCACCCAATTCGATAAATATTTCTCTTAAGGTTGCAGATGAAGAATCAGAATAAAAAATTGTTTTTCTTCCCCACTCTTCTTTAGTATCTTTATTACAAATTCTATCATAATCTGGATAGTTAAATTCTCTAATCAATCTTTCTGTTTCCGAAGCGGTCGTATATGCAACTTGACGAGAGTAAGTTGCAACTATTTCATTTTTCTCCAGTAATGGCATAACTAGATTTGAAAGCCAAAATTCATTATAAGGAATAATATCCTGAGTAATAAAAACTAAAACATTTCCCGTACCTCTTAAAGCAGCCTCATGCCTAGTCTTTGCATGATTAAAATTTTCAACTAAAAAAGCAACATCACATAGACTTAAAGCTTTTTCCAAACTTTTATCATTAGATTTACTAACAGCACCAATGATTTCCACATCATAGTTTATTTCTTGTTTTCTAATTTCTCCAATAAGTTTGTCTAAATATTTTTCTCCATTATAAATTGGTAAAATGATAGATACTTTATTCATAATATCTCCTCTGTAACCACCGTAATAACTCATTGCCATTCATCTAACAAAAATCAAGCTTAATAGCAAAATTGTCTTAAAGGATTGGATTCATATATTTATTTCTTATTTAATGTATATTGCTTTTCAAAATAGCTTTGGTATTCACCACTAATAATCTGTTCCCACCACTCTTTATTATCAATATACCATTGAATGGTTTGAGCTATACCTGTTTCAAAGGTGTAAGTCGGTTTCCAACCAAGTTTCTCTAGTTTAGTAGGATCAATTGCATACCGTTTATCATGTCCTAGTCGATCTTTAACAAACTTAATCAGATCCTCTGATTTACCTAATGTATTTATAATTGTTTTAACTACTTGTAGATTAGTTCTTTCATTATGCCCACCTACATTATAGACTTCTCCATTAACTCCTTTGTGTAATACTAGATCAATCGCCGAACAGTGATCTAATACATGCAACCAATCACGAATATTATTTCCATCACCATATACTGGTACTTTTAAATCATTTAAAACTCGAGAAATTGTCAAAGGTATAAGTTTTTCTGGGAAATGAAATGGACCATAGTTGTTTGAACAGCGAGTTATAATTACAGACAAACCAAATGTCTCATGATATGATCGAACCAATAGGTCAGATGAGGCTTTACTTGCACTATATGGACTATTAGGTTGTAAAGGTGTTTCTTCTGTAAAGAATGTTGTTGGATTAAAATCTAATTCACCATACACCTCATCTGTTGAAACATGAACAAATTTTTTAATATTATTAAGTCTAGCAGCATCTAATAGCACTTGTGTTCCGAGGACATTCGTTTGAACAAATATTTCTGGTTCAGTTATGGAACGATCAACATGGCTTTCCGCTGCAAAATGAACGACAAAATGAAACTTTTCTTTTTCAAATAGAGCTAGAACCGCTTCTCGGTTAGTAATATCTTCTTTTATAAAATGGTAATTGTTTTCTGTTAGTATATCTTTGTGTTTTGAAAGATCACCTGCATAAGTTAATAAATCTAAATTATATATTTCATATTGTGGATATTTAGTTACCATATACTGAACAAAGTTCCCACCAATAAACCCTGCTCCACCTGTTACGAGTATCTTTTTTCTAGTCATTTATTTCACCTCTTGTACTAGTTCATTTAAGTAGTGACGCAAAGCATCCTGCCATTTACGTAATTGTTTAAAATCATTCTCAACTAGCTTTTGCTTTGACATACGCGAATTCTTTGGCCGTTTAGCACGTGTCAAAAATTGTTCTGTTGTAATCGAATTGACTTTAACATTTATGTTTACTTGTTTAAAGATCTCAGTAGCAAAATCAGCCCAACTACAAAACCCTTCATTAGTAGCATGATATGTTCCATACTTATTTCCTTGAATCATATTGATTAACAAGCTAGCTAAATCAAAGGTGTAAGTAGGAGAGCCAAATTGATCACCGACAACATTTATTTCGTTACGATTTTCTGATAAACGAAGCATAGTTTTAATAAAGTTACTTCCATTAACACCAAACACCCATGAAACTCTAATAATAAACACTTCATTTAATATGTCTTGTACAACATATTCTCCTTCTAGTTTGGTTAAACCATAATATCCAATTGGATTAGGTCTATCGGTCTCTGAAAAAGGTATTTCTCCTTCTCCATCAAATACATAGTCTGTACTAATATACATAAATTTAGCGCCAATCTCATTAGCAGCAGTTGCTAAATATCTTGTTCCTTCCACATTAACATTCCAACAATTTTCTTTATCATCTTCAGCATTATCTACTCCAGTATATGCTCCACAATGTATGATGGCATCAGGGTTTAATCCTTTAATATAACGGTATACTTCTTGTTCGTTAGTAATATCTAAATCTTTAGATCCTACTCCTATCATATCTAATTTATGATTTAATCCTTCAAGAACAACATCATATCCAAGTTGTCCAGTATAACCTGTTACTAAAATTTTCATCTTATGTCTCTCCATAGAAAAAATTATTTTCCGCTTCTTTAAATAGAGGTGCATTTTTATCCTTTTTTGATAATATCGGGGTAATACCCATAGGCCACTTAATTCCTATAGCTTTATCATCCCAGATAATACCGCGGTCACATTGTGGGTGATAAAGCTCATCCACTTTATATTGGACTTCAACTTCATCAGTTAAGGTCATAAAGCCATGTGCAAACCCCTTAGGAATTAATAGCTGTTTTTTATTCTCAGAGGTTAATTCTATACCCAACCACTTGCCATAGGTAGGGCTTTCTTTACGAATATCAACAGCAACATCATAAATAGCCCCTCTTGTACAACGAACTAACTTTGTTTGTGCTTTGGGATTTAATTGATAATGTAAACCTCGTAATGTACCTTTTTGGGATGAAAATGATTGATTATCTTGTACAAAATCTATATTAATCCCAGCTTCTAAAAATTTAGCAGAGCTAAATGTCTCCATAAACCACCCACGATGGTCTCCATACACATCTGGTTCGATCACCTTTACACCCTGTAAATAAGTTTCAATGACTTTCATAATCCACCTCTTTAATTAATATTTAATATCACCATTTGCAACTTTTAATAGATATTGTCCATATCCTGTTTTTGATGATTTTTCTCCTGACTCTATTAATTGTTCTTTTTCAATCCATTGATTGATATATGCAATTTCTTCAGGTGCAGCAATTTTTATTCCTTGATGTTCTTCTACAGTTCGAACAAAATTCGTAGCATCTACCAAGCTTTGATGGGTACCTGTATCTAACCAGGTAAACCCACGCCCAAGAAGCCCTACTTCTAGGTTTCCTGTTTTTAGATACTCTTCATTAACTGATGTTATTTCTATTTCACCACGCGTAGAAGGGATTACATTTTTTGCAATTTCAATTACACTATTATCATAAAAATACAATCCTGTGATAGCATAATTGGATTTTGGTATTTCTGGTTTTTCTTCAACGCTTATCACTTTGTTATTTTCGTCAAATTCCACAACACCAAATCGTTCAGGGTCTGACACGTGATACCCGAATACTGTTGCACCAATTTCCTTTTTTGCAGCACGTTGTAATATATTTCTCATGCCACTACCGTAAAAAATATTGTCCCCTAAGATCATTGCAACTGAATCATCGCCAATAAACTCCTCACCAATAATAAACGCTTGTGCTAATCCTTCAGGTTTTGGTTGAATTTTATAACTTAGGTTTATACCAAATTGTGCTCCATCTCCTAATAAAGCTTCAAATCGTGGGGTATCCTCTGGTGTTGATATTATTAGAATCTCTCGAATTCCTGCTAACATCAAAGTAGACAAAGGGTAATAAATCATAGGTTTGTCATAAATTGGTAATAGTTGTTTACTTGTAACCATGGTTAATGGGTATAACCTCGTCCCACTGCCGCCTGCTAAGATAATACCTTTCATTTATAAATTTCCTCCAAATAAATAATTTTAATAATAGTTATAAGATATTGACCTTGATTACTAAAAAATATGATTAACTAATGAATTAATATAAATCTCTTAGAACTTATATAATTCTAAAATAATTATGTATTATCCACGGACTCTAAGATACAAAAGTTTTAATCACATTTCTTCGTTTTTACTTTTTAAAACTTCTTTATAGCCAATATAAGAATTGTCAATTACATTTTCCCATTTATAACTTTTCATTTTATTAAACAATTCTATATCATTTTTTTGGTTCTTAAAGGCTAGAGCGACATTTTCTTTAATGGATTCGGAGTTTGATGGATCACAATAAAAGGCATTATCTCCCAGATACTCTTTAATATAGCTGTTTTTAGATGTAACAATTTCACAGCCAGAAAGCGCAGCCTCAATATCAACAAGTGGAACTACTTCAAACCAAGACGGTAACACGTGTACCCTTGCGTTTTTATAAAGATTCATTATTTTATCATGATCTACTTTGCCTAAATAAAAATAATTTTTATTGTCTATTAACTTTATAAATTCTTGAAAATATTTTTTCTGTTTTGGATTCTTTGCTCCCACAAATATTATTTTATAATTAGTATTTTTCAATGCATTTATTAGACCTATTTGATTTTTCCGATTTTCAATACGTGCAACACATAATATATAGTTGGTAATTTGTTGACCATGAACGTCAATTTCTTTTTTATTCAAATCATTATTTTCAATATAATCAACACCATTTGGTACAACTAAATAACGATCGTGAGAAATATTTAATTCTTCTTTAAAACAGTTATATTCTTCTTTAGCTATTGGAAAAAGAATATCAGCTTCTTCTAGAACTAACCTTTGTTGTTCAACGTACCCAATTTCTAGTTGCTTTAAAGTTGGTTGAAATTGCTTAGGATCTTTAATTGTCCTAATTAAATTTTTTAATCCCTCTACAAAGGTTTTATTAGGAATTAGGGTATTTAAAAGTTTTAATAAACCTACGCGTCCATTTTTCTCATAATTTCCGAGCGCTACCAAACTATGATAAATAGGTGTAACAACTACTGGCTTATTTTGTCTTTTTGCATTTTGTAATTGTGTATATGTTTCATGAACCCGTGTTACGTTAAACAAATGAACTAAATCATAACTATCTAAATTTGGCTTTAACTCTGTTGATATGTCTATAGAAACATCTTCATATTTTTTTTCTAGAGCTTCTTTTGTTTTCATCATTTGAATTGTATCCCCACCAGGTACTGAAAACACATCTCTTCTATTTTGCATTAATATTTTCAAAAATTGCCACCCCTACTTCACTAAATTATGACATCTTGTGTCTGAATATATATTCTTAATTATCTTTAATAAAAAATATTGAAAAAGTTTCTAGCTCATTTTATAAAAGATTATCTTGCAGTCCTTTTGTTACTAATTGAAATCTTAATCGACAATAAAATTTCTTTAATGATATTCCGATCATAAATTATAAGTAAAAAAAGGAAAATGATGTTAATAATATAGATTATATTGCTTGTTATTAATAAATTTAGTGTAGAAGCTATTATTAAAATAATTGTGTGGATTGCATAAAATTTTAATTTAAACTTGTACCACACTCTCCTGGATACAAGAGTCCTGATCCAAAAGTACAATATATAAGTAATTCCTATCGCAATTGATGCACCAACTGCATCGTATTGTTTAACTAGTACAATATTTATAATAAAATTTACTATTGCTAAAATAATAGAAATCCAAATATTATAATGAGTCTTTCTAGCAAATGCTATTCCAAGTCCTGTTGTTTCTCCCATAGTAAACATAATTGGGAAGAAAATCAAAAAAGGGACAATATAAATGACATCACTGTATTGTGTTGATAATATGAGAACAAATACTTTTTTCACAAATAAAATCAGTAAAAATATTATACTCATTGAACAGGTAAGATAGTGACTTATTTTAGTGAATTCTTTTGTATCTACTTTCTCATTTTCCCATTTATATGCTATTGGGATCCAAAAAGTAGAAAAGATAGTTTGGAATATTGTAAAAACCCCAACTACCTTTAACGCTGCAAAATATACGCCTAATTCACTAGGTGAAGAATACCTCTGTAAAATTATTCTATCTGTTGAGTTAATAAACCACATCAAAAAGGCCGTTGGAATAAAAGGGGTGCCGAACCTAAACATTTTATTAATTAGTTTTTTATTTAAATATTTATAACTAATACTAATGCTTTTTCTACAGTAAAATATTAGTATAAGATCAGTGATTATCTGTCCTGCAACATTTGCTGCGATGACAACAGTATAGTTTTTTGCCCAAAATAGAAGTAATAATAAAGTAAATAAAAATATTAACAATTTGCTTAGAATATTAAAGTACGAATAAATTAGACCCTTTTCTTGCATTCTTATATTAAGAAGGAGAAACCTCTCCAGAGTGATAAAGGGTATCCACAGAGCAAAAAGCTGTATTACAACTACATTGTTTTCATTAAATAATAATCCTGCTAATTCTTCATCAAAGAATAATATAAATATCGCTGTAACAAATGAAAATAATAAAGGGATTAAAAAACTAATAAATAATAATTCACGTTTATTTTCTCTTTCATTGTATTCACGAACAAATGATTGATCCATCCCTAAAAATATTAATGCTGTTGTTAAGGTTTGCATTAAAATAAAAATAGCTGTCTTTCCATATTCTTCTGGAGTAACCATCCATGTTATAACTGGAATAGTTAAGAAGTTTATTAAAGCTGCGCCAATGGGACCAATTGCAAAACTCATAAATAATTTAATTAGCCCTTGTTTACCTTTTTTACTCATATATAACACTTCTTTTGTGCTCTATAACCTTAGCGGGTATGCCTGCAACTACAGCTCCAGTTGCAATATCTTTGTTAACTACTGAATTAGTTCCAATTATCACGTTGTTTCCAACCTTTATATCACCGATTACTTTTACACCAGGATATATTTTCACATTATCCCCTATAATAGGGTACTTTATATCTTTTTTACCTATAGTTACTTGCTGAAATATATTAAAGTTTTCTCCTATACAGACTTCTTCTCCTATTACTATCCCATTTATGTGGTGTATATTAAATCCACCTTTAATTTTTGTATTAATTCCTATTTCTACACCGTATTTACTCATATTTCCATTTCTCAACAAGACGGCAAGTATGAAACATAGCTTGTTTTTAGTTGAGAGGTACGTCTGAATCCTATACCTAGTAACAACTCTAAAATTCAAATCTAATAGATATGCTTTTGTAAAATTTACTATAGAGAAGTCTTTCTTATATCTACTATAATAATCCTCTATAATTAACTTTTTTAAGGAACCTAAATTCATATTCTCTTCCCTCTCCCTGGAGGTAATTGCACCCTGATAGTTTACTTGATTTAATCTTTTTAATATTTATTGGATTTAAACTTACTTTCAATTTATTAATAGTTATTATTAAACCATTTGATAAATTTATTTATTCCTTGCTCAAAATCAGTTTTTGGATCATAGCCTATCATGGTTTGAGCTTTATAGATATTAGCAAAAGTACTATTAACATCTCCTGGTTGCATCGGAAGACTATTTAATTTCGCTCTAATACTTAATTCATTTTCCAATACATTTACCATTTCCTTTAAAGATATAGTTCTAGATTCACCTAAGTTTAATATCTCATATACATTAGTATTACTAACTAGATACTCTAATGACTTAACTATTCCATCTATAATATCATCAATATATGTATAATCCCTTTTTGTTGAGCCGTCACCATAAAACGGAATTTCTTTCCCCTCTTTAATCAGCTTGGTAAACTTGTGAATAGCTAAATCTGGCCTTTGTCTTGGTCCATATACAGTAAAAAAGCGTAGCGAAATTATATCTAAATTATACAAATCATGATAAACATGACAAAGGACCTCACCTGATTTTTTAGTTGCAGCATATGGTGATATTGAAAAGTCTACTACATCAGTTTCTGTAAAAGGAACTGTTTTATTATTACCATAAACTGATGATGAGGATGCAAAGATAAACTTTTTCACTCCATAATTTTTGCACATTTCAAGAAGGTGCATTGTTCCTCTAATATTTACATCCTGATATAACAATGGATCCTCGATCGATGGTCTAACTCCAGCCATCGCTGCTAAATGTATAACAGCATTAATCTTTTCCGTACTAAACAGTTTATCTAATAAAGTTAGATCTCTTATATCACCTTTAACCAATTTATAATTTTCATTTTCCATATTATTTTTTGTGTTTTCAAACTTTAATTTCGGATCATAATAATCATTAAAGTTATCTAAATTTATAACTTTTTCACCTTTTGCTAATAATAAATCACATAAATTTGAGCCTATAAAACCTGCTCCTCCTGTAACTAATATGGCCATTTGAATTAACCCCTTTTATAATTTTGATGAAAGTTTGAAAAATAATACATTTAATAATAGTTTTCTACTATAACTTGAATAAAATAAACACGATAACATCTTTGAAAATTTAACAAATATTTTTTTACTTCTTTTCAATTCTTCTATTTTCAATTGAGAATTCAAAAATTCTTCAGACTTTTTGGGACTATTATTCTCATTTAAATAACTTTCCAGTTTTTTAATACTAAAGCTATCCTGCTTATTTTTTTTTCTTTCTAAATATAACATTTTAATATATTCTGCGATTAAATGTTGTTTGAATGCCTTTGATATAGTTATACTATTTGCTCTAACTCTATACTGTATTAATTTTTCATCTATTAATAATATTTTATAGTCACTGGTTATCATTCGTAATAGAAAATCGTAATCCTGACTACATTCAAAGTTCCTGTATCCCTTAAGCTTTTCAAAAACTGATCTTCTCATTAGCCAAGATGGATGAACTAAAAAATTTATATATTTTAAACCTTTTTTTATTTGTCTATCTGTTTTATAACCTACTTTTTGAACATCAATTTCTTGTCCACTTTCATTAATTTTCACACAAGTGGATGCGACTAATCCAACTTCAGGATTCGCCATAAGTACCTCTACTTGTTTTTCTATTCTTTTGATATTTGAGATATCGTCAGCATCCATTCTAGCAATAAATATTCCTTTCGAATATGTGTATGCTTTATTTAAACTTAAAGCAAGTCCAATATTATCATCATTAATAATTACCTTCATATTTTTAAATTTACGATTATATTCTTCTAGAAAGTTTATAACTTCATAATTATTAGGATTATCAACAACTATAATAAGTTCAATCTTTTTATAAGACTGGAGTAGAATTGAATCAATTGATTCTTTTATCCAAGAAATATCTTCATTATATGTTGTCATTAAAACAGATACCAAACTATTCATAATTCGCCCCTCTCCTTTTATGCTTAAACATTTTAAATAAATATACAAAACCTAAAATTGGATAAAGACAAATAGCAAAAAAACTACTATAAAAAACGAAATTTAAAACTTGTAAAAGTAACAAACAATAACAAAGCCTACTAAAATCATTATCACTTGATTTCCTATATACCATGAATAGTAATGTGTAAAATAAAAAGTCGAAAATTAAAACGCCTGGTACTCCAAAATCTATTAAATAATAATAGTATGTTGTTGGAACAACTGCTGCACCGTTTATACTAATAATTCTAGAATTAAACTCTTGTAATGTGGGGTAATTTTCAAAAAAGTAGGTTAACATTCCGTTCAGATTCGCAAGCCCTAAAAAGTAAACATCATCATTAAGCCAATTTACTAATGATGTATTAAAATTATAAAAAGAAAGTGCATAGTATCCATAATACCAAGAAAAAATTTCTCCAAAAAACGTATGGTTAAGCAATTCACTTGTTATTCCTATTTCATATCCGTAACTTTGAGTCGTATAGCTTTCTATCCTAGTATTACCTATAGAAACAGCAGAATATATAAAAATTAATAATATGATACCTATTAAAAATGTTTTTTTAATATTAATTTTTCTATAATTAAATGCTAATATCATTAATAATGAGTTTAGGATAGCACTCCTAGAGCCTCTAGAAAGAGGAATAAATAAAACTATTAAGCACATCACTAAATATCTTTTTTGGGATGTTTTTTTGAACATATAAAAATTTAATAAAGGTAATAAAAACCGCGATACCGTATTTATCTCACGTAAGATTGGAACGTTTTCTAAGTGTACGTCCCCAGTTTCCGCAATACCAGTTATAGGAATTAAAAGACCTGTAATGATTATATTTTCATATAAATAACTTGTTGCATAGATTATATTTAATAATAATATAAATATTAAATTATTCTTTTTTAACTCTAAATTAAAAATTTGTTTTTTTGGAGTTAATACAAAAGAATAATACAGTATTAAAGTGGAAGAGAATAACATTATTAAATATACATAAGGATGATAATCAACTGTTTGATAAACTGAGAGCTTTATATTTGATAAGCAAAAGGGAATAAAAATAAATATACTTGTGAATAATACTGGATTAAAGTAGTCTTTATATTTTTTCAATAATAAACTATATGAGATGCCTTGTTGAAATAAAATTAACAATATTATCAGTACTTTTATTAAATACATTTAATACCTCTTTTGTATAGGTTATACCTCATTGATAATAAACTTATAGGTTTGACACACTTTGTGATCCTTAACGCCTTGCAAATTGAAAGACAAAGCAATTAATATCCAACCCAAAATTTATTGTAGGGTTGGATATATTGGGGATATACTAAAAAACTCACTGTTTAAATAATGAGGCTATATCCAGTGAAAACTATGCTTTCAAAGTTTTTTAACCATCCTAGTTATTAATACTAAGTAACTTAATATTTCTCACTGAGGGCCTTCCCATAGAATGATATTCTACGTTATAACTTTCTATTTTTTTAAGATCAAAACAATTTCGACCATCAAATATAACCGGAAACTTCATATGTTCTACAAATAAACCTAAATCTATATCTTTAAATTCATTCCATTCGGTTAAAATTAACACAGCATCCGCGCCCTTCAAAGCCTCTATTGTATTCGATACATAATTTACTTTTAAATCGAGTATCCTTTTAGCATTCTCCATAGAAACTGGATCATATGCAACAACATTTGCCCCATTATCAATCAAATGTTTCGTTATAATTATTGATGCTGATTCTCTCATATCATCTGTATTGGGTTTAAAAGACAAACCTAATATAGCAACTTTTAAACCTTCTAAATTTCCAAATCGTTCTTCCAATTTACTAAGTATTATTTCTTGTTGTTTTTGATTAACTCGAATAACACCTTTTAACAATTCAAAATCATATTCTACGTTACCTGCGATATTTACAAGTGCTTTAGTATCTTTTGGGAAACACGAACCACCATAACCTATCCCTGCATTTAAGAATTGTGAGCCAATTCTATTATCCTGACCCATACCATTTGCAACATCTTCTACATTTGCTCCAATTTTTTCACATAAGTTTGAAATCTCATTAATAAAACTAATCTTTGTTGCCAGGAACGCATTAGCTGCATATTTAATCATTTCAGCACTCCGAATATCTGTTTTAAAAACTGGGATACCAAAAGGTTTATTTATTTCTTCTATTATTTTAGCAGCATTTCCATTATCTGATCCAACTACTATTCTATCCCCGTTAAAAGAATCAAAGATTGCAGCACCTTCACGTAAAAACTCAGGATTGGATACAATTTCAAAGTTAACGTTATTAACTAGATTGTTTTGTATTACTTCTTTAACCCAGTCATTTGTTCCTACAGGTACTGTACTTTTAGTAACAACTATTACATCACTTTTAATATGAGTTGCAATATCCCGTGCAACCTGCTCAATATAAGATAGGTTAGCGGAACCATCTTCTTTTTCTGGGGTACCAACAGCAATGTAGATTACATCTGCACCTTCAAACCCTTCTTCATGATTAGTTGTGAAGAATAGTCGGTTTTCACCAAGATTTTTTATCATTAGCTCATCCAACCCTGGTTCAAAAATCGGAGATATACCCGCACGCATTTTATTCACTTTATTTTGATCAATATCTATGCATGTTACTGTATGTCCAATCTCAGATAAACAAGTACCAGTTACAAGTCCAACATAACCAGTACCAACAACTGTAATTTTCATGATACCACCTCTTCTAATCTATATAAGTCAAAATAAAATAACTAATGAAAAAATTCACTAGTAAATACTCTTCCTTAAAAAATTTTATAATTTTTTCACTTTATACATTTACAGATTTCCATTACAAAGACCTAGCCTTAATATTGATATTTAAAAGGTAGACCCTATAATTTAAATGATCTTTCTGAACTTAGTAATGCATTCACTAAAAAACTTATAATTAGCTTGGTTATAATGTGAATTTAATATGCACCCTTTTTAATAAATACAACAATAATAGTTTTAAATAAAATTTTGATATCAAATATAAATGATTTATTATAAACATAAAATAATTCTAAATCTACTCGCTCAGGATAGCCAACATTACTTCTTCCACTAACCTGCCAATACCCAGTAACACCTGGTTTAACAGATAAAAAAACTGATCGCTTAGAATCGTATTCTTCCAGTTCCTTTTCTACTACTGGCCTCGGTCCAACTAAACTCATCTCACCTTTTAGGACATTGATTAATTGTGGAATCTCATCTAGACTTGTTGCTCTAAGAAAACGACCAAACCTAGTTATTCTTGGATCCTCGTATGGTTCTAATTTATAGCTGTTAGCTATATATTTTTTATAAAGTTTCTTGTCTGCTTTTAGTTTTTCTTCTGCATTAACTAACATAGATCTAAATTTATAAATATAAAACTTTTGACCATTTTCACCTATACGTATTTGTTTAAAAAATACAGGTCCTTTTGACTCTCCAAACATATAAAAAATACTTATTAGTAGAAAGAGAGGGATGTTTAGAATTAGTCCAATTATTGCTCCAGTTAAATCCATTAACCTTTTAGTGAAATAATATAGCTTTGAGTTTTCAGCATTATTGTTAATTGTTGGCTCTGTCACTACTGTTCGTATTGAAGCATTAGATTTACCCAATTTTATCACTTCCCACTACCTCTAAGAGATTATCTAGATATTTAAATAAGTCATCTTTTATTTCTTCATTTTGAAGAGCAAACTCAATAGTAGTCTGAATGAATCCTAATTTCTCTCCAACGTCGAATCGTTTTCCTTCGAAGTCATAAGCAAAAACTCGTTGGATTTCGTTTAATTTTTGGATCGCATCTGTCAGCTGAATCTCTCCGCCTGCTCCCAGTTCTTGTTTTTCTAAGAACATAAATATTTCAGGCGTGAAAATGTACCGGCCCATGATTGCCAAATCGGATGGTGCTGTTCCTTGTGCAGGCTTTTCAACAAAGTTATTTACTTCGTAGCGTCGACCGTTTTGGTTACTTGGATCGACAATTCCATAACGATGGGTTTCTTCTTTAGGTACTGTTTGTACACCAATGACTGAAGATAAGGTTTTATCATATTCATTCATTAACTGTTTTAAGCAAGGAGTTTCCGCTTGGACGATATCATCACCTAGTAAAACAGCGAATGGTTCATTTCCAATGAATTTTCTGGCACACCAAACTGCGTGACCTAAACCCTTTGGTTCTTTTTGTCTAATGTAATGTATATCAACCTTGGAAGGAGCTTGGACCTTTTCCAGTAATTCGAATTTGTTTTTTTCCATTAAATTATTTTCCAGTTCGAATGCATTATCGAAATGATCCTCAATTGCACGCTTACCTTTTCCGGTTACAATAATGATATCTTCAATACCTGAAGCCACCGCTTCTTCGATGATATATTGAATGGTTGGTTTATCCACGATAGGAAGCATTTCCTTTGGCATAGCCTTAGTTGCTGGCAGGAACCTTGTCCCCAACCCTGCTGCTGGTATTATTGCTTTTTTTACTTTTTTCATTTTTTTTCCCCCTCTTGTTATTCGTGAGCATTTATTAAATAGTAATCTCGGATGCTGATAAATTATATGTATTTTCCTAATTATCGAAAAAAAGATTAAAAACTTGAAGATTTATTCCGATATATACTATGCCATACTGTTTGTTCTTCATTGAAAATTAGCAACATTCACAAAAAACAAAACAAATCTACCCATTAAAATGGGGCTTCGGAGATTAAAAAATCCCCAATATTTTTTTCTTTTTAATCTTTTCTGGAACCTCTTTATAAATCGTTTTACCTTCTACTAGCAATTCCGCATTATCTAGAAAAAGGTCAATATATTCTACACTGAATTTCTTTTCAATCACATCAAATGCTTCGTTCATTTTGAAGCTTCTACTTGTGATATTATGAGCATCTGATGCAATGAAATGTGTAAGATTAGATTCAATTAATTGCAGCGAAAACTTTTGAACGTTCTTTCCGAAGGCACCTGAAACACTGGCAGCAGTTACCTGGGTAAGTGTTCCGTTGTTCACAAACTTGTATAAAAGATCCGGATTTTCGATTAATTCCTGGTTTCGTTCTGGGTGGACGATAATCGGAGTCAAACGCTCGAATTGTATATCTGTAAGCAATTGTTCCGTATAACGCGGGACATGTGCAGATGGCAGTTCAATGAAAAGATACTTTTTTCCATCATTCAGTGTGATGATCTCTTCCAGTTCATAGTCTTTCAAAATCTCTCCATATATCCTTGTTTCTTGACCTGGCAATAATTCCAACGGTATAGCTTCCGCTGTTAAAACAGCATTAAGTTCTGCTACTCTGTGGATGATATCTTGTTTCCGATTTTCGTATTTCCCATTCATATGATGCGGCGTTGCAATGATCTTATGTATACCTTCTAAAACCGCCATTCTCGCCATCTCTAAACTGTCCTCAATCGATTTAGCTCCATCATCTATCCCGGGTAATATGTGGGAATGGATGTCTATCATATCTCCACCTCTTCCCTAATTCTTTTAACCTATTTAACTTACATTCATTACCTTATCAATATGATACAAAAACCAGGAAATAAGTAGTGATCTTACTTATTTCCGTAATAATAGTAGTATTGGCTGTTTTTTTGCATTTTTTTATTATTTAACACAACACCCAATAGGTTACATGAAGCTGCATTCAATAGTTCTTTTGCTTTCAACGCTTGTTCAGTTCCTGTTTTCCCGCTCGAGATTACAAGAATCGTTCCGTCACATTTGTTCGATAGAATTTGTGCATCCGTAACTGCCAAGACTGGTGGTGTATCCATGATAATGACGTCAAATTCTTCGTAGAAACGTTCGAATAATTCATTCATCGAGTTAGAGCCTAGTAATTCAGCCGGATTAGGCGGAATTGGACCGCTGGATAACACAAATAGATTTTTTTCATCCGTTTCAACGACAGCATCCTTCAAATCCATGCGTTTCGTTAAAACATTCGTCATTCCGAAGGTATTAGGTAAATTGAAGGTATAATGAACTGTTGGTTTTCTTAAGTCCGCATCCACAAGCAGAACCGTTTTTCCTTGCTGTGCAAATACGACAGCAAGATTGGCTGCTGTGGTGGATTTCCCTTCACCTGGTCCTGTAGAAGTGACCATGATCGAACGCACCTCTTCATCAACAGCAGAAAATTGAATGTTCGTCCGAATGGTACGGAATTGTTCCGATATCGGGGATTTCGGATTGAATTTCGCAATTAATTTTCTTTTAGTATCCAACTTTTTCTTTTTAGCCAATTTTTTCACCTCTTCCACGTGTTGCTGGCCTTTCCGAACGTAAGCTATTATCTCCTTGGCCATCAATTGTCCCAATTACTCCAAGGATAGGCAACCCTAGTTGCTTCTCAATATCTTGCTCTGTTTTTATTGAGTTATCCAAATATTCTAAAAGGAAAGCTAGTCCTACTCCTGCCATTAATCCGACAACCAAAGCAATAGCAATGTTAAGTAGTGGCTGAGGCTTGATTGGTGATGGATTTTCTTTATACTCTGCCTTTGCCAATAAAGTCACATTATCTACATTCATGATCTCGACGATTTGCTTTTGGAACACTTCTGCCGTTTTATTCGCAATATCCACTGCTGTTTTTGGATTTTCATCCTCGACAACGATATTGACAACCTGTGAATTTTGTTCACTCGCTACCGAAATTTTTTCGTTTAGCTCTGCTGCTGTCATGTCAAGATTAAGATCTTCTTTAACTAATTCCAATATCGCCGAACTTTTAATGATGACATTATATGTATTAATTAATTGAAGATTCGTTTGAACTTCGTTGTAATTATAAAGTGCTTCTTCATTCTTGGATTGATTGACTAGTAATTGTGTGGACGCCTGATAGATTGGCGTTAATAGAAAATAGCTGACAATACCGCTTACTAAAACAGCAAGTGCCGTAATGACGATGATTAGACTTAAACGTTTTCGCAAAGTTAAAACTAGGTCTTTTATACTTATTGTTTCTTCCATGATTCCCTCCAACTTTTAAATAACAGCATTGGTATTATAACACAAAACCTTGCCATTCATTGTTTTTTTTGTCATAATTTTAGGTAATTTGATATTTATATTAAATCTCATTTCCCTATATATTGGTATGGTTATTTGAAAATTGGTATAAATTACAAAAAAATAGTGTCTAAATGCGGCATATTATGGAGGAATCACATGAAGGCCTTTTTACCTACTTTTATTATTTTAGCATGCGTCGTATCTCTTGTTATGGGTAATATTCATTGGAACAATAAAATCTCTGATGCTAGTATCGGCCAGCCTAGTACAAAACAGTTGAAGGAGGAATCTAGTAAGATAAGTCCCAATAATGAAGAATCAGTAAAATTCATAGGAAATTGGCCGAAAGAAAGCAAAGAATTATATAAAAAAAGATTGGCAGAAGGGAAACCTTTTAAGATTTTGATGGTTGGTTCGAATTCCCTTGGCAATGAGGCGTATAACTTGCCTGATGATTTAGCTGACCAACTTAAAGATGTTTATGGAGACACCGTTCAAGTGGACGGTTTACTTTACGATTTAATGTCTTCACAATTTGTTAGCCAAAACAAACAAAAAGATTTAATAGAGGCCGAGGCCGATCTCATTTTATTCGAACCTTTCACACTAAAGGATAATGGGAATGTCGCCATTGAAGATTCTCTCGGAAATATCACGACGATTATTAATGATGTCACAGCAGCAAACAAAGAAACACAATTCATTCTGCAGCCCCCGAACCCTTTATATAATGCAACCTACTATCCTAACCAGGTGAAGGAATTGGAAAAGTATGCAAAAGACAAGGACATTCCTTATCTCAATCATTGGAGTAATTGGCCTGATCAAACATCAGATAAAATGATAGATGTCTTGAACGAAGAGCGGGAATTACCTAATGATAAGGGCTATAAAATATGGAGTTTTTATCTGGAAGAATTCTTTATTAAACAGTTTTAAAACAAAAAAAGCCACATCTACCATCACGGAGATGTGGCTTTTTTTGCATTTAAAATATACCTAAGAACTTTCTTGATTCTATTTTTTGGGGCATTTCCTTATAAACCAATTTCCCTTGAACAAGAAGCTCGGCATTGTCCATGAATAAATACCTCATATCCACACCAAACTTAGTTTCTATTTCAGAATAAGCCTCGGCCATATGGAAAGCACGGCTTTTCGTATTATGGGCATCAGATGCTAGATAGTGAGTCAAGTTTTTCTCAATGAGTTGAAAGGCAAACTTCTTAGTTTTCTTGCCAAAACCACCAACGATACTTTTTGCTGTTATCTGAGTCAAAGCTCCATGTTTAACCAACTTGTAAAGCTGATTTGGAGACTCCATAAACTCCAGATTCCTTTCTGGATGAACAATGATAGGCACTAGCCCTTTCATTTGCAATTCATATAATAAGGGCTCTGTATATGCAGGAACATGGTCTGACGGCAATTCGATGAACACATATCTTCCGCCATCGTTCAGTGTTAAGATTCTTTCGGCCTGATAATCTGCTAAAAGTTCTCCATAAATTCGGGTTTCCTGGCCTGCCAACACTTCCAAATCAATTGATTCAGCTTTCAATGCTTCGTTTAGTTCAGCCACTTTTTCTATAATATCAAATTTCTCATTTTCAAAAGAACCATTTTTATGATGAGGAGTGGCAAGGATGGTCCGTATACCCTCCGATACAGCAAGCTTAGCCATGGCTATACTCTCTGTAATGTGCTTAGCTCCGTCATCAACACCTGGTAATATATGGGAGTGTATATCAATCATCTATAAAACCTCTTTCCGCTCTATCGGACAAACTTCGTATTTATTTACACATAAATCTAACATTTTAATGAATTTTATACAAATAAATTTAATTGGTAATTTACTATTAAAGTTAGAGAGTAATAAAACGCATTATTCTAGTCATGATTATCATTGAACTACTGAATTATCTTTATTTAATTGATTAGATAGAGATTACTTTACATCTTACAGATGTTCTTTATAATGAACAATAGGAAAGAAGGCATGACTTTTATTTAATACCCAACCTAGAGACCTAGTTCACTAGATTTATCCTATCGTCTTTATGTTTTCATCTGAAATAAATTTCATGAACTTTTAAAGATATAAACGCAAGGACATGATTTCCCATCTTGTGTATTACAAAAGGGCAATTACTTATATTGTTTTAGCTGCTTATTAGCTCGTTACGGATCCAGGCTTTGTCTCAAACAACAAAATAAAAAGAGCCCTAGGGCTCTAAAATAAACTATTAATGATCAATTTTATCCATCCAATAAAAGAAATCCATAACGGTATGCTCAAAGATGTACCAAACAAAAGTCCTTTTAAGAAATTCCCTTCATTTTTACCTACCATATTGAACACACCTCTCGGCTTGGTTTTCTTGTGATAATTATAATTGAAAGCGCTTTCTATGTATATGAGGCATTTGAAGTAATTAGTTTGCAATTTTGAACCTAAGAATGATCAGGCGGATAACTGAGGAATTAAAACAATTCTCTAGGATTCATCATGAAACTCTACCCCTTACTACATATGATTCCCTATGTGCACATTTTTTAACCCCATGTAAACTATGTTATGGTTTTATTTGTTTTAAGTAATGTTATTGTATTTCCAGTTTCCTTCTCTCTTTTTCGTTGTATGATAGAAAAAAAAGGAGTTTTGGGAATGATTATTCTGCAGTATATTGGAAAAGTTTTTTCATTCATGCATAAGGATATACCGGAAACTCATGTTAAATGCCATGTTTGTGCAGGTACAGGTGCCTACGATATTTATACAGATTGTCTTACCTGTAATGCAAAAGGGTTAATAAGTAAAGTTGAGTATAATAGGAGGCTTGAAGAGGGTGAGATTTAATGAATTTCATGAGTCGATATATGTAATCAAAGAAGCAGTATTGGCTATTGCTTCTTTTTTTATGTTCAAAAATAGTACCGTTTGTCCCTCACCTTAAAAGGGTATTTTAATGATCAGGGGGGGATACATATGACAGCAATTACTCATGTTGGATTGGCTGTACCTGATTTGGATGCGGCGATTAAGTGGTATGAGCAGGTGTTGGGATTTAAATTATTGGCGGGTCCCTATTCGTTTGATGCAAGTGAGGAGAATGAACATAATATGACGAATGATCTTCTTGGTGATGAAGTTAAAAGGATGCGTAATGCTCATATGATGGCGGATAATGGAGTGGGGATTGAGCTTTTTGAGTTTGGGGAGCCGAGGATGCCTAAAGGTGAAGGTCGCGGTTAAGAGGGCTTTTTTCATATTTGTTTAATAGCGGATGATATCGAAATGCTGGCTGCTGATATTGCTGCTTCTGGCGGTAAAAGGCGAAGTGATATATGGAATACTTGGGAGAACAAGCCCTATTATTTAATCTATTGTGAGGATCCTTTCGGCAATATCATTGAGCTTTACAGCCGAAGCACGGAATGGATGTATGGAAATAGAGATTAAGAAAAGCCCCCAATTAAATTATTGGGGGCTTTTCTTGTATCACTTTTTAACCGTTACTTTTCTTGACTCGCTTACGTTTTTCGCTTTATCTTTGGCATGAATATATAGGTTCCTTCCCTCTTTTTGCTTGGGAATTCTAACCGAGAAGGTACCTTTGGTCGTTGCTGTGGCAGAGCCGATCACTTTTTTTGATGCTTTGATGTACACTGTGGAGTTAGCCTCTGCTTTACCCGTTACTATTGTTGTTTTTGTCGTTACCGTGTTGACCGTAGGTTTACTTGGTGCAGTTTTGTCTGCGACGGTCACGGTTTTGATCGAGCTTATATTTCCTGCTTTATCGGTTGCTGTCACGGATAGGACTTTTCCGGCTTTTTGTTTTTTTGCCATCGTTACGGTGAAATTCCCTGCACTGTTCGAATTTGCTTTGCCTAAAACCGTACTGCCAGTTTTGACAGTGACGGAAGAACTCGCTTCCGCTTTGCCGGTTACTTTGACGGTATTGTCACCTACCGTATTTACCGAAGGTCTTGCAGGAGCCGTTTTATCTGCCACTTTAAATGAAACGGGTATACTTTTATTTCCCGATTTATCGATGACCCTAGTAGAGATGGTCGTTCCGGCTGTTTGTTTTGCGATAGTTGCTGTAAACGTTTTTTCGCCGTTGATCTTCACTGTGGCGAGTTGTTTATTACCGGTATAAATGGAGACGGTCCCCGTTTTGAAGTCAGTCGGGATTTTCCCATTGATCTTGGTGTCCTTATCGGATATTGCGGTCACGGCCGGTTTGGTCAGCGTCTTCATTTCCAGTGCTTTTTTGGCATTGACCCGCCCGTTTCCATAGTAGATGTCTTTCCCTTTTGCACCTAGGTCCACGGCTGAATCATAGAGGCGGTATTCGACCTCCGTTTTGTTAAGCTTCGGCTCATAGGACCAAATCAATGCCGCTACACCGGCCACCATCGGCGTGGCCATCGATGTTCCGCTCATCCAGCCGTATTTACCATAAGGCAGGGTCGAAAGGATATCATCACCAGGGGCCGCAATATCGACTGTTGAATGGTAGTTGGAATAACTGGGACGCTTGTCACTTGAGTCAGTGGCAGCAACGGAAATGACGTGGCTGAAGGCCGCTGGGTACACACGCTGGACATTTTCCCCCATATCCCCTTCATTCCCGGCAGCCGCGACGATCAATACACCTTTTTTATAGGCTTCCTGGACGGCCTTGTTCAAGGCCTCCGAATAACTAGTGTCTCCTAAACTCATATTGATGATGTTTGCCTTTTGCTGAACGGCATAATGTATCGCCTCAATGATATCAGCCGTATTGGCATACTCTCCATCAAAAACGTTGATCGGCATTAGTTTAACGTTCGGGGCAACACCCGTTCCGCCTATGCCGTTGTTCGCAGAACCGGCAATGATGCCTGCGATATGCGTTCCATGCGCCCCTTTTGGGACGATATGCTTCCGATTGCGTATCGTATCATAGGCATTGACGATCCTCCCTTTTAAATCTTCGTGGTTACGATCGATGCCGTCGTCAATGATGGCCACGATCAATTCCTTCGAGCCCATTGTTTTTGTCCACGCTGCATTCGTACCAAGCTTTTTATGGTGCCACTGGTCTATGTAGGCTGGATCGTTCGGACTTTCCATCTTCTTGAAAAGATAGTTTGGTTCTGCATATTCCACATTCTTCTGTCCTTCAAGTTCCTCGATCACGTTGTCGGTCGTTTCCCCTTTAGGAACCTCCACCTTTTCTATCAACTCGTTGATCGGCTCATCGTTTTCCTCTTTATACTTGACGATGACGCCATCAGATTGCGGCGTTTCTTCTGCAGAAGCAGAATGTGGCTGGTAGATTGGCAAAATCATAAACAGTAATAATACCGGCAAAATGGCTTGAATAAGTCTGTGCATACAATCACTCCAAAAAATATGATTAAGAATAGCTATCTATGAGGTTTAATCATGAACCAATTCTACTATTATTCCTAACTAGATTGTATACCGTCTGATTTGGATTTACTAACCTTTTTATCTAGTTAAAATAACTTATTTTCACAACAAAAAAACCGCTATAAAAAGGTCTTCAGTTTGTCGACAAAATGGGGTCTACCTAAATTTAAAAACAAAGTGGGTGATTGTATGTATTTCACCGTAAAATTTGCACTTTGATTTCCACTCCAGGCACTCGCTTTCCGCGGGCGGTCCGGGTGCCTCCTCGGCGCTTTCTGTGCCTGTGGGGTCTCCCCTGGACTCGCTTTTCCCGCAGGAGTCTCGTACCTTCCGTTCCAATCAACTTCGTTTGAAAAATTTAGACAGAAGCCCTTTTGTCTAATAAAGGAAGTTCCGATTGGTCTAATCCTAAACTATGATTTTAAAACAAGACTAAATTATTCTTCATGTTTTTTTACTGTAATCCTTATTGGATTGAAGAAATTTGCGACACTCCAGCCGAATTACTGGCTAGCCAAGACACCGCAGCCGCTAGGCGAGGAGGCTTGGCAGGCAGTCGGCGGAAAGGGAGCGGGTTTCTGAAATCAACTGGAACTTTTTTCAATAAAAAAACTGTAGGGAAACCCGATTTTTCATCGAGCTTCCCTACAGTCTGAAACCGCTATAAAGGGTTTAATGTCCGCCTAGATAGGCATTCTTGATTTCTTCACTTGCGGTCAGTTCCTCAGATTTGCCTGATAGGACAATTCGGCCGGTTTCGACAACATAGGCTCTGTCCGCGATGGATAGTGCTAAGTTGGCATTTTGTTCGACCAGCAGAATCGTTGTACCTGTTTTGTTGATTTCTTCAATGATATGAAAGATTTGCTTCACCAATAATGGCGCAAGTCCCATGGATGGCTCGTCCAATAACAGAAGCCGGGGTTTGGCCATGAGTGCCCTGCCCATTGCAAGCATTTGCTGTTCCCCGCCGGAAAGTGTTCCGGATTGCTGTTTCAGGCGCTCTAGCAACCGCGGGAATAATTCATAGACTTTCTCCATATCCTGCTTGATGCCTGCCTTATCCTTACGTAAATAAGCACCAAGCTGAAGGTTTTCTTCGACGGTCATGTTAGCAAAGACCCGCCGGCCTTCGGGGACATGCGAGATGCCCATTTTCACGATGGATTGTGCTGCCTTTCCGCCGATGGATTGCCCTTCGAATACGATCTTCCCTTGTTTTGGTTTTAATAGGCCGGAAATGCTTTTCAGCAGCGTGCTTTTTCCGGCTCCGTTCGCCCCGATCAGGGTTACGATTTCGCCTTCGTTAATAGAAAGCGAGATTCCTTTCAAGGCTTGAATGTTTCCGTAATAGACGTTGATGTCCTCGATTTTTAACATTATGAAACCTCCTCGCCCAGATAGGCCTCGATGACTTTTGGATTGTTACGGATTTCCTCTGGCTTTCCTTGAGCGATCAGTTGTCCGTGATCGAGTACATATATGCGTTCGCAAACACCCATGACGAGCGGCATATCATGTTCTATCAATAATACGGTCAAATCGAATTTCTCACGGATGAGGGCAATCAGGTTCATGAGCTCATGGGTTTCCTGAGGATTCATCCCCGCAGCCGGTTCATCCAGCAAAAGCAGTTTCGGGTTGGCTGCAAGTGCACGGGCGATTTCCAAACGTCTTTGTTTACCATATGGCAGGTTCTTCGCCTTTTCATCCTTATATTGATCAAGGTTAAAAATCTTCAGGAACTCAATCGCTTTTTCATCCATTTCCTTTTCGCCTTTAAAATGGATCGGCATGCGGAAGATTGAACTTAAGATGTTATGTTTCGAAAGCGAATGATAGGCTACTTTTACATTATCGATCACGGATAGTTCACTGAATAAGCGAATGTTCTGGAATGTCCGGCTGATCCCTTTTTGCGTGATTTTATATGGAGGCAGTTTTCTTAAGTTCTCACCTTCCAAAGAAATCGTGCCCTCGGTCGGGACGTAAACTCCTGTCAGCAAGTTAAAGAAAGTCGTTTTTCCAGCGCCGTTCGGCCCGATCAGGCCAATCAGTTCTCCTGGATATAACTCGACGTTAACATCAGAAACGGCTTTAAGCCCCCCGAACTGGATGCCGACTGAATCGACTTTAAGCAGCGGTGTTTTTATTTTTTTCATGGCTGCTTCCTCCTTTACGTTTGAACATGGATGTTATTTCTTTTGTCCCCATTAAGCCTTGTGGGCGATAGAGCATCATCACGATCAGCACAAGGCTGTAGATGATCATTCGTGTTTCCGGATAATCCTGCAGGAAAGTCGTGACAACCGTCAATAATATCGCGGCCAATACGGCACCGGAAAGACTTCCAAGACCGCCAAGTACGACTAGGATTAAAATATCGAATGATTTCAGGAATCCGAAGTTCGATGGCTGGATGATATAGAAGTTATGAGCGTAAAGCCCTCCGGCAATACCGGCAAAAAAAGCACCGATCGCAAACGCGACAACTTTATAATACGTCGTGTTGATTCCCATCGAATCGGCTGCCGTTTCGTCCTCGCGGATCGATATGCAGGCTCTTCCGTGGGTCGAGCTAGTAAAGTTTCGGATGACGATGATTGTTACGATAACGGAAGCGAATACCCACGGCCAAGTGGTTAAATGGGAAACCTGCATGCCGCTCGCCCCGCCGACATAATCGATATTCAACAGCATGATCCGGACGATTTCACCAAAACCGAGGGTCGCAATCGCCAGGTAGTCACCTTTTAAGCGTAAGCTTGGAATTCCGATGATCAAGCCTGCCAGCGCTGACGCCAAACCGCCGACTATTAATGCCGCATAAAATGGCATTTCCAGCTTCATCGTCATAACGGCTGAAGCATAGGCACCGACTGCCAGGAATCCGGCATGCCCGATGGAGAACTGCCCGGTTATCCCGATGATCAAGTGCAGGCTCGCTGCCAGAATGATATTGATCCCGATGAACATGAGCGTATTTTGATAAAAAGGATTTAGCGATCCGCCGCCGATTAACACTTGAACTGCGGCGAAAAAGATCAATGATAGTGAAATCGAGAGCCAAAAACCTTTTGCTCGCTTAATTGTAGTCATTGCTTTGTCTCCCCTATACTTTTTCTTTTTTGTTTTTACCGAATAAGCCTTGTGGCATGAAAATCAAGATAAGAATCAGTACGACGAAGGCTACAGCATCACGCCATAATGAGTAACCGGCGGCACTTACCAAAGCTTCGATGACACCTAGCAATAGGCCACCGACCATCGCGCCCGGAATAATCCCGATCCCTCCGAGAACGGCGGCAACGAATGCCTTCAATCCCGGAAGCACGCCCATTAGCGGCTCGATCTTGATATAGTAAATACCGAAAATGACGCCCGCTGCCCCAGCCAATGCGGAACCGATTGCAAAGGTGGCAGAAATCGTGTTATCGACATTTATCCCCATCAGTTTGGCTGCATCCGCGTCAAATGAAACGGCACGCATCGCTTTTCCTATTTTTGATTTATGAACGATGATTTGAAGGATGATCATTAGAACTACGGCCACTCCAAAAATCAATACCGATTGGCTATTGATGGAAACTCCAAAAATATTGAACTTGTCCGCCGGCAATACATCATTCGGATAAGCTTCCGGCTGTGCACCGCGGACGTAGATGAATCCGTATTCGATCAAAAGGGAAACACCGATGGCAGTGATAAGTGCCGCAATACGTGTTGCGTTACGCAATGGCTTGTACGCAATACGCTCGATCAATACACCAAACAGCGCACAGACCGTCATCGAGATTAATAGGGCGGGCACGAATGACAGATCCAGGACCGTTATCGAGTAAAACCCAACGAATGAGCCGACCATGAATACATCGCCATGTGCGAAGTTTATCAATTTAACAATCCCGTAAACCATCGTATATCCGAGAGCGATAAGGGCATAAATACTTCCTAGTGAAACCCCGTTTATTAACTGTTGTATCAATTCCATGTTCGACTCTCCTTGAAAATCTAATTTTATGAGTGATTAGTCCAGACTCTTTTCATTCCGCTAAGGGGAAGTTCAGCGACCTGGCATGCTTGAAAAATGAGAATTCGCCAGCACCTTCATATTGACGAAGGGCCGGCGAAAGGATTGGAGTTGTTCTCCGAAATTAAGGATTGATTTTTGTGTTGAATACTTGCTCTCCCTCTTTAAACTCAAGGATGGTAGCAGATTTGATTGGATTATGCTTTTCATCCAATGTGAATGTACCCGTTACAAGCTCAAGATCAGCCGTTTTTTCCAGCGCTTCTTTGATTTTTTCCGAATCCGCTGATCCAGCACGTTTAATCGCGTCTGCAAGGAAGTATCCTGTGTCATATCCTAGAGCGTTAAATGCATCCGGGGATTTATCTTTATACTTCGCTTTAAATGCAGACACAAAATTCTGAATTTTCTCATCAGGGTCACCTGAAGAATAATGGTTCGTGATGAACGTATTATTTAGAGCTTTTGCACCGGCAATTTCAACTAGCTTAGGAGAATCCCAGCCGTCGCCGCCCATGAATGGAACGTCAAGTCCAGTTTCACGTGCCTGCTTCACGATCAGACCAGCTTCCTCATAGTAACCAGGAAGGAAAATGAAATCAGGTTTTGCCGATTTCAAACGAGTCAATGTGGAACGGAAATCAGTATCCTTCGCGATGTAAGCTTCCTCAGCAACGATTTTTCCGCCATTTTTTTCGAATTGTTCTTTAAAGGCCGCCGCTAATCCTTTTGAATAATCACTTGCGCTGTCAATATAGATCGCTGCACTTTTCGCTTTGATTTCTTTAGTGGCAAAGTTCGCAGCTACCGTTCCTTGGAACGGATCGATGAAGCTTGTCCTGAAAACGTAATCGTTCAATTTATCCTTGCTGAAAGTGATTTCAGGGCTTGTACCGGAAGGTGAGATGACCGGCACTTTATTATCTTGGGCAATCTGTACTTGTGCAATCGAGTTCGTGCTTGTCGCTGCACCTACGATCGCTGCAACCTGATCTTGTGATGTCAGCTTGATCGCTCCGCTTGTCGCTTCTGACGCTTCTGATTTATTATCGACTTTTATAAGTTTGATTTTTTTACCGTCAATGCCTTCTTTATTTATTTCTGCAGTCGCAAGCTCCAGACCTTCTGCAATCGATTGTCCATATGAAGCAACACCGCCTGATAATTCAAGGTTGACACCGATTTTTATCGTATCTCCATCTCCGCCTGATTTTTCTGATGAACCAGAGCTGGAACAACCGGCTAGCACTCCTGCAGCAAGTGTTAGAGAAAGGAATGCACCTGCTAGTTTTTTCTTTTTCATAAATAATCCCCCCGTTTTGTAATCATCGCTCTGATGCATGAATATTTATTCAAGATGCCTCAGAAAAATTTGATTAGATTAAATTTTTGAAATTAAATTAATATTTCGAAAAATAGTTTACCGCATAATTTTCATTCCGTCTATACAATAATTGTGAGAAGATTTCGCCAAATAGGATATTTTTCACAGGAAGTGCTATATCATTTTTATCTTTATATATTTTAAATATTGCGAAAATAGGCGATATAATCAGAAAAAACTGATAATTTAATTATATTAATATTATAAATTCCTTATTTACTGCTCAAAAAATTTTATTCATCCCCTTATTTTTTTCATCCTTTTAATTACATTTTTACCAAAATAGAAGTATATTGATAGGGAATTAAACCCAGTTTTTCGGTTCTTTTTTAGTCTTAATTCCTATATCAAAATTGAATAATACTATACTGGATGTATAAAATCATGCATGAAGCTCGTCTGCTTTTTTATCTTCCTGTATATTTTGCATAACCCGAACACCAAACAAAAAAACCGCCAAACGGCGGTTCATGACTGCAGAGAAACACGATAATAATTGATGTTTGTATAATTCGGCCGTTGATTACCACTGCAGGCACTCGCTTTTCCCGCAGGAATCTCGCACAGCCAAACGGAGGTTCAATGTCCTCCTAAATAGGCCATTTTTATTTCTTCACTTGAAGTGAGTTCCTCGGCATTGCCCGAGAGGACGATTCGGCCCGTTTCAACGACATAAGCCCGATCTGCAATCGATAGAGCAAGGTTGGCGTTTTGCTCGACCAAAAGGATCGTTGTTCCGGTCTCACTGATTTCCTGGATGATGTTGAATATTTGCTTCACCAAAAGCGGTGCAAGGCCCATCGAAGGTTCATCGAGAAGTAATAACCGTGGTTTGGCCATTAAGGCCCGGCCCATTGCAAGCATCTGCTGTTCACCGCCTGATAACGTGCCTGCCTGCTGTTTGATTCTCTCCAGCAGCCTCGGAAATAGTTCATACACCTTTTCGATATCTTTTTTGATGCCATCTTTGTCTTTCCGTAAATAAGCCCCAAGCTCCAGGTTTTCGGCAACCGTCATGTTGGCAAAGACACGCCGTCCTTCAGGAACATGGGATATGCCCATTTTCACGATGGACTGTGCAGCTTTTCCTCCAATCGGCTCGCCTTCGAACAAAACCTTTCCTTGCTTTGGTTTTAACAGTCCGGATATCGTTTTGAGCAACGTGCTTTTTCCCGCTCCGTTCGCCCCGATCAAGGTTACGATCTCGCCCTCGTTAATCTCCATGGAAACCCCTTTTAACGCTTGGATATTACCATAATAAACATTGATGTCCTCTATTTTCAGCATCAGGAAACCTCCTCCCCTAGATATGCCTCAATTACCTTTGGATCGTTGCGGATTTGTTCCGGCTTTCCGTGAGCGATAAGCTGTCCATGATCAAGAACGTAAATCCGTTCGCATACCCCCATGACAAGTGACATATCATGCTCGATTAGCAACACGGTAAGGTTGAATTCCTTCCGGATAAATGCAATGAGGTTCATTAATTCCTTCGTTTCATGCGGGTTCATTCCAGCTGCGGGTTCGTCCAGTAAAAGAAGTTTCGGGTTGGCGGCAAGAGCACGCGCGATTTCCAGCCGCCTTTGCTGTCCGTATGGAAGATTCTTTGCTTTTTCATCCTTAAAATGGTCAAGTTTAAAAATCCTCAAAAATTCCAGCGCCTTTTCATCCATTTCCTTTTCCCCGGAAAAATGTCCAGGCAGCCGGAATATCGAGCTTGGAATTCCATGCTTGGCAAGCGAGTGGTAAGCAACCTTCACGTTATCGATCACGGATAACTCACTGAAGAGGCGAATGTTTTGAAAGGTCCTCGAAATCCCTTTTCGGGTAATTTTATAAGGCGGCTGCTTATTCAGGTTTTCCCCGTTCAAGGCAATTGTTCCTTCTGTAGGGACATACACACCCGTCAATAAATTGAAGAAGGTCGTTTTCCCAGCTCCATTCGGGCCGATCAGGCCTACAAGTTCCCCCGGAAATAATTCCACATTCACATCGGACACAGCTTTCAAACCGCCAAAACGGATACCCACCGAATCTACTTTAAGCAACGGTATTGTGGCCTCCATCCTTTGGGCCCCCTTTCGTTTTTTTATGTGTGAACAATGAGGTGATTTCTCTTGTTCCCATTAAACCCTGCGGGCGGAAGATCATCATCAGGATCAGGACAAGGCTGTAGATGATCATCCTCGTTTCCGGATAATCCTGAAGGAATGTCGTCACGATCGTCAGTAAAATTGCGGCCAAAACCGAACCTGATAGACTTCCAAGACCGCCAAGTACGACGAAAATCAGAATGTCGAAGGATTTTAGGAAACCGAAGTTCGATGGCTGGATAATATAGAAATTATGGGCATAAAGCGATCCGGCGATCCCGGCAAAAAAAGCTCCGATGACGAAAGCCGCCACTTTATAATAGGTCGTATTGATTCCCATCGCATCAGCCGCCGTTTCATCTTCCCTTACGGATATGCATGCCCGTCCGTGAGTCGAATTGGTGAAATTCCGGATGACTAAGACGGTGATCATCACACAGGCAAAAACCCACGGCCAAGTAGTCAGGTGGGATACCTGCATCCCGCTTGCCCCGCCTACATAATCAATATTCAAAAGGACGATCCGGACAATTTCCCCAAATCCAAGCGTAGCTATCGCCAGGTAATCCCCCTTCAGACGCAAGCTCGGTACCCCGATTACCATGCCCGCAACAGCGGCTATTACGCCCCCAGCCAATACAGCTATGATGAAAGGAAGTTCCAGCTTCATTGTCATGACTGCCGAAGCATAGGCCCCTACCGCTAAAAAACCTGCATGACCAATCGAGAACTGCCCGGTTATTCCAATGATTAAATGCAGGCTCGTCGCCAGCATGATATTGATGCCGATGAACATGAGCGTGTTGATATAAAACGGGTTAAGCATACCGTTTGAAATGGTGTACTGCATGATTCCGAAAAAAATAAGTGCGAGCACGATCGAGAGCCAAAAACCCTTTGAATTATTTAAAGTAGTCATCGCCATGTCTCCCTTATACTTTTTCTCTTTTATTTTTACCGAACAGACCCTGCGGCAAGAAAATCAAAATCAAGATAAGTACGACGAAAGCCACACCATCGCGCCATAACGAATAACCGGCCGCACTGACCAAAGCCTCGATCACTCCAAGCAGCAGACCGCCGACCATCGCCCCCGGAATGATGCCGATGCCGCCCAAGACTGCTGCAACAAATGCTTTAAGGCCAGGAAGGACACCCATCAACGGCTCGATTTTAATATAGTAGATTCCAAAAATGACACCAGCCGCCCCTGCAAGCGCAGAACCTATGGCGAACGTAGCTGAAATCGTATTATTCACATTGATTCCCATCAGCTTAGCCGCTTCGGAATCGAATGAAACGGCACGCATCGCTTTGCCGATTTTGGTTTTATGGACAACGAATTGTAGGATGATCATTAATATGATGGAAACAGATAAGATCAATATCGATTGACTGCTGATGGAAACTCCCAATATATCGAGTTTATCCATCGGAAGGACGTTATTTGGATAGGCTTCCGGCTGGGCGCCCCGGATGTAAATCAGCCCGTTTTCTATCAGAAGGGAAACACCGATGGCCGTTATCAAGGCCGCAATCCGTGTTGCATTACGAAGGGGTTTATAAGCAATGCGTTCAATTAGAACGCCAAAGATGGCACATGAGACCATCGAAATCAATAAAGCTGGAATGAAGGATAAGTCCATTACGGTAATGGCGTAAAACCCTACAAATGAACCGACCATGAATACGTCGCCATGGGCGAAGTTTATGAGCTTGACGATTCCATATACCATCGTATAACCAAGCGCGATCAAAGCATAAATGCTTCCGAGTGAAATGCCATTTACCAATTGCTGAATCAGTTCCATATTGCACTCTCCCCGTAAAGGTGTTTTTTAAGTGAATATAGAATAGGGGGACTTGCCCCCTATCCACGTAAGCTATTATGGATTGATTTTTGTTTTGAATGTTTGTTTGCCATCCACATATTCCAAGATGGTCGCCGATTTGATCGGATCATGGTTTTCATCGAGGTTCAGCGTTCCGGAAACTAATTGAAGATCTTTGACATCTTCCAATGCTTGTCTGATTTTTTCTGGAGAAGCATCACCAGATCTCTTGATGGCATCAGCCAGGTAGTAGCCAGTATCATAACCAAGTGCGGCAAAGGCATCCGGTGTTTTATTGTATTCCTTTTTGAAGGCTGCAACGAAATCCTGGATTTTTGCATCTTCATCTTCCGGAGAATAGTGATTCGTGATATAGGTATTTTTCAAAGCCTCAGCTCCGGCAATTTCAACGACCTTCGGGGAATCCCAGCCGTCTCCGCCCATGAATGGAAGGTCTATGCCATCTTCACGAGCCTGTTTTAAGATCAATCCGACTTCCTCATAATAACCAGGAAGGAAAACGAACTCCGGTTTTGCGGATTTGATACGTGTTAATGTAGAGCGGAAATCAGTATCTTTCGTTACATATGCTTCTTCCGCCACGATTTTACCGCCCTTGGCAGTGAACGCTTCTTTAAAGGCTGCGGCCAGTCCTTTTGAATAATCACTTGCGCTATCCACATAGATCGCAGCGGTCTTTGCCCCAATTTCGTCAGTTGCGAAATTGGCTGCCACCGTCCCTTGGAATGGATCGATAAAGCAAGTTCTGAACACATAATCATTTAATTTTCCAGCTTTGTTGGTGATGTCGGGATTTGTTGCAGTTGGTGTGAGTAGAGGAACTTGATTATCCTGTGCGACCTGAACCTGTGCCAATGTATTAGTGCTTGTCGCAGATCCGACTACAGCCACAACCTTGTCCTGGCTGACCAGCTTGATCGAACCGCTTGTCGCTTCTGCCGCATCTGATTTATTATCAACCTTAACGATTTCCAATTTTTTACCGTCGATGCCCTCTTTATTAATCTCATCGATGGCCAGTTGCAAACCATCGGCAGCCGATTGGCCGAATGATGCCGTACCTCCGGACAATTCAAGGTTGGCCCCAATTTTGATTGTGTCACCCGAGTTTGATGAACCCCCGCCTGAACTGCTAGTTTTCGAGTCGCCGCCACTACAACCTGCCAGCGCCCCTGCAACTAATGAAAGTGATAGAAACACTCCTGCTAGCTTTTTCTTCTTCATTTGAAACCCCCTTATTTTGTATGTTCTTTTAATCAAATAGAATATCTGAATAAAAATAATATTCTGAAAATAGTTTATCTCATTCTTTCGACCCCGTCTATATGATATGGATAAAAAAGTTATTAAAAGGGAATATCTACTATTCGACACAAAAAAAACTGACCCTTTATAGAGTCAGTTAACTTCTTATCAATCGTTTACACGGCGAACTTCAATGTTTTTTAATATATCATTGATCACCCAGCTTGCTGCAATTAAGCCCGCTACGGATGGGACGAAAGCATTCGAAGATGGCGGCATTTGCGCTTTACGGATTTTTGCCTCATCATTGCCAACTTCTTTTCGGACATCCTCACGAATGACAATAGGGCTCTCATCGGAGAAAACAACCGGGATTCCCTTTGTTATGCCCTCTTTACGCAATCTAGTACGAATGACCTTGGCAAGCGGGTCGGTATGCGTTTTGGAGATATCGGCAATTTGAAAACGTGTCGGGTCCATCTTATTAGCGGCACCCATGCTTGAAATCACCTTGATATTCCGTTTCAGGCATTCCTTCATCACATGCATTTTATAGATGACCGTATCTGATGCATCAATGACATAGTCCAGGCCATAACTGAAGAATTCTTCAAACGTTTCTTCTGTATAGAACATTTTAAGAGCGATCACTTCGCAGTCGGGATTGATGTCTTGAATGCGATTTTTCATCAATTCCGCTTTCGGTTGACCGACTGTTGATAATAGAGCATGAATCTGCCTGTTTACATTTGTGATGTCGACATCGTCTTTATCCACAAGAATAATACGGCCTACCCCCGTACGTGCCAATGCTTCGGCTGAAAATGAACCAACGCCTCCTACACCCAGGACAGCAACCGTCGTGTTTTTCAGAATATCGATTCCTTCCTTGCCAATTGCCAATTCATTTCGTGAAAACTGATGCAGCATATATATTCAACTCCAATAAATTCTGTTCTTATTTAGCTTCCCAATTAACAATATATCATAAACATCATTTATGACAAGCGAAATATGAGCAGTCTAATCGGAATTGGTGCACTAGGTCATTTTTGATAATTTTTGAAGAACGGTAGCCAAAAGGAGCGTCCTTTCCGTCAGGCTCGGAATTTCCAAATACTCCTCTTCACTATGGGCATTTCCTCCAATGGGTCCGAGTCCATCCACTGTCGCGATTCCCAATTCAGAAGTGATGGAAGCATCCGATCCTCCACCCGTGGCCGTATCCGTGATTTCGACGCCGATTTCCTTCCCAGCCTGACGGATCGTCTCTAAAAGCAAGTTCGATTTCTCATTCTTTTCCATGGGTGACCGGTCCATTTTCCCGCTTAGTGTCGTTTTCGTTCCGGGAATATGGGTTTCGGCACAGATTTTTTTAAGCTGCTTGAGAACGATGCCCTCCTGCTTTTTTTCAGAAATCCGCACATCGACGAAGGCAGCCGCATGGGAAGCGATCATATTGACAGCGGAGCCTCCTTCAATTTTGCCGACATTAACGCTGATTCCTTTCTTTTGATCATTCAATCGGTGTAAGGCGATGATCTTATGGGCCAATTCTTCAATTGCACTTCGTCCCTTTTCCGGTTCGATCCCCGAATGGGCGGCCACCCCCATAATATCGACTTTAAACTGACCGCAGCCCCTTCTTGCCGTGACAAGCGAACCGTCCGTCCTTGCCGGCTCAAGAATTAACGCGAACTTCTTATTGGCCGCTTTTTCCGATATGAGTGAAGCGGACGACGGTGACCCGATCTCTTCATCACTATTAAGAATGATTTGAATATGCTTATAGCCTGTCTGCCCCGTCTGTTTCAAGCAAAGAATCGCATAAAATAGCTCAACCAAACTAGACTTCATATCCGCCACACCCGGACCGTATGCCCGACTTCCTTTCACCTTAAAAGGACGTTTTTGCGCTGTCCCCTCCGGAAACACCGTATCCATATGGGCAACGATCAAAATATGCGGTTGATTCGCCTCACGATGCTGGATGACCAGCTGATTGCCATAATTCTGCTGCTCAACGGTATTCACAATAAAATCCAGACTTTCAAATTTCGTTTTTAAAATCGAACCAATTTCATCAATACCCTTTTTCGTATGAGAACCACTATCTATATTCACTAGCCGCTCCACTAATTGAAGCATTTCCTTCCTCTTTGCATACAATAAATCTTTCAAAGCCCTCACTACTTTCTATCCTTGGCTGAACATTGCTCAACCTTACTATAATTTACGAATCTATATTGCCGAATGTTACATAAAAGGGAAGATTTGAAGTTTATTCGAGGGTTTTTTGGTTTTATTCGTTAGATTGGGGTGTTTACTCGTGAGTTTGGGTCATTTACTCATGAGTTAGAGCTCTTTACTCGTGAATTCGCGCCATTTACTCGTGAATTCGCACTATTTACTCGTGAGTTTCCTCCATTTACTCGTGAATTCGCACTATTTACTTGTAAATACACGCATTCTCTCGTAAGTTTACAATTTTAACGCACAAAAAAACCCATGTTATGTAACATGAGTTGCTTTGTAAGATGTAAGAGTCCCAATTGTGCCGTTTACGCCTTTGTTTTGAACCCGCTCTCCGCAGGTGGGTGCTCGGTTCCTCGCGTTTGTAAGTCCTCTTCGAGGGAGGCTTTTACGCGGCCAGGAAACTAGTGCTCCCGGTAACTATAAGTGTTCGGTCAAAACTTATAGGTTAAAGAACGAACACATCAGGACTCTTACTTATTGGAGATATCATATCATAATGCTTAACTCTGTTTCAAGAAAAAACATCTAGGTATTTTTTCATATTTTTCCCAAATGGATTATTTTTTAAGTGCTGCAAGTCTTAGGTTAAGTTCGGCCAATTGCTTGTCACTTACAGTACTTGGTGCGTCAACGAGCAGGTCGCTTGCGCTTGCTGTTTTCGGGAACGCGATGGTGTCGCGAAGGTTCGTGCGGCCTGCGAGCAGCATGACCATGCGATCCAATCCTAGGGCGATTCCGCCGTGTGGAGGCGTTCCGTATTCGAATGCATCCATTAGGAAGCCGAATTGTGCGTTTGCTTCTTCTTCGGAGAATCCAAGTACTTTGAACATTTTTTCCTGAACGCCACGTTCGAATATCCGCAGTGATCCACCGCCAAGTTCGTAGCCGTTCAGTACAAGGTCATATGCTTGGGCACGGACGCTTGCTGGGTCTGATTCCAATTTGTCCATGTCTTCACGGAATGGCATGGTGAATGGATGGTGTGCTGCATAGTAGCGTCCTTCTTCTTCGTCATATTCAAATAATGGCCAGTCGGTCACCCATAGGAAGTTGAATTTGCTTTGATCGATCAAGCCTCTTTCTTTACCTAGCTTAATGCGTAGTGCTCCAAGTGCATCAGCGACTATGCCTTTCTTATCCGCCACGAATAAGATTAAATCGCCCACTTCGGCTTCCAATGCAGATACTAATTGCTCTTGATCGTCAGCGAAGAATTTGGCGATTGGCCCTTTTACGCCGTCTTCTTCAACTTTCAGCCATGCAAGGCCTTTTGCACCGTAAATCGCTGCAAATTCAGCCAATCCATCTATGTCTTTACGGGAATAATCTGCATTTCCGTCCTTAACGACGATTGCCTTTACTTGTCCGCCGCTTGCAACAGCTCCGGTGAACACTTTGAAATCACTGTCTTTGACGATTTCGGAAACATCTTTAAGTTCCATTCCGAAGCGTGTATCCGGTTTGTCGGATCCGTAACGGCTCATCGCTTCATTGTAGGTCATTCTAGGGAATGGCAGTGTTACGTCCAGTCCTTTCACGTCTTTCATCACTTTAGCCATCATGTTTTCGGCTGTGTTAATGATATCTTCTTGGCTCATGAAGCTTGTTTCGATATCGATTTGCGTGAATTCAGGCTGTCTGTCAGCACGTAAGTCTTCATCACGGAAACAGCGGGCAATTTGATAATAACGTTCGAAACCTGATACCATCAATAACTGCTTGAAGATTTGCGGTGACTGCGGAAGTGCATAGAACTCCCCTTCGTGTACACGGCTAGGCACTAAATAATCACGTGCTCCTTCAGGTGTACTTTTTGTTAAGATCGGTGTTTCGATATCAAGGAAGCCTTCACCGTCCAAGTAATCACGGATCGCTTTAGTTGTTTGGTTACGCATTTTCAACGTTTCGAACATCGCCGGACGACGCAGGTCCAAATAACGATATTTCAAGCGGATGTCCTCTGATACATCCGTTCTTTCATCAATGATGAATGGAGGGGTCTTTGCTTCGTTTAAAATTGTAACGTTTTCGGCTTGTACTTCGACGGTCCCTGTTGTTACGTTCGGGTTGAAGTTGGCTTCATCACGTTTGATGACTGTCCCTTGGATATCAAGGACGTATTCATTACGGATTTTTTCGGCTGTAGCCAGCGCGTCTGCCGAAATATCCGGATTGAAAACGACTTGGACGACTCCGCTTCTGTCACGTAGGTCGATAAAGATGACACCGCCCAAATCCCGGCGTTTTTGTACCCATCCTTTTAATGTTACTTTTTCACCAATAGCTGCTTCTGTCACTTCACCATTGAAGTATGTTCTGCCAAACATGGTATTTCCCCCTTAAGCCTGTAGCTTTTTGAATTGTTCAACGAATGTAGCAAGATCCATCTGGACTTGTTCACCGGTTTCCATGAACTTCACATTGATTTTATTATTTGCCAATTCATCATCCCCGAGTGTCGCCACATATCTTGCTTCGAGGCGGTCGGCTGACTTGAATTGTGCTTTCACTTTACGGTCTTGATAGTCTTTTTCGACGGTAAAACCGGCATTCCGCAATTGATGGGCAAGTTTGACGGTATAATCCTTGGCTGTTTCACCTAATGAAACAAGATAGCAGTCAATTCCCTTTTTGATCGGAAGCTCGATGTTTTCTGCTTGGAGGGCTGCAATCAGGCGTTCAATGCTAAGTGCAAAGCCGATTCCGGGTGTTTCCGGTCCGCCAAGTTCTTCAGCAAGCCCGTTATAACGGCCGCCTCCGCAAAGTGTAGTGATGGCGCCAAAACCTTCTGCATCACTCATGATTTCAAAGGCGGTATGATTATAGTAATCCAAGCCGCGCACTAGAGTCGGGTCTTCGACGAAATCGATTTCCAAATCGGTTAAATGCTGTTTCACCTTTTCAAAGTAAATACGGGATTCATCATTTAAATATTCAATGATGGATGGAGCCGTGTTCATCAATTCGTGACCGTGATCCTTTTTGCAATCCAGGATACGCAAAGGATTCTTTTCGAGACGGTTTTGACAATCGCCGCAAAACTCGCCGATGCGTGGTTCGAAATGTTTGATTAACGCATTGCGATGCGCTGTCCGGCTTTCTTTATCACCAAGACTGTTGATTACAAGTTTCAGCTTTTTCAAACCAAGTTCCTTGTACAGGTTCATCGCAAGTGACAGAACCTCTGCATCGATTCCTGGATCCTTACTTCCTAAAGCTTCGATGCCGAATTGAACGAACTGGCGGAATCGGCCTGCTTGCGGACGTTCGTATCGGAACATTGGCCCGATATAATAAAGCTTGACCGGTTGATTGGCCCACCCGAACATTTTGTTCTCGATATATGACCGTACAACAGAAGCGGTGCCTTCCGGACGAAGGGTTAAGTTCCTTTCACCGCGATCTTGAAATGAATACATCTCTTTTTGAACGATATCGGTTGTATCCCCTACACCACGTAAAAATAATTCCGTGTGTTCAAAAATGGGAGTGCGGATTTCTTTATATTGATAACGGTGACAAATCTCACGCGCCGTTTTTTCGATATACTGCCAAATTTCCGTTTGGCCAGGCAATAAATCCTGGGTACCTCTAGGAATCTGAATAGACATTTGTGTTTCCTCCTTTAAAGCAAGGCGCCCTTTCTGATACGGCGCGCTATACTGATTTTTCCCAAACAAAAAACTCCCGCCCCTTGTAACGTATATGTTACAAGGGACGAGAGTTTGGATATCCCGTGGTGCCACCCTAGTTGAAGCACAAAAAAAGTGCCCCCGCTCAAAAACAGTTAACGCCTGTTTTACGTTCATCTCCTATTAAGTAAATCCGTTCGGAGTGAAGCCTACGGAGGGTTCTTTCATTAAGTCATCATGTGGAATGCTTTCAGCCTCGGCATTTCCTCTCTTTTCATGTGTTTCTTAATTACTCTTCTCCATCATTGGTTATTGCAGTAATAAGTCTGATATTTTATAATCATACGGACGTTAACATCAAATGTCAAGGCAGACTGAGGATTTTGTCGCATTTTATTGGTTCAAACGTTTTTTCAGATTTTTGATTGTCCGGACATTGACTCCGAATTCGGATGCCAATTCAACAAGGTTTGCGCTTTGTTCCTTTTGGATGAAATCGTGAAAATCGACACCCAATACTTGATTGCCTCCGCTTAAGCTCGTTTGATCTTTTTCGCTGAATTTCATATGGTTTCCCTCCTAGAGTTATATAAGCTCTATTCTTTCCTAAAAAAAATGTTTTTTGCACAGGGAAAGAGGGAAATTTTCATTGAACGCGAATACATACATATAGACATTTAAAGGGAGAGACAACTTATGAAGAAGAAATCGGGTTTATTCGGCCTGACACTTATGCTGATATTCTCAGCGATTTTCCCCGTCAATCACGCTTTTGGAAAAGATGAAGGGGAAAATATCGTGACGACCCAAGTGGTCAATGTCCGTGAAGGTGCAGGTCTCAGTTTCCCTATCGTAAAAAAACTGGCAAAAGGGGAATCATATCCCATCCTGAATGAAGATGGCGACTGGATCGAAATCCAGATTGGCGCCGGCAAAACGGGTTGGGTTGCCAATTGGCTAGTGGAGAAACAAACAGGGTCTGATACCAATCAGGTCAAAAAGGAATCCGGACAAGGTGTGATATCAGGCAGTTCGGTCCGCGTCCGTACAGGTCCAGGCACTACATTTCAAACGGTTGGGTCCTTGAGTAAAGGTACACCTGTTGACATCATTGAAAAAAATGAAAATTGGATAAAGATCAAAACGGCGGATATCGAAGGTTGGGTCTCTTCTGACTACCTTAATCTCCCCGCCGCATCTGGAAATGCAGCGAAGAAAGATTCAACTAAGAAAAAAGAAACGAAACAATCCGGAAAAACCGGAGTAACTTTGGTGGACCGGCTCAATGTCCGCTCTGAACCGTCGAAAAGCAGTGCCACGCTCGGGAAGCTGAACAAAAATACGGCAGTGACCGTTTACCGGGTTGAAAATGAATGGGCTGAAATTGATTTCCAAGGAGTCCGCGGTTGGGTAGCTGAACCTTACATACAAGTAAGCGAAGGTAAAGAAGACATGAAAAATGATCCGGCAGGCGCCACTGCAAGGGTGACCGCTACGGGTTTAAATGTCAGGAAAGAAGCCTCTCTCTCAAGCAAGGTCATCGGCTCGGTGAACAAGGATGAAACGTACGCCGTACTGCAAACAAAGGGAAATATGACACAGATCAAGCTCTCCGGTTCGAAAAAGGGCTGGGTCGTGAGTTGGTATCTGGAAAAAGAGAATGTTGAACAAACGGTGAAGGAAAAAAAGGTTGATGTAAAAGGAAACAAGATTACCATCATTCATGATGGTACGATCCTTAGAAGCGAGCCTGATGGTAACTCGAAGATAGTCGAGCAGGCCAATGCAGGTGAAACCTTCTCCGCATCAGGTATGGAAGGCGACTGGTATTCCATAAAACTGAAGAGCGGAAAAACGGCTTATGTGGCCGGATGGATCGTGACGATCGAAGGGAATTCCGAGCAGATCCAACGACCTGGAGTTGAAAAATACTTAAAGGATAAAATCATTGTGATCGATCCCGGCCATGGCGGCAGGGATAGCGGTACAATAGGCGTCGGTGGAACACTGGAGAAAAACTTGACGATTCGTACGGCAGAGCTGCTGCGGGACAAACTTCAGGCTGCAGGAGCTAATGTGATCCTGACCAGAAGCGGAAATACCTATGTTCCACTCCCTTCCCGGGTCAGCACTTCTCATATACATAACGCGGATGCTTTCATCAGCCTCCATTATGATAGCACCAAGGACCAGATCACCAGCGGGATCACCACATACTACTATCATGATTACCAGCGTGCATTGGCGGCTACTCTGGCCAATTCACTCGGTTCAACCATGCAGGTGCCCAATCGTGGATCACGTTACGGGAATTTTCATGTTACCCGCGAAAATAAACGGGTAGCCACACTTATTGAACTAGGTTATTTAAGCAATCCAGTGGAAGAATTGACGTTAACATCGAATGAGTATCAAGAAAAAATCACATCTGCCATCTATAATGGATTGGCGCGGTATTTTAAATAAGAAGTAGAAAAGCCAGCTTCGCATCGAAGCTGGCTTTTCTACAAAAAAATAACCTGCCGCAGCAGGTTATTTTTTGCTTTCAAGTATAAGTGTAACGGGACCGTCATTAGTAAGCTGAACATCCATCATGGCACCAAATTGACCGGTTTCCGTATGGACGCCTTTCTTGCGGAGTTCCTCGTTAAATGCTTCATATATTTCATTCGCCTCTTCAGGACGGGCGGCGTCCATGAAGTTCGGTCGACGGCCTTTGCGGCTATCGCCGTATAAGGTGAATTGTGAAACTGATAAAATCGAACCTCCCACATCCAATAGTGAATGGTTCATCTTTTCATTTTCATCTTCAAATATTCTGAGATTTACAATCTTATCGGCCAAATAGGCGGCATCATCGATGGTATCCCCATGGGTGACGCCAACCAACAGGACGAGCCCGCTGTCGATTTGCCCGATGATTTGGTCTGCGACAACGACTTTTGCCGCTTTGGAACGTTGTAAAACAACACGCATGGCAATAAAAACTCCTTAGTTCATGATCCTTCTAACGGAATAAACATCTGAAATTTGTTTGATACGGTCGACGACCTTTTGTAAATGGGCAATGTTATGGATATAGATGGACATGTGAATGGTCGCCACCTTGTTCCTGTCGGATTTACCCGAGACTGCCGAAATGTTGGTCTTGGTTTCATTGACGGCCTGCAGTACTTCATTTAATAAGCCTCGACGGTCATAGCCGCTGATTTCAATTTCAACGATGTATTCCTTGCGTTCATTAATCGTACTTTCCCATTCAACCGGTACAAGGCGATGATCGGAATCCCCGCTATCCAGGTTCGGACAATCTTGTCTATGAACGGAAACTCCACGGCCTTTGGTTATATAACCAACGATTTCGTCTCCTGGCACTGGGTTGCAACAGCGTGATAAACGGATAAGCAGGTTATCAATCCCCGGTACCTGTACACCTGAGTCACGTTTTTTAGATGTATTGGAGAAGGTTTTCAGGTCGGCTACCGCTTCAGAAATATCCGCTTCTTGCTCGACCATTTTCTGTTTGCGCCATTTTTCGGTAAGGCGGTTAGCTACCTGAAGGGCAGTGATTCCATTATATCCGACTGCTGCATACATATCTTCTTCATTTAGGAAGTTGAATTTATCTGCAACACGCCTGATATTCTCGGCCGTCAGGATTTCCTTCAGGTCGAACTCCATATCCTTGATTTCCTTTTCAACAAGCTCTTTGCCTTTTTCGATATTTTCTTCCCGGCGCTGCTTCTTGAAAAATTGGCGGATCTTGTTTTTCGCCTGAGATGTTTGCGTTAGTTTAAGCCAATCCTGACTTGGACCATATGAATGCTTAGAAGTTAAGATTTCTATGATGTCGCCAGTTTTCAGTTTATAATCCAGCGGTACCATTTTCCCATTCACCTTGGCACCAATCGTTTTATTTCCGATTTCCGAGTGAATCCGGTAAGCGAAATCAATCGGGTTGGATCCTGATGGCAGTTCGATGACATCGCCTTTTGGTGTGAAAATGAATACCATATCAGAAAAAAGATCTATTTTAAGGGATTCCATGAATTCCTCTGCATTAGTAGCATCATCCTGGAATTCAAGAATTTCCCGGAACCATGTCAATTTTTCTTCCAGTGAAGGCTGTTCACCGACATCTTTTCCTTCTTTATAAGCCCAGTGCGCGGCAACCCCGAACTCGGCAATGCGATGCATATCGGAAGTACGGATCTGCACTTCCAGCGGGTCGCCTTTCGGACCGATCACCGTCGTATGGAGCGATTGATACATATTCGGCTTCGGCATCGCAATATAATCTTTGAATCGGCCAGGCATCGGCTTCCAGCATGTATGGATGATCCCTAAGACGGCATAGCAATCCTTAATGCTATTGACGACGATCCGAACCGCAAGCAAATCGTAAATTTCGCTGAACTGCTTATTCTGCAAAGCCATTTTACGATAAATGCTGTAAATATGTTTCGGTCTGCCGGAAAGGTCAGCCTTAATATTGACTTCCTCAACGTTTTTACGCACTTCATCTATGACTTCTTCCAGATACTTTTCACGTTCTGCACGCTTTTTCTTCATCAGGTTGACGATTCGGTAATACTGCTGGGGATTCAAATACCTTAGTGCAGTATCTTCAAGTTCCCATTTAATTGTACTGATACCAAGACGATGAGCAAGCGGTGCGAAAATTTCCAACGTCTCGTTCGAGATCCTTCTCTGCTTTTCCTGCGGCAGATGCTTCAATGTCCGCATATTATGAAGTCTGTCCGCAAGCTTGATCAAGATGACCCGTATATCCTGGGCCATCGCCACGAACATTTTCCGATGGTTTTCCGCCTGTTGCTCCTGCTGTGATTTATACTTGATTTTCCCTAACTTTGTCACGCCATCCACAAGCATGGCGACTTCAGGACTGAAATTTTCTTCAATATCCTTCAGAGTGATCTCCGTGTCTTCAACAACATCATGTAAAAAACCTGCCGCAATGGTTGCAGGGTCCATTTCAAGTTCAGCCAGAATGCCCGCCACTTGAATCGGATGAATAATATACGGCTCTCCCGATTTACGGAATTGTTCTCGGTGAGCATACTCTGCATACTTAAACGCTCTATGAATAAATTCAGCTTCTTCCGGCTGAAGATATAAGCTGGCCCGTTCTACAACCTGCTCGGCAGTCAATATTTGATCATTAGCCATTTAATCACCTTAACCCCACTTTAACTGCCACCGGATATGATCCGGATTGAGTATGATTGGTAGCACTTCCCTTTATTCTGCAAAACGTGACAATTTTTGCGAAAAAAAATAAATCCGCTTAAACGGATAAAAGTGCAAATAAACTTATTAGCAGAAAAACTCTTTATTATTACTATTATCGAAAAAAAAGGCAAGGATGTAAAGAGTTAAACGTGTATTTTATAAAGAATACTGCATTTTTTCACTGGAAATTCGACAAAATTCAGAAAAAAACGGGTAAAAACAGAAAGAGCACCCTGGTCAGAGTGCTCTTCTTTATTAAAAGCTCATTAATGTCAAGACATCATAGCCGTCTAATTTATCTTTTCCATCCAAGTCAGTCAATTCAATAAGGAATGCAATCCCGGCTACAATTCCGCCAAGCTGTTCAACCAATTTGATCGTCGCTTCGATTGTTCCCCCGGTAGCAAGTAAATCGTCCGTAATCAGTACACGCTGTCCCGGTTTGATGGCATCTTTATGGATTGTCAATACATCCTTGCCATATTCTAATCCATATTCGACTTTTATCGTTTCACGTGGAAGTTTTCCTTCTTTTCTCACTGGCGCAAAGCCCACTTCCAATGAGTATGCGACTGGACATCCGATAATGAATCCGCGCGCTTCCGGCCCGACCACCAAGTCGATATTCTTATCGCGAGCGTACTCGACGATTTGGTCTGTTGCGTATTTATAAGCTGCACCGTTATCCATTAATGTTGTAATATCTTTGAAGACAATACCCGGTTTTGGCCAGTCTTGCACAATTGTTACATATTGCTTTAAATCCATTGCTTTGTTTCCTCCTCAAGGTCTGTTGCCTCATGAACTAAATAATGATTGAACCAATCGAATAATTGCTGATAGGAAGAATAAACAAGCTCTTGTTCAAGCTCAAATTGCTCTTTCTTTCTTGTATACGATTCAGATTCACTGAGATCGCGTTTTTTCGCATTGGTTGTGAGCATAATTAACCCATTCTCTATTGTAACAAAATCAAGCTCAAAAAACACCTTAGAAATGAAATCCACCGTATCTCTTGACCAGCCGCGATATTTGGCTAGGTCATCACCATATCTTTTCACATCGAGCGGCCCCTTTTTGGCAAGGAAGGCATAAAACCATTTAAAATGATCTCTTGTTGGCATCGTACTTAGGAAATGGTCCTGTTCATGGGAAAAGTGAGCGTAGATACGTGAAGGCTGCTTATCGGCAATCACCCGTTTCAAATAATCCCTTGACGTCGGCATGTCCATGAATACCAAATGACCTTCGAAGCAGTCGAGCTGCTCTGCATCCAGTTCATTGTTGATAATAACGAGATCCGGATGGTTTTGTAAAAATGGATATCTGCTATAAATATCTTCCGAGAAAATGACGATCTTCCGGTTATGTGCAGGAATGTCGGCAAGCCACTTCTCTGCCTGTCCCTTGCCGCGGTAATCGAATAACTGCCAATGGTTTACCGAGACATCCTGGACAAAGATCTGGGGCTTTTTCATATTATTCCACTCATTGATGGAAAGCTCACCAATAACCGAGACCTCAGCGTGCGGAGCTATTTCATCGACAAAATGACCAAGACCGAAGCCCACACCGTCAAGTTTGTGATTTTCACCATCTTCCAGCTGGACCTTCAAGTGATTTTGGTTTGCACCTATTTTGCGGACACTTGAAAGCTGTACGGAATCTATCAATATCTTCGGCTTGGGATTCGTTACCCCAAATGGCGACAGCAAGCTCATTTCCTGAATCGTTTGAATGGAAACGTCAGCTAAAGTCGTAGCCCCGTCCAAGTTTGTAATCGGTGTAAAGTCCTCTTCATTCAGTTGTTCCTTCGCAATCAAATTCATGCGGTCCCTGAGCTCCTGGACATCTTCAATTTTCAATGTCATTCCAGCAGCCATCGGATGTCCGCCGAAATGAGGCAGCAGTTCACGGCAGGAGGAAAGACTTTGAAAAAGATCGAAACCGGCGATGCTCCGAGCAGAACCTTTTGCATATCCCTTTTCCCGGTCATAGCTCAATACAATCGTGGGCCGGTAAAAGCGTTCAACTAGTTTTGAGGCCACAATCCCCACGACTCCTGCGTTCCAGCCTTCCCTTCCGATGATGAGCACGCCATTGGACTCCGGCGGGAAGTTTTCCTCGACCTCAGCAATCGCTTCCGCCGCCATGGCTGCAACCATCTCCTGCCGCTCTTTATTGATATCATTGATTTCATTCGCAAGTTCCACTGCTTCTTCCAGGCTTTGTGACATCAATAAATCGACAGCGGGATCGGCATCTCCAAGGCGCCCGACAGCATTGATCCTCGGTGCCATCGCAAAGCCGATCGATTCTTCATTCAATGCTTCCTGCTGAACATTCGCCACTTTCATTAACGCAACGAGTCCCGGGCGGCGAGTCAAACGTAACTGCTCGATGCCTTTCGCAGCAATGAGGCGGTTTTCCCCTTGCAAAGGCACTAAATCCGCTATCGTGCCGATTGCCGCTATTTCAAGCAGATCCTCAGGCAATTCCCCAAGCAAGGCGTGTGCAAGCTTAAATGCAACCCCTACTCCGGCAAGGTCTTTAAATGGATAGGAACTGTTCTCAAGTTTAGGATGGATGATTGCCAATGCCTCAGGCAGTTCCGGCCCCGGTTCGTGGTGGTCGGTCAATATATAATCCATGCCAAGCTCGCCGGCAAGTTTTGCTTCATCGATTGCAGAAATTCCGGTATCGACGGTTATTAATACCTTCACCCCTTGCTCAGCTGCAAGGCGGAACGCCATCGGATTCGGACCATATCCCTCTGTAAATCGATTCGGGATATAAAAATCAACATTGGCCCCCAATTTCATCAGCACCGTCATCATCACTGTTGTCGATGTCACGCCATCCGCATCATAATCACCGAATATACGTATTTTTTCCCCATTTTGAATGGCTTCTCTTATTCTATATACTGCTTTATCCATATCCTTCAATAAAAATGGATCATGAAAAGTTTGATTTTTTACAAATAAAAACGATCGGGCACTTTCAATTGTATCCAGGCCTCGATTCACAAGCAGGGCTGCAACCAAAGGTGTGATATGAAGCTCTTCAGCTAGTACAGCAACTTTGTTTTCATCGGCAGATTGCAAGTTCCACCGTGTTTTTGGCTTTAACATTTATTCACCCCTCAACCTACTCATTATACAAAACGAATATACCAGTTTCAATTTTATTTTAAACTCATAAATGGCTGTAATTCCCTATCCAATAAACTTAGTTCAACAAAAAGAAGGCTGGCATCATGCCAGCCCCCCCACTTATTAAACTTGACCTTCAAGGCTTTGTTTCTTTTCTTTTGCGGTATTCAGCGGACCTTTCTTCTTCAATTCCCTGATTTTCAAATCAAGCCAGAATTGGGAAGCGATCAATAGTGATGAATACACGCCGCATATCAAACCGATAAACAGGGCAATGGAGAAGTTACGGATAGCTTCACTGCCAAAGATCATCAATGCGATGACCGTAATGAGAACGGTCAGAACCGTGTTAATGGATCTCGTCAAAGTTTGCCTGATACTGATGTTCACAATGTTCTCAAGCTCTTCGGCGGTTTTGATTTTACGGCTGAAGCGTAGGTTTTCACGAATACGGTCAAAGGTTACGATCGTATCATTGATCGAATAACCGACAATCGTCAGAACCGCTGCAATGAAGGTGATATCCACTTCGAGCCGGAGTAAGCTAAAAATCGTGATGATGAAGAATGCATCATGGATAAGGGCGACAACGGCAGGTACAGCCATTCGCCATTCAAATCGTATCGATACATACAATATGATTCCGATTGATGCGATCGCTAAGGCATACATGGCATTTTTCGCAAGCTCTTTTCCTACAGTCGGTGATACGGTGCTGACATTCGGTTCCGCTCCGTAATCCTTCTTGAAATGGTCCTTCAATTCAGCGATTTCCTGTTTATCGAGGACACCGACTGTCCGAACGACAGCATTTTTATTGTCTTGTCCAGCGAGCCTGACATCCTTGATATCATCCGCGTCAATACCGACCTTTTCCATTTCGGTTTTGACTTGCTGAGTCGTCAAGACGTCTTTGGACGCAACCTCAATTCGGGTACCGCTCGTGAAATCAATCCCAAGATTCAATCTGAAGACGAGCAGGAAGATGATCCCGATAATGGTGACACCGATTGAAATGCCATAAAAAACTTTCCGATGTTTGACGAAATCGATTTTATCAAAGCGTGTTGGCAATGACATCAAATCCATTTTCTCGGATAAATCGTGAATGTATTTCTTCTTCACGCCAAACCACGATGCACGTTTGTCCAGGAACCCGCTATTCACCCACAGGCTCATGAAGAGACGTGTACCATAGACGGCTGTAATGAAACTCATTAAAATCGAAATGATCAAAGTGGTGGCAAACCCTTTAACCGAGCTTGTTCCATAATAGAATAGAACAGCCGCAGCCAGCAGGGTCGTTAAGTTGGCATCCGTGATTGTAGCAAGTGAATTCTTGGTACCTTCTTTATAAGCCGCTTTAACGGATCTGCCAAGTTTCAATTCATCCCTGATTCGCTCATAGGTTATGATATTGGCATCGACAGCCATCCCGACCCCGAGTACCAATGCCGCAATACCAGGCAGCGTAAGGACTGCATTCATCCAATCAAACACTAATAGCGTCAAGAAAAGGTATATGCTTAATGTGACGACCGCAATGAATCCCGGGAAGCGGTAATACACCAGCATGAAGATAAAAACAAGTGCAATTCCGATGATTCCTGCAAAAATAGTATCATTCAGTGCACCTGCACCGAATTGTGCACCCACTGAAGTGGAATACTTTTCTTTCAAATCAACAGGCAGGGCACCGGCATTCAGAAGGGCTGCAAGCTCTTTCGCTTCTTCCACCGTGAATTGACCGGTAATATACACCTTCTTCGTATTGAAAACTTCACTGACAGCCGGAGCGGATATCATATTGTCCTGTGAAGCTGTATCTTTGATGGAATCTTTTCCTTCCTCGAAATCCAGCCAGATTGCAAGTACATTAGTAGGTCTTTCCATCGTGGATATTTTTTGAGTGATGTCCTTAAATTTATCCACATCTTTCAATGTGACTTCAACAACCGGTTGATTATCTTGGAATGTTTGTTTCGCGCCGCCTTCTTTAAGGTCGGCCCCGGTCATCATTTCCTTATCGTTGTAGTCACGGAAGGATAATTTAGCTTGTGTCGAGAGGATTTCCCGAGCGTTGTTTTGGTCTTTGACCCCAGCCAATTGAACGCGGATCCGGTCTTTCCCTTCGATTTGAATGTTAGGCTCGCTAACCCCCAAAACATTGACACGCCGCTCAAGCGAGCTTACTGTAGCCCGTAAAACATCCGGGGTGATCTTCTCCCCAGACAGCGGTTTTACTTCATATAACACTTCAAAACCGCCTTGAAGATCAAGACCCAGCTTGATATCCTTTAGGATTCCTTTTGAAGTCGTCCCCATCGCTGCGAAAATCAAAAGTGCGATTAGAAAAAACGCAACGATCCTGCTTCTTTTTACCATTATGTAGTAGGCCCCTTTCTATAATACGCCTGTTCCTGAAGTTAAAAAACCTGTCATTTATTGTTTAAATGATAACTGCAATCCCTTTGCTTCTTGAGAAAAAAGACACAGCTTTCCATGCTTTTCCAAAAAAAGCATAACCATATCTATTATGAGACAAATACAAACAGCTGTCAATTTAAGTATATCTTTGTGTCATTCTTTCAAAAGTTCCTTCAGTTCCTCTTCTGAAAGCGGCTCAAATAGGTTTGGTGATTTATAAGCTTCGACCATTTGGAAGGTCATGAACTGGTTGCTCGAAAATGTCACGATATCTGCAACAAGTTCATGTATGTGAATGTTTTCCTGCGGACGCTTCCATTTATTTTTGGTTAAGGTTCCCCATATGTCTTCCTCTGTTACGGCATTCAAACCGACCATTTGGAATTCCTCACGCTTGCTCTTCAAGAATGGACGCACCTTTAGATAATACCTTTGATAGGGATGATTCTTTTTTGCCATCACTTTGCCTCCAGTAAAATGATTCTCAAATGAATGCGCATTTTCTTAGAAGGGTTTCTTATCATTTGTTAGAACGCAAACAAACACTTTTGTCATGCTTTGTCCAAGTACAAGCATATAGATAATTGTATAGCATAACCGCTTTTTTGAGAAGGCAGGGAGGGAGTTCAATGTCCAAATTTTTAAAAGGGACGCTGATTTTATTAATCGCAAGCCTGATAACAAGAGTTCTTGGTTTCATTAACCGCATTGTCATCGCCCGCTTCATCGGCGAAGAAGGCGTTGGTTTATATATGATGGCTTTACCGACCCTCTTTCTCGTCGTGAACATAACCCAGTTAGGCCTGCCAATCGCCATTTCGAAATACGTGGCTGAGGCCAATGCCAGAGGTGATGAACGGAAAATCAAGAAAATCCTTGTCGTCTCTTTGGCCTGCACCTTTACTCTATCGATGATTTTCACTCCTGCGATGCTGCTTTTCGCGCCAGCTCTCTCAGAAAATCTATTCACTGACAAACGGACGGTATGGCCGCTTATGGCGATTGCCCCTATCGTACCGATCATCGCCATATCTTCCGTACTGCGCGGATATTTCCAAGGCAAGCAAAATATGAAGCCATTCGCTTTTTCTCAAGTTATCGAACAGGTGGCCCGAATCACTTTCATAGCCGTCCTGACGAAGGCCTTTTTGCCATATGGAATCGAATATGCTGCAGCCGGGGCGATGTTCGCATCGATTATCGGTGAACTTGTATCTCTCATCTACTTATTGACCAGCTTTAAATTAAAGAAACATTTCAAGTTCAGAAAGGGCTTTTTCAAGAATGTCAAATCCGGAAAAGGAACATTCACCGAATTGATGGGGATTGCCCTTCCTTCCACCGGGAGCAGGATGATCGGATCGGTTTCGTGGTTTTTCGAACCGATAGTGGTCGCCCAGAGTTTGGCACTTGCCGGAGTCACCGCCGCCGCAGCCACAAGTCAATACGGGGAGCTGACAGGGTACGCCCTGCCTTTACTCATGCTTCCTTCCTTCGTTACATCATCATTGGCGACGGCACTTGTCCCGGCAGTGAGCGAAGCCCGTACGACCGGAAACTTTTTACTCGTTGAACACAGGCTTCAGCAGGCACTGAAAATCACCTTTATCACCGGCTGTTTAGCTATAGTCATTCTGTTCATCTTTGCCGAACCGATTTTACAAGTCATGTACGGCTCTTCACATGCTGCCGTTTTCATTAAATTCCTGGCACCCTTTTTCATCCTTTATTACTTTCAATATCCGCTGCAATCCATGCTGCAAGCATTGGACCTTGCAAAGGCCGCGATGTTCAACAGCCTGGCTGGTAACATCCTTAAAATCGGTGTGATCTGGCTGCTGGCATCAAAGGAAAGTTTCGGAATCATGGGTGCCGCAATCGGGATAGCGGTCGGTACGATGCTCGTTACCTTCCTGCATTTTTCAACCGTACTGAAGGTCGTCCCTTTCACGCTTCATTTCCGCAGCTATATATCAGCTTTGGTCCTTGCTTTAATTTCCGGATGGGGCGGTTATTACCTTTATCAATTCCCGCTCTCCTCACAGCCACTTGGCATACGGCTTTTGCTTTCCGTGACGGTCGTCATCCTGCTGTTTACATTTTTCCTGCTCATGACCGGCAGCATAAAAAAGGCAGATCTGATCAGGATTCCTGTAGTGGGCGGCTTTTTATCAAAATTCGCTTGGAAATAAAATGAACCGAAGCATTAAAAGGCTTCGGTCATTTCTTCGTTTCATTTTTATCGATGTAAAATTGGCCATCTATGTACCCGCAAATCGAAATCTCTTTTATCTTCGTTTCTCCCAGTTTTTTCAACTGGTGCCGGAGCCAAAAATGATTTTTGCCAATTCTATCGAGATTCCTCTCCTGTATCTCCCCATCGATTATAAGGGGATAAGGGGTTTCCTTGGTTTTAGACCTTTTGCCTTTGGTATTCTTGATGATCGAAAGCTTCCCGGTAGATTCGAGGATTGCGAATTGTACTTCATTTAAATCACTAATCCCCTGTTCACGCAGCTGGGTCAATAAATCATCGAAGGTATATCGTTGCTTACGCATCGCTTTTTCATCTATTTTCCCTTGATTGATGATGATCTGCGGCGTACCATCCACGATGTTTCGAAATCTAATGCTTTTCAATGAAATGAAAGCCAATATTATTTGGATGAAAGCAAGAACGAACATCGGAATGATTTGCCTGAAAAATGGTCTATCCAAGTCTTCAAATGATAGAACGGCAATGTCCCCAATCATGATGGATACCACTAAATCAAGAATGCTCAATTCCCCAACTTCCCGCTTCCCCATCATTCGAAATAGGATTAAGATGACTAAATAGATCACTGTTGTCCTAAAAATAATAGCCAGGATATCCATTTCAATACCACATCCTTCATCCATAGCATGGCTTGGGGATTGAAAAATTACTCTATAATCTTTTCTAATTTTACGGGAAGCTTCTTAAACCTGGTCTAAAGGGTCGATATGGGGAATATGCTTGTACAAACACATAAACAGGCTATACGTATCAGCCTTTTAAAAAGGAGGAATACCCATCGAAACTAAAAAAATGAGTGTCGCCGTAATTTATGGCGTAGGCTCCATCTTTGCCATAGCGATGATTGCAAGTTTAATCGTATCCATCCTTCTTCGTTTCACTTCACTGACGGAATCATCCCTGACATACGTGATCATGATCGTTTCCTTTTTATCGCTGTTCATTGGTGGATTCATTTCAGGAGGCAAAGGGAAAAAGCAAGGTCTATTCTTGGGCGGAAGCACTGGGCTGCTTTATCTGTTGGTCGTGTTCCTTTTTCAATATTTAGGCCACGATGCACTCTTCACGATCAAGCAATGGATATACTATGGCTGTTTCGTGATTACGGCCATGATGGGTGGCGTACTTGGGGTCAACATGAGTTCCGACTCCCGCTCCGATTAAAAAACACAGCAAAAAACCGGGCACAAGGGCCCGGTTTTCGTTTGTCTTATAGGGATGTTTCTTTATTCGGTGCGCTTTCCGTAATTTCACGGATTGCTGCACGGTCAAACGTCAGTTTTGTACCGTCTGGTGATTTAATGACGATTTGCAGTTCATCGATTGCATCGATTGTTCCGTGCATGCCGCCGATAGTAGCAACTTTATCACCTTTTTTCAAACTGCTTTGCATGTTTTGCGTAGCCTTTTGGCGTTTTTGCTGCGGGCGGATCAATAAGAAATAGAACAATACGAACATTAAAATCAACGGAAGTATTTGTGCTAAAGAACCCATTTAAGTATATTCACTCCTTTCGTTCATTAAAATATTTATGGAATTAGAAGTTTCTCGCATTTGGTTCATTGAAACCATACTGCTCAAAAAACTCTTCCCTAAAGTCTCCAAGACGATCTTCTCGAATAGCTTGTCTGACCTGTTCCATCAAGTTTAACAGAAAATGAAGATTATGGTAAGTCGTAAGGCGAATCCCAAAGGTTTCTTCACACTTAATCAAATGGCGGATATATGCCCGGCTATAATTCTTGCAAACATGGCAATCGCAATTTTCATCGATTGGACCGAAATCGCGTGCATACTTCGCATTTTTCACAACCAGCCGCCCATTGCTCGTCATGAGCGTACCATTACGCGCAATTCGCGTCGGAAGTACACAGTCAAACATATCGATACCGCGTAGTGCACCATCGATCAATGAGTCCGGCGAACCGACTCCCATCAGGTAACGAGGTTTGTCACTTGGCAGCAGCGGACTTGTAAACTCAAGGACGCGGTTCATGATATCCTTCGGTTCCCCAACGGATAACCCTCCAATAGCATAACCCGGGAAGTCAAGGGAGACAAGGTCTTTTGCACTTTGTTTGCGAAGGTTTTCAAACTCCCCGCCTTGAACGATCCCAAACAGCCCTTGGTCATTCGGACGCTCATGTGCATTCAAACAGCGTTCCGCCCAGCGCGATGTCCGTTCAACCGACTTCTTCATATACTCTTCAGTCGCCGGAAATGGCGGACATTCATCAAATGCCATCATAATATCGGAGCCAAGCGCATTTTGTATTTCCATCGCTTTTTCCGGGGATAAGAATAATTTATCGCCATTCAGATGGTTCCTGAAATGCACGCCCTCTTCTTCAATTTTGCGGAACTCGCTCAAACTGAAGACTTGAAAGCCGCCTGAGTCGGTCAAAATCGCCCGATCCCAGTTCATGAACTTATGCAATCCGCCAGCTTCCTTGATGATTTCATGCCCCGGACGCAGCCATAGGTGGTACGTATTGCTCAGGATGATGCCTGCACCCATTTGTTTCAAATCCTCTGGGGACATCGTTTTGACAGTAGCCATCGTTCCAACCGGCATAAATGCCGGCGTTTCAAAAGAACCATGCGGCGTATGGACCCGGCCTAACCGTGCCCCTGTCTGTTTACATGTTTTGATTAACTCATATCGTATTGCAGTCAACGCAATAACTCCCTTCAAGAGCTTCTCACTCTTATATTACTTAATTAACATTGCATCTCCAAAACTAAAGAACCTGTATTTTTCTTCCACAGCCGTTTCATAGGCATGAAGGACATGCTCCCTGCCCGCAAGTGCGGAAATTAGCATGATTAAAGTCGATTTGGGCAAATGGAAGTTCGTTATCATCGCATCGATCCCTTTGAACTCATAACCAGGATAAATGAAGATGCTCGTCCAGCCATTCTCTTCCTTGAAAACCCCATCATTGCGGGACGCAATCGTTTCCAGTGTCCTTGTGGACGTAGTGCCGACCGTAATGATTTTCCCGCCCTTCTCTTTCACATCATTCAGTAATCTGGCAGTGCCTTCCGTCATTTGATAAAATTCGGAATGCATTTCGTGGCTATCAATATCGTCGACACTTACTGGACGGAATGTACCAAGCCCGACATGCAGAGTGATGAATGCGATGTGTACACCCATCTCTTTAAGTTTCCCAAGCAAATCCTCCGTAAAATGCAGGCCGGCGGTAGGTGCGGCTGCAGATCCCCGTTCACGCGCATAAACCGTTTGATAGCGGTCCTGGTCGTCGAGTTGTTCCTTGATGTATGGAGGTAACGGCATTTCGCCAAGCTTCTCCAGTATTTCATAGAATATGCCTTCATATTTAAATTCAAGGATTCGGCCGCCATGCTCAAGTACACCTGTACACACGGCACTCAGCTTACCATCGCCAAAAACGATTGTCGTGCCTTCTTTAATCCGTTTGGCCGGCTTCACAAGCGTTTCCCATACATCATCATGCTCTTGTTTAAGCAGCAAGACTTCGACTTTTGCACCCGTTCCTTCTTTACTGCCGTATAGCCGGGCCGGAAGAACCTTCGTATCATTCAACACCAGGCAATCTCCCGGTTTGATATATTCCGTGATATGGCTGAATACATCATGCTGAAGCTTGCCGGTTTCTTTGTCCAGCACCATCAATCTACTTGCTTCCCTATCCTCCAAAGGAACTTGGGCAATCAGTTCCTCCGGTAAATGAAAATCAAACATATCCAATTTCATCTGTTCCACTTCCTTACGTGTCTATCAAGCTGTAATCATTATTTAAAACGGCCAATCAAATAAAAAATCGCGGACAATATAACGCTGACGATTATTGATGTAACGATGGGAAAATAAAACGTCGTATTCCCCTTTTTCAGAAAAATATCTCCCGGCAGCCTGCCGAGACTGATATATTTCATCGCAAAACCAATCACGAATATAATCACACCAAGAATCATAACCATCTTCGGTATATTCATCATTCAGGCATCTCCATTCCGAAATGCTCATAAACAAGCTGTGTTGCCACCCGGCCTCTTGGGGTACGCTGAAGAAAACCGACTTGTAACAGATATGGTTCATACACATCTTCAATCGTATGTGCCTCTTCGCCGATCGTTGCAGCAATCGTTTCCAGACCCACGGGCCCGCCGCGGAATTTTTCAATGATCCCTTTAAGTAATTTATGGTCAATATGATCGAGTCCTAAACGGTCGACCTGCATTAATTCAAGCGCATAATCGGCAAGCTCGGCCGTTATCGTACCATCACCGCGTACCTGGGCGAAATCCCTGACCCTCCGTAAAAGCCGATTCGCAATTCTCGGTGTGCCCCTTGATCTTCTTGCAAGCTCTGCCGCTGCTTGATCAACCATTTCCGTATCCATGATTCTTGCCGTACGGATGATGATATCAGTCAAATGGTTTTCCGTATAATATTCAAGACGGCTCAAAACCCCAAAACGGTCCCTGAGCGGTGCAGACAGTGAGCCTGCACGTGTCGTGGCCCCTACGAGGGTAAACGGCGGCAAGTCGATCCTGATCGAACGGGCTTCCGGTCCCTTACCGACTACAATATCCAGACAGAAGTCCTCCATAGCCGGGTATAGCACTTCTTCGACGACACGGGGAAGACGGTGAATCTCATCAATGAACAATACATCACCCGGTTCAAGTGCACTCAAAATGGCCGCCAGATCTCCCGGCCGCTCAATGGCAGGACCGGAAGTCGTGCGGATATTCACACCCATTTCATTGGCGATGATGACGGCAAGCGTCGTCTTTCCAAGGCCAGGCGGTCCATATAAAAGTACATGATCGAGCGTTTCTTCACGCATCCTTGCCGCTTCGATGTATACACTTAAATTCGCTTTCACTTTATCCTGTCCGATATATTGCTTTAAGTTTTGCGGCCGCAAGCTTTGTTCAAAGGACAGTTCGTTCAAATCGGCTTCCTGATTGAATATTCTCTCCTCCATTGCGCCACTCCTTATCTTAACATCATTTGCAATGCTTTCTTAATATATTGCTCGGTCGTCATATCTTCAGCCTGCAATTTTTTGGCAACCTTTTGGACTTCCTTTTCAGAATAACCAAGAGCCTTCAATGCAAGAACGGCTTCATCCAATTCCTCCGTATACCCATTTGGACTGAGTGCAGCCGTGACGCCTTCGTTAAACAAGCTTGGAAACGCATCCGGAATAATGTTCTCCAGTTTCCCTTTTAAATCGAGGATCATTTGCCGTGCCGTTTTCTTTCCGACTCCCGGGAATTTCACCAAAAACGATTCATCTTCATTTTCGATCGCCTGCACCACCTGATCAACCTGACCAGAAGCCAATATGGCTAGAGCTCCCTTCGGCCCGATTCCGGTTACATTCAATAATTTTGTGAATAACGCCTTTTCTTGGCGAGTCTGGAATCCGTATAATGCGGCCATATCCTCACGAACATAATGATACAAGAAAACTTGAATTTCTTTATGGTATTGAGCGGAAAAAATAAAAGGATTCGGCGTCATCACTTGATATCCGATCCCCCCATTTTCCACAACTATGTATTCAGGCCCAATGTAATCGACCTTGCCTTTTATATAATCATACAAATTAATTCTCTCCCTGATTTTGCTGTACCTCTCATTTTATCATAAAAAGGGGGTGTTGTTCATTAAAAGTTATTTCATTGCGGCACATTGACTCCGGTGTCACTATCACGAAGTTGATTGGAACGGGTGTGCAAGACTCCTGCAGCAAATACGCGTCGGAGCGAGACCTAACATGCGCAAAAGCGCCGAGGGCGGACCGCCCGCAGCAAGCGAGTGCCTGCAATGGAATGCAACGATCAAATTGTAAATACAAAAAAAACTGTAGACAAACTCCATTTTTATCGAGTTTGTCTACAGTCTGAAGGATGGGATGTCACTCCACCCTAGTTTACCGAATATGGCTCATATTCTTTAATGAGCTGTTTATATTGGTCTTTATTCATGATCGGAATCCCTTTTTGCAGTTCCTCCTGCTTGTATGCTTCTAGTTTACCAATGTCTATTTGGTAGAAAGTATGAATGATCTTGGCGTGCTCAGGCCTTCCGATAAAAATGGATAGCGTACCATCTTCCCTCATCCCAAGGTAACCATTCGCTTTTAAAAGCGGAGATATGTCATTTTCAATTTTCTTCATGACAATCTGCTCTTCATTTTGATCGACTACTTTCCATCCTTCATATTTTGACCAAAAGTCCTCCATCGACCAAATGGTCTCTGTCAATTTCTCTTCACTTAACTCGCCATCCAGATACATACGCTGAAGAATGACCTTCCTCTCAATTGGATCATTTATCTTTTGAACAGTTTCTTCGGCAAAAACGGTTAAGCAAAATGGCAATATGAAAAGTGTCATGAAAAATTGGATTCTGAGTTGATTAATCAATTTACTCACCTCTTAAGGCGTTTACTTTTTATGTAGTTTGACCCAAAAAAGGATTATTAACCAGAAAAAAATCAAAAAGAGCTGACTCCATGTCGGGTCAGCCCACTAATTATTTCAAGTGATTTTCGTGAATGTTAAGGTTATCGAACATGTCATTGGCATCCAAAATGATCATTTCCCTCGTATCGCCATCCCGAAGATTGTTATCGAGTGTCATCGTCCTGAAATAGACACCTTCATCGGTGGTGACATATAGGGTACGGCCATTGGTAAGCGGTCCGATTTCCTTCTTGATTCTTTCTTTAACATCTTTTGCTTGGCTGTAGTCATCAAGCAGCAAGGCTACCAGCATTTCGTCTTTCATGATGATTGTCCTGGTATCTATGACCGGCTCCACTTTATTGGCGACACCATTGACTTTGTCGGCTAAAGCGCCTTCATAGGAATTATAATAAGATGATCGCGCCTTAAGCGGTTTACTCTCATGTCCATGGTAGTTACGGTCACTTTTACTGTACGCATCATCTTTATTGTATAAACCTTGCACCATATTCTCATAATTGATGTTGCGTACCAATGCATCTTTTTCATGGTATCCTGTATCATTTGTGATATTTTCATTTTCCGCTGTATCATTATTAGCACATCCAACCAAACTGACGGCGGCCAATACCGTACAAAGCGGCTGTGCCCATTTTATTTTCTGCACCAATAACCCTCCCATTGCAATTGAATGAGCTAAATTCCGCTCATAATTAGCATGGGTGTCGAACGGGAAATGTACTCTGTAAGATACGGCCAAAAACCCGTATTAATTCCTATTAAGGGAAGAAATCCTTTTTGCCAATTTTTCATTCATCGCCATCCGCTCCGAAAAACCTTCCACGGACATTTTCCAGACCGAATGAAGCTGGGAAGAACTTTTATTAAGACGATTCCATTCACGGAAAATATCGGTAGGGTAAGTTAAAGCATATAAAAAGGCCGGGTCTGACTGATACCTTTGCAATTGCGGCACTTCCCACAGCTCGGTGGCCGCATCTTCCAAATGATGCGATATTCGATTTGCATACTGTAAATAATCAATGCACCTCGGGGCATTTGCCATTAGGTCAAAATCGATTAAAGTCAAAGTGCCATCCGCTCTGCGCAAGAAATTATGGTGGGCACAATCACCATGAATGATTACTTTCTTTTCCTTATTCCATAAAGACTGATTTTTATCAAACCCCTCTAGCGCCCACTCACCCCATCTAATCCATTCCTTGATAATATCTTCGGAAACATATTGGCGAACATAAGAAAAGTTCTTTTTAAAAAGTGATAAACGTTCTTTCCACTTTTTTGATTGATTGAACACAGGGGCGTTAATGGAGAGATGTTCCGACACATCATGGAAGCTTTCCAGTAATTTAATTCCCTCTAAACGGTCCTTATGATTGGAATATTTGAATTTTTTCTTACTCGGCGGAAAATAGTCCATACTCCCATACCATTTCCCTTTAAATTCAAAGGGCATTAAATTCTGATGAATATAATACGTTTGATGAAAACCCTTTTGTTTTAACAAAGAAGTCAATTCCCTTTGCCGATCCCACTTTTCAAAGCTGTCGAATCCTTTAAGGATCATTGAATGACCCTTTTCAAAAGTTATTAAATAGACACTGCTTTGAATATGGTGGACATTCCTTGGCTTACGATTTAAATAAGAGAGGAGACGAGTGTTAAAAACACTGTCTCCTTGATAATTAGTAGTCATCGCTTTCATCTACATATGTCGGTATCCCAAATGTTTCAGGTGCACGAACTCCCCCGAATTGGCCTGGCTGGCCACCCATTTGTCCAGGTAACATAGCTTCAGGTTGCCCCCCTAGCTGACCGCGCATCATGTCCGGCTGACCACCGAATTGTCTAGGCATCATTCCCGGCTGGCCTCCATTTTGATCGCCCATCATCCACGGCTGACTTCCATTTTGACGGCCCATCCACGGCGGACCTCCGGTTTGACCGCCCATCATCATACCTGGCTGGCCTCCGTTTTGACCGCCCATCATGAATGGAGGACCTCCGGTTTGACCGCCCATCATACCTGGCTGGCTTCCATTTTGGCCGCCCATCATCATGCCTGGCTGGCCTCCGTTTTGGCCGCCCATCAGCATACCTGGCTGACCTCCGTTTTGGCCGCCCATCAGCATACCTAGCTGGCCTCCGTTTTGGCCGCCCATCAGCATACCTGGCTGACCTCCGTTTTGGCCGCCCATCATACCTGGCTGGCTTCCATTTTGGCCGCCCATCAGCATACCTGGCTGACCTCCGTTTTGGCCGCCCATCAGCATACCTGGCTGACCTCCGTTTTGGCTGCCCATCATCATCCCTGGCTGACCTCCGTTTTGACCGCCCATCATCATCCCTGGCTGACCTCCGTTTTGGCCGTCCATCATCATCCCTGGCTGACCTCCGTTTTGGCTGCCCATCATCATCCCTGGCTGACCTCCGTTTTGGCCGCCCATCATCATCCCTGGCTGACCTCCGTTTTGGCCGCCCATCATCATCCCTGGCTGACCTCCGTTTTGACCGCCCATCATGAATGGAGGACCTCCTAATTGAAGCTCTTTTATTCCTGGTAGACCTGCGTTTTGACCGCCCATCATCATACCTGGCTGGCTTCCGTTTTGGCCGCCCATCATCATGTCCGGCTGACCTCCATTTTGGCTGCCCATCAGCATGCCTGGCTGGCTTCCGTTTTGGCCGCCCATCATCATGTCCGGCTGACCTCCGTTTTGACCGCCCATCAGCATGCCTGGCTGGCTTCCGTTTTGGCCGCCCATCATCATGTCCGGCTGACCTCCGTTTTGGCCGCCCATCATCATGTCCGGCTGACCTCCATTTTGGCCGCCCATCAGCATGCCTGGCTGGCTTCCGTTTTGGCCGCCCATCATCATGTCCGGCTGACCTCCATTTTGGCCGCCCATAAGCATGTCTGGCTGACCTCCGTTTTGGCCGCCCATCATCATGTCCGGTTGATCTCCGTTTTGGCTGCCCATCAGCATGTCTGGCTGACCTCCGTTTTGGCCGCCCATCATGTTCGGCTGACCACCGTTTTGGCCGCCCATCAGCATGAATCCTTCATATTGAGCCGATTCTACTGACTCTTCTTCATATTGTTGCATCTCTTTCTCCATTTGAGACTCATTAAGTGACATCCCTTGATATGGGGCCTGTTGCTGTTGCTGCTGTGGTTGAACGGATTGATATTGGTGATAATCTGGATGGTGATGTGCATCGGCATCCATTTTTTGGTTTCCTTGATACTGTCCTTTCACTTCCGGCCCATAAGTTCCAAGTAGCCCCTTATTACAGCCGCAATCTTCCTCTTCCTCACCGGCAGCCTGGTTATACTGCTGAGGGAAGTTATAGTTATTGTTGTATGAAGATGGCGATTCGTCTGGTGACTCATAATCTTGCTGCATATATGAACCTGCTACTTGAGGATTCATCCCTCCATAATAATGGTGCGGAACCGGTGCAGAAGCTTGATATGGATATTGTTGCTGGTTTGGTATATTCATACTCGCCCCTTGGACGAATCCTTGATCCATCATGTACATGTCAGGAGATTCTCCCCAAAAATCAGAGCTCTCTTCCATCATTTGATAACCATGTATTTCCGGAGCCCCCTGATACCCTGGAACTCCTTGATATGGTGCTTGCATATGCATATGCGCCCACGGTGGCGGCTGAATGCAATAACCGCTTCCGGGCAAAATCGGCGTTACTGGAGTACAATCTTCCACCGGCTCATTATATTCCTGTGCTGGCTGTACAGCTGGCTTCTTCTTCTTTTTAGCGACTGCCGGCTCTTCTTTTTTCTTTGGTAACGGGGGTGGTGCAGGAGGCTTTTGCACACTCATATTGGTCATGTTGACCATATAATAATTATTGATATCGATTTCCGGAATCACCGGCATAGGCACCGGAACTTCTTTTGGAACGATTTTTTGCTTTTCTTTAATGATTGGCTTTGGCTGAATGATTTGCTGCTCTTTCTTGACTGGTTGTTCCTTCATTGGTTTTTGAATGATTGGTTGCTCTTTTATCGGCTGCTGAAATTTCGGCTGTTCTTTTATCGGCTGCTGAAATTTCGGCTGTTCTTTTACCGGCTGCTGAAATTTCGGCTGTTCTTTTACCGGCTGCTGAAATTTCGGCTGTTCTTTTACCGGCTGCTGAAATTTCGGCTGTTCTTTTACCGGCTGTTGATATATCGGCTGTTCTTTTACCGGCTGTTGATATATCGGCTGTTCTTTTACCGGCTGTTGATATATCGGCTGTTCTTTAACTGCCGGTTTTTGCATAAGTTGCTGCTCTTTTATAGGCGCTGGCTGGGCCTGGTACGGTTGAATTTGGGATTCTTTAATTCCCGGTTGAATATTCACGTTTGGTTTAGCCGTTTCTTTTATTACAGCTCCAGATGTCCCTGGTATTTTAATTTTCATTCCAGGCATCATCATGTCCGGGTTGCTCAATTGTGCGTTAACTTTTTTAAGTTCTTCAAAACTGACGCCGTATTTTTTGGCGAGTTTCCAAAGTGTATCGCCTTTTTGGACTATATGAATTTTCACGCTGTTAACCCCTCCTGTGCATATGTCCATATATTCTATGAAGCAGTGGGTGAATTGCTATTATTTTTATCATGAAAACTTATGCGTGAAAAATGACATTTATGATTGGATCAATGATTTAGGAAAATGGAAGGTACTCTTTTGGAGAGGAAATAATGATATGGCATCTTCAAAAAGAAAATCCATTCTTAGAAAAGGATAGTTAATTGGGACCATTGCCTTCATTCTAAAAAAAGGAGGCAATGGTTTTTAGGTTTGAAGCCATCATGTTATGAAACGCTTCTTTCAAGCTTCTGTCTAAACTTTGGGAAATCCGGGTATAAGAAAGTAAATGACCTAAGGCTTTGTCTTCAGGTACTTATCTTACATTCCTGGGGGGAATAAAAATGAAATGGAAAGGTAGACAGGGCAGCTCGAACGTCGAAGACAGAAGAGGCATGAGCGGAAAAGGCATGGCCGGAATCGGCGGAGGGGTCGGATTGGTCATTGTCTTGATCATGACGCTCCTTGGCGGTAATCCTAGCGAATTGCTAGGCAGTTTGAATTCTACTGAATCGAACAATGGCAGCACTTATGTCGAGACTGATGAAGAGAAGGAACTTGCGCAGTTCGTATCTGTCGTCCTTGCAGAAACGGAGCAGGTCTGGACAGAAGAATTCCGAAAAAATGGACTGGAATATAAGGAACCGAACCTTGTCCTGTATTCAGGCAGTGTCCAATCGGCGTGCGGAATGGCAGCTTCTTCGGTAGGGCCATTTTATTGTCCGGGTGACATGAAACTATATATTGATCTCAGCTTTTATCAAGAGTTGAAGCAAGAGTTCCAGGCACCCGGTGATTTCGCCATGGCCTATGTTATTGCCCACGAAGTCGGACATCATGTTCAGACACTTTTAGGGACAACGGAAAAGGAAATGCCCGATCGTTCACAGGTCAGCGAAACTGAATATAATAGGTATTCTGTCCGTCTTGAACTACAGGCCGATTATTTGGCTGGAGTTTGGGCACATCATGTCCAAGGAGAGAATTTGCTTGAAAAAGGCGATCTTGAGGAGGCCTTGAATGCAGCAAGTGGTGTGGGGGATGACCGTATCCAAGAAAAGGCACAGGGTTACGTGGTTCCGGACAGCTTCACGCACGGTACATCCGAACAGAGAAAACGGTGGTTCAATAAAGGTTTTAAATCCGGTGATATGAATGAAGGCAATACTTTTAAAGCAAGTAACCTTTAAAAGTTCTTAATGTTTTGATTACAAATAAGAAAAAAGGGGGTCTTGTCCCCCTTTCAGACTGTAAATAAATTCGAAGAAAATCGAGTTTACTTACAGTTTTTTTTATGTTAAAAATGGCAGTTGATTTCAGCTAAAAACAGTAAAAATACATGAGGATAACTCGGTCTTGTTTAAAATCATGGCAATAATCCCTTGATAAAGTCGTAATTGGGATTCGGGATAAGACCATCCCAATCCCCATTAGGTAGACAAACTCAAAGGATTATTGCCCCTCTTTTTCGTAGGCTCTTTTCGTAAAGATTGTTGTTTTTAAAACGAAACGATTTAAGGTTGATTGGAGCGGAAGTGCGAGACTCCTGCGGGAGCAGCGGGACAGGTGAGACCCCAAAGGCGTTTACGCCGAGGAGGCTCACCGCCCGCCCCGCGGAAAGCGAGCATCTGGAGGGGAAATCAACCAAACCGCACTACTTGGTAAATAGCAACAAAGTATGCTAAAACAGCCTTTTCGTATGACCAAAGTCTTTTTATAAGCACTAACTCAAACGCGTTCCAGCATTCTGTTTAAAGCTAGGATGGCATTATCCGCAATGTTCTTTTCCACTTTGATCGGATTGATGATTATACCTTCTTCTATGGATTCAAGCGCCCACAGCAGGTGAGGCAGATCAATTCGGTTCATCGTAAGACATGGACACATATTCGGATTTAACGAGATGATGTTCTTGTCAGGATTATTGGCGATAAGTCGCTTGACAAGGTTCATTTCCGTTCCGATTGCCCAGGAACTACCCGGTTCGGCTTTTTCGATCATATTGATGATATACGATGTCGAACCCGCATAATCTGACAGGGCGACTACCTCACGGCGACATTCGGGATGAACGATGATATTCATTTCAGGCTGCTCCGCTCGAAGTGTTTCAATATTCGCTGTGGTGAAATTTTCATGGACTGAGCAATGTCCTTTCCAAAGAAGTACCTTCAGATCTTCGAGTTCCCCTTCATAAATCAATTCATCCTTATGCGGATCCCAGACAGCCATTTCATTCAATGAGATGCCAAGGTCAAAGGCTGTATTCCTCCCAAGATGCTGATCGGGAAGAAAAAGGATCCTTTCTTTTTGCGAAAGGGCCCACGAGACCATCCCTTGTGCATTGGAAGAAGTCACCGTCGCCCCGCCATTTTTTCCTACAAATGCTTTGATGGCTGCAGTGGAATTCACATAAGTTAGCGGAAGGATCGTATCGCCAAATAATTCCTGAAGCTTTGTCCATGCCCGTTCCGTTTGTTCAATATCCGCCATATCGGCCATGGAGCAGCCTGCACGCATGTCAGGAAGGATAACCGCCTGCCTTTCTTCCGTCAAAATATCGGCTGTTTCAGCCATGAAGTGCACACCGCAAAACACGATATAATCCGCTTCGCGATTTTGCGCGGAAAGCTGAGCCAATTGAAGTGAATCTCCCGTTGAATCCGAAAATTGAATGACTTCCTCCCGTTGATAATGATGACCTGGGATATAAAGACGGTTCCCCAGTCGTTCCTTAATGTCCCGGACCCGGTTCTCCATCTCTTCCTTTGTCATCGTTTTATACTTTTCAGGCAATGCATTTCCTGCTGTTTTAGCCATTTCCAATATGTTCATTTCAATATCCCCTCACGTTCTTTGACCTTTGCGCTAATATCAAGTGCCCTGACACTGTGCGTCAAGCTGCCCAACGAAATATAATCTACCCCTGTTTCCCGATATGAGGCTAGGTTGTCTAAATGGATCCCTCCAGAGGCTTCAGTTATGATGTGGGCGGGAACCAATTTAATCAGTTGCTTGATTTCTTCTGGGCTTCGGTTATCGAACATGATGATATCTGCACCAGCTTCCACTGCTTCAAGCACCTGTTGTGGTGATTCCGTTTCCACTTCCACTTTAGTCGTATGCCCCAGTTTGGATTTTACCGCTTGAACCGCTTTCGTTATGGACCCAGCGAACGAAATATGGTTGTCCTTTATCATGACTGCATCATACAGACCATACCGGTGATTGAATGCCCCGCCGGAACGGACCGCATACTTTTCAAGCATCCGCAGACCAGGTGTAGTTTTCCTCGTATCACAAGCTCTCGTCTTCGTCCCCGCTAAAATCTTGGCAGCTCTATTAGCCTGCGTGGCAATGCCGGACATACGCTGCACTAAATTCAAAACGACCCGTTCCCCCTTTAAAAGAGAGGCCATATCGCCGGTCATTCTTGCAAGCTGCTGTCCTTCTTCAAAGACTTCGCCATCTTGAACAAAAAGGAAAACCTCGATGTGCTCATCCAATAATGCAAATCCCGTCTTGATGACGTCTCCTCCACTAAAGACCCCGCCTTCTTTTGCGATGAATGTCAAAGTTCCTTGTTCACCTTGATCGAAAATCGTATCACTCGTTACGTCGCATTCCCCTATATCTTCCAATAAAAATTGCTGCAGCATCTGCTTAAGCTTCAATATATTCATATAGTCGTCTCCCTTTCACTCGGTTCTTCACATCCGTGCAAGCAAGGATAACCGAATTTTCAAGCCATTGGGCGTCATTTTCACTTGGATAGTCACTGCGGAAATGTCCGCCCCTGCTTTCCGTTCTGGTCAATGCAGATTCGGCAATCAGCCACGCCACTATCATGGCATTGATTTTCGTTATTTCTTCTATCGATAATTCCGTTACTTCCAAATGCAGCAATTTTTCGATAGTAAATGACTCAAGATAATCCTTCAGTCGAGTTAATCCCGCTTCATTTCGAACGATTCCCGCTTCGTTCATTAATTTTTCCTGCAATGTCTTGAGACTAGGTAAAAAGGAAACGGGACTGGAACTCTTGGACTGCTCTTTTTCTTCCGGTATCGCCCTTGCCGGCACTTTAGCAAGGAAACGGCCAAGTGTATTTCCAAATACCAGCCCTTCGAGAAGTGAGTTGCTTGCCAATCGGTTTGCACCATGTACACCCGTACACGCTACTTCACCTACAGCAAACAAAGAAGGAACTGAGGTCTGCCCGAATTCATCCACTTCAATTCCTCCCATTAAAAAATGGTTTCCAGGTGCAACGGGGATTTTCCCCGATTGAAGGTCCAGCCCGCTTTTTTCACATAATGAGCTCACTGTCGGAAAACGATTCTTAAAATCCTTAATCATCGAAATATCCAAAAATACCTTTTCACCGCGCTGCAAATAAGAAAAAATCGTCTGTGCAACAATATGCCTTGGAGCTAGATCCTTCAAGCTATGGACATCCTCCATGATCGGCCTTCCCATTTCCGTCACTAATCTCGCACCATCCCCGCGAACCGCTTCTGAAACGAGCCCTTTCGCTTTGCCATTCACAAAAAGCAGGGTCGGATGGAATTGTATGAATTCCATGTCACGAACTTTTGCACCGGCCTTGAATGCAAGTGCGATTCCATCACCTGAAACCGTTTGTGAATTTGAAGTGAAATGGTATAGGGAACCACAGCCGCCTGTTGCCAAAACCGTCTGTTCTGCATGATAGGCAACAAGATCCCCTGCCTTATCAAGTGTTTTGACGCCTATGCAAGAATCATCTTGCCCGATGATCAACTCCACTGCAGCAACATTCTCCATCACAGTAATCGATGATTTTTTCAGGCGCCCTATAAGATGTTCCATCATGTACTTTCCGGTAGCATCCCCGTGACTATGGAGGATTCTTCGTTCACTGTGGGCGCCCTCCATGCCAAGCAATAGAGTTCCGTCCTCATCATGGTCAAATCGCATACCCGATTCAATAAGTTCAGCTATAACCGAAGGTGCCTCTTCGACGAGTTTTTCCACTGCCTTCACCTTGTTATATCGCTGACCAGCCGCCAGCGTATCTTTTTTATGAAAGGATACTCGGTCACGATCAGATATGGCAGCAGCAATCCCGCCCTGAGCTAAATATGAATTGCCATGACGGATATTTGATTTTGTGATGAGTATCACATGCTTATGTTCACTTGCTTCCAATGCGGTTTTCAAGGCAGCAATACCGCTGCCTATCACGATGATTTCCGTTTTTACCATTATTTCATTCCTCCTGTTTATGACAGGTGTCTTGACAACTATATTTACATATTATTAAACTATTATCAAGAGTTTTTTAAGATTGAAGGATGGAAGTGATTTTTTGATTTATTTGGATTATGCCGCTACAACTCCGATTGATGAGGAGGCTCTCGACGTATTCAGCCAAGCCTCCCGGAAGTTTTTCGGGAATGCGAGCAGTTTGCATGATATTGGCTCTGAGGCGGCACGTTTATTGGATATGTCACGGCAGCAACTCGCGGAAATGCTGAACATAAAAAAGGAAGGAATCATCTTTACGAGCGGCGGATCAGAAAGCAACATGCTTGCCATCGATACATTCATCGCTTCGAAACCATCCTGGCAGAACCACTTGATTGTTAGCAGAACTGAACATGCATCTCTTGCCAATTTCGTTACAAAACTTGAACAAGAAGGATTCGAGGTTACTTATTTACGGCATTTGGAAGATGGCCGGGTTGATATTGAACATCTGCAGGAATGTATATCGGAGAAAACATGCTTGGTCATTGTCCAGCATGTGAATTCGGAAATCGGGGTCATTCAACCCATTGAGCAAATAAGTGAAATCGTTCGAAAACACCAGGCTTTTTTTCATGTGGATTGCGTCCAATCATTTGCTAAATTACCGCTTGGCAAGATAGCTGCCTCATGTGATGGACTATCCGTTTCCAGTCATAAAGTTTATGGTCCAAAAGGGACAGGTGCCGTCATTTTCCCTGACATCCATCGGTTGAAGGCTTCGGTACCGAATATCACTCATGAATATGGTTTCCGACCAGGAACAGTGGACGTTCCCGGAATTGCTTCCTTCGTAACCGCCGCCAAGAAATTGGCGGATATCATGGAAGATGAGCAAAAACGGATTTCCACACTTAGGATGCTATTGATCCAACGGCTAACGGAAAGGAAAATCGATTTTCAAATCATCGAAGCAAAAAGCGAGCAATTGCCTCACATTCTGGCGCTGACCTTCGCTGGATTGCAAGGACAATACATCATGCTGGAATTAAACCAGAAAGGATTCGCCGTTTCGACGGGAAGCGCCTGTCAAATCGGTAAACAGGATCCTTCAAAAACGATGATGGCCATTGGGAAAAGCGAAGATGAAGCCCATCAGTTCGTCCGCCTTTCCTTTGGCAAAAACACGACGGCCGACGACATGCACAAGTTGGCGGACTGCATCGAAGGAATAGCTGCCATTCGATAAAACCCTCCAAACTATGTTAGAATGTTTGTAATTAAAGAGGTGAATGTTTATGGAAAGAAAGAAATTACTCGGGGAAGAAAGACGGACGAAACTCTTACATTTATTGCAAACAAGCGCGGAGCCTGTAACAGGCAGCGAGCTTTCGCAGATAACGAATGTAAGCCGGCAGGTTATCGTTGGTGACATAACCCTCCTGAAAGCGCGGAATGAACCTATCATTGCCACGAGCCAAGGCTATCTGTACTTACAAACGGGGAGCACGCAAAAGCCGGAAAGGGTCATTGCTTGCCAACACGATCCGTCGCGGACCCAAGAAGAGCTATATTTACTCGTGGATATCGGCATCACGGTTAAAGATGTCAAAATCGAGCACCCCGTATACGGCGACCTAACCGCTTCCATCATGGTCAGCAGCCGGAAGGAAGTCCAGCAATTCCTTTCAAGGGTGACGGCAACGAACGCATCTTTTTTATCGGAACTGACGAGCGGCATCCATCTCCATACACTGAGCGCAGCATCTGAAGAACTGCTCGACGAAGCGGAGTGTGCTTTAAGGGATGCCGGTATTTTAGTCGATTGAATAAACAAAAAATCCTCAAAAGATATGGCTTTTGAGGATTTTTTGTTTGGCCATTATGCTCACTCACCACCGGAATTGCTTTCATTTGAGCTGTCTTCCCCGGAGTTTTCTTCCTGGTTACTTCTCAACTGCCCGATAAGACTAATGACGGAACCGACCGCCTGAACCCAGCCTCCCGTCGCTTGAATTAATTCAGCATCAGATGGCTTCTCTTCCATAGAAGGATATTGATATTTTTGTAGTTCCTGCTCCTTATCCTGCTCTTCTTCCTTTTGATCCTTTTCTTTATCTTTTTCTAAAACACTATTTCTAAGTTCCTCAATTCCGCCTATCGCTTGCATCGAATTCCCAATTGCCTGCAACAAATTTCCCGTAGCATTGAAGGCCTGCTCCGGTTCATCCGGATTTTCGTATGCCCCCGCCAAAGCTGTGCCTCCGCCCACCGCTTGGATCAAATTACCTTTGATGATCAATTCCTGTTTCGTTACTTCATCGAAATCAATGACTAATCCTAAGATAACCGTCGAATTCCCGATCGCCTGTATTATATTACCGAATTTATCTAGAGACCAGGTTTCTTCTGCGTCCGCCAATAAGGCATTTCCTGTTGCTTGAAGTTCATTTCCAATCAAATCCAAGTTCGTACGAAATTCTTCTTCCAAGACATCGGATGGTGTACCCGCTATAGCAGAAAGGACAGTTCCTATCGCTTGAATCCAAGAACCGAACGTTTCTTTGAATTGGTTATCCATCTCTGCTGACCACCACCCTCTCTCTGCATTTTTTGATAAAAAAGGTGCTTCCACTGATTTAGTCATCAACGTATGTATTACTGTTCCTATTTCCACATGTGGCCTACCGGGATTTACTTATTGTATTTGCTTTCATCACATTCTGTGTTTGTTTTTCATCCAGAATCATGCTGCCTACTTTTTTATATTTCATAAAATGACAGCCAACCATTTTATGAACTTGTACGCAAAGGGAATACAAACCTTCACAAAAAAAGGCCCCGGGAAAACTCCCGGGGCCTTTTCATATTCATTGGAAAAAACTCTGCTAAGGCTGTACCATTTAACATTTCAGAAAAAAATTTCACAAAAGAAAAATCAGCGCTGCGGTACACCAGTTTGCACTTTAAAGCATGAATAGCTTCCCATGATCGAAACCGTACATCCTAAGGCCTCAAGCTCGGAAATCGCTCCTGGGATAAGGACATCGTCAAGGGGCATTTCGATGTCGATGATGAAAAAGTAATTGCCCAATCCTGTTTTCATGGGTCTTGATTCAATCTTGGAAAGGTTAAGTTTCCTCCAGGAAAAAGCGGAAAGGACTTGGTGCAGCTGCCCTGAATGGTCGGCAGGCAACTGAATCATCAAGGTCGTTTTCTTATCCCCTTCAACGGTCAAATGCCCTTCAAAGTCGACTTCACTGTTGGATACGACGATAAACTTGGTGTGATTATGTTCGTAATCGTGAATATTTTGTTTTGCAATCGTCAAACCGTACTCCTCTGCAGCCATATCATTTGCAATCGCAGCAATATTTATATCAGGATTCTCCATTACCATCTTAGCAGCCGCTGCTGTGGATGTGACATACTCATACGGAATGCCCCTTAGCTCATTATGTAGAAATTTGCGGCATTGAGCGATGGCATGGGAATGCGAATATACCATGTCAGGTTTGAACCCAGGATATGCATGATCCGGATGAACCATATAATGCTGTTGGATTGGAATCGTCACTTCGCCTTTCATCGGCAATGTGACTTCATGGACTAAGTAATCCATCGTTATATTTACCGAACCCTCCAAAGCATTCTCGATCGGCACGAGCGCGTGATTCACTTCCCCGTCCCGAACAGCATCAAGGCAGTCCGGAATCGTGTTCATCGGTATTTTTATATCATTAGGAAATAGTCGCGATACAGCTAAATCCGTGAACGTTGCTTTTGGTCCAAGAAATGCAATTTTTGATGTCATATTATAAACTCCTTTTCACGGAAAATCTATTGTTTATGTTATGCCATTTTCTGATTTTTTACAATAGTTAATCGTTAATTTCCTCTTACAAATGAAAACAGCCTGTAGACAAACTCAATAATAATTGAGGATGCCTACAGGCTGTTTGGATTTTTAAAATGATGATAAGGATGCTTACTAAACCTTATTCTATTCAAAGAGATCAACTTGAAATGATTGATAAAACCTCCGGACGGGCGTTCTATCATCCCCCACACTACTGCCTTTGGTCTACTGCCGCATGAAACGAATAGGCAAACTTCGTTCATCTCTTTATAACATAGTAGCAGCCCTCTCAGAATCAGTTGGAAAAGGTTTCCGAAACCTTTTTGTCTACAAATAGACAGCCTGTACATGTGAAATGTACAGGCTGTTTTCATGCGCCGTTACCAATGATTTCGACTTTTTCGACAAACTCCATTTTACGCAGTTTAGTAAGCAGTTCATTAATATCCATCGTCATCCCACCCGTATTCAGGGATAGGGTGACATTTGCACGTCCCTGCAAAGGAATCGTTTGGTGGATGGTCATGATGTTGCAACCGGATGAGGCGACGAGCCGTAAAAGCTCCGATAGAGTACCAGAACGATCTTCGAGATAGAAGAACAGTGTAATCAGCTTTTCCTTAACAACTGTATGAAACGGAAAAACCGTGTCACGGTATTTGTAAAAAGCACTCCTGCTTAGGTCCACTCGCTGTACCGCTTCCCAAACTGATTCCGCTTTTCCCCGTTCAATCATTTCTTTTGCATCCAGCGTTTTTTTCATCGCTTCGGGAAGGACATCCTCTCGAACGAGGAAAAATTTCTGATCGGACTTATTCAAACTCCGCACGCCTCCTTTTGCCTGCCATCATGGTTTACAATCAATCAACAAATTCAAATTCATATTCAAGGATACGGACGATATCGCCATTCGTCGCACCTTTTTGGCGAAGGCCTTCGTCGACTCCGAATGAACGAAGCTGTCTGGCGAAACGACGTATGGACTCTTCACGGGTGAAGTCAGTCATTTTGAATAGACGCTCGATTTTGAATCCTGATACAGCAAAGCTGCCATCGGATTCGCGTTCAATGTTAAATTCATCAGTCTGTGATGTATGTTTATATAGAACCCGGTGGATTCCAGTATTCTCTTCTTCATGTTCAAGAGGGAACTCAGGCGTCTCTTCGATTTTATCGGCAATTGCATAAAGAAGCTCACGGATCCCTTCACGCGTCACGGCAGAAATCGGGAATACAGGATAGTCTTCTTCCAGCTTTTCTTTGAAAGCCGCTAAGTTATCTTCTGAGTCCGGCATATCCATTTTACTTGCTACAATGATTTGCGGACGTTCAGTCAAGCGCAGGTTATACTCTTCCAACTCTTTATTGATTGTTTGGTAGTCTTCATATGGATCCCGGCCTTCAAGACCCGACATATCGATTACATGAACGATTACCCTCGTTCTTTCAATATGGCGCAGGAATTGATGCCCAAGGCCCACACCTTCTGAAGCGCCTTCGATCAGACCAGGTAAATCGGCCATGACGAAGCTGCGGTGATCTTCCGTTTCCACCATTCCGAGGTTCGGTACGATCGTCGTAAAATGGTATTCGGCAATTTTGGGCCTTGCTGCGGATACAACAGAAAGCAAAGTGGATTTACCTACACTTGGAAAACCAACCAAGCCGACATCAGCCAACAGTTTCAATTCCATGATGATATCGCGTTCTTGGCCCGGTTCGCCGTTCTCAGCGATTTCAGGTGCAGGATTGGCTGGTGTGGCAAAACGGGAATTCCCCCGGCCTCCGCGGCCACCTTTGGCGATAACCGCGCGTTGTCCGTGCTCAACTAAATCAGCAATGACTTCCTTGGTCTTATCATCAATGACAACGGTGCCAGGTGGAACCTTGATGACCATATCCTTTGCAGCCGCACCATGCATGTTTTTGGACATGCCATGTTCTCCGCGAGGTGCCTTAAAGTGACGTTGATAACGGAAATCCATTAATGTACGCAAGCCCTCTTCCACTTCAAAAACGACATTGGCTCCATTACCGCCATCTCCGCCGGCAGGTCCGCCTTTAGGTATGAATTTCTCACGACGATAAGCAACTATCCCGTTACCACCGTCTCCGCCTTTTACATAGACTTTCGTTTGATCGACAAACATGCTATCACTTCCTTGTTTTCTGCAAGTCATTTCTTGCTGTATACTTCTCTAAAAATTAATATCCATCTTAAAAAAGATTTCATCCTCATTACATTCAAGAATTTCAATTGATTGCTCGGCCGTTAATGAACCTGCCAAAAACTCGATCACTGGAGATTGATCAATGAACCTGCCTTGCATATGAAATGAACAGTGCATATCACTCATTTCTTTTTTACACATGGAAACAGCCAGTATATTTTCAAAAAACGGATCGAGATTTTTATCGAGAATTTTAAAGAAATCGTTTGTCCAGCGATACATCAGCCCGTCCATCTCAGTTGAACCTTCAAAAACATCAATGATTTCATATTCGCAATAAAATGATCCATTATTCCAATTCGACGTCAACAACATCTCGGTGAACTTAGGTAAATTCAAACTTGAGAGGCGTGCTTCATTCTGGGTTTCAACAATGATTTCATCAATGATGCCCTTGACACGATCAATTCTGTTCAACTCCAGATTCCCTTTGATGATTTGAATTTTATTCAGCCAGTCATGCCTGGTTTGACGCAGAGTTTCAATAGTCGTCCAATTTTTATCCATTATTAACACCTTCAATTATGATAAAGAAACTTTTTTTTCAGCTCTATCATGTTGAATACTTCCATTTGTACAGTATATCAAAAAAATAACAAACAGGAAATGAAGCTCGATTCACATGCCTTCACATGAAAGCCCCCGTCCAAAAAATACAGCCGCACACCCTGAGTTCTTTGGACGATGGTAGAGCCATTTGAACTAAAAAAGAGAATGGGCCTTATATGCACCAATTGGAGATATTATAGTTGAATTGGAGTGTCTATTTGGTTTTAAACCAAATCGGATGGATGAGTAATCTTGGATTTCCCCCCTGAAAGTTTAAGAAAGCCCGCCGATTGGCGAGCCTTTTTTAAGTCAGAGGTTGTTTTCCTTATACTAATGACTAAAGTCTCCTGCAAAATGCTGGTTCATTTCCTATAGTATAAATAAAGGGCCGGACCCCTTCATCACTATATAGCATACCATTATTAAAAATGACGCGGTATATAGTGTCTTGTAGAAGGAATCAGACCCTTTTGAGTCAGCCTCTGTTCAAAGATGCCAATTATGCTTCTTGTGCAACTGGATATACGCTTACTTTTTTACGGTCACGTCCGAAACGTTCGAATTTAACAACACCGTCTACTTTAGCGTATAGAGTATCGTCTCCACCACGGCCTACGTTCTCACCAGGATAGATTTTTGTTCCGCGTTGACGGTAAAGGATAGAACCACCAGATACGAATTGACCATCTGCACGTTTAGCGCCAAGACGCTTGGAGATTGAGTCACGTCCGTTCTTTGTAGAACCTACTCCTTTTTTCGAAGCGAAGAACTGAAGATCTAATCTTAACATTTGTTCCACCTCCTATTGGTTGAGGATAATTTTCATGTATTTACCATAATCACGTTCGATGGTTTGCAGCGATATGAGCATGCCGTTCAAAAGCAGCTGAACCTTCTCTTCCGATTCCGGCGAAAGATTCCCCGGAATGACGCAGCGAAGATAGCCGCCTTCTCTCCCTTGCTCAATCTCAGGCTCTACGTCCGTTAAGGACATGATTGCATTGACTGCCCCGAAGGAAACAGCCGATACACCTGCACAAACGATATCAGAACCTTTTTTAGCAAAATTAGCATGTCCGCTTAAGGTGAACGAAGCAATCCGTTCCTGCGGAGCATCAAATACAACTTTGATCATCTAGAATCAGCCCTTACGCGTTGATTGCTTCGATAACAACTTTAGTGTATGGTTGACGATGACCTTGTTTTTTACGATTGTTTTTCTTCGCTTTGTATTTGAAAACAGTGATTTTCTTTTGCTTACCTTGTTTTTCGACAGTACCTGTTACAGTAGCGCCTTCAACTAGTGGAGCACCGACTTTCACGTCTTCGCCACCTACGAATAAAACTTTGTCAAATGTAACAGTTTCGCCTGCTTCTGCGTTTAATTTTTCAATGTAAACCGCTTCGCCAGCTGCTACTTTAATTTGTTTACCGCCAGTTTCGATAATTGCGTACATACTTGCACCTCCTTAAATGTCTCAGACTCGCCAATCACAGGCGTTTTACCAGAAAGGCAAAAGCTTAAAACCTGATGTTGAGCGGTTGTAGCACGGGTGCTACAAACATAACATTAAAATCCTAACATGAAACAGGAAAGGCTGTCAATATATTTATAACAATTCCCGCCCTTCACTCAAAAGCCCGCCCGATTTCCTGAATGCTCCCGAAGCGCTTTATGGAGTAAGCATTCCTCGAACCTGGGATAAATGACAGGAATATCTTTTTACCGATCAATTCCTCCAACGTCGGCCGATATGATTCCTTTTCACCAAGCAGCACGTCCGCCACCGCTTTACTGACCTCCATCCAGACCGCTTCATCATCTGTCTTCCTGTGTTCCAGCAGTTCACGTTCCAAGCGGAAGGCCACCGTTTCAGGGCTCTCGATTTTACCGCTTCCACTGCAAACAGGGCAAGGCACCGTCGTCATTTCAATGAAAGACGGGGAGGTTCGCTTTCTCGTCATTTGTAAAATGCCCAGTTCCGTAAAACCGATGACCTGGATTCGCTTCTCATCCCTCACCGCTTCCTTTTTAACGATTTCGATGATTTCCTGCTCATGCCGGGACTGGTCCATATTGATGAAATCAATCAGTATGATTCCGCTGATATTCCTCAATCTCAGTTGACGGGCGACCTCTTTCGCCGCTGCCTGATTAACCGCAAACAATGTTGCTTCCTTCGCCACCTTGCCGGTGAACTTCCCTGAATTGACATCGATTACGGTGAAAGCTTCCGTTTCTTCAAAAATTAAATATCCGCCATTCTCAAGCCAAACGATTTTCTTGGCCATTTTCTCAACTTGCGCTTCCACATTCCATTCGGAAAAAATATTCTTTGTACCCGATGCATGGGATATTTCCCACTCCTTACGGTTTTCCTGTATCCACTTTTTCAACTCGCGATAGGCCTCGAAGTCATCAATAACAAGTTCCCCGGTCACCGTTCCCGACATTTCGGAAATGATCATATCAAGGTATTCATCCCTCTCATAGAGAAGGGACGGGGCCTTGAGGGACGCAGCCTTAAGTTCAAGCCCTTTAAAGAGCTCCCGCAATCCATTTAACCTATCAAGGAAGACCGATTCACTTTCGTTCTCCATCGAGGTGCGGACAATCAACCCCTCATCAGGATTTTTATGCTGCAAGGCAGTTTCCCGCCATTGCTTCTGAAAATCATTGTTTTTGAATTTCTTTGATACACCAACATAATCTATTCCATGTATGTATACGAGGGAATCTGTCGAAAACTCGATCAGCCCAGTCAATTTAGCTCCTTTGGTGCCCGTTTCATCCCGCGTCACCTGAACTAGCAGCTTTTCTCCCTGATGGACAAATTGACCGATCGATGCTTTCCCATCACTTTTTTTTGTCAGCTGGAAAGAGGGAATGTCGTCACGGTGTAAAAAACCATTTTTCTCTGCACCATAATCAATGAAGACGGCATCCATTCCCGGTAACACCTTCGTTACCTTCCCAAGGTAAATGTTACCGACCGTACTGCGCTTTTGAGGCGGCATGATTTCAAGTTTACGTAAAACACCATTCTCAAGTACAGCCACTCTTTTTTCGCGTGAAGCTAGGTTCGCGATCATTTTTTTCATCAAAAAAAATCCTCTCCTCAATTTGAAGAAAGGATAACATATTTAATAAGAATATAATAGGTCGCCGATTTTCCCGTTTGTCATTTTCTCGGAAAAATAGGCATGAAGGATTTCCGTTTCATCCAACGAGCCGCTCTCTTTCCCGTTTTTCATGATGATCACGGGGTGTTTACAACCGCGTTGAAACATTTCCAGCACTTTATAAATCGGTTCTTGTGAATCCACCGAGATCGGCTTCAGTTTCGCCAAATCATTCGTATGCCCGTAATGGCGCTGCAGAAGAAAGCGGATGAATGCATAATACCTTTGCCGCCATTCCATGACGAGTGAGAGACTTATGAAAAAAATGATGAGCCAGATGTTCAAATTGAGCGGATCCAGAATGAGCCAGGTCAAAAAAGCAAGGAAAGCGAATACTGCAGAAAAGTGAAGTGTATGTTTCTGCGCTTCCAGAAAGGTGCAGTATAGGGAAACACCGATGAATAGCAGCCGTCCCCCGTCCAGGGGCCAAATTGGCAGCAGATTAAAAATCAGGAGCATAAGATTCATATACAAAAAGGGCTGGTACAGCTCATATGGGATAATGGTAAAGAAATAGAGCAAAAAAGCTGCGCCAATGAGCCAAACATGTTGAAGCGGACCGGCAAGCACCACCGCCAAATCCTCCTTCAAACTCTTGTTTCCATATTCCTCAGTCTCAACAGCCCCGCCAAAAGGAAGCAGCTGGATTGACTTTATCCGCCATTTGAAGTGCTGGGCACAGACGGCATGCCCCATTTCATGTATGAAGACGATAAGCAACAGCATCATCACTTCAACGAAATGGGCTGTGAGGATGGCGATGCCAATGACAAACCATAATGTCGGATGCACCCTGATTTTAAACAGTAATTTCCCATATTCACTCAAAGGAAATCACCTTTTTAGGATCGACGAAAGTATCATTTTCTTTTATCGCTAAATAAAACCTGCCCATGGATCCATCTTCACTTAGTGTAACCTGTCCGACTTCATTGCCCTTTTTAACGAACTCATACAATTTCACATCAATTCCTTCCAGCTGCCCATACCAAGATTCACTTTTATTGGCATGCTGAATGACGACCGTCTTTCCGATCCCCTCCTTTTCACCGGCAAAAATGACTACCCCTTCATTAACGGCCTCGACCTTTGAGCCTTTGCTCGTTTCCAATATGATTCCCTCACCGTTCGTCTCGAAGTTTTGGGTAATCTTCGCAGAAGCTGGCATTGCATATTCTTCATTCGAATCAACAGTTTCCGTATCGGCTTCATTCGGTAAAAAAGCGATTGGTTTACCAAACGCACTTTCGTACCAATTGGAGATTGAAGCGAACTGAAATTCCTTGTTCATGTTCTCCGTGACAAAACTCCTGGCAGGGTCAAGCCGCACAGAAGGGTGTTTGAACATCACCGCGACAACCAGGAACAGGCATACACTGGCAAGGATTTTAAAGAAAAAATATTCTTTCTTGAAGAGCGGATGATCTTTTTCGGAATACCCGTTATATGAATCAATCCCGTATGGTTCCTCATTGTGGATCTCCGTCCAACTACTGCTTCCTGACGGTTTATCATTAAACTTGCGTCTCTTGGCGATACGATTGCGGATATCTTTCCTGCGATCATCCATTCCAGACTTCCCCCCCTGCTCATGTCAAAGCGCTATATTACAACGTATGAGCAACTTGTCCAGACTATTCTGCACTTCCCTGAAAAAATTTTTTCCGATGAAAAATTCACCGAAACTTATGAATTTCCAAGGTGGTTCGGGCATCGATTCAGAAAATCGAATAATTGAGATTGATATTGTTCCCCGGAATTTGTTATAATAAAGTGGTTTTAACATTATTGAGGGGGAACATTTTTTTATGTCAATCGAAATAGGCAGCAAAGTACAAGGTAAAGTAACAGGTATCACTAATTTTGGAGCATTCGTAGAATTACCAGGAGGCTCAACAGGTCTTGTGCATATCAGTGAGGTAGCAGATAGCTATGTAAAAGACGTAAATGACCATCTTAAAGTAGGCGACCAAATTGAAGTAAAAGTGATTAGTGAGAAAGACGGAAAAACTGCCTTGTCCATCAAAAAGGCTATAGATAGACCCGAAGGGCAAACCTCTTCTTATACCAAACGCCCACCACGCCAAGGGGATAGCCGTTCTAAAGATTTTCGTTCAAAAGGTAATTTCCAACCAAAGGAAAATTTCGAAGATAAAATGGTGCGCTTTTTAAAGACTAGTGAAGAAAATTTATCGACTCTTAAACGCAGCACCGAATCAAAACGCGGCGGCAGAGGCGGAAGACGCGGATAACCCGCTGCATTTTTAGCATATAGATAAGGCAAGCCATTATATGGCTTGCCTTTTTTATTTCACAAAAAGCATAAAAAAAGCGAGGGCATCAAATGCTCCCGCTTCTTGACAAAAGAATATAGATTTACCGCACACTGAAGAATTTTTTCAATTTGGACATGAAGCCCTTTGGTTCGCTGCCAATTGGAGTCAAGGGCACAGATTCACCAAGGATCCTTCTGGCGATGTTCCGATAGGCAAGCGAAACTCTATTGTCTGGATTATAGGCAATGGGTTCCTTTTTATTCGCTGCCACAATGACCTGGTCATCATCAGGAATGACGCCGATCAAATCAATCTTAAGAAAATCGGCAACTCCATCGATATCCATTTCCTCATCCTCATGAAGCAAATGGCCGCGGATCCGGTTGATGATCAATTGAGGCGGTTCAATATGCTCCTCTTTTTCAAGCAGGCCAATAATACGGTCAGCATCCCTGACAGCCGGTCTCTCTGCAGTCGTAACGATGATCGCCTTGTCTGCCCCAGCTATGGCATTCCTGAAGCCCTGTTCAATGCCTGCAGGGCAATCAATGATGACATAATCATAGTCAGGCTTCATATCGCTGATGAGTTTCCTCATCTGCTCTTCATTCACCACTGTTTTGTCACTATTTTGCGGAGCGGGAAGCAGATAAAGCAAATCCTCGAAATGTTTATCTTTTATAAGCGCTTGGTGTATCTTACAGCGCCCTTCGACCACATCGACCAAATCATAGATAATGCGATTCTCCAATCCCATGATTACATCCAAATTCCGAAGACCAATATCCGTATCAATCAAGCAAACCTTTTTGCCTAGAAGAGCTAAAGATGTTCCTAAATTGGCGGAGGTGGTCGTTTTCCCGACACCACCCTTACCGGATGTTATAACTATTGCCTCTCCCACGATTAGAGACCCCCTTCTAATCTATTTAAATTAGGTCTATATTTCTTTAAGACTTGCAATTTTTCTATTATGATATTTTGTTCTTCATCCATGAAGGCACATTCCAAATCATGTCCCCATTTCGTATATTGGTCAGGAGATAAATTCACTTGTCCGGCAATGCGCAGCTGGGCAGGCTTCATGACAGAGGCAGCTATAATGGCCTCGTTATTCCCTTTATATCCGGCATGGGCTATTCCCTTTAGCTGTCCCATGATATATATGTTGCCACCCGCACGAACCGTTCCGTCGGGATTGACATCCCCTATCAGCAGTAAGTCTCCGGGAACTTCAAAAACCTGTCCCGACCTTATCACCTTGGTCACGGTCGTCACTTGGTTTTCATCTTTCCATCGTTTTGCTTCATCCTTCGTAAGGACATTCGAAATCATCTCATCTACGAAAAGCTTCTTCTTTTTATGGATGACCTCTTTAATCTTTTCTTCTTGTTGTTCATCAAGATAGCGGTTCCCTGTATGTACTTTTACGGAAATGGACGGGTCATTTTCTTGAAACTGATAGTTTGCCGAAAGCTTCACTTCTAACTCTTTCAATAATTCGGAAAATGAGCAAGAATCATCGAGATGAAGCATAAACCCGTCTTTTGTTCCCTTAATCATGACATTTTGCTGAATTCTTTTATTCATGACGTTTGTTTCACCTCAATGAAATATAATTCGACATAGGAAAACAAATTTCCTTTTTCTACGTACACGGAAAAGAGAAAATACATTTCCCACCTGCTTCTTAAGACACAGGAACGTTATTCCGTTTCTCCTTGCAAATCAAGCTTTTCAATCATTCTCTTTAAAGGATAGCAGCTGATAATAATGAATGCGAGATTCAATAATAATGTCGGAATCAATCTCCGTTCCGCAAATTCACCAAATCCCATATCTGCAAAAGATAGTATGATATTCATCTGAAAGATGACAACCTCTAAAACTGCCGTGAATATAAGCGCAGTAAGACAGGCAATCAATATATTATTTTGCAGGATTTTCATGGATTTCGATATCAGATAGGCAAGAAATGGCAGCAGGAACATGTAGGTCCCAAGAATTTCCGTATATACGACATCATAAGTCAACCCAAGAATCGCCCCATAAAGCATCCCCATTTTCCTTGAACCGAACATGGTCAGGAAAAAAACGAAAACCATCATGAAATGGGGCACGAGGATTTTATCGGACCCGAATGCATCTCCAGCGAACATCTGGGCGAAGATGCTTTCAAAAACAAAAAAAACCAAGGCTATAAAAGAAAGGATGAAATATCTCACTCAGCTTCATCCTCCCCTTCACTTTCTTTCGGTAAACCGTCCACCTCGCGCTGAACGACCATGACATTATTAATATCATAAAAATCCGTCGAAGGTTCAATATATGCGGTCTGGTTCAATCCATATTGATCCACTTTGACATCGACAACTTTCCCGATCAGCAGACCTTTCGGAAAGATCCCTCCATAACCGGATGTGATGACCAATGAATTTTTCTTGATCTTTTTATCATATGGGATCCGTTTCATCAGCAAAAGGTTCTTCTTATCATCGAATCCTTCAATCAAGCCATATGCTTTATCATCACCTTGGACGATCGCTGAGACACGATTGGCTTTATCGATGGAGCTTAAAAGTTGAACCGAGGCCGTGAAATCCGTCGCTGATTTCACCTTACCGACTAACCCATTGGAGGTGATGACAGCCATATTTTTTTCTACCCCATTACGCTTCCCTTTATTAATCGTCAGCATTTCATGCCAGCGGTCGGGATTTCGTCCAATGACCGTCGCCTGAGTGGGCGAGTACTTCCGAAGGTCATCTTCTTTTTTGAGGTTATCGCGAAGTTCTTCATTTTCTTCCTTTAAATCTTGGACTTGGGTTTTCAATAATACATATTCATCCAAGCGGGCTTTCAATTTTTTGTTTTCATCGTATGTATGTTGAAGGTCTTTTAAGCCCCCTACAAAACCTGTTATACCCGATACTGGCTTATTAAACACATTTCCGACCCAGCCTGTCGTATCTTTCAGGAATTGCTCCGGCCAAGTCAACTCTTCTCTCTCCCTTAATGAAAAACCGATCAATGCCACGAGAACGATAATACTAACGAGCAAGAGAAGGAGTTTTTTATTAAAAAACTGTGGCATGGTATTACACCTCTATCTAAAATTTACTCTATGGTCTTAAAATTACACTTTGATTTAATTAAATTGCAAAACATAAGAAAAACCGGCTCAAAATTGCACCTTTTGTTGAGCCGGCCCTATTTGAGAAGTAATGCTTATCGCGAATCTCTTGATTTAGTCTTGAATAAATGAATGTGGTCAAGCGCTTTTCCCGTTCCGATTGCAACACAATCCAGCGGATTTTCAGCGATGATCACCGGCATTTGCGTTTCTTCACTGATGACTTTATCCAAATTGCGCAGCAAAGCACCCCCGCCTGTCAATACAATGCCTCTGTCCATGATGTCAGCGGCTAATTCAGGTGGTGTTTTCTCTAAAGTGTTTTTCACGGAATCCACAATTGCAGAAACTGTGTCGCTTAAAGCTTTGGATATTTCCTCAGCTGTGATTTCGATCGTTTTCGGTAATCCAGTCAATAGGTCACGTCCGCGAATTTCCATGTTTTCTACGCCTTCCGTGTCTCCAGCAGAACCAATTTCCATTTTGATCGCTTCAGCAGTCCGCTCACCGATCATCAAATTGTAGTTCTTACGGATGTAAACGATAATGGCATCATCCATTTCGTCACCGGCAATACGGATCGATTGGCTTGTAACGATACCGCCAAGGGAAATGATTGCCACTTCCGTCGTTCCTCCGCCGATATCAACGACCATGCTTCCTGTAGGCTCCCAAACCGGAAGGTCCGCACCGATCGCCGCTGCAAACGGTTCTTCGATAGGATATGCGTCACGGGCTCCAGCTTGTCTAGCTGCATCGATGACTGCACGCTGCTCAACTGCCGTAATACCAGAAGGCACACAAATCATGACATATGGCTTGTTGCCGAATACGCCCTTCTTTTGAGCTTCCTTCATATAGTACTTCATCATGGTAGCCGTCGTTTCATAATCGGCAATTACTCCATCCTTCATCGGGCGGAGGGCAACCACGTTACCAGGTGTACGTCCAATCATGTTTTTCGCATCGTTTCCGACTGCAACGATTTGCTTTGTATCTGTTTGCACAGCTACAACCGATGGTTCACGTACTGCGATACCTTTTCCTTTCACATAGACAAGCGTATTCGCCGTTCCTAAATCAATCCCTATATCTCTAGCGCCAATTCCAAACATTATGGTATCTCCCTTTCGTAAACAAAAATGCCTTTTTATAAGTTCAAATAATAATTTGTCGTTTTTTGACAATAAGAGTTTTGAAAAAGTTTCCTCTTTTAAAAATCATAAACAATATTATATCGTATCGTCAAAAATTTTGATAGTGTCATAAATAACCTTTTTCCTTCAAACTAACATATTTATGCTCCCCGATGATGATATGGTCCAATACTTCAATCCCGATTATTTTACCACATTCGACCAACCGTTTCGTCACTTCAATATCTTCTCTGCTGGGAGAGGGGTCTCCGGAGGGGTGGTTATGAAGACAAATGATAGAGGCAGCGGACCTTTTGAAAGCCTCTTTGAAGACCTCGCGCGGATGCACGATCGAGGCATTGAGGCTACCGATGAATACCGTAGTTTTTTGCAGCACTTGATTTTTCGTATTTAAATAAAGACAGACGAAATGTTCCTGTGATAAAAACCGCATTTCTTCCATGCAATAATTGGCTCCATCTTCAGGAGACCTAATCACATAACGGTCTTGATCATTCAATTTGTTAATTCTCCTGCCAAGTTCGACAGAGGCCAGGATTTGAATCGCTTTTGCTTCACCAATCCCTTTAATCACGGTCAGTTCTTCCACTGAGGCTTCTTTTAGCAGGCGAAGGCCCTTGAAGGAATTGATGAGCCTGCCGGATAGTTGCAGGACGGATTCTTCCTTTGATCCCGTCCTCAGTAGCAGGGCGAGCAATTCCTGATTGGAGAGACTCTGCGGTCCGTCCTGCAGAAACCTTTCGCGCGGCCTCTCCTCTTTCGGGTAATCCCGTATTAACATTTTTTCGCTCAAAAGATCAACCCTTCCTAAGAAAAGGGAAAATGCCAGAGGAAATCGATCATTCTAACTCTTCCTGCATCGCTTTAAGTTCCCGGGCCAGTCTTGAGACCGGAAGCCCGACCACCGAGAAATAGTCCCCTTTGATTCGTTCGACAAAAAGAGATCCGTATCCTTGAATCCCATAGCCGCCAGCTTTGTCAAAAGGTTCCCCGCTATCCAGATAACGTTCGATTTCAGCTTCTGGCAGCTCCCAAAATGTCACTTCCGTTTTTTCTGCGAATACTCTGCGATGCTTGCCAGATATAATGGCGACACCTGTGTATACTTCATGTGTCCGTCCCGATAACATTTCCAGCATTCTTTTTCCATCCGCACGGCTTGTCGGCTTACCCAATATCTCACCGTCAAGGACAACAACGGTATCCGAGCCGATTACCCAGCTTTCCTGAAATTTTGCTGCGATGGCTTCGGCTTTACGGGATGCCAGTTCTTTCACCGCTGCATCAGGACACATGTTTTCATCAATACTTTCATCGACATTGGAATTCATGCTTTCAAAGGGGATTTGAAGAAATTGTAGAAGTTCTTTACGACGTGGTGATGAAGAAGCTAAAATCAATGGTTGCATAATATAAAAGTCACCTTTCTTTACATAGGGAGATACATAACTATCCTATCAAATTATGGTGCAATCCACAATTATTGTTTACTATGAATCGACAAATGCCTGTAAGTATTTCCCGGAAAATAAAAAAGGTGTCACTGATGCTTTCATATTGGGAGCTTGCCCCATTGGGCAGCCCCCCTTTTTTCTTTACTTAACTCGATTTGTTTTGGAAATTCAATAAAAAATCAAGAAGACTTTCTTGAGCCTGGAATAGCTTTTCTTCGTTTTTGGAAGTCTCATATTCATCAATCGACTTTGCGGCAGCAGTCAGGTCATCGTTCATATTCGCAAACTCCGGGGATAATTTCCCCGCCTTCAGTTCATCCATGTTTTTTTCCAGTGTTTCTTTGTTTACCGTCCCTTCCTTTCCGCGAAGCTTGGTTGCGGATGTTTCTGCCAACGAAGCATATACTTCCTTCATCTTGTTGAGGGTTTTCTCATCTTCCTGGCTTGTCCCAGCCGCTTCAAAATTGATTTCCTTCCAATATACGTCCACATCATAGGACTTTAAGAATAAGGCCAGCTCCTTACTTGCAGCTAGACTCTCTGCCGATCCCAAGAATAGATAATAGCTGTCTTCCAATTTGAAAATTTCAGCAGGAACCTGCTTTTCAATGATTTTCTTTTGTATTTGCCTTGCCGCATCCTCGCTGCTGAATACTCCTCCCTGTACAAGGAATGTCTTCAGCTGGTTGCCTGGTTCAGTCACTGCCGCTTTTTTATCCTCAACAGTGGCTTCGGTTGGAACCGGGGTCTCGACCGAAGATACTTCGGCTTTTTCCTTGGTAATCGTTTTAACGGCGATCAAGCCAAGAATCGATCCAAAAAAAACAGCACAAATGACAGCGATCATGAATGTCTTGATCGGTCTTTTATCAGAACTTTTCAGCGAACTGGTACCAAAACCGATGAGCTTCGGCATTTTCTTCTTTGGAGGCGAGGGAACCAATACGATTTTGTTTTCGTTTGAATCCTCAGGGAGTATCCATTCGAAACTCTCATCTGTGTGTTCCTGTTCCTGCTCCTTACTCGCCGCCTCTTGACTTTCAACCTTTTTATCGGCAAATACTTTTTCTTCCCCATTTATTTTAATCGTTACACCCTTGCTTTGTTCCGGCTTGCCCAATTTTTTTCCTCCCCTCCAGATCATTTTTTTCATCCTAACATAGAGGCAAAAAAAAATAACAAGACTTTTGTCGTCTTGTCATTAATAGGTTTCGTCAAATTTCCCTATTCATATATGGGTAACGAAAATAGACTTACAGGTACTGGTACTTCTGGTTCACGAACCATTCAATATCGCCTCTCACCAGCTACCTACATCACACTTTCATGCCAGCTTCACTTGCAGCCAATTGGGGATCGTTCCCTACTGCGCTATCGTTCAGGTGATTTTTGACAAATTCCTCTTGGATGGTTCTTTACGCTCATCTTAAAAAAGTTACATACCAATGTAAAAGGGAATCGCCCCAAAAATAAGCAGTCAATGTCCCAAAAACGATATACGGCCCGAAAGGAATAAGTGTTTTCTTTTTTAGGATTCCGGTCAGTAATCCGATGAAGCCCAGGAATGCCCCATAAAAGCACGCAAAAAGAAACGATAACAGCACCATCTTCAGTCCCAGTACAAAGCCAATCACTGCAAATAGCTTGATATCACCGCCACCCATGCCCCCTTGGCTCACGACTGCAATTAATAACAGCAGGCTAAAGCCAACCACGGCCCCGACAATTGAATCCCACCAGGGCAACAGCGGAAAAGAAACTCTTAGAACGATAAAAATCACCGTAAAGAAAAGCAGTATTTTATCAGGTATGAGCATATAGGCGACATCACTCACGAAGATGATCATAAATAATGAAATCAATGTCCAGCCCACCAAGAGTTCGCTCGACCAGCCAAGGAATATGGGAGCAGAGGCAAACAAAACACCGGTCAGCATTTCCACTATCGGATAAAGGGGGGAAATCCTTGCTTTACAGCCCCGGCATTTTCCGTCTTGCAAGATATAGGAAATAACCGGCATCAACTCGATGAATGTCAATGTACGCCCGCAAGAAGGGCAGGCGGAGCGACGATTCGCAAATGCTTGACCAGCTGGAACACTTAAACCGACAACGTTAAAGAATGAGCCTAAAATTAAGCCGAAGACGAAGAGATAGATATGGATTACCATCATTTATACAAAGTGCATGAGGATTCGATTGCCCTTCTGTGAAACCCTAGTTTTTGCTCTATGTAATAATCACTTCGGTTCTTCATGATTATCATTCCTCCCGTCTTTTCATTAAGTAGATCCTACTATTCAACAGTCATGTAAAATCAATATATAAACATATTTTAACAAATATACTTGATGATTTGTTATCAATCACTCTATTAGAGTTTTTTCTTTTCAAGCGGCACTGTTAACAAGAGAAAAGGACCTTTGAAAAGGTCCTTTCAGACTGTAGACAAACTCCGGACCGCCCGCGGAAAGCGAGTGCCTCACGTTCCAATTGCACAAACCCCTAAAAAACTGTAGACAAACTCTATTTTCATCCGGTAAAGGCACATCCCTTTAGGCATCTTCTCTGATTAGGAACTCCCTTACAAGTGATAGGAAATGAAGCGACCCTGTGATGACAAGGATCTCTTTTTCCCCTGTTTTCCTCCTGCCCTCCGTTATTGCAGCCTGCCAATCCCTGTTTATCGTTTTATTTGGATGACTGCACTTTTCATAAAGCGTTTTCGCATCCGCCGCCCGTTCATGGTCGAATTCGGTAATGATGATTTCCATTGCTTCCGTCTCCAGTCCATGAAGCATCTCGGAATAATTTTTATCTTTAAATGAACTGAATACGAAACGATACTTATATTCGGGGTAATGCACTTTTAGCGTTTCCTTCAGTACGTCGATGCCGGCAGGATTATGTGCACCATCAATGATCACTAACGGCTCATCCGATATTTTTTCAAAGCGGCCATCCCATTTCGCTTCACCTATTCCTTTAAGGATGTTTTCTTCATCGATATTTTCCATTCCTAATGTAACAGCAGCTATGGCCAGTGCCGCATTCTCCATTTGATGACGGCCTAGCATTCGCATTTCCACATTTTCGATGGACCTGTCTGCAAGCGAAAAGGAGAAACTTTGCCCTCGTTCACTTTGCTTTATTTTGCCTATATGAAAGTCTTTGCCTAATTGGTAATAAGGTACGCCTAATGACGACGCTTTTTCTTCAATTACTTTTGCTGGTTCCCCGGCTGTGACTCCGCTGATGATCGGCGCCCCGCTTTTAATGATGCCCGCCTTCTCAAAAGCAATTTCCCCAAGTGTGTTACCCAGGATGCTCGTATGTTCCAAAGAAATTGAGGTAATGATCGAAAGAAACGGCTGGATGACATTCGTTGTATCGAGCCTGCCTCCCAAACCGGTTTCCATCAAAACCAAATCCGCTTCCTTTTTGCTAAAATAAGAGAATGCCATTGCAGTCAAAATTTCGAACTGAGTGGGACCATTCCCCTTACTGTCCATCTCTTGGATGATCGGCCAAAGCTCCCGGAAGACAGCGATAAAATCCTTATCACTAATTTCATCTTCATTTATCTTCAGTTGCTCATTCATCCGTATTAAATAAGGAGAAGTGAACGAAGCGACCCGAATGCCTTGGGCAAGCAGGATTTCTTTAATATATTGCAGTGTTGATCCTTTCCCGTTGGATCCTGCAATGTGAATATACTTTAGCGCCTTGTGCGGGTCACCTAATTCAGTTAACAATGCTTCCATCCGTGATAGACCAAAATTCATGCCCAATTGAACTTGGCGCCGTTCAAAAAAATGATTGATTTCTTCCATGGTTGTAACCATTATCGTTGAGCCTCCTCTTTCTTTATACCGCTCTTATGCGTTAAGATTATTTTATCAATATATGAACGATTAACCTAGATGAAAGGTAGTGTTTTACTATGAAACCTTCAGATTTCCACTGTTGGATTGTCGTTAATGGCTATTTACAGCATGATAAGTTTTCCAGTTTGGCTTTGTTCATTAAAGAGGCGGCTGAAAGGAAAGATATCATGGCAACCCTTATCCGCAATTCAGACCTCATTCCCGTAATCAAAAAAGGAGTGCCACTGCTTAAAGGGGCATTCGAAAAGCTGCCCGATTTTGTCCTGTTCATGGATAAAGACATTCATTTGGCCCGCCATTTGGAATTGCTCGGCATCCCCGTATATAACAGCAGTAAAGCGATCGATATTTGCGACAGCAAAGCAAAAACACATCAAGCATTGACCGGGCATGGCATACCGATGCCGAAAACAATATTTCCCCCTTTTACGTACGAAGGGATTGAAAGGGTCAATATGGATGCTTTCATACAAATCGGCAATGAAATTGGGTATCCACTTATCGTTAAGGAAGCATACGGTTCTTTTGGGGAACAAGTATATTTGATCGAAACAGAGGATGAGTTACTAAAGACGATCCGTAATCTTGGCCACAAACCTTTTATACTCCAGGAATTCATCGAGCACAGTAAAGGCCGGGATATTCGCGTGAATGTCGTGGGCAATCAAGTCATAGCAGCGATGCAACGCCATTCGGAGCAAGACTTCCGAGCTAATATGACTGCCGGGGGGCAGGCTGCACCATATTCACCCACCAGTGAAGAAGCACAACTTGCCATCCGATGTGCGCAAATTCTGGGTGCCGACTTCGCTGGTGTCGATTTGTTGTTCGGTGAAGAAGGTCCGCTTTTGTGCGAAGTGAATTCGAATTCGCATTTACCGAATATTTATGAATGTACAGGCATCAACATCGCTGATAGCATGTTCGATTATATCTTGAGAGAATTAGGAAAAGGAAGTGCATCTGATGAAAAAACAAGCAGGCTGGTTGATTTATAACCGTGAGGATGCCTTGAAAAATAAGGGATACATAGATTGGATGCTTGACGAAGCAAGTAAGCTTGATCTTGATTTACACTTTCACTTTCGGGAAGACCTTAGGATTGGTCATCGTTTCAATGAGTTGTACGTGGAACACGGGACACAGCCAATTTCATTGCCGGACTTTGCTATCGTCCGGACCATCGATCCTTTTTTCACAAGGCAACTTGAGCAACTGGGGATTGCTTGCTTTAACTCCTCCTTCGTATCGGAAATCGCGAATGACAAAGCAAAGACGCATCAATATTTGTCCTCGCTGGGGATTCCAATGGCCGATACCGTATATTGTAACGGGATGCCGAGTGCCGATGACATGGAGTTCCCTTTCATTGCTAAGGAAACGAGTGGCCGCGGCGGGAAACAAGTATATTTAATCGAGCATGCCGATGATCTTGCCGAACTGAATGATGGAAACTGGATAGTCCAAAAACCCGGGTTATTCGGTAAAGATATCCGCGTATTTGTAATTGGAAATGAAGTGAAGGCTGCTGTACTTAGGGAATCCGCATCCAGTTTCAAGGCAAATTATACACTGGGCGGATCGGCTTCTCTATATGAGCTGACTGCTTCTGAATTAGCCCTTGTTGAAAGAGTAATGAGGTCGTTTGATTTTGGCCTGGTCGGGATCGATTTCATATTTGCCGAAGATGGCAGCCTCATGCTGAACGAAATCGAGGATGTCGTCGGCAGCCGGACATTGAGTGCACTAAGTGATATGAATATCGTATCAGAGTATCTTAGATTCATAAAAGAAAGAATATCCTCCTAACGAAGCACAAAAAAGGATGAACCGCATAAAGCTGGTTCATCCTTTTGTTTTACTTTTTACAGTTGTTTCAGTTCGCTGATCCTGTGGATGACAGAGTCGCGTTTTTCGCTATAGTCTTTTTCCTTGGCACGTTCTTCTTCGATGACGCTTGCCGGCGCCTTTTTGACGAAGCCCTCGTTGCCTAATTTTTTCTGTACGCGCTCAACTTCTTTATTAAGTTTGTCGAGTTCTTTTTCAAGACGTTTCACTTCTTCGTCGATATTGATCAGTCCTGTAAGCGGCAGGATCAATTCTACACCAGTTACGACAGCTGTCATGGCTTGAGCAGGTTCTTCGACTTCGATTCCGATCGTCAATTGTTCAGGATTACAGAAACGCTCGATATAGCTGCTGTTTTTCTGTAACGTCTCTAAGATTGACTCATCTTTCGCTTTTAAAATCAAATTGATTTTTTTGCTTAGCGGTGTGTTCACCTCAGCACGAATATTACGGACGGAGCGGATGATTTCAACAAGCAGCTTCATTTCCTCGGCTGCAGCTGTATCTGTCAATCCTTCATTCACTTCCGGCCAAGCGGCAACAGTGATTGACTCACCTTGATGAGGAAGGTTCTGCCAGATTTCTTCGGTAATGAAAGGCATGAACGGGTGTAATAATCTCATCGTGTTATCCAGTACATAAGCCAAGATCGAGCGCGTCGTCTTCTTCGCTGCTTCGTCTTCGCCATATAGCGGAAGCTTCGCCATTTCAATATACCAGTCACAGAAGTCATCCCAAATGAAGTTGTATAATACACGGCCCACTTCACCAAACTCATAACGATCCGCAAGTCTGGTTACGTTGGAAATCGTTTCATTCAAGCGCGTCAAGATCCATTTATCGGCTACAGATTTCTCACCGCTTAAATCGATTTCGTCATAAGTCATGCCGTTCATGTTCATCAAAGCAAAACGGGATGCGTTCCAAATCTTATTGGAGAAGTTCCAGACCGCTTCCACTTTTTCCGTGCTGTAACGAAGATCCTGTCCTGGCGAGCTGCCAGTAGACAAGAAATAACGCAGGGAATCGGCACCGTATTGATCGATTACATCCATCGGATCGACACCATTGCCAAGCGATTTACTCATCTTGCGCCCCTGTTCGTCACGAACGAGTCCGTGGATCAGTACATCTTCAAATGGTCGTTCACCCGTGAACTCAAGAGCTTGGAAAATCATCCGCGATACCCAGAAGAAAATGATATCATAGCCTGTCACAAGTGCCCCGGTTGGATAGTAGCGTTGGAAATCGACACTGTCCTTGTCAGGCCAGCCCATAGTCGAGAACGGCCATAATGCCGAGCTGAACCATGTATCCAGAACATCCGTATCTTGTTCCCAGTTTTCAGCGTCCGCAGGCTCTTCGTGGCCTACATACACTTCACCTGTTTCTTTATGGTACCAGGCTGGAATGCGGTGACCCCACCAAAGCTGACGGGAAATGCACCAGTCGCGGATATTTTCCATCCAATGCAGGTACGTTTTTTCGAAACGATCAGGTACGAAATGAACTTTTTCCTCATCGGATCCCTTTTGAAGCTCAACGGATGCATCAGCCAGCGGCTGCATTTTAACGAACCATTGCGTCGAAAGATATGGTTCAACAACGGCACCGCTTCTCTCTGAATGGCCGACTGAGTGAAGGTGATCTTCGATTTTGAAGAGTACTCCTTCTTCCTGAAGGTCTTTGACGATTTGTTTACGGCATTCAAACCGGTCCATGCCTTCATATTTACCAGCCTTTTCATTCATCGAGCCATCTTCATGCATGACAAGGATGCGCTCCAAATCGTGACGGTTCCCGATTTCGAAATCATTCGGGTCATGAGCCGGAGTAATTTTGACCGCGCCTGAACCGAATTCCATATCGACATAATCATCACCGACAATCGGGATTTCCCGGCCTGTAATTGGCAAGCGGACCATCTTGCCGATCAAGTGTTTATAACGGTCATCTTCAGGGTGTACAGCAACAGCAGTATCACCAAGCATCGTTTCCGGACGGGTGGTGGCAATTTCAATTTCACCCGATCCGTCAACCAACGGATATTTCATATGGTAAAATGCGCCCTGCACATCTTTGTAAATAACCTCGATATCGGATAACGCCGTTTTCGTCGAAGGATCCCAGTTGATAATGTATTCGCCGCGATAAATTAAGCCCTTGTTATAAAGCGAAACGAACACTTCGCGCACAGCTTTTGAAAGCCCCTCATCAAGAGTGAAGCGTTCACGTGTATAATCAAGTCCAAGACCAAGCTTTGACCATTGTTCACGGATATGGCTCGCATATTCCTCTTTCCATTTCCATGTCTCTTCGACGAATTTTTCACGTCCAAGGTCATAACGGCTCACGCCTTCCGCACGAAGTTTCTGTTCTACTTTCGCTTGAGTCGCGATACCGGCATGGTCCATGCCCGGCAACCATAAAACGTCATAGCCTTGCATCCTCTTCATGCGTGTCAATATATCTTGAAGCGTCGTATCCCAAGCGTGGCCAAGATGAAGCTTACCTGTCACGTTAGGCGGCGGGATGACAATCGTATATGGTTCTTTTTTATCGTCACCCGTCGTTTCAAAAAACTTTCCATCAAGCCACCATTTGTAGCGGCCTTTCTCTATCGTCTGCGGATCATATTTAGTCGGCATAGAAATTTGGTTCTCTTCCATATCATTTCCTCCTTTTTAGGCATAAAAAAACTTCCATCATCACAAAAGGACGAAGGAAGTTGTTCGCGGTGCCACCTTTTTTCCGAAAAAGAAAAAAATCACTTTTCGGCTCTCAAATCGGATAACGGCTCTTCACCGGCCTTCGCTACTAAGAGGTTCACGAAGACTGCTCGCGGACGACTTCGGATGCTGCTGCCTGGAAACCTCGCACCAATTTGGTTTCCTCTCTGAAAAGTGCATATCATCTTACTATTTCCGGTCTTTGCATTGATTTATATTCATATGTAAATTGATTGAATGCATATAGTATATAGTACAAAAAATATGGGGCTCCAGTCAATCATCTTTTCGCTTACTTTCCCAGGAATCATCCCATTTGATACATTCAAGGTCGTTTTCTTTATTTTATCCTCCAAGAACAGTAAATGTGACGGCCTAATCACCTTTTCCACTGCCCACCCATAGAATATAAGAAGTCCTAAAAAGGAAGGTAATAATATGAAGCGAAGATATACTCCCTATACTTTACCGCCTTGGATGAAGAAATTCCGCGGTGTCTGCCAGCAGTTCATCGTCCCCTTTATCGTATTCCAAGGATTACGCACACTGATTTTTCCGACTTTCTTCGATATGCTCCTGCTAATCGCATTTATTTTCCTGGCCATGTCTTTATATTTCGAATGGATTTAATTATTCCCTTACAGCAAAAAAATATACATGACTGGAGATGATCCAATCATGTATATTTAGCTTGGAGGTGATTGTTCTTCTTTGGCAGCCTCGGCAGCAGCCTTTTTCTGCTGTTCGATTTCTTCGATTTTCATCACCATATATTCAATATTTTTCAGAAGCCAAAATTGCCGCTGCAGTTGAGTAACATTATCCAGCTCTGAACGATGTACCCTGCCATCGGAATAACTCTTCACTAATTCCAAAGCTGATCCAGGGAATGCCAGATAACTTTGCATGAGCAGCAATTCTTCTTCCTTCAACGGAAAATAACGAAAATAGTTATATAGCCAGTCAACGCAGTCATCGCATTGGACAGGATAGGTCCTGGCCGATTTAACGAGAAATGGCAGTAAATCGAAATGCGGCGGAGCTGTATTCGAATTCTCAAAATTGATGAAGTAGCCATACCCCCGCTCATCATAAACGAAATGCTTCAAAGAAACCTTTCCGTGCGTGACCACGGTTCGAACCTTTTCACTATCCTTCGTTTTTTCATACCAGGTTTCAAACTTCTTGATCGAGTACTTCAGCGCCTGTGAAATATCAGTGTAGAAAGAACAAACCGTCATTTCGAATGGAGACATATACCACTTCTTTTCACAGCTGACAATATACTCATCCATAAAGTCTTTTTCGTTATTCCATGTATCAAGCGTCCGCTCATAATGGGCTTCCCTTTCCTCCATATCCACTTGTATTTCCTTAACGGAAAGTGTATGCATCCGAGCAAGCTCCCTGAACATTTGCTTATGTTTTTCATCGCGCTCCCCGTCCCCCTCATTATTGAGCCAGGGCATCAGGTAATACAAACGGCCATTATGAAGAACGGCGTAACGCTGATCCATCGTTTGATAAATCGGAACGATCCGATTATAGCCGCGATGGTACAGTTTTTGAACATTTTTGATAAAATCAATGCCGTTCTGCGGTACCATCGATTTCAAGGCAAATGTACCGCGATCACTGTAAACTTTTTTCACACGCCCGAAGTCCTCGATATATTGTACATACATGGCATATTCCTTCAATACGGTTTCCGCGTCCCGATTCCGATTGGCAGTCTGCTGATTCTCGTTTTCCCTCACGAGACTCACTCACTTTCTCTAAAAAACTAAACATTCTCCAGCACCTAAAAAACAGGAGCAGACCATATGCTCTGCTCTCTGTCCCGATCAATTCTTATATGCAACCGCCTTCGGTATATAGATGACTTGCCCTTCATGAACGTTTTGATTAGACTCCAATTCATTGCTGAAAAGTATCGATTGAACCGTAACATCATATCGTTGAGCCAAGTCATCAAGCGTTTCCCCTTGCTGAACAATGCAAACTTTCATCCTTACCAGTTCTTCTTCCTGTTTCCGCCCGAATAAATCCATGATGGAAGGCTGCTTCTCACCATGATCGGCCGTTTCTTTATCATCACGTTCCGCGGCTTGTTTCCTGCCTTTGAAATTCTTAACCTCCTTAGCCGGAGGCGCAGGTCTTTCCCTCTTTTTGAATAGATCGCTTAAGGACGAATTGGATTCCTCTTCCTGCTCCACCTTTACATGTTCATTTAGAATAGGACCCGCTGCAACGCCATCTTCCTCCTGCCGTATGACATCCTCGGTTTCTCTGGAAACAGGGCTATTTTGTTGATTGATCGCTTGACTTAGCTCTTCTACTACTTCTTCTATTTCTTCTTCTTCTACTTCTTCTTTCAATGTCACTCTAGGAATCTCTATCGTCTCCACTGGGTCCTGCCTGCTTGGTTCTACCTCCAGTTTCGCATCTTCCATGGAAGGTACCTTTTCCGTTGGGTCAGACGGATCTCCAATAACTTCTTCCTCTACAGCTTCAGCTTCTTCCTGCCTATGCACTTCCGTTTCCCATTCCTCCTCTTCAGGATATGGTGAAACGGGCATTTCAAAAACTGGGGCACTATGCTGATTGCTTAAATAAATCGGTTCCTCTTCTTCTTCTTCATTTGCTTCAGAAACTCGTTTTGACTCTGCAGAAAAGGGCGCGTATAACTCTTCTTCCTCTTCATCACGGAAAACAGGCTGAAAGTCCGGGATCGGCGGCACTGCAGCCGCATAAGGAATATACGACTCATTTTCCCCATCCGTTTCTTCTTGTTCCTCTGTTTCCCCAACTTCCTGCTCCGTATCGAACCGTTCTTCCACATATGAATCATTATAGATTCCGGTTATCAAAAGATCCGCCTGCAATTTCAAACAGTTATGCTCTGGCAGGGCATAATCAAAGCTTTGAATCGAGACATCGACCTCATCCAATGAGGCAATCCGATTATTCGGAATCGTTATGTCAACCGGAAAACGGTGTGTGAACTCATTTAGTCCATTGAGATGCCGCTCGACCTTTTGAACCGCTTTTGGCAAAAAGGTCTGCGAAAACTCCTCTTCTTCACCATTTTGCGAGTCTTTATATTCACCGCTTAAATCCAACGAGCCTCGTATAAAAACATATTGATCACTTTCTTGAATCGTCACATTTGGATCAAGCGAAATGGAATATAGCTCAGCCACTTCCTGTCCCTTCTGGAACCAAACGGATTCCTCTAAAGAAAATCGTAAATACGATTCATTTTCTTGCGACAAAAACAACTCCTCCTTTCAGCTTCAGGAAACGGTACCTATACCAATATCAATCTATGAAAGAAGAAAGCTGATTATTCCTTAATTTCATATGCCACACTCGAGACCTTATATTTCCTGAACCTTTTAAAAAGAAGGGATTCAAATTTTTTATGCTAAAATTAATGCGTGATTGTAACTATCGGCATGAAAATCTTGAATGAAACCATTAATTCGACCTTCCGCCATTTTATTCGACCTAGCTCTACATTAATCCGGCATTCCTCCATTTTATTCGACCTAGCTCCATATTAATCCGGCCTTCACATTTAATTCGACCTTCCACATACTGATTGAATTCAAAAAAACTGGCTGCCTTTCTCCAAAAGTTTTTGGAAAATGGTTGCCAGTTCAAATTTATCATTATTCAATATATCGGTAGTTCATGAAGCCTGCATCATTTTTTTAATTTTGCAAAAGCCTGTTCTGCTGCTGTAATGGTCTTTTCGATATCTTCATCACTATGTGCAGTGGAAAGGAATAAACCTTCAAACTGTGACGGCGGCAAGTAGATGCCTTGATTCGCCATTTCCCTATAGTAAGAAGCAAAGAACTCTAAATCGGATGTTTTTGCTGTATCATAGTTTACGACTTCTTCATTCGTAAAGAAAAGTCCAATCATGGAACCCGCACGGTTGAACGTATGGGGAACTCCGTACTTTTCCGCTGCTTCCCCAATACCTTTTTCGAGCATATCCCCTTTTCTGGTGAACTCATCATAAGATTCGGGAGTCAATTGGCTCAGCGTTTCAAGGCCGGCCGTCATGGCAAGAGGGTTACCCGACAATGTTCCCGCTTGATAGATTGTCCCACTCGGGGCAATTTGTTCCATGAATTCCCGCTTGCCTCCGAAAGCTCCAACAGGCAAGCCGCCGCCAATAACTTTCCCAAGGCAAGTCAGGTCAGGTACGATATCAAAATAGCCTTGTGCACAATTATAGCCGACACGGAACCCTGTCATAACTTCGTCAAAGATCAATAGAGCCCCGTATTGGGTCGTCACTTCACGTAAGCCTTCGAGGAAACCAGGTTGTGGTGGAACCACACCCATGTTCCCTGCAACAGGTTCTACGATGATACAGGCAATGTCTTCGCCAAATTGTTCAAATGCGTATTTGGTTGCAGCTAAATCATTGTATGCTACGGTAATCGTATTTTTTGCAATGCCTTCCGGTACTCCCGGGCTATCCGGTAAACCTAATGTCGCAACGCCGGAACCCGCCTTGATCAGCAAGGAATCACCATGGCCATGATAGGAGCCTTCGAATTTCAGGATTTTATCACGGCCTGTAATGCCTCGTGCCAGCCTTAGTGCACTCATCGTCGCCTCGGTACCTGAAGATACCATACGGATCATTTCAATCGAAGGCACGCGTTCAATGACCAGCTTGGCCAGTTCATTCTCAATCTGCGTCGAGGTTCCAAAGCTTGTACCTGATTCCGCTACCTTTTTCAATGATTCCACGACACGGTCATTCGTGTGGCCCAGGATAAGCGGTCCCCATGAAAGAACATAGTCGATATATTCATTTCCATCGATATCATACATTTTTGAGCCTTTTCCGCGCTCCATGAAAATGGGATCCATGTCCACAGATTTGAAGGCACGCACCGGGCTGTTCACGCCGCCTGGCATCAAATTTTTTGCTTCGGCAAACGCTTTTTTCGATTTTTCATATGACCGCATGATTCAATCCCCTTTTTCCATTACAGGTTATATTTTTTATATCATTGATTATCTTCGTTTATCCAGCGTGCTACCTCTTTTGAAAAATACGTAATGATCAAGTCGGAACCTGCACGTTTCAAGCCTGTCAGCATTTCCATCACAATCGCTTTTTCATCAATCCAGCCATTTTGGGCAGCTGCCTTAACCATTGAATATTCACCGCTGACATTATAGGAAACAACAGGAAGATTAAAGTTATTCTTAACGTCCCTGATGATGTCCATGTAGGAAAGGGCCGGTTTCACGATCAGGAAGTCCGCACCTTCTTCAACATCGGATTCAGCTTCACGGAATGCTTCAAGGCGATTGGCGGGATCCATTTGGTAAGTTTTCCTGTCGCCGAATTGCGGCGCACCATTTGCGGCATCACGGAATGGGCCGTAAAAAGCCGAAGCATATTTCACCGCATAGGACATGATCGGAATATCTTCATAACCCGCTTCATCCAGACCCGCACGGATGGCCGCAACGAAACCGTCCATCATGTTGGAAGGTGCAATGATATCGGCGCCGGCCTCTGCTTGGCTGATTGCTGTTTTGGCAAGAAGGTCAAGTGAAGCGTCATTGAGGATTTTTTCCCCTTCTACGACCCCGCAATGGCCATGGCTTGTATATTCACACAGGCAGGTATCCGCTATGACAATAACATCAGGATATTGTTTTTTAATAAAACGTGTTGCCTCTTGCACAAGTCCGTTATGGTGAAATGCCCCTGTGCCCTGTTCGTCTTTATCATGATCAAAAGGGACACCGAATAAAATGACTGATTTAATGCCCAGACTGACGACTTCATCCATTTCGGCCCCCAGATTATCCATGGATAGCTGATAGATACCTGGCATGGAGTTGATTTCATTTTTCACATTTTCTCCGTCGATGACGAAGATCGGATAGATCAAATCCTCTTTATGCAATTGTGTTTCACGGACTAAAGCCCTCATGCCAGCACTTGCACGCAAGCGACGATGACGATTGAATGGAATGTTTTTCATTTTAAAGTTCCTCCTTATTACTTCTTTTCAAAATGAAGCGTATTAACTCCGCAACCATGGCATCCGTTGTATAAACATCTGGACAGACATTGACGGATAGCCCATGTTTTTCAGCCGTTTTAGCGGCAATCGGCCCGATTGCTGCAATGATGATCCGGTCTATGTATGTATCCAATTCATGGCGTTTCATGATCTGTAAAAAATGATTGACCGTCGATGAACTCGTAAAGGTTATGATGTCGATATCATCGTTCTTTATAAGCTGCACCAGTTTTTTTTCACTGCTTCGAGGAAGCACGGTATGATAAATAATCACTTCATCACAGGATGCACCAGCTTCATTGATTGCCTCCGCAATAACCGCCCTTGCGAGATTTCCTTTTGCCAGCAACACACGGGACCCTTTATCAAGCAGGGCATTGAACTCCGCCACGAACCCTTCGGCAACAAACTGAGTTGGAACGAAATCCGCCTTATATCCATGTCGTTTCAGGGCCGCCTCTGTTTTGGAGCCGATTACGGCTATTTTCGGAAGCTTTAAAGGCTGGTTACCAAGAAGCTTAAAGAAGAAATCCACCCCATTTTGACTGGTCAAAATGATCCAATCATAGGAAAGCAACTCATCTAACCGCTGTTGTACATCTTCCAAATGATCAGGAAGAGTGAACTCAAGCAATGGCACAAGAAGCGGCGTTCCGCCATTTTTTTCGATCGACTCTTTTAAACCATCTGCCTGTCCTTTCCCTCTGGTGATTAATACCTGATAATCCTTAAGAGGTTGAAAGGGATTCATTACTGATCAAGCTCTTCTTTTACGCGATCGATCAATTCTTTGCCGCCCATTTCGCTAATCTGTTTGGCAGCAGCATGGCCAACCGCCTCGGGATCGGTTCCCTCAACCATTTCTTTATAAATCACCTTGCCATCCGGGGCAGCGACCAAAGCCGTCAAGGATACGGATCCATTATCTTTTGCCACTGCAAATCCGGCAATCGGTACCTGGCATCCGCCTTCCATTTTATCCAAAAAGGCACGTTCCGCTTCAACCGTTCTTTTCGTTTTTTCACAGGTCAATTTCGCAAGTTCCGCCAGCAGCTCTTTGTCGTCTTCGCGGCATTCAATGGAAAGTGCCCCTTGTCCAACTGCCGGAATGCAAATATCTTCATCTAAAAATTCGGTTACGATGTCTTGCTCCCATCCCATTCTTGCTAGTCCGGCCGCTGCTAAAATGATAGCATCATAATCTTCCGTTTTCAGCTTATTCAGTCGGGTATCGATATTACCGCGAATCCATTTAATTTCAAGATCCGGCCTTCTAGCCAAAATTTGCGCGCCGCGGCGCAAGCTGCTTGTACCTATGATGGAACCCGGCTTCAGTTCGGAAAGGGTTTCATGATTTTTTGAAATCAAGGCATCCCGATGGTCCTCCCTCGGTGGTATGCAGCCAATCGTCAAGCCAGGAGGCAGCACTGCAGGCATATCTTTCATACTATGTACTGCCATATCAATTTCTTTATCAAGCATCGCTTGTTCGATTTCTTTAACGAATAAGCCCTTTCCGCCTACCTTGGAAAGTGTTACATCAAGGATTTGGTCACCCTTTGTGACAATTTCCTTCACCTCGAACTCGTATGGGACCCCAAGCTCTTTAAGTTGATCGATAACCCAGTTCGTTTGGGTGATCGCTAATTTACTACGTCTAGAACCGACAATTATTTTTCTCATAGTTTCCTCCTATGTATTCCAAAAGTGGAATGTTGAAAGACTTCCGAAAAGGAAAAAGTTAATTAACACAATCATGAAAGATCCAATATTCAGAAAGGCTAGCGTCCTTCCATACATTTGTTTCCGAATTTTCAAGTATAAAAACACACTGTAAGCGATAAGCAAAATGAATGAGCCGATGATCTTCATGTCCAGCCAGGATACCCCAGGCACTTTTATATAAGCCCATTGAATCCCCAGGATAAGGGAGACCAATAATAATGGGACACCTATTACTGCGAGGACATAAGACATATGCTCGAGCTTTGTTAAATCGCCGAGTCGAAGCAGGCGTTTTCCCCATTTCTTCCGTTTCAGTAAATCATATTGAATTAAGTATAAAAGTGAAAAAACGAAAGACAGCGTGAATGCCCCATATGATAGGATGGCAAAAGTGATATGTATGAGCAATAGCTCTGAAACCAGGCGCTGCGCAAGCACTTGAGATTCTATCTGAACAGGTGCAAAGGTATGGATGGCCATGACCATGAAACCTAATACATTCGTAAAAAAGACCGTAAAATCGACTCTTAGCAATCGGTTAATGATTAAAGATAGCGATATGAGGACCCATGCATAAAAATATAAGCCTTCAAAAATCGTCAATACCGGGAACCTTCCCGTTTTCAACACATACAAAAATAAAAAAATTGTTTGCAGTACCCAAACAATAGAAAGCAACCAGAAGGCGACCCTATTCGCCTTCTGGTTATTATTAAGGAAATCGATAAAATATAAAAGCATACTGATGGCATACAACAAAACAGTGGCTTCATGCAATCTTGTCATTAGTAATTCCATATCTACCTCATTACTGGACAGGAACTGGATTCAAAAGGGATGACTTGGAGCTGTTCCGTTCTTTTTCATCCGCAACCAGCTGGTCCTCAATCAATTCCTCTAAATGGAAGATTTTCACGAAATTATTCAATTGCTCTTTTGCATTCGGCTCATCTGCCAGCTCTTTTGCATAAAGTATCGGATCTTTCAGCATTTGGTTGATGATGCTTTTCGTATGCTTGTTCAGAACTTTTTTGTCACGTTCACTTAAATGCGGAAGCTTTCTTTCGATGCTTTCCATCGTTTCCCTCTGTATCGATAGGGATTTTTCCCGTAAAGAAGAAATGACTGGAACCACACCAAGCAAATTAATCCATTGGTTGAAGTCCACGATTTCTGATTCGATCATCAATTCTATTTTCTCTGCAGCTTTTTTGCGTTCTTCAATATTGGCTTGCACGATCCCTTCAAGATCGTCAATGTCATACAAGAAGACATTTTCCAGCTCGGCCAATGTTGGATCGAGGTCACGCGGCACGGCGATATCGACCATGAAAATAGGACGGCCTTTACGAAGCTTATTGATGAATGACATCATTTCCTTTGTTACAAGAAGATCTTTTGATCCAGTGGAAGTAATCAGGATATCAGCTTCCACTAAAGCGCATTGCAGCTCTTGAAGCTGTTTCGCCGTACCATTGAATCTCTCTGCCAGGTCGACCGCTTTCTGGAAAGTACGGTTAATGACCGTAATGCTGTCGGCACCATTGCTATGCAGATTTTGAATGGCCAGCTCACCCATCTTACCGGCCCCGAGAATCAAGACATTCTTGCCGCTCAGGCCTCCAAAGATTTTTTTTGCAAGCTCGACTGCCGCATAGCTGACGGAAACGGCATTAGTATTGATTTCGGTTTCCGAATGAGCTTTTTTAGCCAATGTAAGGGCTTGCTTGAAGAGATGGTTAAAAACGGTACCGATCGTATCTTCCTTCTGCCCTAACATATAGCTTGAACGTACTTGTCCCAAAATCTGAGTTTCTCCCAGTATCATGGAGTTCAAGCCGCAGGTAACTGAAAATAAATGCTCGACAGCCCCATCGCCTTCATAAATGAACAGATATTTAGAAAATTCTTCTTTATCGATTTTAAACCATTCCGAAAGAAATTCCTTTATATAATACCTGCTTGTATGAAGCTGGTCACCGACCGCATATATTTCCGTCCTGTTACATGTTGAAATAATAATATTTTCCAAGATGCTTTTTTTATTTTTAAGAGCTTTCATTGCCTCGGCAAGTTCGGCTTCGTTAAACGATAGTTTTTCCCGAATTTCTACAGGGGCAGTTTTGTAATTTATACCAACCGCTAGAATATGCATCCTTTTGTTTTGCACCCCCAAAATTTTTCATGTAAATTTATTATACCATGTACTAAAATGGTTTTACGCAAATAATATGAACAGTTTATGAAAACGTATGCTACCATGAAAAGACAGTTAAACGCCCGAAATGCTACAAAAGGTGTCTAAGCGGGATTGGTAAGTTACATACATATTTCGACATTGTGTACAAAAGTACCATATCAAAAATGGCAAAAAACTTCAAGTAATCGAATTGCATAGGAGGATAAAATGAAAACGCAGCGTATTTTCCCAGGAATCGTATTAATCGGTTTCGGGCTCTATTTTTTTCTTGAACATTCCCAAATCGAAATCTTTCCAGGCTTTTTCAGCTGGCCCACTTTATTATGTATAGTTGGTGCAGCCTTCCTGATTCAGGCATATAGCGGCAATGAATATGAGTCCATCCTGCCAGGCGTCATTTTACTGGGGTTCGGGGCTCACTTCCATATCGTCGAGAATCTGGATATTTGGCCGGATAATATAGGTATCTTTATTTTAATCATATCGCTGGGATTTATTCTCCGGGCACGTAAAACAAATTCTGGAATGTTTCACGGGATGGTAATACTTCTCATCTCGATCACTTTCTTATTCTATGATCAAATCACATCGTCATTTGGGCTTGTTGAAACAAGCACTGCGAACATCGAAAGGTTTTGGCCATTTGCCTTGATGGCAATCGGCATTTATTTTTTGGTTCGAAAAAAGTGAGATTGCCGATTCGCAATGTTGCAAATGAAAAAAGGGTATTCCAAATGCGGAATACCCTCTTCTTTTACATATATTTCTTAAGGACGCCCCAGGCTTGTTCCTTGCCTTCGCCTGTTTCACCAGAGAATAGAAGCAATTCATCTTCTTTTTCCATGTTTAACGTTTGGCGCGTGATTTTCAAGTGTTTCTGCCATTTGCCTTTTGGAATCTTATCCGCTTTGGTTGCAATGACGATCCGGGGCAGGTCATAATGCTTCAGGAATTCATACATCGCGATATCATCCTTTGTCGGCGGATGACGCAAATCCACAATCAGAAGCGCAGCGCGGAGCTGGTCTCTGGAAGTGAAGTACGTTTCGATCATTTTTCCCCAAGCATCACGCTCCGTCTTGGATACTTTTGCATAACCATAACCCGGTACATCCACAAAATGGAGTGCTTCATTTATGATATAAAAATTCAAGGTCTGCGTCTTACCTGGTTTAGAGGATGTGCGCGCCAAGTTTTTTCGATTGATCATTTTGTTGATGAAACTGGATTTTCCAACGTTGGAACGGCCTGCCAAGGCAAATTCCGGTATTGGAGTATTGGGATATTGCTCAGGCTTCACAGCACTGATGACAATATCTGAACTTGTCACTTTCATTCGTTCACACCTACCAATGCATGCTCAAGGACTTCATCGACGTGTGAAACTGGAACAAATGTTAATGCTTTACGGACACTTTCCGGGATATCATCAATATCCTTTTCGTTATTTTGCGGGATGATGATTTTCGTAAGTCCTGCGCGATGGGCCGCTAAAGATTTTTCTTTAAGCCCGCCAATCGGAAGAACCCGTCCGCGTAATGTAATTTCGCCTGTCATGCCTACCTCTTTTCTGATCGGCCTGTTTGTAAGGGCCGATATTAACGCTGTTGCAATCGTGATGCCTGCAGAAGGGCCATCTTTTGGGACCGCACCTTCAGGGACATGAATATGAATATCATATTTTTCATGGAAGTTCGCATCAATCTGAAGTTTCTCGGTTTTTGAACGGACATAACTGAAAGCAGCCTGGGCTGACTCTTTCATTACATCGCCAAGCTTTCCTGTCAGGATCAGCTTGCCTTTACCTGGTGATAAGGAAACCTCGATTTGCAGCGTATCGCCGCCTACCGATGTGTATGCTAATCCATTAGCTACACCGACTTGGTTCTCGACCTCCGCCTGTCCATAATGGAACATGGTTTTCCCTAAAAACTCCTCGACATTCTTTTCTGATATGACGACCCGCTTTTTATCTCCGGACACGATGATTTTTGCAGTCTTACGACAGATGCCTGCAAGCTGTCGCTCCAAACTTCGAACACCGGCTTCCCGAGTATAATAACGGATGATTTTTGTAAGAGCTTCCTCACGGATTTGCAGTTGTGTCTTCAATAAACCATGGTTTTCCAGCTGTCTAGGCAGCAAGTGATCCTTGGCTATATGAAGTTTCTCTATCTCAGTATAACCTGCAATCGAAATGATTTCCATACGATCACGAAGCGGGCCAGGAATCGACCCCAAATTATTCGCCGTCGCCACGAACATAACTTTGGAAAGATCGTAAGTTTCTTCAATATAATGATCGCTGAAATTATGATTTTGCTCTGGATCGAGTACCTCCAGCATCGCTGCAGACGGATCTCCCCTAAAGTCATTGGACATCTTATCCACTTCGTCCAGCAAAAAGACTGGATTGATCGTTCCAGCTTTTTTCATGCCTTGAATGATCCTTCCTGGCATCGCCCCTACATATGTACGGCGATGTCCGCGGATTTCTGATTCATCGCGCACCCCACCTAAAGATATACGGACGAAATTCCTATTCAGTGATGAAGCGATCGATTTAGCCAAGCTGGTTTTCCCGACCCCTGGCGGTCCCACCAAGCAAAGGATCGGTCCCTTCAATGAATTGGTCAATTGCTGGACGGCCAGATACTCAAGCACACGCTCCTTCACCTTTTCCAAACCATGATGGTCCCGGTTCAGGATTTTTTCGGCTTTATGAATATTCAAGTCATCTTTGGTCGCTTTGGTCCAAGGAAGCGAGATCAACCATTCGATATAATTGCGGATGACCGAACTTTCGGCCGAGCTGGAAGGAACCTTTTCATAACGGTCCAATTCCTTTAGTGCCGTTTCTTTGATGTGCTCCGGCATTTCCGCTTCTTCTATCTTTTCGTTGAGAACCTCAATTTCCCCTGTTTTTCCTTCTTTATCTCCCAATTCCTTTTGGATCGCTTTCATTTGTTCTCGTAAATAATATTCCTTCTGAGTCCGTTCCATCGAACGCTTAACACGCTGGCCGATTTTTTTCTCGAGAAAAAGAACTTCTTTCTCGTTATTGATGATCTCGATTACACGGCTTAAACGCTCTTTCATATCAATGGTCTCAAGCACTTCTTGTTTCTCCTTCAATTTCAAAGGCAAATGGGAAGCGATTATATCCGCTAAACGTCCAGGCTCTTCAATATCCGAAGTGGACGAAAACGTTTCACCGGTTATTTTCTTGGACATTTTTATGTATTGTTCAAAATAATCCAGTAGGGTGCGCATTAATGCCTGATGTTCAGCATCCTTTTCATCACTGTCTTCATATATTTTAATCTTGGCACCATAATGTGTCTCATAATCGTAAAATTCAATGACTTCTGCGCGATTCAACCCTTCCACCAAAACCCGGATTGTACCATTTGGAAGCTTCAGCATCTGTTTTACCTTTGTTAAAGTTCCCATTGTAAATAAATCTTCTTCAGCTGGTTCGTCCAACGAAACATCTTGTTGTGTCGTCAAAAATATAAGATGGTCTTCCACCATTGCTTTCTCAAGGGCTTGTACCGATTTATCTCGGCCTACATCTAAATGAAGTACCATCGTTGGATATACAAGCAGTCCTCTAAGCGGCAGGAGGGGGACGATGATTTCTTTATCAGTCATTTCCTGACACCTCCATCTAATTAGTATCGTCGTTGTAAACTATTTACCCATGTTCTCAACCTTTTAACAATTCTATCCTATTTATATAGAAGTGTCTATTCGTTTACCTTAACACGTTTCGACTGCTATTATTATCTCCAATATTAGATAAAAAAGCACGTCTGAATGCGTGTTTATTTTTACTTCACGTTAGTCCGGAAAGCCAATATGGTCCTTAAAATGCCCCGGTTCTTGTTTTTAGCCGGGGCATCTCCTTTATACACTTTCTTTTTTTGATAGGTCCAAGGTTGTGAGGATTTGTTCCGACATCAATTCTTTTTTCAGCGCCTGATCCAGCACTTCTTTCACATTCGAAACGGGAATGATTTCTATATCCTTGATTTCAGATAGAAGTGGCTGCATGTTTTCGGCTGGGACGATTACTCTCTTTGCCCCGGCCAGTTTTGCCGCCTTGATTTTCGGAATGACACCGCCGATCGGTTTAACGCCGCCATGAATGCTTATTTCACCAGTCATCGCCACTGTGTGATCAACAGGTATTTTATATATGGCCGAGTATATGCCTGTGGCCATTGCAATTCCTGCAGAAGGGCCATCTACTGGACTTCCGCCCGGAAAGTTCACATGGATATCGAATTGATCGGCAGGCACTCCCATCGACCGTAAAACCGTAATGACATTTTCAATTGAACCTTTTGCCATGCTCTTGCGGCGAATCGATTTGCCGCTTCCGCCGCCGATACTTTCTTCTTCAACGATGCCAGTAATGTTTATCGATCCTTTTTCATCAGAAGCGGCCATGACCGTAACTTCGATTTCCAGCAATGCCCCGCTGTTGGGACCATAAACTGCAAGACCGTTGACAAGGCCTATTTTAGAATTCGCTTCTATTTTCCTGTCCATTCTTTGGGTCAGCTGGCTGCTATGGGCCATCCAATCTATATCTTCTTCTCTGATAAAAGTCCTGTTTTCATTAATCGATATTCCAGAAAGAGTCTGAATCATGTTGACAGCTTCCCTGCCATTTCGGGCATAATCCGAAATCGACTGCAAGCCTTTTTCACTGATGGTGATCCCCACTTTATCTGAGGCATTCTTAGCCACGGTGATTATTTCTTCCCGGTCAAGTTCACGGAAAAACACTTCTATGCATCTTGAGCGTATCGCAGGCGCGATTTCATTTGGTGTTCTAGTTGTGGCTCCAATCAATCGAAAGTCAGCCGGCAGTCCATTTTTAAAAATATCATGGATGTGAGTGGGAATATTTTGATTTTCCTCTTGATAATAAGCACTTTCCAGAAAGACCTTACGATCCTCCAATACCTTTAACAGTTTATTCATCTGTATTGGATGAAGCTCCCCTATTTCATCTATGAACAGTACCCCTCCATGAGCATTGCTGACTGCGCCCTGCTTTGGCTGGGGAATGCCTGCCTGTCCCATCGCCCCGGCTCCTTGATAGATTGGATCGTGCACAGAACCGATGAGCGGATCGGCAATCCCTCGTTCATCGAACCTGGCTGTGGTGGCGTCCAATTCAACGAAAACGGCTGAATTCTTAAAAGGGGACTTGCCATTTTTCTTCGCCTCTTCCAAAACAAGTCTGGCAGCTGCCGTTTTCCCTACCCCTGGAGGACCGTAAATTATCACATGCTGGGGATTCGGCCCGCATAAAGCAGCTTTTAAAGATTTAATCCCATCTTCTTGACCGATGATTTCATTAAATGTGCTTGGTCTGACTTTCTCTGCCAATGGCTCTGTTAACGAAATCGATCTCATCTTCCGTAATTGGTCCATCTCCTTACGTGAATCACGGTCAATGGAAACTTTTTGTGTCCTCTGGCCCTTCAATAAGTTCAAAAAATACAATCCAATAATAATCCCAAAAAACAGCTGGATAAACAACGCCAATCCTGTCCAATTCATCGTATTCCCTCCTGCACTCTCCTAGTTTGTCATTTCTGTTAGTATCTCCTTTGGAAGGGCGAAATTATCCAAGAAATTCGTGTTGAAAATTTGGCGCTTTTATCCTAAATAACAACAATTTGAAAAAAAGACACAAAAAAGACTGCCAGATAAACTGGCAGTCTTTTTATTCCTTATAAATCAAGCAGATGTTTTCTTTTCTTGTCCTTTGATGGTTGTACCGTCTTTAAGGACGAGCTTTGGAGATTCATTTTTCGAAATCGTGCTGCCTGTGATTACACATTTTGCAACATCATCACGTGAAGGCAGATCGAACATCACTTCAAGAATGATGCCCTCGATGATGGAACGCAGACCACGTGCACCAGTTTTACGTTCAATTGCCTTTTTAGCAATTTCACTTAGCGCTTCCTGTTCGAATTCCAATTCAACATCGTCAAGCTCAAGCAACTTTTGATATTGTTTAACAAGGGCATTTTTCGGCTTTGTAAGGATTTCAATCAACGCAGCTTCATCCAATTGCTCAAGAGTCGCAATTACCGGAAGACGACCGATGAATTCCGGAATTAATCCGAAACGAAGCAAGTCTTCAGGAAGGACTTTTGAAAGCAATTCTTTTTCTGCAACATCATCCTTTTTCACGTCAGAGCCAAAGCCAATGACTTTTTGACCAAGACGGCGTTTGATGATCGGTTCGATGCCATCAAAGGCACCGCCGCAGATGAACAAAATATTGGTCGTATCGATTTGGATGAATTCCTGATGTGGATGTTTACGTCCACCTTGAGGCGGAACGCTTGCAACCGTTCCTTCAAGGATTTTCAATAATGCTTGTTGCACACCTTCACCAGACACGTCACGTGTAATAGAAGGATTTTCCGATTTACGGGCAACTTTATCGATTTCATCAATATAAATGATGCCTTTTTCCGCTTTTTCCACATCATAATCAGCGGCTTGGATCAGCTTTAGAAGGATGTTTTCGACATCTTCCCCAACATATCCAGCTTCCGTCAATGAAGTGGCATCAGCAATCGCAAAAGGAACATTCAGTAATCGTGCCAATGTTTGCGCAAGAAGGGTTTTCCCGCTTCCCGTCGGTCCAATCAGGGCGATATTACTTTTAGAAAGCTCCACATCGTCGACTTTGCTATTGGAATTGATACGTTTATAATGGTTGTAAACAGCGACAGCCAATGATTTCTTTGCCTGTTCTTGTCCAATCACATATTCGTCAAGAATTTCACGGATTTCCATAGGTTTAGGAACATCTCTGAATTCTACTTCTTCATCAGTGCCCAGCTCTTCTTCGACGATCTCCGTACAAAGTTCTATACACTCGTCACAAATATAGACACCTGGACCAGCAACCAGTTTACGGACTTGTTCTTGTGTTTTACCGCAAAAAGAACATTTTAACTGTCCTTTTTCATCATTAAATTTAAACATGTACGTTCACCCCTTTAAATACTCTTCCAACTCTATTACATAGCGGTACCCAATCGTAATGAAAAAAAAACTAGGCACACATCTACTTAAGCATTCCAAAATCCCTAGTATGTTTTGCATTTTATCATGTTCTTGGAAGTTTAGTAACAAAAATGCTCACGCGTCCGAGTTGTTAAATAAGTACAATAATCAATCAATATGTATTTGCCCTTTACCAGTATGCCCAAAACTTTGGATTTTTAAAAGCAGGATTTGCTGTATAAATATGTATATGCGGTATTAGAACTAATCTACACTGAAATCCAAAAAAAATCAATCAGGAAATAACCGATATTTGAAATTTACACTAATTCTCAATATGTATAAAACAAGGCACGATTACTCGCGCCTTGTTTTTTTAAAGGAAATATTTAAATCTACTTATTTATAAAAATTATTTTGCGTCAACTGTTTTGCTGTTTTCTACCAAGAAGTCAATTGCTTTCTTAATTTTAAGATCGCCTTTGATTCCTTCTAAGTTTCCAAGAGCTTGTTTGATCGCATCAACTTCCATATTGTACATAGTAGCCATTTGTGCAAGTTCAGCTTCTACATCTTCGTCAGTCGCTTCAAGTTTTTCAACTTCAGCGATTGCTTCAAGAGTTAGGCTCGTACGAACTTGTCCTTCAGCTTCTTCTTTCATTTGCGCTTTTAAAGCTTCTTCGTCTTGACCTGAGAATTGGTAGTAAAGTTCCAAATTCAGACCTTGAGATTGAATGCGTTGAGAGAACTCATTCATCATGCGGTCAACTTCATTTGAAATCATCGCTTCAGGAACGTCCATTTCTGCGCCTTCAACAGCTTTACCAATTACAGTGTTTTGAATGAAGTTTTCTTCTTCGTGTTTTTTGTCATGCTCTAATTTATGTTTTGTTTTTTCTTTAAGTTCAGCCAAAGTTTCCACTTCGTCGTCGACATCTTTCGCGAACTCATCATCCAACTCAGGAAGTTGTTTTGTTTTGATTTCGTGAATTTTCACTTTGAATACTGCTGGTTTACCTGCAAGTTCAGCAGCATGGTATTCTTCAGGGAATGTAACTTCGATATCTTTTTCAGCGCCAGTTTCAAGACCGACAAGCTGCTCTTCAAATCCTGGAATGAAAGAGTTTGAACCGATTTCCAATGAATGGTTTTCTGAAGCGCCGCCTTCGAATGCTTCACCATCAACGAATCCTTCAAAGTCAAGAACAACTGTATCGCCTTCAGCAACTTGTCCTTCTTCTTTAACGACAAGCTCAGCTTGACGCTCTTGTAAAGTTTTCAATTCGTTTTCAACATCTTCGTCAGTTACTTCAGTATTGAATTTTTCAACTTCAACACCTTTGTAGTCTCCCAATTTAACTTCAGGCTTAACTGTTACAGTTGCAGTGAAGATCAGGTTTTCGCCTTTTTCCATTTTCTCGATGTCGATTTCTGGACGATCTACAGGCTGAATTCCAGCTTCTTCGACAGCATTTGCATAAGCATCTGGAAGAATGATATCAAGCGCATCTTGGTAAAGTGATTCTACGCCGAATTTTTTTTCGAACATTTGACGTGGCATTTTACCTTTACGGAAGCCAGGTACATTTACTTGTTTCACTACTTTTTTGAAAGCTGCGTCTAAACCTTCGTTTACTTTTGCAGCGTCAACTTCAATTGTTAGTACGCCTTGATTACCTTCTTGTTTTTCCCATTTTACAGACATGTGTTTCCCTCCAAAAAATCTATATACTTCAATAATAAGCATTGGATGAATATGCTTTGCAAGTGTTAACAAGTCATCCTTCAAATATACCCAAAAAATATTGGGGAAATCGTCAAAATTAGACGAATATACATTACAACCACTACATTATACCACAGGATTAATCTGTTACAACAGCAATAGCTTAAATAATGGGATAAGAAATTTCTTCAATTTCTTTTATATAGGAAAGAATATCCGCAATGCTTTCCTCTTCAGCCTGGTACAGGTCCGCTAAGTCCCTACCGAAAACTTCCCCGGTCATGTATTCTTCCGCCAAGGCATGGTAGGCAGCTGCCCATGCAGGCAAGCTTTCAGGTCCGGGTTCTAAAGGGAACAATAAAAAAGTATGACGTTCAATCAAACTATGGACCATTTCAAATAAGCTCGGATTATCCTGACTGATTTCCGCTTCGGCCAGTCCGGTTACCTTCTTATAGAAGTCCGTCTCCTTCAAACTTTTCATTTCACTTGGTATGACCGACTTCGATTGATTGAATTTCCTCAACGTCACTTCCTCGTTATATTCCTGGTCGATAAGGATGTTAAGGAGCATCGTTTTAAAGAAAGGGTGTCCCTCGTCTTTTTGTAGAAATTTTTCGATTTGAGGGATAAATGGTCGAATATTGATATTCGTGAGTTTTGAAATGATCATTAGCATTTCATTATCCGTTTTCCCTTCAAAAAGTTCATCCTCCTGCAATTCCTCCGAAAGCTGTTGATTTTGCCTTTCTTTCTCCTCTTTTTTATCCTCAAGTGCCCTTTTACTGAACTGAAGCATCTTTTCGAAATGTTCCTCTTTATCAAAGGGAATTTGGCTTTCTTCAAATAGCAGTTCGATCGTCGTGACCATTTCCTGATGCTCGCCTAATTGCAGCAGTACCATCAAATAAATATTGATCAGCTGAAAATAGTCACCGATGCCTTTGTTCAGCATCTCTATACACAACTCTTTTGACTCATTGTAATGCTCAAGTTCGACTAGAGAGACCACTAGCCCCATGCAAACTTCATCATTCTCGGGCGCATACTCCCTGGCTTGGCTGAAAAGCTGTGCAGCCGCTTTAAAGTTTCTGTTTCCAAGCTCATCCAGTCCCTTTGCAATCAGCCTTTCACCGAGATTTGGAAAGGCGATAATCTTGGTTTCTCCGGCCTTCTTTGGGTTTTTCTCATTATCCATCCTATTTTCCGCCTCACCGTTCGCTTTTTGAGAAACAGTTTAGCATGTAATAGCAGGAAACACAAAATTTATATGGGCGGATGAACACCTTTCTTTCTTTCCCAGATAAAAAAATCCCGCATCCTTTCAAATTAAGAAAGGAGAACGGGATATGACCTTCTTCTATTAAATACTCGAAACAGCCTTTTTTGAGATTCATAGGCAGAAATCTCTTTATCATATTGAAGCGTTATCGAAATTTCATCCCAGCCTTTGATGAGCATTTCCTTCCAATATGGATGAATTTCAAAGCTTGTTTCAAACCCTTGACCATCATTCAATGTCTGATTGGGAAGGTCGATCGTCAACTCATAGTCAGGTGCGGACACTCTCTCCATTAAATAGTTTACTTCAGCCTGGGTTAAAGCGATGGGGACCATGCCATTTTTCATGCAATTACTTTTAAAGATATCAGCATAAGACGGAGCGATGATGATATCGAATCCGTAGTCTTTCAATGACCAAGGGGCATGCTCACGCGAAGAACCGCAGCCAAAATTTTCTCCTGCTATTAAAATGGACGTGTTTTGATTATGAGGCTGATTCAATTCAAAATCAGGACGTTTCTTTCCATTTTCATCAAAACGCCAGTTGTAGAATAAAAATTCGCCAAATCCGCTTCGCTCAATCCGTTTTAAAAATTGCTTTGGAATGATTTGGTCTGTATCCACGTTTTTACGGTCAAGCGCCGCCGCTCTTCCTTTATATATAGTAATGGGTTCCATTCTATGCACCTCCGGTTAATTCGTATTCTTAATGGACTTGTTCAGTTCTTTTCAAATTCCTAATATCGACAAATTTCCCATGAATGGCGGCCGCGGCAGCCATAGCCGGACTAACCAAGTGCGTTCTTGCTCCAGCGCCTTGCCTGCCTTCGAAGTTCCGGTTACTTGTGGAGGCGCAATGCTCACCGGCCGGAACAACGTCAGGATTCATGCTCAGGCACATACTGCAGCCCGACTCACGCCATTCGAAGCCCGCAGATTTGAAGATTTCATCCAATCCTTCATCTTCCGCTTCCCTTTTGACGCTTTGTGAACCGGGAACGACCATCGCCCGAACTCCTTTTTGAACAGTTTGACCTTCAATCATTTCTGCAGCTTGCCGTAAGTCCTCAATGCGCGAATTGGTACACGATCCTATGAAAACATGTTGAACGGGAATTTCCGTGATTGGCATGCCTTCCTTAAGACCCATATACTCAATGGCCCGATTCAGTTCCTTGGGATCCATGATATCTTCCGCGAAGGTAGGCACTTTACCGTCAACGCCACTAGCCATCCCAGGATTCGTCCCCCAGCTCACCATTGGTGGAATCAAACTGCCATCAAGAATGATTTCTTGGTCATATACAGCATCTTCATCACTGGAAAGTGACTTCCAGTCCTGCACACATCGCTCGAACTCTTCTCCTTTCGGCAAATATTTACGACCTTTCAAATAAGAGAACGTTGTTTCATCGGGAGCTACCAGCCCCGCTCTTGCCCCGCCCTCGATCGACATATTGCAAACCGTCATTCTCTCTTCCATCGACATATCCCGGAAAACTTCCCCGCAATACTCAATGATATGTCCAGTACCGAAATTGACGCCGAATTTAGAAATCACATATAAAATGACATCTTTCGCCATCACACCATGACCAAGCTTGCCATTAACCTCAAGCTTTAATGTTTTCGGTTTCGTTTGCCAAAGGGTTTGTGTAGCCAAAACATGCTCGACCTCACTCGTACCGATTCCAAACGCAATCGAGCCAAACGCACCATGTGTGGAAGTATGGCTGTCTCCGCAGACAATGGTCATCCCTGGCTGTGTAAGCCCTAATTCCGGCCCGATAACGTGAACGATACCTTGATCCGGGCTGTTTAAATCAGCAAGGCGAATACCGAACTCCTTACAGTTTTGCTCAAGCGCCTCTAGTTGTTTCCTCGCAATATCATCCTCGATGAAATAGCGATTAACGGTTGGCACATTATGATCCATTGTCGCGAAAGTACGGTCGGGTCTCCTGACTGTGCGTCCTTTTAATCTCAACCCTTCAAATGCTTGCGGAGAGGTCACTTCATGAATATATTGAAGGTCTATATAAATTAAATCCGGTTTATTCTCCTCTTCATTTACAATATGGCGATCCCATATTTTTTCTATTATTGACTTTCCCATCACTATCCCACCTCGATCAATTCTGTATTTTTTTAAAAAACACGGCCTAATGTTAGGCCGTGAAAGAAGTTTATGCGTAAGCTCCCATGATATTGGAAATGGCTTCCTGGTCTAAAAGATTTGCTTTTATTTCTGCAATCATCTCTGAAGTGGACGTAATATTTGGATGGCCATTTGCGATATCGCCTGTTCTTAAGCCATATTCAAGGACCCTTTCCACCGCCTGCTCAACGGCTTTCGCCTCATCTTCCAAACCAAAGGATAGACGCAGCATGGAAGCCGCTGACAAAATCGTCCCAATCGGATTAGCCAGGTTTTTACCTGCGATATCCGGGGCGGAGCCATGAATCGGTTCATATAGATTAGGCCCATTTGTTGATATGGAGGCGGAAGGAAGCATTCCAAGCGAGCCAGTCAATACCGACGCTTCATCGCTTAAAATATCACCGAACATATTCTCCGTCACGATAATATCAAATTGTTTAGGGTTTTTGATCAATTGCATGGCTGCATTATCAACAAGCATATGTTCAAGGATTACATCCGGATACTCCTTGGCAATTTCTTCAGCCGTCTCACGCCACATCCTGCTGGATTCAAGAACATTCGCTTTATCCACGGAAGTTACTTTTTTCTTGCGATCCGATGCTAATGCAAAAGCAAGTTCAATGATGCGCTTCATTTCGCTTTTCTGGTAGAAAAGGGTATCGACGACCGCCTCTTTTCCTTCTTTTTCAACGCGCTCACTTGGCTTTCCGAAATAAAGGCCGCCAGTTAGTTCCCTGACAATCACGAAATCCACATCTTCAATGAATTCCTTTTTAAGAGGAGAAGATTCCGACAAGCTGGAATAATAGCTGATTGGACGGATGTTGGCATAAAGATTCAAATCTTTTCGGATTTTCAGCAAACCTCGTTCCGGTCTTAGGTGCGCAGGCTGGTCATCCCACTTAGGTCCTCCAACGGCCCCTAATAATACCGCGTCGCTGTTTTTACAAATCTCCACTGTTTCATCCGGCAGGGGTGAACCTGTGTTATCGATGGCCCCGCCGCCAATCTCACCATATTGAAATTCAAAATCGTGTCCATATCTTTGGGCAACGGCTTCGAGGATTTCTACAGCGCCTCTTGTTACTTCTTTCCCGATGCCATCTCCTTGAAGCACCGCAATATTCCTTTTCATCGAAATCTCCCCTTCCTATTGTAATACTGCTTTTTCTTCCAGTTCCTTCATGATGATCACACGGTTCACAGCGTTCAAATACGCTTTGGCGGATGCTTCCAAGACGTCCTGATCAAGACCCCTGCCGCTTGTTTCTACACCGTTATAATCAATTTTCACAAAAACTTGAGCAAGGGCATCCATTCCGCCGCCCACCGATTGAATTCGATAGTCCAGCAAGCTGATCTCGCTGCCCAAACATCTTTCAAGCGTGTTATATAAGGCTTCTACACTTCCTGCACCTGTAGCCGCTTCCTGAATCTCTTCATTATCGCCTTTTTTCAGTGTGACCGTCGCTGTCGCCGTCTGATGGGTACCATGGGAAATCTGTAAGGAAATCATGTCATAAAAACTGATATCCGTCGCTTTCTCTTCAAGCACCAGCGCAACGATATCTTCATCCGTCATGTTCTTTTTATTATCGGCCAATTCCTTGAACTGAATGAATAATGAGTTCATTTCCTCATCCGTTACCGTAAAATTCAACTCTTGTAATCTTTCTTTGAAAGCATGGCGTCCTGAATGCTTTCCTAAAACTAGTGAATTGGACGAAACCCCGACAAGTTCAGGTGAAATGATTTCATATGTCGTTTTTTCTTTTAACACGCCATCCTGGTGAATGCCAGATTCATGTGCGTATGCATTGGCACCAATAATGGCTTTATTAGCAGGTACTTGCATTCCCGTAAGGCGGCTGACCAAATCACTGGTCCTTTTTATTTCATTCAATACAAGACCCGTTTCCGCTTGATAGAAATCTTTACGGATGTAGAGTGCCATGGCCACTTCTTCAAGCGCCACGTTTCCGGCACGTTCACCAATTCCGTTGATTGTACCTTCGACTTGCGTAGCTCCGCCTTCGATGGCAGCCAATGAATTGGCCGTCGCCATTCCAAGATCGTCATGGCAGTGTGCGGATAAACTAACTTTATCAATAGAAGGAACATGTTCACGAAGGTATCTGAAAATGTTTCCGTACTCGATTGGCGCTGCATATCCAACAGTATCCGGGATGTTAATGACCTTGGCACCAGCTTGAATGACCGCTTCAACGATTTCAGCCAAATAGTCAAGTTCTGTACGGCTTGCATCTTCTGCAGACCATTGTACGATCGGAAAACGCGCTGCCCCGTACTTGACCATCTCAACTGCCTTTTCAATCACTTGCTGCTTCGACATTTTCAACTTATATTCACGATGAATGGGCGAAGTGGCGATGAAAGTATGCAACCTTGGTTCTTCCCCGCCCCTTAATGAATCCCAAGCTGCATCGATATCTCCTTTTACAGCACGCGCCAGCCCTGTGACAGAGCTGTTTTTGATTTTGCGCGCGATTTCCTGTACGGAGTTGAAATCCCCTTTGGATGCTGCCGGAAAACCGGCTTCGATAATATCAACACCCAATCTTTCAAGCTGATAAGCAATTTCAAGTTTTTCGGTAAAATTCAAATTTACACCGGCTGATTGCTCGCCATCTCGAAGTGTAGTTTCAAATATATTAATTTTTCGCAACGGCTACCACTTCTTTCTCTTTTTGTTGAGGTTTTACGAATGGCATCATTTTTCTTAATTCACGGCCAACCACTTCGATTTGATGTTGGTTTTCACGATTATTGATCGCATTGAAGACTGGACGATTCGCTTGGTTTTCCAAGATCCATCCTTTAGCGAACTCACCGTCTTGGATGTCTTTCAAGATCGCTTTCATTGCCTCTTTCGTAGTTTCCGTCACAACGCGTGGTCCAGAAACGAAATCTCCCCATTGAGCTGTGTCAGAAATGGAATAGCGCATGTTTTCCATACCGCCTTCATACATAAGGTCGATGATTAATTTAAGTTCATGCAAACACTCGAAATATGCTACTTCCGGTTGGTATCCAGCTTCTGTCAAGGTTTCGAATCCAGCTTTTACAAGGGCAGTCAATCCGCCGCAAAGTACGGCCTGCTCTCCAAATAGATCCGTTTCCGTTTCTTCCTGGAATGTAGTTTCCAAACCGCCAGCTCTTAAAGAGCCGATTCCCCGGGCGTACGCAAGGGCCAAATCTTTTGCTTCACCCGTAACATTTTGATAGATGGCGAATAATGCCGGCACCCCTGCACCTTGTTCATATGTACGGCGAACAAGATGTCCCGGACCCTTCGGAGCGACTAATAATACATCTACGTCTGCCGGAGGAACGATTTGATTGAAATGGACGTTGAATCCGTGTGCGAACATTAACGCTTGGCCTGGACGCAATACCGGTTTGATTTCTTCTTGGTATACTTTCGGCTGAGTTTCATCCGGTAATAGGTTCATGATCACGTCTGCCTGTTCAGCTGCCTCTTTCACCGTGTAAACATTAAAGCCGTCTTCCACCGCTTTATCGAAGGATTTACCTTTCCTGATTCCGATGATTACATCTACACCGCTATCACGTAGGTTTTGTGCGTGTGCGTGTCCTTGTGAACCATATCCGATGACCGCTACCTTTTTATTGTTGAAGAAATTCTCGTTTGCTTCTGCGTTATAATATACTTTTGCCATAATAATTACATCTCCCTTTTCATCATTGTTTTTTGTTTTTTGTTTTTTGTTTTGGTTTTTTTTTTTGTTTTATACGATTGTCGCACTCTTAGCGTGTGCAATTTGCATTCCACGCGGGATGGCGGCTGTCCCTGTCCTTGCCAATTCCTTGATGCCATATGGCTTGATCAGTTCAATGAAGGCTTCGATTTTATCCGATTCCCCTGTGATTTGAACTGTCAGGCTATCTTTACTGACATCAATAACTGAAGCTCGGAAGGGTTCGATGACTGAATAAATCTCGGCTCGGGTTTGTGTTGTCACCAATATTTTAATGAGTGCAAGTTCCCTCGCCACAATCGATTGATTCGTAATATCATATACTTTCAAAACATCGATCTGCTTATTCAATTGCTTGGTGATCTGTTCAATGACGGCTTCGTCATCAACATCGACCACGAAGGTCATCCTTGAAATGCCATCCTGTTCGGAAGGTCCGACAGTCATGCCTTCAATGTTATAATTTCTTTTCGTGAACAGGTTCGTAATCCGATTCAGGACGCCTGGCCTGTTATTCACGGTGAGGCTAAGAATTCCCTTCATTGATTAAACTCCTTCCATTTCATCAAGCCCTTTTCCTTGCGCTACCATCGGAAAGACATTTTCGTTTTGTTTTACCCGGAAATCAATCAACACTGGACCATCAGTCTTTAACGCTACATCCAGGCAGTTGCTTGCTTCTTCCTCCGTCGTCACTTTGTATCCCGGAATTCCATAAGCATCGGCCAATTTCACGAAATCCGGATGCGATTGAAAAATACTGTGTGAGAAACGTTTATCGTGAAAGAGTTCCTGCCACTGTCTTACCATCCCTAGTGCCCCGTTGTTGACGATGATGATTTTGATTGGCAGATTCATTTCGGCAATGACTGAAAGTTCCTGCAGGCACATCTGGAATCCACCATCCCCCGATACGGAAAGCACCGTCGCTTTCGGATTCGCCAGTTGCGCCCCGAGAGCCGATGGTAAGCCAAAGCCCATTGTCCCCAATCCACCGGAAGTGACCCATGAATTCGGTTTGTTAAATGGATAGTATTGCGCTGCCCACATTTGATGCTGTCCAACATCCGTCGTAACAATGGCTTCCCCATTCGTTTTTTCATGAAGCATCTGGATGACCCGCTGAGGTTTCAATACCCCTTCTTCATGGGTATAACGTAATGGGAACTCTTCATTCCATGCAGTCAGCTGTGTTGTCCATTCGTCAATTTCCGGTTTCTTGCCATTTTGCGCAATCAACTCCGCCAGCGCTTCCTTGGCACTTCCGACGACCGGAATTTTTGTCGGCACATTTTTACCGATTTCCGCTGGATCAATATCGATATGGGCCACCGTTGCATGCTGTGCGAATTTCGCCAGGTTCCCAGTCAATCGATCATCGAACCTGGCACCGATATTGATTAATAGATCACATTTCGCTAACGCCATGTTTGCTGCATAGCAGCCATGCATACCACCCATTCCGATAAAGAGAGGATGTTCCGCCGGAAAGCCCCCAAGACCCAATAAAGTGTGGACGACGGGAATGCCTTGCTGCTCGACATATTCCTTTAATAGATGGGAGGCCTTTGCATGCAGGACACCTGCTCCTGCAAGAATGACCGGTCTTTTCGCCCCGCTTACGGCTTCAACAAGCTTTCTGATCTGTAAGTAATTCGGCTTGGTCGTCGGCTGATAGCCCGGGAGATTCATTTCTGGCTCCTCATCAGTCGATACACCTTCTATAATGGCCATATCCTTGGGTATATCGATTAATACTGGACCGGGCCGGCCGCTGGAAGCGATATAAAAAGCTTCTTTTATAATGCGCGGAAGGTCTTCCGGCCGCCTTACCTGATAGTTATGTTTTGTGATCGGGGTAGTAATCCCCAGTACATCAGCCTCCTGGAAAGCATCTGAGCCAATTACACTGGTAGCTACCTGACCCGAAATTACCACAAGCGGTAAAGAGTCAATCATTGCATCAGCCAAACCGGTGACAATGTTCGTTGCCCCTGGACCGGATGTGACTATGACCACCCCTGGCTTGCCGGTAATCCTGGCGTATCCTTCCGCTGCATGAATCGCACCTTGTTCGTGCCTTGTCAAAATATGAAAAAGTTCTGAACTGTAAAGTTTGTCATAAATCGGCAACACAGAACCTCCCGGATAACCAAAGATGACTTCAACATTTTCCTTTTTCAATGCATTCAGCAGAAATTCGGCACCACTATAATGTGTCTTTCCGCTTTTCCGATCAGCAACAACTGACTTTTGTGTCATTTCGTAAAAAACCTCCTTCGCTTTTCTATTGAATATTTCCTAAGATTCAGAATTTTCAGCTTTTTATGCATACAAAAAAGCCTTTTCACCCCAAATGTACTTGCACTCGGCAAGTTAAAGGGGTGAAAAGGCTTGATGAGCCACTCCACGGTACCACCCTTTTTCGCATGAAACTCCATGCGCACTTTGAATAGCCTACACTATTCTCTGTTTTGGTAACGGGTACTGGTACGCACCCGTTCAGCCCTACTAGTCTGACGTTCAAGCTGAAACTCCAAGGTGAGTTCATCTTTCGGGACAATACCGGCTCTCAGCTACCCGGCTCTCTGTGACTGCCTTTTTAAAAGACTACTTATCCTCTTCAATGCTTTTCGCATTATTCATATTTTTCGAAACGCTTATGTTTGATGTCTTGTATTTGTGATTATCTTACGTGTATTTCAGGTAGTAGTCAACAGGTTTTTTGAAATTTTTTGATAATTCTAAATTGAAAGATTTGTTGTATCCGCTTACATACCTATCATGACCACATTCTATAAAAAAAGTTTTTTCAATATTTAATTTTTCAAAACGTAAGATATCTCATTAAAATTATTAAAGTGATAACGAACTTCTCCACTGAAATATCGCGCACTACCCACATGATGCCAGTCACAAGATTCTCAAATGGCTGATCATCCATTTTCCCGTTCACTGTTCGCTGACGCCACTCTCGATACAAGATTCGGCCTCAATCCCTTTTGAAGATCTCTCGTGGATAAACCGCCTGACATTCCAAGATGCGGAAAATCACGGAACAATTCAAAATCCCCTCCCCAAACAAGTCCCAGGGATTTTGCTATGGCTGCCACCCTTGTCCACTTTTCGTCCTCTGTCCATAATGTTCGCTTGCCGTCATCACTAATAATGACAAAATCTACAGCAAGTCCATAGTTATGCAAGGACTGGCCCGCTCTGGCATAAGTCACGATAGGCATTGATTTATTCGTTCTGCCTCGTTCATATAATTCATTTTGTTCTGGGAAACTTCGATAACCAGCCGTTATTTGAACAAAAATTCCCGCTTCATAAGCTAATTTAACCACTTCAAGTATCGTCTCGTTCACGACCGGGTTCATACCGCCTCCCATATTTTCCTTTGCGCGATTCAATAGGGTTTGTAATTTGATGGCCATCCTGGCACCTCCCCTATATTAAATGCGAACAACACTGTAGGCGGAAAGGCGTTTACTATTTTTTTCTTGGAAATTGAAGGGGTTAAGATTATCTAAAAATGACAAAGGGCTGAACACAGGTGTTATGAATTCCCCTGGTCCAGCCCTCTGGTTCATTTAGCCAATACATCCTCGTATTCTTCATGTTTTTCAAATTGTTTTTGAACGAACGAACAAACCGGAACAATCTTCAGTTTTTCCTCCCTTGCGAATCCTATTACCTTTTCAACAAGGGCATTTCCTACCTTTTGCCCGCGCAGCTCGTCAGAAACAACGGTATGATCGACCGTGATTTCATCATCACCTGATTTAAAGAATGTAATTTCCGCTAATTTCTCACCAGATTCTTCGACAAAAAAAGAACTTTCACCTTTTCTGATATCAACCATGTTAATGACCTCCTTTTAGTTCCTCTTTATCATATCTCACAAAATCGAAATTAAACAAATATTTAAAACGGGATTGAAATTGAATAAAGTAAAGTACTTTGAAGAGTTTTAAAGCTAGCATTTCCCATGTGAAGTTTATTCACAAACTGATGGAGGATAAATATGTAATTTTTCAAGGAAGGCAAAAATTGACCGCTCTTTTCCTAGCCATACCTAAGCTTTACCATAGCTGACGTATACAATACTGAATGAAATATTTTTATAAGGTTTTTAATCGATTTTATATAATGGAAGAAATCTTTCCATAACCATGTAAGAATAAGTATATTAATAGTAGAAACTGAAAAAACTGCCCTTTACATGTTAGGACAGTTTTACACTTTTATGAAAAAAAAAAATATAAAATGATCAACGATAACAATATGACCATAAAAATAGCGATTAGAATAACGTGCGCACTCTAGGGCCGGAATTCCCTTCTTTGATTTGCCGCTTCTTCTGAAGATAACCGAACATCGCCAACACTAATCACAAGGCCCCATACACATGCAAACATCCCAGCATGATACTGATCAGATCAACCCGGGATCCCGATGCCTACCAATCGTAAAATGCGGCTTGTCGCAAGAAAACCAACCCCGCTATCACCGTTCTTACCCAGCTAAAAAGGTGCGTTCATTAGCCAGATGCTGCCGGGCTTCAATTGGTTTTTCTCCATGTTTTTTGATCAACCTTTAAATCAATCATCTTTTCAGGAGCGAAAAGGCCCTGAACATAGACCCGACAAACATTAGCCCCGCACCGCCGAGCAATAAATATATACACAGAGTTTTATCAATAACATCCAAAGGATAAAGTAAGGCCCCCAGCGCTATGATTGCTCCTATCCCCGTTATGGTCCATCCTATTTTTTTCATTCGCAACTCCTAAAATTAATTATTTAGTGAAGGTCCTCCACGGGTTTCCCCCCATTTCATGAACAGGACCCTCATTATTAGCTTAAACCATTTAAAAACTTACAACAAGTGAGATCCCCTGATTATTTTCCCACAAAAAAAAGAGCCACAAACGACTCCCTGTTTTAAAGGCCACTTACAAGTCAGTGGATTTTTTTCTATTGTATCCCCGTTCTTCGTATGGCTGAATTTTTTCCATCCATATTTCTTCAAGCTTTTTCAATTCCCGTTTAACATCAAAAAATCCTGTATCTTTGGGCTTCAATACTTCCAGTACCTCAAAAGAAAAAGCATCTTTCCCATATTGGTTCCACTCACCCTGCAGCACTTTATTGGTGTTCGTTCCGACTTCCAATTCAAATTGCTTCCCCTTCAACGTCTTTAAATTCCTGGTGCTTCCGATAAAAACTTTATTATTTACCGTATTTCTGATTTGGTACACACCTGCTTCAACTTTCGTTTCTTTATATAATTGCTTCAATTCTTTTTTACGATCCATCTTTCTTGCCTCCTCATTTCTTCAGCCAATATTGGCTCCCATCAGGCTTTCTATCCAAGAATCCATATTCTATTAAATATCTTCTCAAAAGAACATGATCATGATAAACGGTACCCAATATTTGATTGATTTCTTTTTCTTCGTATTTCCGATCATTTTCAAAACGATTCATAATTTCTTGGAGAATGATCAGCCTTTGTTTTTCCTTCGGCGGGAAAGACTTTAATGCATCCTGACTGCCTTTAGGGAAGTATTTTTTCAGTACAGTCACCTTTTCATCCTCGGTAACGTTATAACGATCATCAACCATCGTCGCTTTTTGATGAAGCGGGATAAATGCCGGTGCATGTTCATCTTTATCTTTCAAAAGTTCCATCAGGGCTAAAAACAACTTAGCCTGACGCTCTTTCTCTTTCAACACAAAACGATGATTCCGAATGGTGGACGGACTGCCAATCCCCATTTCCTCCTGAACCTCAGCATCATTCTTCCCTTGGTAAAATAGACGAAGAAGCCGGTTTTGATGGTCCGTAAGGCCTGTAAGTTTTTTATCGAGATCAATCAAATATTCAAAAACGGAGCTGTGTGCATGTTCAATATGAATTCGCATATACCTCTTTGCTTCATAAAGAACCCCATCTTTCGGATATACTATCCCCTTTTCAACTGCATTTCCGCACAGCAAACAAACAAATTGGTTCTCACCTTCTATATACCCTTGTTTAAGCTCATCCTGAGAGGCGTTCCAAAACATTTCAGCGTCCTTCATAAAACAAACACTTCCCTATAAAGTTTATAATATAATAAACATAATATTAATTCGTTTACATTATGTCAATGTTTTTTCTGATTTAATTCCAGCAAATCATCTAAAGATGCCCTTGATGGCCAGAGGCTTCATTAACACACAGCCGGCTTACAAATACACCATCCATTAGTAGATTCCCATGGTACTATGCCGATATAATTTATTGAATAATAAGCGTAATTTCCCCAATAATATGCTATATAAGCGTGAATAAGCTTTAGAGGAGGATATATTATTGAAAAATGAAAACGATTCGATTGTTCCATCAATCCATAACACCGATTTACACAAGGCATTACAACATTTATCTGAACAATTCAATGTATCACTGCCAGAATTACGCGATACGATTGAATTACTTATACAAAACCAATCAAGTGGGATGCAGCTTAGTTTAGAAGATGATAAAAGTTCACCCGTCGAAGAATTGAATACGGCAATAATCAAAAACCGTGAAATCATTAAAAAAAATCTCCAAACATTAAATAGAATTTGATATAGAAAAAAGGTATCCGATCATGGATACCTGAATTTGTAGACAAACTCGATAATCATTGATTTTTGTAAAATTCGAACGTTAGCCACTCGCTTTCCGCGGGCGGTCCGGGAGCCTCCTTGGCGCCCTTTGCGCCTGTGAGGTCTCCCTTGGACGCACTTTTCGCCCGGAGTCTCTCACACCCGCTCCAATCAACTTTACTTTAAAATCAGATACAAACTCAGGCATCCAATCATGGATGCCTGAGTTTGTGGAGCATATGAAATTCCTAATATCAGTCCTCCGTTGGGGCTCATTAAGTATTAGCTAGGCACAAACTTAAGTATTCCTTCCAGATAAACACCCTGTTCTTTTCGTGTGCATTCCCTTAACTTGATTCTTCCTTCTTTTTCTAACTCCTTGGCTAATTGGACCACTTCTGTTCCATCTTCGGTTATTTCGACTGAGAAGAAATTGCCCCGAGTGGAAGTTTGAATGAACTTGAATAATCTATCTTTATTCATTTAAACATCTCCTTATTTATAACAAGTTCGACATAAAAGGTCATCCACCTGCGATAAATATGAAATAAAAAACTTCTTGTCGTCATACGAACTTTAACAGTTAAAAGGATAGCAAACTGAAATGACCCTCGTTGACTTAAGCCAAAAGTAAAAAAAGCCAAAACCTTAAAAGGTTTTGGCTTTTTTTTAGTTAGTGTCCCAGGAGAGATTCGAACTCCCGACCGACGCCTTAGAAGGGCGTTGCTCTATCCAGCTGAGCTACTGAGACGTTTATGATATAAGTTGCGGTAAAACTTATGTATTACCTTAACTGTTCCCTTAGGACACTTCTTATTATAGTAGGATATCAAAAGAAAGTCAACGGTTTTTCATAAAAAGTTTTTTCTTTTTTTTATGAACAGGAAGCGGGGAAAAACGCTTCCTGTTCATTATACATGAAGTCATCCCATTTGATAAGCATTTCTTAGTTCTTCTACGATTTTTCCTTCAAGGTCATAATAGATGATTTCAAGTTGGTCATTTCCGATTTCCAAAATGGCATAGGTTTTCTCTTTTCGTCCACGCGGCTGACGTATGCTTCCCGGGTTGATGAAGAGCTTGCCGTCAATCAATTCGGAGCCTGCAGCGTGGGAGTGACCAAAGCAAATAATATCCGCCCCTGTCTCTTCACTTTTATAAGATAGGTTCATCAAGGTCATATTTATGTTATAGAGGTGTCCATGCGTAAGGAAGAAACGCTTGCCTGCGATACTCTCCACAATATCATTCGGATATCCCGAATCATAGTCACAATTCCCGCGTACAGCTAAGAACTCCGACATGTGAGGGTCATTTCTTTCCAACTCTGAATCACCGCAATGGATCATGGCAGCAACCTCTTGTTTATGACGGTCGGCAATCATGCTGATTTCGTGAGTTAAGCCATGACTGTCACTCATTATTAGCACTTTCATCGTCACATTCCTTCTTCCCCTTTAAGAAATAGATCAAGTTTTTCATCTAGAGCCCTCAATGCATTCGCACGGTGGCTGATTTTGTTTTTTTCCTCTTTTGTCAATTCGGCGTTTGTTTTACCCTGTTCCTCAACAAAAAAGATGGGATCATAACCAAATCCATTCGCTCCTGAAGGCTGTTCTGTAATCAAGCCTTCCATCGTTCCCGATACCGTAATCGTTTCCTGGTTGGGTGACGCTAGTGCCAAGGCGCAATAAAACCTCGCCGTTCTATCCTCTTTTGGCACGCCTTCCAGTTCCCGGAGGACTTTTTCAGTGTTTGCTGCATCACTCTTGGACTCTCCAGCATAGCGCGCAGAATATACGCCTGGACGGCCCTCCAATGCATCTACAATCAATCCGGAATCATCAGCAATGACAAAACGGCCTAGCTGATGGGCAATGGCCTCTGCCTTCAGGATCGCATTTTCTTCAAAGGTCGTCCCTGTTTCCTCAACATCCGGAGCATCCTGTACATCAAGAAGTGTTTTGACTTCATATCCTTTAGCAGAGAATAAGCTTTCGAACTCCTTTGCTTTTCCTTTATTTTTCGTTGCAATGATTACTGTCTTCATTTTTCATTTCACCCTTTTTCATTTTATCGGCATGTGAGCTTTTTTCGGGCTAAGAAAGAATTTGCTGTAACTCGTTATATGTAAAAGCCGCTTTTTCTCCAGTGCCAAACGGACGAATTCAGCGCCGCCTTTCATGATCAATAGGCCGCTGAATTTTCCAGATAAATTAAGTCTAACACAACTCCCTCATCTGCAATAACCTGAAACTTATAAACTAACGTTTGTAATTTTCACTATGTTCAATATGGATATTAACTTTTATGTTATTTATTGAAGTCTTATCAAAGGCATTAATCATTTTATTATCCCACTTATTGACATGGTATCTGTATGCCTTTTCACTTATGTTAAATAGGTCTGTATTGATTTCCCCCCCCGTCTCCAATGTCTTCAAAATATCTTGCTTAACTTTTGCTTCTACCTTTTTTTCGATTTTTTTCATATCCAAGTTATTTATATTTTGTTTCAATATTCCATTTGCTCTAACCTCTAATTCATATAAAGGTTTCTTTTGTTGTTCCAATACTATGATTTTTGTTTTGGGGTCCATGATTTCAACACTTACCTTTTGTTTGTTCAGGGAGAAAAACATGACTGTCGCCTTGTTTTCAACCCATTTTAAACCTATCAAATCTTGTTTACTTACGAACCCTTTATATTGTTGTTTTGATAAAACATAGCCGCCATTCAACGTTGGTATCTTCTTTCCTTTCCCGCTCCCTGAGAAATGATGCTCATCTATGACCAAAGAGGGAATTAAAATGGAACCGACCGGTTGATAAAACTTTGAAACCAGTTCACTGAATTTTAACGGGGAAATGAAATAGTTCTCATTAATAACAGTCTCTGGCCTTTGAATGATCGTGAATATGTTAGGAAGATTAAAGAAACTATCACTGTTAAACACCTTTTTAATATCCTCGTTCGTAACGAACAGCCATGAATTGTATCGCAATAAGGGTTCTTTTCCTACATATTCAATGAAATCCTTCATTTTATTCTTGATTACACGCTCACTTAAAATGAAGGAGTTAATATGCCCGATATAAAGCGGTAATGCCGCATGTTGTTCTAATTCGGTAAATGCTTCCTCGATACTTTTCCCTTTACCTTCCCCAATGACAACATTAGATTTTTCTTGTAATATAGCTGCCCCCTCCTGTTTTGCAATATCCGCAAAATTCAACGCTTGAAAGTATAAGATGAATTCACCCTCTTTATAATCGATCCCTAGGGCTGTTCCATATGTTTGGGCTTGAATTTCCTTCATTCCCCAGCATCCTGTCGTCAGTAAAAGTTGACAGCCAATAACCATGACTGCAATTAGCTTTCTCATTTGTTTGACTCCTTTTGAGGTTCATTATCAGTGGACTGTATAGCATGATTCCGCTGCTTTAACATCCCATACGGAAGCCTGAACAAGACTTTTAACATATCCGATTTATTTGGCTTGGAAAGTGGATTCACAAAAGGCTGGCTGAAACTTTCCAACGAAACCACAACAATCAAGACAAGGAATATTCCCATGAAGAATCCAAACAAGCCTAAAAACGCTGAACACACAAATATGAATAACCTTATAAGAACGATATTCCCAGCAATATTCTGATTGATTAAGGTATAGCTTGCGAGAACGGTAACAGCTATTATTACAAGCATGGAGGGGGAAGTCAGCCCTGCCCGAATCGCTGCATCACCTATGATTAACCCACCCAATACAGAAACCGTCGGACCTACAGCTTTTGGCAGGCGAAGACCAGCTTCTTTAAATAGCTCAAACAATATGATCATCATGAAAGCCTCCAACGAAGCAGGGATCGGCAATCCCTGTCTCGTGATTGAAATCGTCGCAAGAAGCGAAAAGGGAATTTGGTCGAATTGATAGGAAACTAACGCTATAAAAAAACCAGGTAACGTAACCGCTACAAATAAGGCGACTACACGAAGAACGCGCATGAAACTGATGTAAAAAAAGCTTGCATGCGCGTCATCAGCAGCATACAGTAACTGATTAATGCTTGTCGGTCCGATCAAGCATGTGGGATTCCCATCCACCAGGATGGCAAAGCGCCCTTGATTCAAGGATTCAACAACATAGTCCGGTCGACCGATATAATCCATTAAAGGGAAGATGGAAAATTGAGTATCATACAGGTGCTCTTCAACTTGGTAACTGCTGACTATGATATCGACCTTTAATGAATCCAATCGTTTTTTAATATCCAAAAGAATTGAGGGATTAATAATGTCATCTATATAAAGCAGCAATATTTTAGTTTTACTTCTTTCCCCGACTGTATATTCAATGCATTTAAGTGTTGACGTTTTTAACCTTTGGCGAATTAAAGACATGTTATCCGATATATTCTCAACAAATCCATCTCTAGGTCCGCGAATGGAAGATTCTATATTGGATTCTTCCGGACTTCGCTTAGGGGAATTAGCTAATGGGGTATAGTAAATTTCATCAGAAGATTCATTAATAATGATTAGGTCTCCTGAAAAAAGAATGCTTTCTACTTCCCCTTTTATATCGGAGTCTTTTTTTAGCGTACCGATCTCCATAATGTTGCTTAATCGATCAATCGTTAACTCCCCATTTTCTTGGATCGCTTTTGATATTGTAGGCAGTATCACTTCATTGATAAATTGCATATCCACTAAGTTTGGCGCATATAAAAACCCCAACAAATAACGACCTTCGGGATCAAATGTTTTTGTTCTTAAATCAACATCAGAGGAATGATCGAACCATTTTTGGATTTGGCCAATGCAAGAAGGTGTTCCATTCAATTTTCCCTTCCTCATAATGTTTCACCTTTTCCTTTTCCTTTTTTTATGATAAGAAATAACAGTATAATTGCAGCACTCAAGAGAAACAGACTACTGATTGGAAAGAAATATTTATATATAAAATAAAAAAATGAAGTGGCATCCCACTGGATGAGCGTTCCAATAACAATCATTAAATATAAGGAAAGCAGTATCCACTTCTGATGTTTTGAATTCGAGATTAATTTATATCCTATAAATAAACATAAACTTATTCGAATCATGGAACCTGATAGCCATTGGAAAATGGAAAGGAAATCGAGTCGAGTGATATAATAGCCAAACCTTAACAACTTCCACTGTTCATAAGCTGGATTCCTCATTTTCACCGCTTCCACAGAACCAAATTCTGCAATCGCTCCCATGAGTGGTCCTAACGTCAGCATGATTAAAATTACACCAACTAATAAAATCCACTTGGCTTTTAGCTTATCTTTCAGGTAAGGAGTCAAAAATAAAAAAACGATCATTTCTAAATATCCTGCACTCGTATACAAAATACCATTTAGAGTATTGCGATACCCGCTTTCTAATATCGGGAACAATAATTCGTAATTCTTATTAGTCGTATTCCCCAGCCCCACAAATATCCCGAAAAAAGTGACGAACGGAAGAAACAGGAGAGCCAAAGTGCTTATGGTGCGTATTCCTTTATACGTTGCAAAAATACAAATAAAAGTGAATAGGCTGACGACTACGATGTTTGGGATGTCATGAGTGTAATTAGCTTTTGCCCAAATCACTGTAAATTTGACGGTAATGAATGCGTTCATTACAAAGTACAACCCAAATGCCATCGTGAAAATATTTGTAACCAAAGGTGTAGACCATTTTTTTAGAAGATCGATTATATCTTCTTTATCTAGTTTTTTATAAATATAAAAAATAAATAGGGTCCAAACGATACAAGGAACAACACTTATTATGACACTTATCCATGCATCGCGTTGAGATGCAGTCAAGATATTGGGAAGGAGCAGGACATGTACCATGAATCCTGTATTCATAATGATTAAAACATAGATGTGTACAGCTTGAATTACCCTTTGATCCAAAAATATCCCCCCCATTGATCGCATTATTAAAAGTAATTTCCCCTTTTAAAAATTTATTTATGTAAAAACTTTCTCACGATACGAGAAATTGCCAGGCAGGGGTATTAGTTTTCATCTAATGCAATTCTGGAGGCAAAAAAATAAGAGACAGCGTCAGGCTGTCTCATCGTGCTATTTCCAATATAATATCGTTCCTTAAAAACTTCCTGTGTTGACTTTCTCTGGACGTACCACTGGTTCGGATAATTTCTTTCCATCTTCATTAAGAACATCTGCGCTGCCCTGCACTTGCACTTCAACGCTTTCAATTCCTTTCTGTTCCGTTAAAGAAAGGACCAAGGCATCAAGGACTTCTTGTGATACCTTTTTCTCTTTAAAGCTTCCAAGGATATTTTCGTTAAAATTGAGGCTTACCTTACCTTCTGCCACTTTAGGCTCGTCAAGTAAAGCTACATCACTCATGAACCCTGTTTGCAGGCTAGAACCTGAAGGACTCTTCGTTAATTCCTTAATGACCGCCGTTACATTATCAGACACCGTTTCACTGATCCTGCGCGTCACCGGAACATAATAGGTGTACTCCTCGTCACCGCCTACATAATAAACGGTTAGTGCTTTTGTATTGGAAATGTCGACTACGTCACTCGTATCGATATTGATTCCTGACGACCTTGAGATGTTTTCATCTATCGGTGTGCCATTGACCGGCATTTCGGAAATATCTTCTCCATTGATTCTCATTTGGATTTTATCGACCGAGTCGAATTGTGTCAGGGTCCATGTAATGGCTTGAAGGATTTTAAGTTCATCCTCTTTCTGATAGTTCTTGAACTCCGGCGAAAAGTCCGCCACAGCCACTCCGTCTTTAATATTCACGCTTATTTGGGTATCGGCAGGAATGACGGCCCTGAACCCGTTTGGAAGTTTATCCGTGACTGGTCCATTACTGACAAGGTAATCAAGGGCCTGTTTAGCGACAGCTTCCGATTTAGGAAGTTCCAATGTCTGCGGAACCACATACCCGCTTTTATCAATTAAATATAACTCCGTCTTCACCGTTTTCGATTCAACAGCGCCTGATTCTCCATCAGCCGCTGGCTTTTCCTCACCATTCGTTTCTGTTTCTTTCAATGAAGATTCATCCTCGACTAATGAAACATCCTTTGGTGGATCGATTTCCTTTTTCTCTTCACCGCCAAATAATCCGCAGCCCGAAAGCCAAAAAGAAGATGCCAGAATGGTCACAACCATTGTTACTTTTGATTTATTGGACATAAAATCACTCCTAGGACAGTTTGTACTCCTATTTATACGAGCCCTAGGGGAAAATAGACCAATTATTTTTCTCTCTGATATGGAGCCCGGCATCTTGCCCGTATTGCAGCATCTTTGTCAGCTTCTGATTGAGCAATCAGCTCCCATCCCCAAGTGTAATCGGAATGATGGACAGAATCATTTCATCCCCCTGCGTTTCCCTGATGAAATCACTCACTCTTTCTGCACCGCCGACAAGACAGGTTCTTGAACCTTCTTTCTGTCTTCCGATGACATCACCTACATCTTCGTTCATAAATTCGGCATATCCTTCTTTCCCTTTCGCACTTCTTGAAAAGACATAGCAGGCTTTATGTTGATAGGGAATTCTTGTTCCAAAATATGAATCTGATATATGGCTCATAATCACCGTATCGATACTAACACCGTCTGTTCAAGACAAGAAAAAAGACTTCCAAATGGAAGTCTTATAAGTGATCGATTTTAATTGTTTCGATGGTATTGACATGAATACCGAGCCAACTCGACGCGATGGAACCAAACATATCTTTGGAACCGGTTGTATAAAAGCGATGAACTGGGCGGAGCTTGCTTTTATTGATTAATTTATAGTAATCCAAAATGACACTTGCCTCACGGGCCGTTTCTTCCCCAGAGGAAATGACTTGTACTTCATCCCCCATATAGGAAGAGATTACAGGCCCCAGCAGCGGATAATGGGTACAGCCAAGGATCAATGTATCGATCTTCGTTTTCTTCAACGGGTTCAAGGTTTGTGCCACGACCCTATTGACGATACCCCCTTCAAACTCCCCGCTTTCTACGATCGGGACAAATTTCGGGCATGCTAAACTATCCACTTTCACATCGGAATTGATGGAGGCAAGCGCGTCGTCATATGCTTTGCTTTTCACCGTGCCTTCCGTACCAATAACGCCTATATGCAAGGAATCAGAAACTTTCAAAGCCGCCCTTGCCCCTGGATGGATGACACCCAACACCGGAATCGGAAGTGTTGCCCTGATCTCATCCAGTACAGCTGCAGTCGCTGTATTGCAAGCGATGATCAGCATTTTTATTTCCTTCTTCATCAAAAACCTCGTCATTTGCCATGTAAAGGTTTGGACATCTTTTTTGGTCCTCGGCCCATAAGGGCATCTTGCTGTATCACCTAAGTAAATTATATTTTCATTTGGAAGCTGACGCATGACTTCTTTAGCCACTGTCAAACCGCCTACCCCTGAATCAATGATGCCTATCGGTTGTTTCAAAAAACTCGCCTCATTTTTCTTTCATTTCTTGATGTAGTTTCACTAGAATCCCTTTGAGGGACATGATGTCAGATTCGTTAAAATTGACTAATACGCCGCTCAAGTACTGCTGCCGTTTATTAATCACTTCTTCGATTATCCGTTCACCTTCTTCAAGAAGGTGAATTCGAACCACACGCCGGTCCTTTTCATCCCTGACACGCTGGACAAGCTGATGTTTCTCCATGCGGTCAATCAGATCCGTCGTTGTACTGAAGGCGAGAAACATCTTCGTGGACAATTCGCCAATCGTCATGTCTCCTGATTCAAAAAGCCATTGCAAAGCCACGAATTGAGGAATGGTAATTTTATAATCATGGAGAATTTCTCTTCCCCTTTGCTTAAGCCATGACGATACATAGCGCAATTCCCTCTCGATATCGGCTACATATGCCGCCTGCTTCTCTTCATCCATACACACAGCTCCCCACTTCATGAAACTTATCATACTACCATTTTGGATGAAAGTGAAATGATTTTCAAGATTGATTACCTGGAATCATATTGAAAACCCTTCAAAAAAATAAGCAGCATCCAAAGAAGTCAAAACAACCAGATTGTTTTGCCCTTCCTTATATGCTGCCAATGAACGGGAGAGAAAATATTTATAAGGCTTACGTATTAAAAGTTAACACATCAAAGCTTAAGTTCTCCCATACGAAGGAGTTCTATGACTGCCTGCGAACGTCCTTTAACTCCAAGCTTCTGCATCGCATTCGAAATATGGTTTCGAACTGTTTTTTCGCTAATAAACAATTCACCTGCGATTTCTTTTGTTGTTTTGTCTTGTACTAGTAACTCAAATACTTCTTTTTCTCTTTTGGTGAGTAGTGGCTTATGAGTGAATTCGTTCTCCTTCAAGTAATGTTACCCTCCTTGCCTTCACCAGCATAAAACCCGGAGTGGGTGTCTATTTAGTCAAGATATAGTATGTCGGCTGGGGCAATGGAGTGACTCTTTTACTTGTCTAAATGGAAATATTTTTAGGAATGTTCCAGCACAGTATGGCACATCGATTGCTTCATCTCTTCCGTCCAAGGTATCGGCTTTCCCGTTGCCTTGGAGACTTGTACAATCGTCCCCCTGCCCGTTAGACAAATTGAACCATCTTGTTTGGTCCCCATATAATGTATATCCACTGAAGAATTTCCGATATGGTCAGCTTTCACATGGATCGTCAATCGATCATTGAAAAACACCTGCTTCAAGTAATCGCACTGTAAGTTAGCAACAACCGGCATCTCACCGCATTCAGCAGAGGTCCAATCCTTCATGAATCCCATGCTATTGAAATACTCAATCCGTGCTTCCTCAAAATAAGTAAAAGGAATCGTGTTATTCAAGTGCCCAAACATATCAGTTTCTGAAAAGCGGACCTTAATCTCATGTTTAAAGGAAAAATCATTGATCCACTCCGTTATATTATCGATATATGATATTCTGCCCAACTTGTGCACACCCTTTCTGAAATGAATGACTATTCACTCATTTTATAAGAAAACAGCCATAATGAAAAGTATTTTATATTGTAAGCTGCTTAAATTGATCATACTCACTTCATTAATCGAATCATTCAGCATTTGCCGGGTGACGCCAATCATTTTACACATCAATCTCAGCTATATTGAGAAAAAAAGAACCCGTATCATAAGATACAGGTTCTTTCATGTTCATTATTAAACTTCATCGCTGCCGAAGAAGTTACGGAATTGTTGGATCGTCGTATCACGGTTCAACGCTGCAATCGAAGTCGTTAATGGAATGCCTTTAGGGCATGACTGCACACAGTTTTGTGAGTTACCGCAGTTTGCAAGTCCTCCATCACCCATGATTGTATTTAAACGTTCCGCTTTGTTCATTGCACCTGTTGGATGTGCGTTGAATAAACGAACTTGTGATAATGGTTGTGGCCCCATGAAGTCTGAATTGCTGTTTACGTTCGGACAAGCTTCCAAACAAACACCGCAAGTCATGCATTTAGATAATTCGTAAGCCCATTGACGTTTCTTTTCTGGCATACGCGGTCCCGGTCCAAGATTGTACGTTCCATCGATTGGAATCCATGCTTTTACCTTTTTCAATGAGTCGAACATACGGCTGCGATCGACTTGCAGGTCACGAACGACAGGGAATGTACGCATTGGAGCAAGACGAACCGGCTGCTCCAATTGATCGATAAGAGCTGTACATGATTGTCTTGGTTTACCATTGATAACCATTGAACAAGCACCACATACCTCTTCAAGACAGTTCATGTCCCATGCGATTGCTGTAGTGTGCTTGCCTTGTACAGTTACCGGATTACGACGGATTTCCATTAGAGCGGAAATTACGTTCATATTCGGGCGGTACGCTAATTCGAATTCCTCATCATAAGGAGCTGAATCCGGTGTATCTTGACGAGTGATTATAAAACGGACTGTTTTAGTCTCAGATTTAGTTTCAACCATTTTTTTGCTCCCCCTCTTTAGTGTTTCGTAGTGTAGTCACGTTTACGCGGTGCGATCAGTGATACATCAATATCTTCATAATGGAATTCAGGTGCTTGATCCAAGCCTTTGAATGTTGCCATAGTAGTTTTCATGAATTCCTCATCATTACGTTCTGGGAAATCAGGTTTGTAATGCGCTCCGCGGCTTTCGTCACGGTTTAACGCACCAATTGTGATTACACGAGCCAATTGCATCATGTTTTGCAGCTGTCTAGTGAACGCAGCTCCTTGGTTACTCCATTTAGCCGTGTCATTGATGTTAATTTTCTTGTAACGTTCCATCAGCTCAAGAATCTTGTTATCCGTTTCTTTCAGCTTGTCATTGTAACGAACTACAGTAACATGCTGTGTCATCCACTCACCAAGTTCTTTGTGAAGGACGTACGCATTTTCGTTACCATCAAGAGACATGACTTCATTCCATTTCTCCTGTTCTTGTTTTTCGTACCCTTCATACAATGAAGAAGGAATGGATTCTGAAGTTTTATCAAGGCCTTCAATATATTTAACGGCATTCGGTCCAGCGACTGAACCGCCATAGATTGCAGAAAGAAGTGAGTTCGCACCAAGACGGTTACCGCCATGTTGTGAGTAATCACACTCACCTGCAGCGAATAAACCTTTGATGTTAGTCATTTGGTCATAATCCACCCAAAGTCCGCCCATAGAATAGTGAACGGCAGGGAAAATTTTCATTGGAACTTTACGAGGATCTTCGCCCATGAATTTCTCGTAGATTTCAATGATTCCGCCAAGTTTAATATCAAGTAATTTCGGATCTTTATGTGATAGATCCAGGTAAACCATGTTTTCACCATTAATGCCAAGCTTCATGTTCATGCAGACGTCGAAGATTTCACGAGTCGCGATATCACGAGGTACTAGATTACCATAAGCAGGGTATTTTTCTTCAAGGAAATACCAAGGTTTTCCGTCTTTATATGTCCAGATACGTCCACCTTCACCACGAGCGGATTCACTCATTAGACGAAGTTTGTCATCTCCAGGGATTGCTGTCGGGTGAATTTGAATGAACTCACCATTAGCATAATTTACACCTTGTTGATAAACGATGGATGCTGCTGAACCTGTATTGATCATTGAGTTAGTTGATTTACCGAAAATGATTCCAGGGCCGCCGCTCGCCATGATGACTGCGTCTCCAGGGAATGATTTGATTTCCATTGAAGTCAGGTTTTGAGCTACGATTCCGCGTGCTGTTTGCTCATCATCGATGACAGCTCCAAGGAATTCCCAGCCTTCATATTTTGTTACAAGGCCTTCAACTTCATAACGGCGAACCTGCTCGTCCAATGCGTAAAGTAATTGCTGACCAGTTGTTGCACCAGCGAATGCTGTACGGCTATGTTGAGTACCACCGAAACGACGAAAATCAAGTAGACCTTCCGGAGTACGGTTGAACATAACACCCATACGGTCAAACATATGGATGATTGATGGTGCTGCTTCGCACATCGCTTTAACCGGCGGTTGGTTAGCCAAGAAATCTCCGCCATAAACTGTATCGTCGAAGTGGATATATGGAGAATCCCCTTCACCTTTTGTATTTACTGCCCCGTTGATTCCGCCTTGGGCACAAACTGAGTGAGAGCGTTTAACAGGCACTAAAGAAAATAAATCAACCTGTTGTCCCAGCTCTGCTGCTTTGATCGTAGCCATTAAACCAGCTAGACCTCCACCAACGATAACTATTTTACCTTTACCCAATTCTGTCACTCCCTTATTTCCATTAGCCAAGCTAAGTTTTTCCTAATTCTTATAAATGAACTCTATCTTCTTATACGAATGCGAAAATTGCGCTGATTCCGATATAAGTAAGAAGAACGAAAACGATCAATGTAAAGTAAGTCATGATTCTTTGCGATCTTGGTGAAACTGTAAGACCCCAGCTCACAGCAAATGACCATAATCCATTAGCAAAATGGAAGATTGCCGAGGTAACACCGACAATATAGAACACAAGCATGAATGGACTGGAGAAAATCTCTGCCATCATGTCAAAGTTAACTTCTGCACCCATAGCAGCTTGAATTCTAGTTGCCCATATATGCCAAACAAGGAAAATCAACGTTATGATTCCAGTTAGGCGTTGTAGCATGAACATCCAGTTACGGAAAAAACTAAATCTGCCTAAATTGTTTTTGGCTGTAAAGGCAATATAAATTCCGTATACAGCATGGAAAATGAGCGGTAGATAGATGACGACCCATTCTACCAAAATCTTCACGGGCGTATACTCAATTAAATGAACTGCCCCATTAAAAGTTTCTTCTCCTTTTGTTGCCATAAAGTTTACCGATAAATGAAAAATTAGGAATAGACCAATTGGAATTACTCCTAGAAGTGAATGAAGCCTGCGATTCCCAAACTCACGATTTTTTGCCACTAAGTGCCCCCCCTTAATTTGTGAAAAATCATGCAAAGATAAACTGGTGGCTACCTTTTATCTCCGCGTGAAAATACAGTATAGAGTCAAAAAAAAATCCTCTATACTTCCTTTACAATTATGTGACATGTCCATTTTACTCCTGACTTCTATGTGCGTCAAGAAAACGGATACAAGAAATCTCTTTTTCAGAATAGATTTTATTGGATTAAATTGGCTATTTTTTGTTTGTCAAGATGATATTTTGAATAAATTTCTCATTTACCTATTAATATCTCGGTATAATTTCTCATTTTTTTCCAATTGTTATTTAAATAAATAAAAAACAGTATAATTTGCAAAAGAAATACGTTTATAATAGATTTACAGAAAGAGGCGATAAATTATGAAAAAAAATATTGCTGCTGCGATAGAAGAAGAGATTCAAACTGAAGAAATTCAAACAACTGAAGAATTCCTGGTTCCAGCTTTCGGATACGAATTAATCAGAGAAGTTCTATTGAACGATATTCTCGGAAAAGACTCTAATCAAATCCTCTATTGGGCAGGTAAACAATTAGCAAGAAAATTCCCATTGAATGGCGATCAGGAAGTGATTGAATTTTTCCAAAGCGCCGGATGGGGCAATCTAGAAATCTTGAAATATACGAAACACGAGATGGAATTATCCCTGACAGGTGAAATAATCAGCCGCCGCTTGGATTTACACCCTGATTGTCACTTCCAACTTGAAGCCGGTTTCCTTGCCGAGCAGTTTACACTGCAAAAAAAATTCCTCAGCGAATCAACGGAAGAAATCAAACGCCGCGCAAAAAAAGTGATATTCACCATCCAATGGGATCCCAGAGATCCAATCTAATGAGCCCTGAAAACAGACTTACCCTTTTTACCGGAAGTCTGTTTTTTATTGGACTCAGACACTTACGCTAGCACATTTGCATGCTGACCTAGTTTAAATGCTTCATGAAGAGATTCAACCGCCTTCACCATTTCCTTTTCATTGACGACAGTGGAAACTTTAATTTCAGATGTGCTGACCATCTTCACCTGGATGCCTGTATTGGCCATCACTTCAAACATCTCGGCAGCCACTCCCGGATTGGATACCATTCCAGAACCGACGATGGATACTTTGGCCAATCCGCTCTCCGTTTCGACTCGGTCGAATCCCAATTGTTCTTTATTATTTTCCAGCACAATCAAGGCCGCTTCCGTATCTTCACTTTTTGTGGAAAAAGATAGATTCGTCGTATCCTCGGCAGTCATGCTTTGAATGATGATGTCCACATTAATCCGGTTTTTCGCAAGTGTCGTGAAGATTGTGGATAATGCACCAAGTGATTGGGGCAAACCATATATGGTGACCCTCGTAATACTGTCTTCAAAAGCAATCCCGCGTACAATTAAGTTTTCTTCCATAGTTGCTTCCTCCTCAATGATCGTTCCTGATTCTCTCTCCATGCTTGAACGGACTTCAAGCGGTATTTGATAATTTTTTGCATATTCGACAGCCCTTGGATGAAGGACGCCCGCCCCCAGATTGGCAAGTTCCAGCATTTCATCATAAGAAATGGATTGGAGTTTCCGTGCGCCTTTTATGTAGCGGGGGTCCGTTGTGAAAACGCCCGTTACATCCGTATAAATATCGCATCTATCCGCATTCAGCGCTGCAGCGATAGCAACCGCCGTCGTATCGGAACCGCCTCGCCCTAAGGTAGTAATTTCCCCATTTGCATCGGTCCCCTGGAAACCGGCCACGACCACTATTTTCTTCTTCTGAAGCTGAGCTTGGATCCTCGTGGCATCGATGTTTAAAATCCGGGCATTCCCATGAACGGATTCCGTTTGCATGCCAGCCTGCCAGCCAGTATATGAAATGGCTTCATGTCCTTCTTCAATCAATGCCATCGTTAACAGGGAAATCGTTACCTGTTCCCCCGTAGTCAATAGCATATCCATTTCCCTCTTGCTCGGGGTTCCGGAAATATCCCGCGCCATGGAAACCAATTGATCCGTGGTTTTCCCCATCGCTGAAACAACGACGACTACCTCATTTCCATTCTCCACTTCCTCGATTACCCGATTGGCAACATTTTTGATTTTTTCTACGCTTCCGACGGATGTTCCGCCAAATTTTTGAACGATTAATGCCATCCCCATGCACCCTCTCTACCTTTTTAGGCAATAAAAAAAGCAATGAGAAATATCTCATTGCTGTGATCACATATCTAAATACTGTAAACACAGTGAGATAGCTCTCCAGGGTATAAACCCTGACAATCCGCCATTTATTAAATGTCGGACCAGGAAAACAAGGTATGAGTCTTGTCTTCCTTCGGCGTCATCCCCTTTCAAAACCTTTCATGGAAGCTCATACTTCTCCAGGTTTTTACTCTTGAATTCCGCACCTCTATCAGCACTTTTAAGTTGTCTAGTTAAAAATTCTTTTTAATCATAGCATAGAGATTTATCGGTAGCAAGATTATTCTTGTAATTTTCTAACGATTCCCTCGGCTACCCCTTTTGGCATGCCAGCTTCCATGATTTCCTCGGCCGTCGCCTCTTTGATTTTCTTCAATGATCCAAAATGCCTTAATAATTGCTTCCTTCGCTTTTCCCCGACTCCTGGAATATCATCAAGCTGGGAGTGAACCGCATTTTTCCCGCGTAGCTGGCGATGAAACGTAATCGCGAACCGATGCACTTCATCCTGAATTCTTTGCAATAAGTAAAATTCCTGGCTCCGTGAATCAAGAGGTACGATTTCAAGCGGATTTCCGATCATCAATTGCGAGGTCCTATGCTTTTCATCCTTAATGAGGCCTGAAAGTGGAATATCAAGGCCCAATTCATTTTCCAGAATATCCCGAACTGCTTCGACATGTCCCTTTCCGCCATCAATGATGATCAAGTCCGGAAGCGGAAGCCCTTCTTTCAATACTCTTGAATACCTTCTTCTGACCACTTCACGCATCGATTCATAATCATCAGGCCCTTGGACCGTCTTGATCTTATATTTGCGGTACTCCCTTTTTTCCGGCTTTCCATCAATGAACACGACTAAAGCGGAAACTGGGTCACTTCCCTGGATGTTGGAGTTATCGAAAGCTTCAATTCGATGCGGAGTGTAGATACCCAGTTGCTTCCCGAGGTTTTCCACCGCATTGATCGTTCTTTCTTCATCCCTTTCTATCAAAGAGAATTTTTCCTGAAGCGCGATGGAGGCATTTTTATTCGCCAATTTAAGCATGTCTTTTTTCGCTCCCCGTTTCGGGTGAATCGTTTTGACACCAAGCAGCCCTTCGGCCATTTCGGCATCCACTGATTCAGGCAGCAAGATTTCCTTTGGTTTAAAGTGGTTCGTAATCTCGTAAAACTGACCGAGGAATGTAAGAAGTTCCTGTTCGGGTTCATCGTAGACAGGAAAAAGTGAAACATCCCTTTCTATTAATTTACCCTGCCGGACAAAAAATACCTGAACGCACATCCAGCCTTTATCATAGGCAAAACCAAATACATCCCTGTCGATGAAATCTGTCGTCATCATTTTCTGCTTTTCCATCGTAATATCGATGTGGGCAATTTTGTCACGGAACTCCTTGGCCCTCTCGAAATCGAGATCTTCTGATGCCTCCAGCATTTTTTCAGTCAGTTCTTTTTTTATTTCAGTATGCCCCCCGTTCAAGAACCGGTTGATATCATCCACCATTTTTTTATATTCCTGTTCCTCTACATTATAAACACACGGGGCTAGGCACTGGCCAAGGTGATAGTAGAGACAAACGCGATCCGGTAAAGTATTGCATTTTCTTAGGGGATAGATGCGGTCAAGCAATTTTTTCGTTTCGTTAGCTGCAAATGCATTCGGATAAGGACCGAAATATTTACCTTTGTCTTTTTTGACTTTTCGCGTAATGATTAGACGTGGGTGGCGTTCCGCAGTCAGCTTTATGAAGGGATACGTCTTATCATCCTTTAGCATGACATTATATTTTGGGTCATGTTTTTTGATTAAGTTCAACTCTAAAATAAGAGCCTCGATATTGGAAGAGGTGACGATATATTCGAAATCCTCAATTTCATTCACGAGCCGGAATGTTTTTCCGTCATGCGATCCCGTGAAATAAGAACGGACACGATTTTTCAACACTTTCGCTTTGCCTACATAGATGATCGTTCCCTGACGATCTTTCATTAAATAACAACCAGGTTGATCGGGAAGAAGGGCAAGTTTATTCTTTATTTGTTGATTCATGCATTCAGCCTCCTGTTCTCCCTTTTTTACAATTATTATATATCAAGATAGCGAAAAAAGCTTCAAGTCCGCAGACTTGAAGCTTTTTTTAGCTAACCTACTATTACGCATGTTTTGAAATAAGTTCAGCAAGTGCTTCTTTAGGTTGGAAACCAACAACCTTATCAACCACTTCACCGTCTTTAAGCACGATTAATGTCGGGATGCTCATGACACCGAATTTTCCAGCTGTTTCTTGGTTTTCATCCACATCCACTTTTACGATTTTTGCTGTATCGCCAATTTCAGTATCAAGCTCTTGAAGAACAGGAGCGATCATTTTACAAGGTCCGCACCATGGAGCCCAAAAATCTACAAGAACGACACCTTCGCTAGTATCTGTTGTGAAAGTTTGGTCAGTTGCATTTATAATTGCCATATATATTTCCTCCTCAAATTTACTCAAATAACTAAAGACAGTATACCATTGTTGCTCGAATCGATGCTAATATTTTGCTTCAGTGGTAGGATGTCCAAAAAAAGAGTAAATATGCAGGCCAAATAAAGGGGCAAGACATGTATCGGCTTATGCCAAATGTCTTGCCCCTCATCTATATTGTTTCTATTACGCGTTAACTTTAAGTTTTTTGAATTCTTCCGTAAGTAACGGAACGACTTCGAAAAGGTCTCCGACAATTCCATAATCAGCCACATTGAATATGTTAGCTTCCGGGTCTTTATTGATCGCAACGATAACCTTGGAGTTCGACATCCCCGCTAAATGCTGAATCGCACCGGAAATTCCGCAGGCGATATAAAGGTCCGGTGTTACGACTTTACCCGTTTGCCCGATTTGCAAAGAGTAATCGCAATAATCTGCATCACATGCTCCACGGGAAGCTCCTACCGCTCCGCCAAGAACTTGTGCCAGTTCCTTTAATGGTTCAAAACCATCTTCACTTTTCACGCCGCGGCCACCAGCGATGATCACTTTCGCTTCTGAAAGGTCGACCCCTTCACTCGCTTTTCTAACAACATCTTTAATGATTGTACGTAAATCCTTGATATCCACACTTAATGTAGAAACATCACCAGAGCGGGACTCATCTTTCGCTAATGGTTCGATATTGTTCGGACGGATTGTCGCGAATATCACGCCATCTGTAACAATTTTCTTTTCAAATGCCTTACCGGAATAGATCGGGCGGGTGAAAACGATATTTCCCCCTTCTTCTTCAATGGATGTAACGTCTGAGATCAAACCTGATTCAAGCTTTCCAGCCAATTTTGGTGCAAGGTCTTTTCCTAGGGCCGTATGTCCAAAGAATATCCCTTCTGGTTTTTCCTGTTCGATGACGGCAAGCAAGCTTTGCGCATAACCATCTGAAGTATATTGTTTCAATTGATCATTTTCGACTGCAACAACCCGGTCTGCCCCATACTGGATCAATTCATTTCCGAAATTTTGAACACTGTCACCAACTAAGACACCTACAATTTCCCCGCCATCTGCAGCAAGTTTAGCCGCACCGATAGCTTCAAATGATACATTTCTCAGTGAACCGTCACGAACTTCGCCCAATACAAGAAACTTTCTAGCCATTTATAAAAACCTCCTGTGCACTATTTTATCTTTTTGTCGTGTTTTGTTATCTTGAAAAAGTACCGTTTCGATTAAATCACTTTTGCTTCGCTTCGTAATAATTGAACAAGTTCGCTTACTTGATCACCGATTTCGCCGTCCAATACTTTTCCAGCTTCTTTTTTAGCAGGAAGGTAAATTTCAATCGTTTTTGTTTTTGCCTCAACATCTTCTTCTTCTAAATCCAGGTCATCCAATTCCAATTCTTCAAGCGTTTTTTTCTTCGCTTTCATGATTCCCGGCAATGACGGATAACGTGGTTCATTTAGCCCTTGTTGAGCTGTCACCAACAATGGAAGGGATGCTTCGATCGTTTCAGAGTCCCCTTCTACATCACGGATAACGCTTACATTTCCATTTGCGATGTCCAGCTTAGTAATGGTAGTAATATAAGGAATCTCTAAAATTTCGGCAACGCGTGGCCCCACTTGTCCAGAACCGCCATCGATTGCAACGTTCCCTGCAATGATTAAATCGGCATTTTTATCTTTTAAGTATTCGCCGATAATTTTTGCAGTCGTGAATTGGTCGCCATTTTCAATGTCGTCTTCTATATTAATCAATACGGCTTTGTCAGCACCCATTGCCAGCGCCGTACGTAATTGCTTTTCAGCCTCTTCGGTTCCGACGGAAATAACCGTTACTTCGCCGCCTTGTGCATCACGCACCTGGATTGCTTCTTCAACCGCATACTCATCGTATGGATTAATGATGAATTCTGCTCCATCCTCATTAATTTTCCCATTGGATAGCGTAATTTTTTCTTCTGTATCAAATGTTCTTTTCAGCAGTACATAAATGTTCACGATAATACCTCCCGAATGATTTGAGTTTTGAAGATTATGAATTTTATTGATATATAGTATTGTATTCTACAGATTTCATCAAAATCCTGCATGATATATAAAAATAATTATTTATACTCTACTCATCATTTCCCTTTGAATACAGCTTCCCTTTTTTCAATGAAAGCGCCGATTCCTTCTTTTGCATCAGCAGTATCGAAAGCTTGGCCAAAGAGGGCGGCTTCCCTTTCCACACCTTTATGGTAGGAATCATGCTTGGAATAATTTAATAACTCTATGGCAGACTTTAAAGCCAGCGGGCTTTTCTTGGAAATTTTATTGGCTAGTTCCTTAGCTTTAGGAATCAGGTCTTCATCCGTGAAGGCATGATTCGCCAACCCGCATTGTACAGCTTGGGTACCTGAAATCGGTTCACTTGTAAACAGCATTTCAGCTGCCTTTGCCATGCCCACATAACGTGGAAGACGCTGGGTCCCAGCAAATCCAGGGATTAAGCCCAACTGCAGCTCAGGCAAACCCAGTTTAGCCCTTTCGGTTACCAAACGGATGTGACAGGCCATCGCCAGCTCCAATCCTCCGCCAAGGGCCGCCCCATGGATGGCTGCAATGACCGGTTTTGGAAAAGATTCAATTTTCTCAAATACAGATTGCCCATTCTTGGTCAGCTTCTCGAAAGCTTTCCCGTCTTTCACTTCCGTAAACTCCTTAATGTCTGCTCCTGCAGAGAAGAATCTTCCTTCACCATGAAGAAGGACAACCCGTACGGCGCCATCATTCTCAATTTGTTCGAAGGCCTGTGAAAGCTCTCCGATGATAGCCGAAGAAAGTGCATTTGCAGGTGCATGATCAATCGTTATAAAAGCCACATGATTTTCGACAGAAAGCTTAAGATATTCCATATCAATCCCTCCAGGCATACTAGTCAAACTTTTTCGAAAATTTAATATGTATCACTTCCCGATTAAACTGGAAGCAGAATTAACCGATTCTTTCGAGGATGGCTGCCCATCCTCTATTTAAATCGTTAACTTTTCAGGCCGCAGCCGCCAATCAGAAGGCGGTGAACGTCTGGGGCAAGGTCTGGGAGCGAATACTTTTGCTCATTCATGACCCAGGTCGTCACTGTTTCGTCAATCGTTCCAAAAATCATCTGCCTGGCAAGTAAATTATTTAAATCAGGCAGGAATTCGCCGTTTTCTTTTCCTTCTATAATGATTTGATCGATTAAATTTAAATACCCTCTTAACACATCATTAATTCTTAGGCGCAATTCTTTATTCGACTGTCTTAATTCCAACTGAGTGACAATTGCTAAATTCACGTCTTCTGAAAGGTTTTGAAAATGTTTTTGGATGAGCACATGCAGTTTATCCGAAGCAGTGGTCTTTCCTTTTATCTCTTCTTCGATCTGTTCCACAAAATAGCCCATCTTTTCATGGAATAATGAAATTAGGATATCTTCTTTATTTTTAAAATAAAGATATATGGTTCCATCCGCTACTCCTGCCTGCTTGGCGATTTTGGATACTTGTGCTTGATAGTACCCGTTTTGGGCAATGACGATAACGGCCGCATCAATAATTTGAGTATACTTAGGTCTGTTGCTTTTCACTGGATGTCCCCTTTCAGAAAATGAATGAACCATCATTCATATTTCTATCATAAAATGACGCCCCTTTACTGTCAAGCAAAACTTCTAAGGGTCCTGACATTCCACTTATGTTCATTGTACAGTCCCCATCCATAGGTTGTCCAGCCGTTCTGCAAAACACGGAGCTCTCTTTCGCTGCTCCGTTATTAGGGGTGCTTGTTTACGCTTCTTTTCTTTCCTCGGATATTTTTTTCTTTTCTTCCTCGATCAGGACTCTTCTCAGGATCTTTCCTATCGTCGTTTTTGGAAGTTCATTCCTGAATTCATAGCTGCGCGGCACCTTATAGGAAGCCAGGTTCTTTCTGGCAAATTCATTCAATTCCTCTTCAGTGGCCCTCGCATTTTTTTTCAGTACAACAAAGGCCTTGACGGTCTCCCCGCGATATGGGTCAGGGATACCTGCAACAACCACTTCCTGTATGGCCTCATGCTCGTATAGCACCTCTTCCACCTCACGTGGATATATATTGAAACCGCCTGCAATGATTGTATCCTTTTTCCTCTCGACGACATAGAAGAACCCCTGCTCATCCATGTAACCCAGATCGCCTGTAAGCAGCCAGCCATTTTTAAAGGTTTTTTCCGTTTCATCCGGACGTTTCCAATATCCCTGCATGACCTGTGGTCCTTTTATGGCAATCTCTCCAATTTCATTCGGAGGAAGCTCTTCAAAGTTTTCCAGGGACAGAATCACCGAGTCGGTATCTGGCCAAGGCAGTCCAATGCTTCCTTTTACGCGCGGCTGATCCCAAATGAAATTAGCATGTGTCACCGGTGAGGTTTCCGAAAGACCATAGCCTTCAACAAGCTTCCCGCCGGTAATTTTCTCAAACTGCTCCTGGACCTCTAAGGGCAATGATGCAGAACCGCTTATACATGCATTGATGGAAGAAAGGTCATATTTGGCGATATCCGGATGGTTCAAGAGGCCGATATACATCGTTGGCGCTCCTGGGAACATGGTCGGTTTCTGTTTTTGGATGGTTTTTAGCGTCGCTTGGACATCAAATTTTGGCATGATGATCATGGTGTTCCCTTCCATGACGGATAGAACCAAGACTGTAGTCATACCGTACACATGGAAGAAAGGCAGTATCGCAAGGATCCTTTCCTCACCGCGCTTATTTTTATAAAGCCATGCATTGCACATTTTCGTATTCGCAAGCATATTCTTATGGGTAAGCATGACCCCTTTGGGAAAGCCTGTTGTCCCACCTGTATATTGCAAAAGCGCAAGGTCATTATCCACATCGATTGGCACAGTGACTTCTTCAGTGATCCTTCGTCTCATGATTTCGGAAAATAAATGATGATTCCCTTCATGCTCCACATTGATGACAATGCCGTATTGCTTTTTTTGAATAAAAGGATAGATAAGATTTTTCGGGAATGGCAAATATTCCTTGATAGCGGTTACAATTATATGTTCTATTTCTGTTCTTGATGCCACTGCAGAAACACGGGGAAATAAAATATCCATCGCTAAAATTATTTTCGCTCCGGAATCTTTCATTTGATATTCTAATTCACGTTCCGTATAGGTTGGATTCGTTTGAACCACGACTCCGCCGGCCATCAAAATCCCAAAAAAGCTTATGACACCCTGAGGACAGTTAGGAAGCATGACGGCAACGCGTTCACCTTTTTGAAGACCGATACTTTTTAAATAGGCTGCAAACTTTAAAGCAGATTCATACACTTCCCGGAAGGTTAATTCTTTTCCCTGGAAATGAATCGATACTTTATCAGGGAATTCTTCGGCTGATTCCTTCAAAAAAGAATAAAGAGGTTTATCTTCGTACGACAAAACAGCAGGTATCTGTTCCGGATAAATAGCTTGCCAAGGCTTATTGCTCATTTGCCCCCTCCTTCTGAATATTCTCAATACTCTTAATCATTATAATACAATCGGGATTTTCTTACAATTGCCGAATTCATGAGTAAGATGACTGAATAATATTCTGTACAAACCACAGGGAATATTGGATGAAACCCTTAAAGGGAAACAAAGAAAAGGAGTGGTTCCACTCCTTACAGACTGCAGACAAATTAGAGTAGAACCAGTTCACCTTCAATTTTCTCTTTAAAAATTTCAGAAATCCGATCCCTGTCTGCCAAGCTCCTGGCTAAAGCGTCTAGCGGATCTTTTCTACAAGCCGGTTATTCGCTAGGAGTGTTCGTAGTGATGGTCAAACTTTCTTTTAAAATCATGGTTCGGGATGAGACCATTCCATACCTCCTTTGTCATCATACTGAAAGGAGTGGTCCTACTCCTTCGTTTTAATTCTGTACCAATACTTATATTTTTCTTCAAACCCCAGTTTCCCGTACAAGCTTAGAGCAGGCGCGTTCGTTTCTATCACCTGTAGATAAGCATTTTCCGCTCCATTTTCTTTACCCCATTGCAATAGATTACGAACGAGTTTTGCGCCATTGCCTTGATTTCGAAAATTTTCATGGGTAATGATATTGTACAAGCCTATGTATTCGTCTTCCAAAACACCCAGTCCACCTGCTGTCACCGTTCCACCCTCATCAGTCAACAACATATAGCAGGTTTTTGGAATGATATTCCCTAACATCTTTTTAAAGATGGTTTGATCGTGATCATTAATATTACTCAGGAGGCAGAAATCGTGAAACCATTCATCATGTAAATGATCATATTTTATGATATTGGTATCATTCGGTGATTCAGCTTCTGCCAAGTTAAATACTTGGACACTTGTTGTTCCCTCAAGGACATACCCGGACTCTTCCAGTACACGATCCAAATTGATTGGCATGGCCTGTGGAGTCATTTTGTACACCGCCTTATCATTCCTGGCAAAATATAATTGTTCACAATTCCATATTTTCTTTTTCACATTTTCATTCGACGTATAGATGGGGTTAATAGAATTCGCACGTTTCGTATATCCATCCGCAAATCGGACAACCCACCCGTCATAGATTTGCGTTTGCATGGCCGGTAAAGCATTCAGCGATAATTCTTCAATCTTTTGTATCAATTTGGAGTGCACCAAATTCCTCCTCCTCTGCCGTAAAGTCTATTTGACCAATGTTATTCTATCTTTTGTAAGAGTTCAAATAAAAGAAGCGGCACAATGGCCGCTTCAGTTGAAGAATGTCATATAAATGATTCCAAATAGAAAAAAGATACCGCAACAAACTATTAATACCTTTGCAAGTTTCTCCACAGCTTACTCCCTCTCATGAAGGGCATTAAGAAATTCCGGCGCCGATGACAAAAGATAATGCGATTGATATGATCATCGATAGGAATCCAACTGCCCGATTATCTTTTTGTATTTCTTCATCTATTTTAAATCCAGGAGTCATAAATTCAAAAATGAAATAACCGATCAACAGCAGGACAAATCCGTATACGCCCCAGCCAATCATCGTAAGAAGCGAATTCTGATGGAGAATGGACTGTTGGAATACATAGGCGATCCCAAATATTTTACCACCTGTTGCCAATGCGACAGAAAGGTTTCCCTGTTTGATTTCCTCCCAGTTCTTGTACTTTGTGACAAGTTCAAAAATGGCTAAAAAAACAATCATGCACAAAATAACGACACTGTAACGAGCAGCTATGTATACATATTCATTTTCCCACATGTTCTCCATGGTCCAACTCCCGAATGGTAACTAGCCACCCGGCTTGGCTGAATAGCCGAGTGACCGCTTTCCTTTATTTAAATTCCACCACCGTAACTCCTGTTCCGCCTTCACCGGCTTCCCCGAAGCGAATCCTTTTGACAGAGCGGTGATTTTTCAAGTATTCCTGGACCCCGGACCGAAGAGCGCCCGTTCCTTTACCATGAATGATGGAAACACTCGAATAACCGGCCAAAAGAGCATCATCGATGTACTTTTCCACTCTTGAAATTGCATTTTCATAGCGTTCTCCACGGAGGTCAAGTTCCACGCTAACATGATAATCGCGACCTTTGATCGTGGTAAGCGGCTTTGTTTCTTTTACTTTTGTGCTCTTGATGAATTCCAGGTCAGACTCCTTCACCTTCATCTTCATGATGCCGATTTGAACCTGCCATTCATTATTTGAGACCTTCTCAATCAAGTGACCTTTTTGACCAAAGCTTATTACCTTAACTTCATCTCCAGGTTTCAAACTTTTATCCAGCGGCTTAGCCGCTTTATTTGACGTTTTTTTCACTTTAGGCGCTGCTTCTTCAAGCCGCTTTTTGGCATCGATCAGTTCATGCTCTTTAACATCGGCATGCTTTTCCAGTCGCAGTTTACGTAAATCGGCAATGATCGCTTCCGCTTCTTTTTGTGCATTTTCAACGATTGCGGCTGCCTCTTTTGCTGCCTTTTCGACCATCGCATCCCGTTCGTCATGGTACTCATCAATTTGCCTTTGAAGGTCTTTATGAAGAATTTCCGCCTCTTTCAGGTGTTTCTTGGCTTCCAGCTCCTCTTCTTCGGCCTTCTTGCGGCTGTCTTCAAGGGATGCAATCATATTTTCAACTTTATTCGTATCCTCACCAATATGACTGCGGGCGCTGCTTATCACGCTTTCTTCCAAACCAAGGCGCTTGGAAATTTCAAAAGCATTACTCCGCCCTGGTACACCGATCAAAAGTTTATAGGTGGGACTCAAGGTTTCCACATTAAATTCGACGCTTGCATTAATGACGCCTTCCCGATCATATCCATACGCTTTTAATTCCGGGTAATGTGTCGTTGCAATTACACGTGCTCCGCGCTTATACACTTCATCCAAAATGGAAATGGCCAAAGCGGCACCTTCCTGTGGATCTGTTCCCGCTCCAAGCTCATCGAATAAAACAAGGCTGTCATAATCGACATGCTTAAGGATATCGACAATGTTGACCATATGCGAAGAGAATGTACTTAAGCTTTGTTCAATCGACTGTTCATCGCCAATATCGGCATAAACAGAGGAAAACACAGCCGTTTCGGAACCATCCAGGGCAGGGATTTGAAGACCGGACTGGGCCATTAACGTACAGAGGCCTATCGTTTTCAGGGTAACCGTCTTCCCTCCTGTATTCGGACCGGTGATGACGATTGTCGTAAATTCATCACCAAGAAAAATATCATTGGCCACGACAACATCACTCGGAATGAGCGGATGTTTCGCTTTGAATAATTTCACGCGTCCCTCATTATTCAGGATCGGCTTGGATCCTTTTATCGCTTTTGCATACTTTGCCTTGGCAACAAGGAAATCGATTTGTGCAAGCACTTTGACATTATGAAGCAATTCAGGGGTGAACGCACCGACTTTTTCCGATAGTTCAACCAATATCCGTTCTATTTCCTGCGTTTCTTTCATTCGGGTTTCCTGCAGGACATTATTCAGTTGAACGATTGCTTGCGGTTCAATGAACAATGTCTGCCCTGATGATGATTGATCATGAATGATCCCGCCATATACACTGCGGTATTCCTGTTTTACCGGGATGACAAAGCGGTCATTCCGGATGGTGATGATGGCATCGGATAACATTGTTGCTGCATTGGAAGAACGGATCATGCTTTCTAGTTTTTCCCTGACACGGCTTTCGTTCGTCCGAATTTGGTTTCTTAGGGTACGAAGCTTGTCGCTGGCAGAATCCATCACTTCGCCATGTTCGCTTACTGCAAACGTAATTTCCTGTTGCAAATCAATCAACGGATGAAGGGAATCGATATATTCGGCTAATAGCGGAACATCAATTTCCTGCTCAGCGAGTTCTTCGAAGAAACGGCTGAGGATCCTGCCGGCACGAATCGTACTCGCAAGTTCCATCAGTTCCATGGGTGAGAGCATTCCGCCAATCTGTGCCCTTTTTGCATGTGGACGGATATCGAAAATTCCGCCCAATGGCAAGTTACCTTTCAACCGGACGATCTTGGCTGACTCATCTGTTTCTTCCTGCCACCTCGACACTTCTTCAAAATCCGTGGAAGGCATTAATTGCTCTGCCTTTTCTTTTCCTATGGATGAGGATGCGTGCGAGATTAATTGTTCTTTTATTTTATGAAATTCCAATGTCTTTAAAGCTTTATTATGCATGGAGTTAAAGCTCCTCCTTATTTATGGGCAAATAGTTAATCATTTCTCTTTAAAAACGCCAATAATCCATCCGTATCCCTTGCATTAAGAACCGTTGATTCTTTAATCCAGCCCTTTTTGGCTGACGAGACCCCAACAGGCATATGTTCAAGCATGTCGATGCTGTGGGCATCCGTATTGATCACGATAGGAACGCCCGCTTCCTGCGCCTTGCGCAGATGGGGAGGTGCCAAATCCAATCGGTTCGGATTCGCATTCAATTCCAAAGCAGTATTCGTTTCACGGGCCAGTTCGATCAGCATCTCTATATCCACATCATATCCGGCGCGTCTGCCAATGATCCTTCCCGTTGGATGGGCGATGATATCTACATGCGGATTATTCAGAGCCGTTTTTAAGCGCTCCATGATCGTTTCCCGAGGCTGTGAAAAGCTTGAGTGAATCGATGCGATCACTAAATCCATCTCTGCAAGCAGCTCATCGTCATAATCAAGTGTCCCATCAGGAAGTATATCCATTTCAATCCCTGAAAGAACGGTAAAGTCAGCGTATTTTTCATTTAGTTCATGGATGATCCGTTTTTGTTCTCGTAAACGTTCCGCGGTCAAGCCGTTCGCCACTTTCAGATATTGCGAATGATCGGTGATGGCCATATATCGATACCCTTTTGCACGGCATGCTTCGATCATTTCTTCAATCGTATGAGCCCCATCACTCCATGTGGTATGCATATGCAGATCACCTTTAATGGCCTCTAAAGATACGAGAGGTTCATTAGCATCATAATGCTCCACTTCCGTTCCGTCTTCACGTATTTCTGGCGGAATGAAAGGAAGGCCAAAGTGATTATAAAATTGTTCTTCCGTTTCAAACGTCAATACATCACCGGTTTCAGTCACTTCCACTCCATATTCGCTGATTTTCTCGCCGCGTTCCTTAGCAAGCTGGCGCATCCGCACATTGTGATCCTTCGAACCTGTAAAATGATGGAGTGTCGTGATGAATTCCTTATCCTTCACGATTCGGAAATCAACAGAAATATCATATTCATAATCAAGCACGACCGATACTTTTGTATCACCGGCCGCAATCACCTGCTTTATCCCTTTTATTGCAAGCAGTTGATTCTTAACCTCTTCGGGATGATCTGTCGAAATGATGAAATCGAGGTCCTTGATCGTTTCCCTCATGCGCCGGATGCTGCCGGCCCTGGAAGAACGGATGATGTATTCCATGTTAGCAAGGGCCGTTTCAATATCAGCCGCAATCGGCCTCATGAAGGCAAGGGGAAGTCGATCGGGCCTTGAACCCGCCTCGGCAATTGCAGACAGGATCTTCTCTTCCGTTTTTTTGCCGAAACCGGCAAGCGCCGCGACCCTTCCTTCTTCACAGGCGATTTTAAGATCATTCACATCATTGACATGCAGCTCTTTATGAAGCTTGGCAATCTTCTTCCCGCCCAAACCTTGAAGCTGAAGTAGCGGAATCAATCCTTTTGGCACCTGCTCCTGAAGCTCTTCAAGTACAGTCGATTTCCCCTCATTCATATACTCTTCGATGACGGATGCCGTTCCTTTCCCGATTCCATTCAAAGCGGTAAAATCTTCGATCTCCGGCAGGCTCCGGTCATCCGTTTCCAAGGCGCCTGCTGCCTTTCGGAAAGCTGAAACCTTGAACGGGTTCTCTCCTTTTAGTTCCATATATATTGCAATTTTTTCTAATAGTTTAATGATATCTTTTTTGTTAATTGTCATTTTATTCACCGCCGAAAAAATTAGTAGGGTGTCCCATGTTCACTTTCTTAAAGATACCTTTCTTGGAGGTAAAGTACAAGCAGTCCGATTCTGAACTTTCGAATCAAATAGGGGAAGTTACATGCTGCTACATAAAAAGGGGCCTCCCCCGTTCAAAGTATAGGAATCCAGGACTTTGAGAAAGGGAGGCAGGCCCACTTATACTGACATTATGATTGTTTTAGATCATGAAACCAAAGTTCCTTCACTTGCTCGGAAAGGAACGGCGTATGTTTCACGATCGATTCTGCCAGAAATGAGCCCGTTAATGGTTTCTGGATGGAATCCATTGGCAGCATGGCAGCTATATATAATATAATAAACATGATAAGATAGACTTCGAGAAAACCCAATATCCCTCCACCCCAGCGATTCAGCTGCTTTAATATCGGAAGATGGGTAATGAAGTTGAGCATGGATCCTATCATTTGCCAAAGTATCTTGGCAGCAAAGAAAATGATTGCAAAGGCAATTGCATTGTAATACGCCGTATCAAGCCCGACTGTATCGAAAAACATATTAAGGGTCGAGGAATCACCCATCGTCGGAAACGGAATCCACAATTTCAGATTGGGAGCAAGATCTCCGTAAAATACATAGGCGACGATGAAGGCTACTATGAACCCTGTCATATGAACCGTTTGTAAAATGAAGCCACGCTTTAAACCGATTAATAAACCGATTAAAAGAATGGCCAGAATTGCTAAATCAAGCATGTACTCAGTCCTTCTCTCTCTTTAATTCCAGTTGAAGCTGGTCTAGTTCATCTTTTAATTTAATATATTCGTGGATGGTATTCACGGCCGTTAGCACCGCTAGCTTACTTGTATCCAAGTATGGATTTTTCATCCTGATCTCTCTCATTTTTTCGTCAACCATCGAAGCGACCAGGCGCATATGACTTGCGCTTTCTGTGCCGACGATTGTATATGGTTGTCCGTATATATCAACTGTTGTTTTATTTCGTTTATCGTCTGACAAAATGATGCCCCCAATCTAAACAATCCTAATTCTATCATATCACGAAGTTTTTCGTCATGAAAGAGAGTACATCGTCATTTCTCGCATAAAAATTTCAATAATTTGTCAAACGAAAACGAATTTTAAGTAGAAGATTACCAAATAAACAAAATGAAGTTAGGAGCTTACCCATATGTCCCATGTTGTTTTACTTATCAGCCCTGAACAAATAAAGGCGATGAAGTCCCACTATTCTTCATCCTTGGCCGCCAAGCTGCCGCCCGGGAGCATCTTTTCCGCCAAACCGCCGCTATGTACGGTGACAGCCTATAAATCTGGAAAGGTGCTTTTCCAGGGTAAAAATGCCGAACTAGAAGCGGTAAAATGGCAAAAGGGCACCACTGCTGCTGCGCCAAAGAAAAAAACGGCATCCTCTGCATCAGTCAATGTCCATCGGTATTCGCCGCCTGCAAATATCGGGACCATGTCTGTAATTGGATCCGATGAGGTCGGAACAGGAGACTATTTCGGCCCGATCACCGTCGTAGCCGTCTATGCAAAAAAAGAGCAACTAGCCCTATTAAAGGAGCTTGGTGTCCAGGATTCCAAAAATCTCAAAGATCCACAGATCATCGAAATTGCCAAACAGATTAAGGATGTAGTGCCATTCAGCCTGCTTACATGCGACAACCCGAAATATAATGCGCTTCAGGCAAAGGGAATGTCACAAGGAAAAATGAAGGCACTCCTCCATAACCAAGCAATCAAGAATCTCATGCAAAAGATCCACCCGGAGCAAGCGGAAGCGGTCCTTATTGATCAATTCGCTCAACCAGAGGTATTTTTCAATTACCTAAAAGGGCAAGAACTATTTCAAGCTAACGCCACCTATCTATGCACAAAAGCGGAAGGCATACACCTTGGAGTAGCAGCCGCATCCATCCTGGCCCGATATGCTTTCGTGAAACGCTTCGACTTGCTGAGTGAAAAGGCCGGATTCAAAATCCCTAAAGGAGCCGGATTTGCAGTAGATGAAGCGGCCGCAAGATTGATTCACGAAAAAGGAATCGATTCATTACACGAATTCACGAAAACCCACTTCGCCAATACAGAAAAAGCAAAGCGACTATATCAACAGAAATATCATAAGTAGAAGAAAGCGGCTGATCTTTTGGAAAAGCCGCCTTTTTCTCGTGAGTTTACGCCGTTTACTCGTGAATTTGCGTTTTACTCGTGAGTTCGCATCATTTACTCGTGAATTTGCGTTTTACTCGTGAGTTCGCATCATTTACTCGTGAACTCTCGCCTTTTACTCGTGTATTTACGCTATTTACTCGTGAATTCTCGCTTTTTTCTCGTGAGTTTGCGCTTTTTACTCGTGGGTTTGCATCTTTTACTCGTGAATTTGCGCTATTTACTCGTGAATTCTCGCCTTTTACTCGTGAATTTATGCTATTTACTCGTGAATTCTCGCCTTTACTCGTGAGTTTGCGTTTTACTCGTGAGTTCGCATCATTTACTCGTGAATTTTCTCCATTTACTCGTAAAATCCAAAAAGACAGCTCCCCAGGATTCAGGGAGCTGTCTTTTTGGTTTTATCCTCTTAGCTCTGCGCCGGCTTTTTCTTTAACGGCTTCAAGCACTTTATCATGTGCTTTTGTAATGTCCTCGTCCGTCAGTGTACGTTCCGGGTCGAAGTATTTCAGTGAGTAGGCAATGGATTTCTTGCCTTCCTCCATTCTTTCACCTTCGTATAAGTCGAAGATGCTTACTTCTTTCAGCAGTTTACCACCGGCTTCTTCAATAATATCCTGAATGTCCCCGGCTTTCGTAGCTTGATCCACAACGAGTGCGATATCGCGTGTGGTTGATGGATAGCGCGGAATGGTTTGGTACGCAATCGGCGCGACTTCGGCTTCAGCCAATGCTTTTAAGGAAAGTTCGAAAATGTATGTTTCTTTAATATCCAAGTCTTTTTGGACAGTTGGGTGCACTTGGCCGATAAAGCCAATCACTTCACCATTCAATCGTACTTCCGCTGTCCGTCCTGGATGCATGTCGTTGATTTCCGCTTGGCGATAGCTAATTTGATCAGCTAATCCAAGTGTGTCGAATAATGCTTCGATCACGCCTTTGGCTACAAAGAAATCCACTGGTTTCTTTTCACCTTGCCATAGATGTGACTCCCATAGGCCTGTGATTGCTCCAGCAATATGTTCTTTTTCTTCAGGCAGCTCTTGTTCGTCACGCTTAAAGAATACAGAACCGATTTCATACAGTGCCAGTGAATCAATTTGTCGGGCATTGTTATATTTCACGACTTCCAGCAATTGAGGCACGATGCTTAAACGCAGCTGGCTCCGTTCTTCACTCATTGGCATGGCTAATCGTATGGATTCTCTTGCTTCCAGTGCAAATTGGGACGCTTTTTCCTGGCTTGTCAGTGAATAGGTCACCGCTTGATAAAGGCCTGCGCCTTCAAGTGTACGGCGTGCCTTCCGCCGTTTAATTTGATAGTCTGTCAATTGGCCTGGAGTAGCAGCACCAATCGGCAATGTAGCCGGAATGTTATCATATCCAAATAAACGTGCAGCCTCTTCGACTAAATCAGCTTCAATCGTAATATCACCACGGCGCGTCGGTACTGTGATTGTAAATGTTTCATTGTCAAGTTCAACGCCAAATTGCAGACGTTTAAAAATCGATTCCACAACTGATACGGTCATGCTTGTTCCAAGAAGTGTGTTGATTTTTTCAAGAGTGATGCTAATGACCGCAGGTTCCATAGTCAATTCATCGACTTCTGCTGCTCCTTGTAAAACTGTTCCGCCTGCATATTGTGCAATCAATTGTGCAGCACGTTCACCAGCTTCACGTACACGGGCCGGGTCAACACCTTTTTCAAAGCGGGCACTAGCTTCACTGCGTAATCCATGGTCCTTTGAAGCTTTACGAACTACTGTACCTGCAAAATATGCACTTTCAATAATGATGTTCGTCGTATCATTTTTCACTTCGGAATCCGCTCCGCCCATCACACCAGCTATCGCTACAGGCTCGCTGCCATTTGTGATCACTAAATGGTCAGGTGTCAAAGTGCGTTCCGCTTCATCCAATGTTACGATTTTTTCTGCATCCTTCGCTCTTCGGATGACGATTTCCTTTGAACCAAAGCGATCATAATCAAAGGCATGGAGCGGTTGGCCGTATTCAAGTAAAATGTAGTTCGTGATATCCACCACATTATTATGAGGTCGGATACCTGCAGACATCAACCTAGTCTGCATCCAAAGCGGTGAGGGTCCGACCTTGACATCCTTGATGATTTTAGCCATGTATATCGGGTTATCGTCTTTCGCTTCAACTTTGACACTGATATAATCCGTTGCTTTTTCAGCTGCCTCTTCTTTCTCTACAACCGGCCATTTCACTTCCCGGCCTAGAATGGCTCCCACTTCGTATGCAACACCAAGCATGCTCAATGCGTCGGAACGGTTTGGAGTCAGTCCAAGTTCCAGCACTTCATCACTTAAACCAAGTTCCTCCAATGCATCTTTCCCTACTTCCACATCATTAGGGAAGACGAAGATACCTGTAGCATAATCCTTGGAAACGAGCTTGGATTCGAAGCCCAATTCCTGAAGCGAGCAAATCATCCCGTGCGATTCCTCTCCGCGAAGTTTCGCTTTCTTGATTTTGAAATTACCTGGAAGGACTGCGCCAACAGTAGCGACTGCGACTTTTTGGCCTTTATCGACATTCGGTGCTCCACAGATGATTTGTACGGGATTTTCGGCCCCGATATCAACTTGGCATTTATTCAATTTATCCGCATTTGGATGCTGTTCACGTTCAATGACATGCCCGATGACGACCCCTTTTAGCCCTTCACTTTTCTTTTCCACCCCTTCAACCTCAATGCCGCTTTTCGTGATTTTGTCAGCTAGCTCCGTCGCATTGATGCCTGAAAGGTCAACATAATCTTGTAACCATTTATATGACACAAACATGGTAGGTCCTCCTTTTCAAAATAAAAAATTTATGCTTCGTGATGGTTGAATTGTTTTAAGAATCGAACATCATTCGTATAGAAATGACGGATATCATCCACGCCATACTTCAACATGGCAATCCGTTCCACACCGATTCCAAATGCGAATCCTGAATATTTCTTGGAATCGAAGCCAGCCATTTCAAGGACGTTCGGATGAACGATCCCGCCGCCAAGCACTTCGATCCAGCCTGTTTGTTTACAAACGCTGCAGCCTTTACCGCCGCAGATTTTACAAGAAATATCCACTTCGACGGAAGGCTCCGTAAATGGGAAGAAACTAGGACGAAGACGGATTTCACGGTCTTGCCCGAATACTTTTTTCGCAAATACGTCCAGTGTTCCTTTCAGGTCGCTCATGCTGATGTTCTCATCGATGACCAAGCCCTCAATTTGCTGGAATTGATGGGAGTGTGTCGCATCATCGTTATCACGGCGATATACTTTTCCTGGGCAAATGATTTTAACAGGACCTTGACCTTTATGTTTTTCCATCGTTCTGGCTTGAACAGGTGAAGTGTGCGTACGCATCAGGATTTCATCCGTTATGTAGAACGAATCCTGCATATCACGTGCCGGATGGCTTTTTGGCAAGTTAAGTGCCTCGAAGTTGTAGTAGTCGCTTTCGACTTCAGGACCTTCCGCAACGGTATAACCCATCCCGATGAATAAGTCTTCGATTTCTTCCACAACACGTGTTAAAGGGTGTAGGTTCCCCTTGTTAACCGGACGTCCAGGAAGTGTGACGTCAATCGTTTCAGTTGCTAGCTTTGCATTGACTGCCGCCGTTTCAAGTGCTTTTTGTTTCTCCTCGATCTTTGTTGCGATCGCTTCCCGTACATCATTGGCTAGTGCCCCGATTTTCGGGCGTTCTTCGGCAGATAATTTACCCATGCCGCGCAATACCTCAGTGATTGGCCCTTTTTTCCCTAAATAAGCAACACGGACTTCATTCAGTTCTTTCAATTCGGAAGCGGCGGCAACTTTTTGCAACGCTTCTTCCTGCAGTTCTAGTAAACGTTCCTGCATCATGTCTTCCTCCTTTATTTTCCTTTTGTAAAAATGAACACAAAAAAACCCCGATCCCTAAAGGGACGAGGTTTATGTATCGCGGTACCACCCTTATTAGTGCATAAACAAAAAAACTTCTGCACTCACTTCATTAAAAATAACGGCTCTTCACCGGAACATTTTTCAGACATCCTGTCTTCCCAATGCCAACTCGAAAGGTGAATTCACTTAAGCAGTGCCATAAAAATGCTTTCAGTCAAGGCATTTTCTCCCTGGATATGGTTAACTTAACCTACTACTCTTTGTCATCGTCGTTTCATTATAAAATTCTGTTTTATTATATTATAATTCTTCGGCCGTTTCAAATCGATTTTCGTAAATGGTACATTAAAATCCCGGCAGCGATCCCCACATTCAATGATTCACTTTTTCCGTAGATGGGAATATAAAGGTTTTTAGTCGTTTTCTCCAGTAATTCCTTCGATACCCCTTGGCCCTCATTACCGACCAGCAGGGCAAATCGGGAAGACTTTTCCACTTCTTCAAATGGCGATGCACCTTCTAATGCCGTGCCATAAACCGGTATGCCGCCTTGCTTCAGCTCATCGATGATTTCAGAAAGGTTCCCTTTAATGACTGGCATATGAAAGAGGCTCCCTTGCGTCGAACGGACCACTTTGGGATTATACAAGTCAGCACACCCTTCGCCAAGTATGACCGCATCGATTCCAGCTGCATCCGCTGTCCTGATCATCGTTCCAATATTCCCCGGATCTTGGACGGCATCGATCAGCAAAAGTTTATCCGGATTGATGGAAGCCATGCTCGTTGATTTCTGTTCACAAACAGCAGCAATTCCCTGCGGGGCTTCGGTATCACAAATCGCCTTCATAATATCATTTTTCACATAAATGAGTTCTGTGCCTTCCACCTTAAAATGGGCAGGCATTTCAGTTTCTTCATTGATGATCACTTCCAAGACGATTTCTTCTTTTAAGGCTTCTTCAACTAGGTGAAAACCCTCGACTAAATATTTACCTGTTTTTTCTCGTTCTTTTTTCGTCAAAAGTTTTTTCCATTGCTTAACTTGCGGGTTTTTTACGGATTCGATATATTTCAAGGGTAAACGCTCCTTTAACTTCACACTGATTTTCCTATTATAACGCAATTCACATACATATTGCATGCGAGTTTGTGAAATGCTATTAATGTCAGTCATTATGTGTTAGAGGAGGAATAATTATGAATTTAAACTTACGTAATGCGATCATCCAAAATGTATCTGGAAATTCGCAAGAGCAGCTGGAAGACACGATTGTCGATGCCATACAAAATGGCGAGGAAAAAATGCTACCTGGATTGGGAGTATTATTCGAGGTCATCTGGCAAAATTCATCCGAGCAGGAAAAACAGGAAATGATCACTGCTCTTGAATCAGGATTAAAAAAATAACAGCCTTCAGTGGCTGTTATTTTTTTGATTTCGCTTCAAGCCTTCAGTTCTTCAATGGAGACTTCTTCATCAAGCAGCAAGATGAATTTTTTTGCGCTCACTTCTTCAAGCATCGCTTTTGTCTCATCATAAGAGTAGCCGTATTTCGTGAAAAAGCTGCGTAAATCTCCAGATCCTTCATCTGTGAAGTAGTGGAAAATTTTCAAGAAAAGAGTGTCCTCCTTATCCTGATTGGCAATGATTAGGATATCCGTATGTTCATTTCCAAGCTGCACATAATTTTTTATATCAGCTGCCACTGTCATTTGGGTGCCAGATACGCCTTTAGCTTTTAAGTCTTGAATTGCAGCAAGTAGTTCCGGATTAGAGTCAAAAACACCATATACGTTTTTTTCCATGTTTCTCCCTCTCCTTGTTACTCTACTAAAAATAAAATTCCTTAGTCATTATACCTTGCGGCTTTAACAATAAACAAGCAAATAGTATAGCGGAGATTCCTATCTAATGAACGGGGAAACCCTTTGCCTAAAGCCAGACACTTGCTTTTGGCGGGGATTCAGGGTGCTTCCTCGGTTTGCGCCTGTGGGGTCTCCCTTGGACGCGCCTTTCCCGCAAGAGTCCCGCACACCTGCTCCCAATCAACTGGATTGAAATCAAATCGGAGGAGTATAAGATGTTGTTTTGGGTCAGGTGATTCGGGAACATAATTTGATGAAAGAAATATTTCCAAACCCTCTTTATCCACAAACTGAAGAACAGCCTTGTGCAGGCTGTTCTTTTTGCGTATTAAAGATTGTCGGTATTAATTCGATTTTTGATGTATTCTTCTTGCAAGCCTTCCTCTTGCTGTCCGCTCACATTCGGGCTCAGAGTCTGATCCAGTGATCCTTGAGCATCGAGGGCTTTGTCAGTACCGGCAGAAAATGGGTCTGCATGAGGGTCACTTGCCAGTGTTCCTTCATGATTCACTGGTTTTTGCTTCTTAAATTTTTCTGTGGAGTTCCCCCGGATTTCCCTTTCTTGAGCTCGCTTCGTACCCAGCTCTTCATTTTCAAAGATGTTAGCAGAATTCCCATGAAGTTCTTCGCTTCTGCCTGGCTGTGCTTCCACTTCCCCTGTTTGATAGGCATTCGCTGTTGTTTCAGGAAAAAGGTTAGGGTCCGGATTGTTCACCACACCTGTTTTAAGCGGATTCACTAAAGGTTCGTCCGTATCTTCGATGCGATTGGAAGTTATGTTATCTCGTGCTGATACGGTTTCCGATTCATCTATAAGAATCAGGAATTTTCCAGCCTCCACTTCATTTATATAAGCAGTGGCTTCACTATCGGCAAGCCCTAACTCACCTAGTCGGTTCCTTATATCTTCAGAACCCTCGTTCAGGAAAAAGTGTTTCATCTTATCAATGAAAGAATCCTCATTAGACTTAGTAACGACGTCGACATCCAGATCATGCTTTTCATTGACGAGATCCAAATCTTCTTTCCTATCAGCTATTACCGTTATTTCTCCTTCATGGACCCCCTTTTCCTTGAGGGATTGTATAGCCTGGATTATTTCTCTTTCCGTATTAAAAACACCATATAATGTTTTTCCCATGCTTCTTCCTCCTCCTCTTATTCCGATATTTCTTCTTATGTGTATTTATACCCTGATGGGTGCTAATTAAACAAAAAGGTTTGCCTTCCCTAGCCTCGAACCTTTAATAAGTCTTTAAAATCAAAAAGGAGCCTGCAGTTTTATAAACTGCAGGCCATTTCCTTCACTCTTAGAAGCGGTCGGTTCTACGTTCAGTTGCCTTTTTCTCATTTACGATCGATTCATCTGTACTATCAAGCTGAATATCTTCCTTTTTAAGAGTATCCTGAACTTGTTCCGTTTCTTGGACAGCATGTTTCTTGATGACAATTTCATCAGTGACGACCGGTTTTTTCGAAACTTCCAATTTTTCTTCAACAACAGGGATCCGTATAGTTTCCCCATCTTCAATGCTCCCAGTTTCCAGATTCGCTTCACGTCCTGAAACTGATCGATGCTCGACTGTCACTTCTTCGTGTTCAACAGGGACATTAATTGTTTTATGCTGTTCATTGACTTCTTTGTTAATGACGACTTCACCTGTCTGAACTCTTTCTTTGTCAATGTTCAGCTGTTCTTCCCGAAGTGTAAGCGTCCTTTCATCCTCTGGCAATTCACGGCCGTGTCCATTGACTCCATAAACATCTTCTTTATTTAATGCATCAGTTTTTTCAGTGCCGTTATATAGTTGGTTGGTGGAGTTAGTATCAAGCCTTGTACCGGCAGTGTCCATTCTTCCGGTCGTGAATTTATCTTTTGCTGTTCCAAGGTGGCCTTCACCTTCTTCAACCAGAACCAGGACTTTTCCGTTTTCTACATCAAAGACATGTTCAGCCGCTTCACTATTCGAAAGGCCTGCATTTGCCAATCTTGTTGAAAGATCTGCCGTATCTTCCGGCATGAAGAAACGTGCCACCTTGTCCATAAACGATTCGTCGTTAGGAACATTCGTCATTGTGTGAACATCCGTTTCGCGTTGAGTGTTCGTGAAATCCAATGTTTCTTCCTTGTCCGCAACGACCGTGATATCGTCCCCTTCAAAGCCCTTTGCCTTAAGTGCATTAATTGCTTGGATCACTTCTGCATTTGATTCATATACTCCATATACTGTTTTATTCATTTTACATTCCTCCTTAGGTTTTGTTGTTTCGTTTAGTGGATGCTATATATAAACAATACCCGCCATGTTCCTAAGTAAACGAGGAATTCATATTTCATTTTTGTTATATCATTTACAATTCGTTCTCAGCACAGAACGTATTTTTATCTAAAGTCCAGACTTTACAAGGGTTTCCTCATTTATTAAATTGTAATGTTTAACCAAATAATCCCATTTATTTTCCACTCGCATTCTTTTTCTTCTATTATAAAGCCACAGCCTTTAATAGCAGGTCCGCAATATGCACCGCTTTCGTACATTCCCCCAAGTTTTCCCTCTCGATACCCAATTGCATTTGCAACAGACAGCCAGGGTTTGCCGTGACAACAATATCGGCCTGTGTCGATTTCGTGTGCTCCATTTTAGAGTCAAGAATATTCATGGACATCTCTGATTCAATAATATTATAGATCCCAGCGGAGCCGCAGCACCGATCCGCATCCTTCATTTCCCTAAAATCGATTCCATCTATCGATTGAAGGAGAATTCGCGGAGCCAAGGAGGTGTTCATCACATTCCGTAAATGGCAGGAATCCTGAAAAGTTACGGATTGAGCTGGCAGTTTCAGGAGAAATTTCTCCTGAAAACGCAAATCAACGAGAATCTCGCTGATATCTTTCAACTTATTTTTAAATGCGATTGCACGGTCGAGCCATTCCGGTTCAGCTTGGAGCAGATGGTCATAATCTATGAGAAAAGCGCCGCAGCCGCCGGCATTCGTAATAATATAATCAACTTCCTCCGCTTCAAAAGCTTCTATATTACGCTTGGCCAGCTGCTTTGCACCTTCTTTTTCGCCACTGTGCCCATGCAGCGCCCCGCAACATGCCTGGGATTTCGGAATTACGATTTCACATCCGGCCAGCTGAAGAAGCTTTAGTGTCGCCTTGTTCGTTTCCAAAAACATCGTATCCATCAAGCAGCCAGAAAAGAAAGCCACCTTTTTGAGCGGCGTTCCGATTGCAGGCAGCTCGGTTGGCCTATTTTTCATTTCTGATTTTTTCGGGACTTTCGGCAGCACTTTTTCCATGGTTTCCAAATTATCCGGAAGCAGCTTGAGGACTCCCGTTTTTCGGGCCATGTATTGCAGTCCTGATTTCTGATAGAAGCCAAGCAAACTTGTCATCGCCTGCATTCGCTCCTGGTGCGGGAATAATCCGCTAAAAACGGCCTTGCGGATCGTTTTTACAGGGTAACTGTGTTTTTTATTCTGATGGATGATATCCCTTGCTTCTTCAAGAAGATGTCCATATTTCACACCTGAAGGACAAACAGGCTCACAAGCCCTGCAGCCGAGGCAAAGACTCAACGAGCGTTCTACATCCTCATCAGGCTCAATCACACCATCGGCCACCGCTTTCATAAGTGCAATCCGGCCCCTTGGTGAATGGGATTCCTTCAGCCCCGATTCTATGTATGTCGGGCAATGGGGTAAGCAAAAGCCGCAGCGCATGCAATTCAGCAATTCATCTTCATTCATTTTTTCCGCGAATTGAATGGCAATGGTTTCCCTTTCCTGAACTGTCGTCATGAAGTAACCACCACCCTTTTCCTGGTCTCCTTGGCAAATACTTTGCCTGGATTCATGATGTTAGTGGGATCGAAAGCTTGTTTAATCGCCCTCATGGCATCAATCCCTTCTTTGTTCAGCTTCCATTCAAGATACGGGGCCTTCATCGCCCCTACACCATGTTCACCGGTAATCGTTCCGCCAAGGTCGATAGCCGCGGCAAAAATGTCAGCAAAAGCGAGCTCCACCCTCTCCATTTCCTCATGATCACGAGCGTCGGTAATGCATGTTGGATGCAGGTTCCCATCCCCAGCATGACCGAAAGTGCAAATGTCCACGTTATGCTTGACAGCGATCTCATTAATCGCTTTAACCATTTTGGCAATCTCCGACCGCGGAACGGTGGCATCTTCCAAAATGGTCGTCGGTTTGAGGCGTGCCAGTGCAGAGAGGGCTGTCCGTCTTGCGGTTTTCAAGGCGACAGCGTCAGATTCCGTTTCGGCAATTTCCACGGAAACCGCCTTTTCCTCTAGACAGATATCGGCCATCCTTTTCATATCACGTTCCACCACTTCAGGCGGACCATCCTGTTCAATCAGCAGGACGGCTTCCACATTGGTGGGCAAACCGATTTTCGCGAAGTCCTCAACAACGATTAAAGTCGGCCGATCCAGAAATTCCAATGTAACAGGAATGATCTTATTTGAAATGATCTTGGCCACTGACTGGGCTGCAGCATCCAGATCTTGGTATAAAGCAAGCATCGTCTTTGTCGTTTCTGGCATGGGGATCAGCTTTAGGATCGCTTCCGTAACGATTCCCAAGGTCCCTTCAGATCCGACAAATAGTTTCGTTAAATCATATCCGGCTACGTCTTTGGCAAGCTTGCCCCCTGTTCGAATGATGTCTCCATTTGGAAGGACCACTTCAAGCCCGATGACATAATCACGGGTGACTCCGTACTTTAATCCTCGGAGTCCACCAGAATTCTCATTAATATTGCCGCCAATCGTGGAGATCTTCATCGAACTTGGATCCGGCGGATAAAACAATCCCTTTTCTTCAACTGCTGAAATCAAGTCCAATGTGATGAGCCCAGGCTGTACGGTCGCCGTTAAGTTCTCTTCATCTATTTCAAGTAATGAATTCATCCGATTGAATAAAAGGACAAGCCCCCCCTCTGTCGGGCAAGTGCCGCCGCTTAAATTCGTCCCAGACCCGCGTGGAATGATCGGAACATTAAATTCGCTGCAAACTTTGACGATGGCTGCGACTTCAGCTGTGCTGCCCGGTTTAATGACAGCATCCGGCATCGCTTGAAAGCCTGGCGTTGCATCATATGAATAGACTAGACATTCCACTTTCGAGTCATCGTAATTCTCCTGACCGACGATGGTAAGAAGTAGCTGCTTAACCTGCTTTGTTAACATGTACATCCTCCTCTTATAAACATAGGGAATTCGAGATTTTTTATATGATGTAAGTATAAGAAAAAAAACCTTGGTCTTCTATGTATGAACATATAAAATTCAGAGATTTTCAGAGGATTTATTTGTATGTTCATCCAATACACTTACTGCTAGATACATAGTGACTAAATCATCTAGCTTCCTAGGATTCAGCCGGGTCAAATCCTCTATGCGCTTGAGCCTGTAATGGAGGGTATTGATATGGATATGCAGGGCTCTAGCGGTCTCCTTCAAAGATAGATCACATGCAAAATACATGGAAAGGGTTTTAAGCAGCTCCTCATTAGGAAGAAGCCCCTGAATCGTCCGGGATAAATATTCCTGTCTTGTTTCAGCGGTAACTTCATCAAGCAGGACCTCAAGCTTCAAGTCCTCGTCAAAAATGATCCCCGATGAAGGAAACGCGATTTTCAAGGAACGTTCCGCTTTAAAAAACGCTGACCTGAAAGCGGATCCCGATGCACGCGAACTAACACCTGCACACACTTTATAACCCGAACTCTCTTCCAACTTTTTTTGCAGTTTACTTAATTTCTTAAATTGCTGGTTTTTTGAACCGATGAAATCAGCTATTGAAAGAATGACGAATTGGTTCCTCCCCCAACGGACTGCGATGTCATTGGGATGCTGCTGTCTTATGTATATCTGAAGCGTTCTCCATACATGCGGTTCAATGATTTCCTCAGTCTTAAATTCACCAAGGGTGATGATCCGGTCTGCATGGACATCGACCCCAAGCAACTTGGCCTTCTGAAGGAAATGCTCATTGAACGTCTGCATCTGATGCCATTCAAATACAAAGAATTCCATCAGACGTGATTGGGATTCTGCTTGTTCGATATGATAACTTTCCTGAATGAACATCTCCGTCATCTTTTTTAATAGTTCCGCATAAGGAGAAACATGTTTGGGGTCACCTGTAATTCCAATGACACAAACGGCTTCCTGGTTGAAGAAAATAGGCAGGTTTATACCTGCCTTCACTCCTTTCCAACTTCGTTCATCCTGTTTGTTGATGATTAATTTCTCACGATTGTTGAAAGCGTGGATGGCTCCTTCATGATAAGATCCAATACGGCTGTTGTCGGTGCTGGCGATAATCGTGCCAGCATGATCAATAATGATGATTTCCTCTTCAATCAGTTTCCGGACCTCATGAACCAATTTTCCTGCCACAGCTGCCAATTGCATGATATTTCCTCCTTTTTTGTATGGGCTTGATAAATATTTCGAGGCTCCCCTATGAAAGGAGAGCCTCATTCTACTTATGGAATCATCCAGGAAAGGACGCCATTTTGCAAGAAGGTAATCACACAAACAAGCAGCAATAAGAAAAGACTATGTTTGAGCGTGAATCTCAATAATTCTGATTCCCTGCCCGCCAATCCAACAGCAGCACATGCAATCGCTATCGATTGGGGTGAAATCATCTTTCCGGTGACCCCTCCAGAAGAGTTCGCCGCCAGTGCCAGGACCGGTTCCATCCCAACTTTAAGAGCGGTCACTTTCTGCAGACTGCCAAATAAGAGGTTGGCAGATGTATCCGATCCGGTAATGAACACACCCAGCCAACCGAGAACCGGTGCGAAGAACGGGAATAAATCACCCGATTTTGCAAGGGTCATCCCTAATGTTGTCGACATGCCTGAAGCATTCGTTACATAGGCAAAGGCCACCACGGTAGAAATCATCAAGATCGGTTTTGCCAACTCTTTCATCGCTTCAACAAAGGTGCGATAAAAGTCTTTTGCAGACATGTGTGCGATGAACTTCGTTACGATCGCAGCCAGTAAAATGGCCGTCCCGGCTGCTCCGAGCAGTTCTATTTTATAGAAAGCCGCAATCGGCAATCCATTGCTTCCGATTATCTCATTATGCAGGCCTGGGACTTCGATTTGGAAGGTTAATAGCTTCCCGATTTCATTGATTGCGCCAAGCAGCACATTGTTGCCTTCATAATGTCCGGAGAGTGCTGGCTTTATAGGGTTCATCCCCCATATTGTTATGAATAGCGTTAACAGAAGGAATGGTGACCAAGCATGGAATATCTGCCATTTCGTGTATTTTGTTTCCGCTTCGGCTGTATATAAAGGTTCGACAGTGGCTGCCGTTTCCTCGGATGCAAAGCGAAAGATCGTTTTAGGTTTCCAAAATTTAAGGAAGATCGCCAATGCAAATAGTGACACTAACGCGGAAAGGATGTCCGGTAATTCTGGCCCAAGAAAATTTGAACTTAAGTACTGTGTGATGGCAAAGGAAAATCCGGAAACCAAAATGGCCGGCAAGACTTCAAGCGACCTTTTCCACCCAGTCATTATTAAAATGAGATATAGCGGAATGAAAGCCGAAAGGAATGGCAATTGGCGGCCGACCATTTTTGAAATCTCCATGGCGGCTATGCCAGTTGGGCCTTCCATGGCGATGATCGGTATTCCAACCGCCCCGAATGCTACCGGAGCGGTATTCGCAATCAAACAAATTCCAGCTGCATATAGCGGGTTAAATCCAAGACCGACCAAAAGCGCGGCTGAAATGGCAACCGGTGCCCCAAATCCCGCCGCACCTTCTAAAAAGGCCCCGAAAGAAAATGCTACCAATAATGCCTGGAGGCGGCGGTCTTCGGTAAGCGAAAGCACCGAAGAACGAATGATATTGAATTGTCCGCTTTTAACAGTCATTTTGTACAAAAATACAGAAGTGATGATTATCCACCCGATTGGGAGCAGCCCATATACGGCTCCTTGTGAAGCAGACATCACTGCTTTTCCTGCAGGCATTCCATATATCAATACAGCCACTGCGAGAGCTACAAGCAACGTGGTTATACCTGCCATGTAACCTTTCATACGTTTGATGGTAAGCGCCCAGAAAAAGTAAAGAATTGGAATGAGTGCGGCAAGAGATGATAAAACTAAATTATCGGTGATCGGCGTAAAGTTTTGTGTCCATGTCATTCATTTCGACTCCATTTTCTATAGATTTTTTAAAAAATTCAGAAATCAACCATTATTTGAAACCCCTTACATATTCGAAAATTCTAAGTCATCAGATGACTTGATGAGTACTCATTAAAATTAAATGATTAAAAATATAAAATCAAGATTTTTTTTGTTTTTTGTTGTTTTTTTTAACCTTCTGGAAGTGTCAAAGATCATTTGTGTTATATAATATTAACCAGAGAAACTCATAGAAAATAGAGGTGCTACTACTTGGTATATAAAAAAATAAAGCCGAAAAAAATTTATGAAGAAGTCAGCGATGAACTTTATGAAATGATTCGGTCAGGCAGCCTTAAACCAGGTGAACAATTGGACTCCATTCAGCAGCTTGCGGAAAATTTCCAAGTCGGTCGCCCGGCCATCCGCGAAGCATTAAGTGCATTGAGTTCAATGGGTCTTATTGAAATAAAACAAGGTGAAGGAACATTTGTCAAAACCTTCGACCCCACCATCATGAACCATCCCTTGTCTGCCGCCCTTTTGATGGATCAAGACAATATCAAGCATTTACTGGAGGTCCGGAAAATACTTGAGTCCGGTACGGCAGAAGTGGCAGCTAAGATGAGAACGGAAGAAAACCTTAACGAACTCAAGGAAAGTCTTTTTAATATGGAAAAGGTATCCGACGATGAAGAACTCAGTGATAAAGCAGATATCGCCTTCCATGTTGCAGTGGCAAATGCATCACAAAATGAACTGCTGATTACATTGATGAACCACGTTTCAGAATTAATGACGGAAAAGATGGGTGATATCCGCCGGATAGCGCTTTATTCCGAAGAGATGACACTTAAGCAGCTTTACCAGCAGCATGTCCGGATTCATGATGCAATCGTGGCACAGGATGAAGACGGAGCGCGCAGTGCCATGCTGTTTCACCTTAAAAGCGTCGAGGAATCACTGGACCGGGTCATCCAAAAAAATCAGCAAAAGCATAGTTGACCTTCCTATAAATTTCAAAAATACCCTATACAAAAAAGGATTAAATTGATATATTATTTTGAAAACGATTACTTCATTTAAAAAATCTTGGAAATTGGTATATTCTCTTAAACCATTTCCTTTTTCCATTTTTTAGTCATCAGATGACCTGTTAACTTACTTGAAAAAGGAGGAGTTCAAATTGAAAGTTACTCTCTTTGCAACATGTTTAGTGGATTTGTTTCAATCCAATGTCGGCAAAGCGACAGTGGAGCTACTCGAGCGATTAGGCTGTGAGATCGATTTCCCTGAGTCCCAGATATGCTGCGGACAGCCCGCATATAATAGCGGGTATACGAAGGAATCGAAGGAAGCTATGAAAAAGATGATTAAAACGTTCGCGGATGCTGAATACATCGTAACCCCTTCCGGTTCCTGTGCAGCGATGTTCAAGGAATATCCGGCCCTTTTCAAAGGCGATGCCGAATGGGAAAAGAGGGCGGAATCATTAGCGGCTAAAACATATGAATTGACCCAATTCATCGTGGATGTCTTAAAAGTGACCGACGTCGGGGCGACCCTTAAGGGAAAGGCCACTTACCATACTTCATGCCATATGACACGGCTGCTTAAGGTCAAGGAAGCACCTGCCATTTTGTTAAACCATGTCAGGGGGCTGGAAATGACACCACTTCCGGATGCCCAAAACTGCTGTGGGTTCGGGGGAACCTTTTCGGTCAAGATGGGGGACATTTCCGGGCAAATGGTCGAGGAGAAAGTCTGCAATATTGAAGATACCGGGGCCGATTTTTTAATCGGAGGGGATGCAGGATGTTTGATGAATATCGGCGGACGGATCCAAAGGAAGGGGCAACCGGTGAAGGTGCTTCATATTGCGGAAGTCCTGAATAGTATTTAAAGAAAGCAAGGAGGGGAAAAACTTATGGCTATGAAAACCAGCTCTGCCAAGTTTAAAGACCGGGTGGATGAAGGAATACATAATGATTTTATGCGATTGGCCGTATCGAGTGCCCAAGAACGATTACACGGACGGCGGCTGACTGCCGTTGATGAATTGGGAAGCTGGGAGGATTGGCGTTCCCTTGGGGAAGAAATCCGGCAGCACGTGCTTAGTAACCTTGATTTCTATTTGCACCAGCTCGCAGAAAATGTTTCGAAAAGAGGCGGTCATGTCTTCTTCGCTCAAACGGCTGAAGAAGCAAGCGGATACATCAAGGATGTTATTGTAAAAAAGAACGCCAAAAAGGTCGTGAAATCCAAATCGATGGTCACGGAAGAGATCAATCTGAATGCCACTCTTGAAGCAGTTGGCCTCGATGTCGTTGAAACGGACCTTGGTGAATACATTTTACAAGTGGATGATCATGATCCCCCTTCCCATATCGTCGCACCTGCTCTCCATAAAAATAAGGAGCAGATTAGGGATGTTTTCAAAGAAAAGCTTGCATATACGCAAACTGAAAAACCGGAAGAGCTTACCGCCCATGTCCGGGGCATTCTGCGGAAAGATTTCTTAAGCGCCGATGTAGGCATTACCGGCTGTAATTTTGCGATTGCGGAAACGGGCTCGATCGGTTTGGTGACGAATGAAGGAAATGCCGATTTAGTCACTGCCCTCCCAAAAACGCAAATCACCGTGATGGGAATGGAAAGGCTTGTACCTACATTCGATGAATTCGAGGTCCTTGTCAGCTTATTGACAAGAAGCGCTGTCGGCCAAAGGCTGACCAGTTACATCACCGCACTTACCGGTCCGCGTGATGAAGGCGATGTAGACGGGCCCGAGGAATTTCACCTTGTGATCGTGGATAATGGACGCTCCTCCATTTTAGGAACTGAGTTTCAATCCGTTCTTCAATGCATTCGCTGTGCTGCCTGTATAAACGTCTGCCCGGTTTATCGCCAGGTTGGCGGTCACTCCTATGGTTCAATCTATCCGGGACCAATCGGCGCTGTGCTTTCACCCTTACTCGGAGGGTATGATGATTTCAAGGAGCTGCCATATGCCTCTACTCTATGTGCAGCCTGTACAGATGCCTGTCCCGTAAAGATTCCTCTCCATGATTTACTGAGGAAGCATCGTGAGGTCATCGTTGAAAAGGAAAAAATGGCCCCATTTTCAGAAAAGATGGCCATGAAAGCCTTCGGAATTGGTGCGGCCTCGCCTATGCTTTATAAGTTCGGCTCCAAAATGGCCCCATCCGCGATGTCTCCTTTTAAAACGGGGGATATTATCTCAAAAGGACCTGGACCACTCAAAACTTGGACAGAAAGCCGCGAGTTCCCTGCTCCAGGAAAGGAGAGCTTTCGGGACTGGTTCAAAAATCGGGAAAAAGGAGGTAAACCATCATGAATGGAACCATCCATAATGAAGGGACATTTTTAAACAATATAGCCAAAAACCTGGGAAGGGCTCCTATTACGGAAGGCATCTCCGTTCCGGAATGGAAGCACGCCCCCCAAAAAGAAGTTTTGAAACATGCGACACCAAATGATCTTGTCGCGGAATTGGAGGAGCAATGTAAACGGGTTCATACCCAGTTTCACGTTACCGACTCCAAACACGTGATGCATTGTTTAACACAGGTGATCGAGGAACTTGGAAACGGGCCCTTGATCATCCCTAAGGACAATCGATTTTCCGACTATGGATTGGAGGGCATCTTAAAGGAAAAAGATGTCCATATATGGGATCACCAAGCCGGGAAAGAAAATATCGAAAAAGCAGAAAGTGCTAACATCGGAATCACATTCAGCGAGATGACACTAGCAGAATCAGCGACCGTCGTCTTGTTCAGCGACAAGGACCATGGCCGTTCCATCAGCTTCCTTCCTTCCTGCCATGTTTCCATCATTCCAAAAAGCACAATTGTTCCGCGAATGACACAGGCTGCATCGGCCATTCGTTTAAAAGTCAAACGGGCCGAAGTCGTACCTTCCTGCATCAACTTCATAACAGGGCCAAGCAATTCGGCTGATATCGAAATGGACCTTGTCGTCGGCGTCCATGGTCCCATCAAAGCGGTCTATATAATCGTCGAAGATAAGTAGAAATAAGGAAAAAAATGGAGAGGACCTAAATTAGGCCTCTCCATTTTCAACTTTTATATTACTCATAAATGATCCGATCAACCGCTTCACGATCGAGACGTTTGATCACTTCGACAATGAGCTTAACTGCATTCTCATAATCATCTCGGTGGAGCATTGCTGCGTGTGAATGAATGTAGCGTGTGGCAATCGTGATTGCCAGTGCGGGAACACCATTTGCCGTTAAATGGATGGAGCCGGCATCCGTCCCGCCGCCTGGAATCGATTCATATTGATAAGGAATATTCATTTCATCAGCCGTGTCGGTGACGAAATCGCGTAACCCCTTATGTGCTACCATCGATGAGTCATAGATGACGAGTTGCGGGCCTTCCCCCATCTTACTCATCGCTTCTTTTTCGGAAACCCCCGGTGTATCACCAGCGATGCCAACATCGACGGCAAAACCGATATCAGGCTGAATTTTGAATGTGGATGTTTTGGAGCCACGCAGGCCGACCTCTTCTTGCACAGCGCCAATTCCATAAACTACATTAGGATGGTCGCTGTCTTTCAGCTGCTTAAGCACATCAATGGCGATTGCACAGCCAATTCGATTGTCCCAGGCTTTGGCGAGCAGCATCTTTTCATTATTCATGACAGTGAATTCAAAATATGGCACAACCATATCCCCTGGCTTGACGCCCCATTCCTTAACCTCTTCTTTATTGGATGCACCGATATCAATAAACATATCCTTAATATCAATCGGCTTTTTCCGCGCCTCCGCTGACAGGATATGCGGCGGCTTGGAACCGATAATGCCAGTTAGATCACCTTTACTTGTAACGATCGTCACGCGCTGGGCCAGCATGACCTGTGACCACCAGCCCCCTACCGGCTGAAAACGCAAAAATCCTTTATCATCAATTTGGGTGATCATGAAACCGACTTCGTCCATATGCCCGGTAACGACGATTTTCGGTCCGTTTTCATCACCCGTTTTCCTGGCAATCAAACTTCCCAGGCCATCTGTCGATATTTCATCCGCAAATGGTGTTATGTATTCGGTCATCACTTTTCGTACTTCACTTTCATTACCTGCGATGCCTTTAGCATCCGTTAAGTCTCGAAGCATCCTTAACGTTTCATCCAATTGAGCCATCCCTATACCTCCCTATAACTTACATTACAAGAATAATTATACAGATAATCGATTACATAAACAATCAGTAGCCTTGCTTTTGCCTTTCGTAATTCACTTCATTCTTGCTGACATATGCTTTTTCCACATCCATTGCCGAAAATCCAAGCAACTCTCCTAAATGTAAATACGCAGCAAAAACCTTTTGGAAAGATGACTCTGTCAACTTTGTGCGAAATTCACTGATGTAGCCGTAAATAGCAGTAAATTGGACCGTCAAATCCTCCTGATGCATGGTGGGGGCAGATGGAACTTCCGGTACAAATCCCCGTTCGATCCCGAGTGACAAAATGAAATGAATGCCATCCACGTATTCAGCCAAAATCGTTTCTTTATCAGAGGGGCCTTTAAGACTCCAGAATTTAAAACATCTCGTTTCATTGGCAAGCTCACCAAGCTCCACTAAAAGAGCAAGTATCTTCCGTTCCACCAAGTCCTCAGCACCCAAATCATGCTTTGATTGTATATGCTCATCCAAAGCTGCCTGCATTTCCATTAATTTACCTATGTTCATTTTCATCACTTCTTTCCTTGTCTTCCCCTAAATTATATCAAATAAATGAAACTTATTAAAAACCCATACGTAAATGAAGGGAATCACTCTGTTTAAGGAGGTGGCTCCATGGTATTGATCATGCGGTTCATTCTTTTGGCTCTCATCATTTTCTTAATATATACAGTCATCAAATACCTATTTAATCCGAAAAGAAAATTAGAGCTGGCACATGAACAGAAAAAGTTCTTTCTGCTCGACGATACAGCCAATATACGAAAGAATTTTTTATTGACGTACAACGGGGTGATGTTTGAGGGGGAAAAGTATCTAGGGACGACGGAACGCTCCTTTGAGGTCATCTCCATCTTCATATGGCCCAAGAAAGTGGCCGGTCTAAAAGGCTTGAAGCGAAATGACTTCTTAAAAATCGAGGAAGCCATTAAAAAACAATACCCGGATGCCGTTATTGATTGGAAGAGCCCTGTTAAGGAATTTTTACAAAAATGAAAAAAAATCACGCGTAATGAAGAGCCTTGAGAAAAATGTACTCAAGGCTCAATATTAATCATCTGAACGAAAAAATTCCTTCCAAGGAACGACCGTCTGCTTCTCTCTCAATAAATAGAGCAATAAGGTTAAGGATAACAAAATGATGACGATCAGGGTTGGACTGAAATCTGCAATATAGTGGCCAAAAACCGTATATACGAATGCAACAGGGAGATTGGTCATGAAGGATAGATAAAAATAATTTTTCAGCCCTTTATTGGATTCCAATAAGCAAAGTGACAGCAAGTAAAAGTGAATGAATGGTATTAGCCTCAGTACTGCAATTTGCCGGCTGTTTAGCTTTCGGTTTCCAAACAGCTTATTCTTAAGCCGCAGCAGCCTATCCTTTGTTTTCGGAAATTTTCCTATCACGAAATAAAAGGCCATACTGGACAACGTCAAACCGATTACCGAATAGATGGTTCCAAAAGCTGCCCCGAATAATACTCCGCCAGACATGCAAACCACAATCACGGGAATGAATAAAAATTGCCTTAATAAATGAAAAGTGATAAAAATCAACGGTGCAAATACGCTTCCTGATTGAACGTAGCTCATCACAAGTGTCAGTTTATCATTCATGCTCTCCCTCCAGCTACTCTTTGCTGCTTCTACAAGCATATACATTATACGGGCTACATATTACAATTGAATGAATATCTTGATCAATAGGGCTATCTGAAGAATCATCAATATAGGCAGGCCCCACTTAAAAGCGGCATGCTTCGTCTTATGGCGGAATTGCTTCATCCCCAAAAAGGACCCAGTCCCTCCGCCTATGACTGCCCATAACCAAAGTGTCTTTTCACTGATCCGGTACTCCCCATTCCGCGCTTTCCTTTTATCGATTCCCATTAAGGCAAACCCGATGATGTTCGTGATGATCATATAAGCAGCAATGAACCATACTCCTTGCATCCTCATTCCCTCCTTTAAATATGTAAAAAGCCACTCTCTTGAAAAGAGAGTGGCTGTATCAGTCAGACTTATTTGTCTAATTGTTGTTTAGCAGCAGTTGCTAATTGAGCAAAAGCTTGTTCGTCAGCAACAGCAAGATCAGCAAGCATTTTGCGGTTCACTTCGATACCAGCAAGCTTTAGACCATGCATTAAACGGCTGTAAGAAAGACCGTTGATGCGTGCTGCAGCGTTGATACGAGTGATCCAAAGTTTGCGGAAATCACGTTTCTTTTGACGACGGTCACGGAAAGCATAGTTTCCTGACTTCATTACTTGTTGGTTAGCTACTTTGAAAAGAATATGTTTCGCGCCATAGTAACCTTTAGCTAATTTTATTACCTTTTTACGACGTTTGCGAGTAACAGTACCGCCTTTTACACGTGGCATGTTATTTCCCTCCTATTTAACTCGATAAATCGAACTTATTTAATGTTGTCTAGCATATGACGAATACGTTTGAAGTCACCTTTGCTTACAAGGCTAGCTTTGCGAAGCTTACGCTTTTGCTTAGTAGATTTGTTAGCAAATAAATGGCTTGTGTAAGCGTTAGAACGCTTAAGTTTGCCGGATCCAGTCTTTTTGAAACGTTTAGCAGATCCGCGGTGAGTTTTCATTTTAGGCATAAGGTATTCCTCCTCATTACAAATTACTTTACAATTACTTTTCGTTTTTCGGTGCTAAGATAATGAACATGCTGCGCCCGTCCATTTTTGGGTGTTGCTCGATTGTAGCCACTTCTTTACATGCTTCAGAAAAACGAACGAGTACACGTTGACCAATTTCCTTATGCGTAATGGCACGTCCTTTGAATCGGATAGAAGCTTTTACTTTATCGCCTTTTTCAAGGAATTTAATACCGTTGCGAAGCTTCGTATTGAAATCATGTTCTTCAATCGTCGGGCTCAAACGAACCTCTTTCAGACTGATGACTTTTTGATTTTTACGTGCTTCCTTGTCTTTCTTTTGCTGCTCGAAGCGGTGTTTTCCGTAGTCCATGATCCGGGCTACCGGAGGCTTTGCATTTGCAGCAACTAAAACTAGATCAAGATTTACACGAGCGGCAATTTCCAATGCTTCGAATTTCGTTTTAATTCCAAGTTGTTCTCCGTTTTGGTCAATAAGACGAACTTCACGGGCTCGGATGCCCTCGTTTACCATCGCGTCTTTACTAATAGTTAGCCACCTCCAAAGATATTGGCGAATACGAATATTTGAATAAATTCGGTCACGCTCACAACTCGCTTACAGGATATAATCATAATAAAAAAGTGTGGATGCATGCTGCACCCACACTGATAGACTCATTCAGAAAGATCCAAATAATCAAATCATGACCTGTTAACTGCATTGTTTGCGTCAACCAGGTGAGAAGCGGGTGCTTCTTCTTTTCATCAAACACGTATTCAATTCACTTTAGAAATATATCATAAACACTGATGACTTGTCAAATGCTAAATTTTATTCGTTTTTCACAACAAAATTAATATTATCAGACATTCAGTTATTTGACAATACGTTTTTTAAAGTAATTTGGACAAAAAATATTCATCATGATACTTCCCATCAAAAAACAGTGATTCCCGCTTTATTCCTTCCTTTACAAAACCCATCTTTCGATATAAGGAAAGCGCAGGTGCGTTGTTTGCGATGACGGACAATTCCAGGCGCCGTATTTCGTTTGTCCGTGCATGCTCCTCCATTTTCTGAAATAGCTTCGTACCGATGCCTTTTCCTCTGTCCTGTTCATTGATGCCTATGACGATTTTGGCTGAATGCCTCGTTCGGCCCATTTGATTGCCCAATAAGATTAAATAACCTTTCAACTCATGTCCGCTAGCAGCAACGAGGAAAACGGAAAGGGGATTTTTTTCGATTTGATCCATTTGCTTTTCCATTTGTTTCGCTGTCGCTTTTCTTTCCCCAGGGTTGAACAGCATATACCCGGAATCTTCAACATGATTGAACAGAGCAGCCAAGTTACCCGCGTCTTCCCTTGAAGCCTTTCTAATCTCCATTTATCCCCACTCCCCCTTTGGTTACAGTCCGTACTGACCGATGCCATCAAATGTTAAGAGTTTTCTTTCGCCTTTTTCTTTTTCTCAATGGCGTCCCAAGAAAATAGGGCTATCCAAAATAACAGGACCGGGACGATGGCATATTGTCGATAACCATCCAATAACAATAAGATGATGATGACAAGGAATGTCGGTCCGAATAGATAAGTAAATTTCTTTTTCATGCTGTCCCCCCTTTCATTGCTGTACATATTTTCACATGATGGTTTCATTTTATCATGCCATAATTAAAAAGAGGGACACAACTATATGTGCCCCTCTTTTTGATGTTAACGGCTTACTTCAGCCTTAATCGCTGAAACGAAGTCTTCAAAAGCGATCGTTTCGGACTTTTGTTCACCGTACTTACGTACATTCACGCTGCCTTCTTTGGCTTCATTGTCTCCAACAACCAGCATGTACGGGATTTTTTGCATTTGCGCTTCACGGATTTTGTAACCGATTTTCTCGTCACGTGTATCCAGGTCGACACGAATGCCTTGCGCTTTAAGTTTTTCCTGTACTTCTTTCGCATAATCCAAATGCACTTCAGGTGAGACCGGGATCACTTGTGCTTGGATAGGTGCAAGCCAAGTTGGGAATGCACCCTTGTATTCTTCGATCAAGTAAGCGACAAAACGTTCCATTGTGGAAACGACACCGCGGTGGATAACAACCGGACGGTGCTGCTTGCCGTCCTCACCGACGTAATTAAGATCAAAACGTTCAGGAAGCAAGAAGTCAAGCTGAACAGTGGAAAGCGTTTCATCTTTTCCTAGAGCAGTACGTACCTGAACATCGAGCTTAGGACCGTAGAAAGCCGCTTCACCTTCCGCTTCAAAGTAATCCAGACCTAGTTCATCCATGGCGCCTTTTAACATGCTTTGCGCTTTCTCCCACATGTCATCATCATCGAAGTATTTTTCTGTATCCTGCGGATCGCGATAAGACAGGCGGAATGAATAATCCTTGATATCGAAATCTTTATATACTTCCAGAACCAGGTTCACAACGCGCTTGAACTCTTCTTTGATTTGGTCGGGGCGGACGAAAATGTGCGCATCATTCAATGTCATCCCACGTACACGCTGAAGGCCTGAAAGGGCACCTGACATTTCATAGCGGTGCATCAAGCCTAGCTCGGCAATCCGGATTGGCAGTTCCCGGTAGCTGTGGATGCTGTTTTTATAGACCATCATGTGATGCGGGCAGTTCATAGGACGCAGGACAAGCTGTTCGTTTTCCATCTCCATGACAGGGAACATGCCGTCCTGGTAATGGTCCCAGTGTCCAGAAGTTTTATAAAGGTCCACGCTACCCATTACAGGTGTGTAGACATGGTCATAACCCAAACGTTCTTCCTTGTCCACGATATACCTTTCGATTGTCCGGCGGATGGTCGCTCCTTTTGGCAACCACATCGGCAGCCCTTGTCCCACTTTCTGTGAGCTCATGAACAAGTTCAATTCTTTGCCGATTTTACGATGGTCACGTTCCTTGGCTTCTTCTAGGAAACGCAGGTGTTCGGCCAAATCTTCTTTTTTATAGAAAGCCGTACCGTAAATGCGTTGCAGCATTTTGTTTTTGCTATCGCCTCTCCAGTATGCTCCAGCGATGCTCAATAGCTTGAATTCTTTGATTTTCCCAGTTGATGGAACATGAATTCCACGGCAAAGGTCAAAGAATTCACCCTGCTCATAAAGCGTTACCTGCTGATCGCCAGGAATTGCATCGATCAACTCCAATTTATACTCGTCGCCTATTTCTTTAAAACGGGAAATCGCTTCATCACGACTCACTTCGATGCGGGAAATTTCCAAGTTCTCGTTGACGATTTTCTTCATTTCTTTTTCAATCAATGGAAGGTCTTCGGGAGTCAATGATTCCTCTAGATCCATATCATAGTAAAAGCCGCCCTCGATGACCGGACCTACGCCGAATTTAGCGTTTTTGTACAAACGTTTGATCGCTTGTGCCATCAAGTGTGCTGTACTGTGACGCAGTACTTCAAGAGCATCCGCTGTGTCCTGTGTGACGATTTCGATTGAACCATCTTGTTCAATCGGGCGTTTCAAATCATATAATTCACCATTGAATTTTCCGGCAATGGATTTTTTCCTTAAACCAGGACTGATGGATGCAGCGATGTCTTCAGTTGTTGTGCCTTTAGCAAACTCCTTAACCGCTCCGTCAGGAAAAGATATTTTCAGTAATTCTGACATTCAGTTTCACTCCTTCTTATTGTTCGAACAATTTACAGGTATTTGATTCCATTACAACACAAAAAAGCCCGTCCCTGTATAAAACAGGGACGAGCTTAGTAATAAATATCATTAACCCGCGGTTCCACCCTCGTTCCAGCTTGCTTTTCACGGCAAAATGGCACTTGTAACTTGGTAACGGCAGCTTCCCGTCAGCTCATATTCACAGAATGCCTGCTTTCCGAGCCGAAGTTTAAAGGTGGTAAGTGTTCCATGCGAATAGGAAGCTTACAGCCTGTTGGCTCCCCTCTCTGATAATCGGCGACTAGAATACCCTTGTCCTCATCATAACTTTTAGTTTTTTAATAGTATGTAGGAAATTATAATTTGTTATACGGTGAAAATCAAGGTTAATTTTCTTTTTTCCACGAAAGATCATTCAAATGCATAGAAAATGACGAAAGTGGAAGGATAGTGGCCCGTTCTTCGAAAATCCTTGAAATGGTCTGGATCAGCCCCTCATCCTTGTCATCGGTATAGATACACAAGTTTTCAGGAGCAATCGATAAAAGCGGGGCAAGTATCACCGTATCGAGAAATAGTGAACTTTTGGCAAGAAGCCTCCTGTCGATCATACTATTGATTTTTGGACGGTCGAGCTTGCTGAACTTCTGATCATAGAAATGAAAACCATCCCGGTTGACAAGGTGAAGCTTTCTTAATTTCGACTCCTGCCCATGAAGGCAATCACGGAGTGTAGCAATGAAATTTTGATAGTCCTGTTCCAGCTTGTATTCATCAATCGCCTTGACGACATACTTTTCCAACGTGTGCTGAAATGACTTCAAACGGAAGGTCGTAAAAGAATCGAATGAAAAAGATACCTTTCCAGCCAAGATGCTTTGAAGTCCTTCCTCAATCAATCGTTTCTCTGTACTGAATGCTTCATCTTGACTCCTGGCTCTTTCCACCTCGATGATTGATGATGCAATTTCAATGATGGCTTCAATTTCTTCCCGTTCCCTATAAAAAAATTTACCGACTATTATTTGCTCCAGAACAGGAAGCGTTTTTTCTTCCAATAAAAAAGAATGAAATGCATCACGAAGCAGAATTAGCCATTCATCACCTGAAGAATCCGTCATATCCACATAAATGCCTTGTTGCGGAAGAAATCGAATATATGCTTGAAATTCTGCCCCCAGTGGATGGACAGAAACGAAATTCAGTAATTTCAATGCCTCTGAATCGTTTTGAAACGAAATTTGCACTACGACATCCCCCCCTTCCCCCTTGCTTCTTTTTTCATGTATATGGGGATGGGGACGTGTTTAGAAGTAGGATGGACCTTGTAAGAAGAAAAAAGTGACCTCCTTTAAGAGACCACTTTTCTTCATCTTCTCCGATTCACGCCATCAAGCTTGACCGGCTCAGCTAAATATTGAATTCTTTCCAGTACCCTGGCGGCCTTCACTTCTTCCTTCTCACCACGCTGTGAAAAGGTCAGGTGGTTCTCCAGGCCATTCAAGTCAAAATTCGAAGTGAAAAACGTTGGCAGGTTTTCCAGCATCCTAAATTGTAAAATCGGACCAAAAACCTCATCGCGCCCCCAGCTCGTCATGGACTCCGCTCCAATATCATCAAGCATGAGGACAGGTGCCGTTTTCACCATTTCAATTTTTTCATTGACCGTATTATCGCCTATCGATCCCTTAAGTTCCCTCAAGTAGTCAGGGACATAGACTATAAGGGAGGAAATTTGCCTTTTTGCAAGTTCATTGGCAATCGCACCTAATAAGTACGTTTTCCCAACACCGAATTTCCCATATATATATAAGCCTTTTTGCCTTTTACCCGGCTCATATTCCATAATGAACGACATAGCTTTACTTAAGACGGACAAGCGTTTGTTTTCATTATCCGTTTGGGTAAAGTCTTCAATGCTCGCCTTTAAAATATCCTTCGGTACATACAGGCTGCGGATCAGCTTTTCCCGTTTCCGCTTTTCATCCTCTGCCAATTTCCGCGGGCAGACTTCATAATGCAGGTTCAGGGCTTTCCCTTGAACCACCAATTTGGGATAATACCCTTGCATCATATTGATGCAGCCATCCAAGCTCGGACATTTATCACACTTATTGCTTTGTGAAGTGAACTCATAAAGCTTCCCCAAGTTTTTATCAATCATTTCTTTCGTGACCGTCGAGCTGTTGGCATTCATAAATAACCGCACTTGTTCGTTTTCAAAAATCTCCTGTTTCAGCTTTTCATAACGCTGTTGAAATTGATTTGTATTGGCCAATTTATTAAGGGACCTATTAATCTTTTCCATCGTTCATTTCACCTCCTGCTTTCCACAGCTTCCATTTCTCCAGAAGCTCGCGTTTCTGGGCATCCAATTCAGGCTGATCTGCATTCTGCTCCTGCTGTGCTTCTTCTTTTTTCCCAAGCCAATCCGGAACCACTTCTTCACGTATCGCCTTTTTCCTGCTGCCCTTCGCAGCATTCCTGCTTCCTTGGGCCCAGTCCTGATATTTCCTATGTTCATTTTTAGCCAGTTCCATCGCCTCGACGACCGTGGAGACCTTCAGCCGTGCCCAATGGCCTGCCAGCTTTTCGACATAGCCCTTCGTGAACTTCATATCCGTTTTGAGCATGACATATTCGATCAATACATTGACGACACCCGGATTCAGCTTTTGATTGATCATCACGCCCTCAACGACTTTCAAATCACCGCTTGATGGCTCTGCACCGCCAGACAATTGCATCAGCCGCTCCCTTGGAGAAATCGTCTCCAAATGACGGATTAACTCTTGTTCCTGTGTTTTCGGTTCCTCTTTTTGTGTCCGTTCACGAATCGGCTGCACCCGATTGACAAGGGAAGGCATATCGGCCTGCCGTTCGATCTGGTACCAGTCCCTTGCCGCCTTTCTGAGCACTTCCTCATCGATCTCATCATCCAATGAAACGGCATCCATTACTAGTTTTTGCATTTCAAGCGGATCGATGCCATATAAAAAAGCAAGTTTGGCAATCGTATTTTTTATTTTCGGAGTAAAGGCCTTTTTCGGTACGATCGAGGATTTTATCCCGGCAAATAAAAGGTCAAAATCAAATAAGTCATCAAACCCCGATGGCTCGACGCCTTCCGTCCGGTCGATGTATTGCTGTTCTGGAATCGGTTGCCATTCATCTTTCGCTTCATCCGTTACATATAAAGAGTCCAAATGATCTGATGAGAATACTTCCGCAAAAGATTTAGTCACACCTTCATATTGATCGGGTAAGATATGGTCATCACAAAAGAATCTCTTTAACCGGTTGAATTGCGCTTTTCCGATTTTTTTGTATAAGTAAATATTCAGCATTCCATCCGTGAAAAACTGCTGGGGGGAAAGCGGCGGGTTTAACTCATAGATGAATTCCTTCGTTTCATTTTTCGATTTCTTATATACATTCAACAGACCGATTCCCTCAAGTAAAAGCCGTGCTTCGTAAATATCACCTAACTTAAGGCCGATGGTATTCATTAATTGATAATGTGAGGAGGTTTCCGACCATAGCCTGTTTTCCTCCAACTCACTCCATAACGTCATATATAGGCTAATGCAGATAGGTCCAATAAGAGGTTGATATAGTCGGGTAAGTATTTTCCGATCATAATCATGAAGCAGCCCCGCAGATGAGACCAAATATGAATCAGCTGGGAGCAATTCTTGCCAATGCTTTGACATCTCCATTCAAACCTTTCAAAAGATGTAGTGAAAAAAGAGCCAAAGTGAATCTTCAGCTCTACTTTCTTTCTTTATTTATCAAATCTTTCAATTCATCGATAAAGACATTGATGTCTTTAAATTGTCGATAGACGGATGCGAACCTTACATAGGCAACCTCATCGACTTCTGCCAGCTTGTCCATCACCATCTCGCCGACATTGTCGCTTTTCACTTCCGATATGCCCTGGTTGCGCAGTTCTTTTTCTACATAACTGGTAATTTGCTCTAGTTCTTTCAAGGGAACCGGACGTTTTTCGCAAGCCCTGATCAAGCCGCGCAGGATTTTATCACGACTGAACTCTTCCCGCGTCCCGCCCTTTTTCACTACAATAAGCGGTGTTTCCTCCACCTTTTCAAATGTCGTGAATCGAAAACCACATGCCTCACATTCACGGCGTCGTCGAATCGATTTACTTTCATCGACTGGCCTGGAATCGAGCACTCTTGTTCCGTTATATTGACATGATGGGCATTTCATCATTATCAGCTCCGTATTTTATGTAGGACTCCCCTATCTAAATGTTCCCCAAGGAATTACTCTCTATCTTAATCTTATATTAAATGGAACGGCCAGTACAAGTAAAAAGTGTAACTTCCGGCAGCAGGCATTTTTTGTTCTGCCGTTGAAGCGCCGTTGTGAAAGTCTTTATGCTGTAAGGGCAGCCTCCCCTATAAAGGGAAGCAGACTGCCGATTGATTGCATTAAAAAAGAGATGCACCCATGGCATCTCTGTGTATACGTGTTTTTTATAGGGCACTTATATTGGCTTTTTTCATTTGTACAGGACCTAATCCACGTGGTAATTCTATGTTTTCACGTGTTTGCGCATTTAAAGCTTCTGCAATATAATCTGCCGCAATATTCGGATCCAAGTTACCGCATGTATAGACATCAATGCTCGCATAGCCGTGTTCTGGAAAACTGTGAATCGTTAAGTGTGATTCAGAAATGATGACAACCCCGCTGACTCCTTGTGGAGCAAATTTGTGAAAGGCAACTTCTCGTACCTCTGCACCTGATTTCAAAGCAGCATCAACAAAAATCTTTTCAATTAAATCGATATTGTTCAGTTTTTCAAAGTCACAACCCCAAAGTTCAGAAATGACGTGTCTACCCATAGTTTCCATAGTGTAAGCTGTTTCCATATTAAGCTTCCCCCTTACCATGATTTAAAAATAAGTTCTGATAACTACCACGGGGGAAAGTTAGTCCAAAGAGGTCCTAACCCTTTAAGTAGCCATCATGCAAACCGCTATTGAAGAAGTTCACGATTCATAGTATATATGGTTTGAATTTTTTTTGCAACTCCAAATTGAATTTTTGGAAAGATAAACTTTATATGTAATAGGGATATTGCGATTGGAGCAAATTCTGTTTTCTGGTTTATTCAGCGCCTTAAAGCCGTAAGGAATTAATGGATCACTGTATTAAAAATAGCCCGCTAAAAAATTTTAGCAGGCTCTGACTGTAGTTCGTCTACAGTTTTTTTAGTTATTTTATATTAGGCCGTTGATTTCCACTCCAGGCACTCGCTTTCCGCGGGCGGTCCGGGAGCCTCCTCGGCGCCATTGCGCCTGCGGGGTCTCCCTTTGACGCACTTTCCCCGCAGGAGTCTCGTCGTACCTTCCGTTCCAATTAACTTTGTTTTAACAGTAAGATAGAACTCCTTTTACCTACAGTCTATTTTAAGAAGAAACCAAGGAGATTAAGGGCAGTTCAACTGATACTAAGAGTAGTTACTATTATGTGAATGATGAACGAACAAAATAAGTTTGCCTATTCGTTTCATGCTGCATCATACGCAATGGAATTGTGTTAGGGACGATAGTAACACCTGGAAATACGCATGATAATCATATCTTAGAGCTTCTGGTTGAACTAGTGATTGAGAAAGTTGGAAAACCAGGAGCAGATTCAAAAGATAATTATGCGTTAGGTCACCATTATCTATAACTGCTTCAAATCCAATAAAGAATCAAAAATAGCCCGCTAAAAAATTTTAGCAGGCCCGTTTTTTCAATTTATTTTACTGATAATTCGACTTCTGAAGTTTTTTTCAACTCGGAGCCAACTAATTTCACAAGGTCCACTACCCGGTTGGAGTAACCCCACTCATTATCATACCATGCAAGGACTTTCACTTTCCTGTCCCCGATCATCATCGTCGTCAACCCATCGATGATTGCCGAGTGTGGATTCGTTTTGAAATCACTGGAAACTAAAGGTTCCATCGTGAATTCCATGATTCCTTTGAGTTCATTTTCTGAAGCATCGATGAAGGCTTGGTTCACTTCATCAATCGTGACATCACGGTTTAAATCCACAACAAGATCGACTAAAGATACGTTAGGTGTCGGTACGCGGATCGCCATACCATGAAGCTTGCCTTTTAATTGCGGCAACACTAGTGAGATGGCTTTTGCAGCTCCTGTAGTCGTAGGAATCATGCTTTCCGCTGCGGCACGGGCACGTCTCAAGTCTTTGTGCGGGTTATCGATATTATTTTGATCATTAGTATAAGAATGTATCGTAGTCATTAAACCGTTGTTTATGCCGAATTTTTCATCAAGCACTTTTGCAACCGGTCCAAGACAGTTCGTTGTACAAGATGCATTGGATATGACGAAATGCTTGTCAATTTCCAGGACTTCCTCATTTACTCCCATTACAATGGTAACGTCTTCATTTTTACCCGGAGCTGATAATATGACTCTTTTTGCTCCTGCTTCTAAATGAAGAGCTGCTTTAGAACGATCATTGAATTTCCCAGTGGCTTCAATTACAATATCTATGTTCATCTCTTCCCAAGGCAATAGCTTTGGATCGCGGTTATTTATTAGTTTTACTCGGCGGCCATTCACTACTAGTGAATCATCTTCAGCTATAATGATACCGTCGAATTTACCATGTATCGTATCATATTTTAGTAAGTGTGCTAAAGTTTCAGCTGGATAGCTTGCATTAATGGCAACGATGTCCAAACTCTCATCTAATATGGCTTTTCGGAAAACCATTCTTCCAATTCTCCCAAATCCGTTAATCGCTATTCTTGAATTCATTGTTCGGACCCTCCAGAAATATTAGTGTTATACTTATTACCTTTCACATGTAATTAGTATAACATAATTCAGAGGAATTGTGCTAATAAAAATGCGGATTGTTCTTATTTTTTCAACACAAAAAGAAGAAACCGGGCGGTTTCTTCTTTTTGTGTTGATTATATGACATACCATTCGCTAAGTATGGACTTCACTTGCCGCTTCGTTTCATTAATGTCACCATTATTATCGATGACGGCATCCGCTAATGCCTTTTTATCGGCCAAGGGCATTTGCGAATTGATCCTGGCAAGTGCCTCCGTCTCCGAAAGACCATTCCTGTTCATTAATCGCTGCAATTGAACTTGCTCATCCACATAGATTAAAAGCGTCTTATCCACCATGAATGTCAGCTTGCTTTCGAATAGGAGCGGAATATCCATGAACACCGTTTCTTCTCCTGATGATAGTGCCTCTTCCGTTTTCAGCCGCATCCAATTCCTGACGGCAGGATGCACGATGCCATTCAATAGCAATCTCTTTTCTTGATCATTAAAAATGATCGACCCGAGCTTTACGCGATCTATATTCCCATCCGTCAATAAGATATCTTCACCAAATGCCTTCACAACTTGATGATAGGCTTCTTCACCTGGCTCAACGACAGCACGGGAAGCCAGATCTGCATCGACAATCGTGAATCCGAGTTCCTGTAAATAGAGGCTGACGGTGCTTTTCCCACTGGCAATGCCTCCGGTGATTCCGATGATTTGTCCCATAAGCTCCCCCTTTTAAACTTATCATAACTTGAATAAACCGATGATAATCAATAGTACACCTGGAAGAAAGGTCAAATGCTGGACAACTTTATTATTTGAAAGCAATTTCCCGCTTTGAATTCCGCTCCAAATGAAAATCGAACTCATAACAGCGATGCACCCTGCAAGGATGATCGGTGAAATCCCGATCATAGCCGCTCCTACTCCGGCACCGAACGCATCCAGCGAAAGGGCAAACCCGAGAACAAGCGCTTCAACACCTGTAATCGTACCTGATTTATCAAAATCGGCATTCAATGGTTTTTGTAAAATATTAATGACTACCCCAAGTGATTTAATTTCAAAATTAAAGATGATCTTTTCATGATATCTATCATCTTTCAGATCTTTTTCAGGCTTAAAATATTGGTATACCATCCAGGCACCAAGAAAAATGAGGATGATGCCACCCGTTTTTTCAGCCGCCCCGATAGATATGAGCTGACTGATGAATTGTCCGATGACCATCGCTATACCTAAACTCAATGCAGAGCAAAATGAGATGACTGCTATTGACCTTAAGGGGATTTTCATCTTCCGCATACCGAATGTCAAACCTACGCCAAATCCGTCAATACTAACTGCAAAAGCGAGAAAAATAATTTGTAGCCACATCGGAATGTTACTCCTTCCCTACTCGTTGCTACCCTAGTATATGGAAGGAGCCCATCCGATGTGTTTGAAAAAACCATTACCTATTTAAGCGGCTGGCATAACGGGCAAATATGTGTACCGCGTCCTGCAACAACCAGTTTCTCAAGCGGCGTGCCGCATGTTTTGCAGTTCTCGCCCTTTCGCCCATAAACATTCAGCTCCAACTGAAACATGCCGATTTGCCCTTGGGAATTGATGTAAGAACGAATCGTACTTCCGCCTTTTTCCACAGCTTCACCTAAAGTCGCAATGATTTCTCCATGCAACGTCTTGATTTCCTGCAATGAGAGTGAAGAAGCGATTCTCTCCGGATGGATACCGGAACGGAATAACGACTCGTCTACATATATATTCCCAATCCCGACGACAACCGTTTGATCAAGGAGAACAGGCTTGATTTTCCTGTTGGTTCTTGCCAGTTTCCTACTTAGCCCCTCGACAGTAAAATCATCAGACAAAGGTTCAGGTCCTAAATGCAAAAGAGGAAGCCGATCAAGTTCTTCCCCTTTGGCAAATAAATGCATCGTTCCGAATTTCCGGACATCCCTGTACCGAAGTTCACTGCCATCCGTGAAAGTGAAGATTACATGGGTATGCTTATCATACGCCTCTTCTTTTGGATGAACGCCGTATTTCCCCTCCATCCTTAAATGCGAAACCATCGAATAATCATCCAAGGTGAAAATGAGGAACTTGCCCCGCCGGCCTATTCCCCTTATCGTCTGCCCCCTTAAAGCATCCTGAAACTGTTCGACAGGTTCAGGAGCTTTAATGATCTTTGGCCAGAAGACGGACACTTCCTTGATCTCTTTTCCGAGTACGAGCTGCTCTAACGTTCTTCTGACTGTTTCCACTTCTGGAAGTTCTGGCATTGCAATCACCTATCTTTTATTATTTGGCATCAAACCATGTTGGCCCGAAAGCATAATCCACTTTAAGGGGCACGTTCAATTCAATGGCATTTTCCATTTCCTCCGGAACGATCACTTTAAGGATTTCCAATTCCTCAGGAGGAGTTTCAAAAATCAATTCATCATGCACTTGAAGAAGCATTCTCGTTTTAAGACCTTCACTTTTCAGGCGCTTATTCATGTTTATCATGGCAAGCTTGATGATATCCGCGGCACTGCCTTGAATCGGCGTGTTCATTGCTGTCCGTTCAGCAAAGCTCCTGATGTTGAAGTTCCTGCTTGTTATCTCAGGTATATAGCGCCTTCTTTGCATCAGAGTCGTGCTATACCCTTTTTGACGGGCCTCATGTATGCTTTCTTCCATATATTCCTGAACACCAGGAAAGCTTCTTAAATACTTCTCGATGAACTCTCCAGCTTCTTTTCTCGTGATGCCAAGACTTTGCGATAGTCCGTAATCACTTATACCATAAACGATTCCGAAGTTTACCGCTTTGGCATGACGCCTCATATTCGAAGTGACTTCCTCTGCCGATACATGGAACACATCCATCGCTGTCTTTGTATGGATGTCCATCCCGGCCTGGAATGCTTCCACCAATCCGCTGTCATTGGCGATATGCGCCAGAACCCGCAACTCGATCTGGGAGTAGTCGGCAGCAAAAATAATCCAATCCTTTTCGGAGGGAATGAAGGCCTGCCTGATTTTCCTTCCTTCTTCCAGTCTGATCGGGATATTCTGCAGATTGGGATCTGTAGAGCTTAACCGGCCGGTCTGGGTCAATGCTTGGTTGAACCGGGTGTGCACCTTGTCCGTTTTGCCATTGACCACCTTAAGCAGCCCTTCAATATAAGTGGATTGCAACTTACCAAGCTGGCGATACAGCAGTATCTCCTTAACGATATCATGCTTGCTTTCCAGTTTTTCCAGTACATCGGCTGACGTCGAATAACCTGTTTTGGTTTTCTTCATGACAGGAAGCTCCAACTTTTCAAACAGGATGGCCCCAAGCTGTTTAGGTGAATTGATATTGAACGCCTCTCCAGCCAAATCAAAAATTCGTGCTTCGATGTTTCTTAAGCGAATGGCTAATTCCTGTCCCATGTTTTTCAGTCGGCCTATATCCACCTTGATTCCCTGCCATTCCATATTGGCCAGGATGATCGACAGTGGCAGCTCCAGTTCCGTAAATAGGTGAAATTGCTCGAATTCATGCAGCTTATCGATCATCGGTTCTTTCAGGGACAGAATCGCCTTCGCTTTTCTGGCGATATGCTCCCTCAATTCCGCTTCCTCAGGTATTTTGCGTTTTGCACCTTTTCCATAAAAAACGTCATCCGTTTCAAGGCGGATAGCACCTTGAGTTTTCGTGATTTCTGCCACTTCGTCCACTGACTCTGCCGGATCCAGGATATAGGATGCCAAAAATACATCAAAATCGATGCCTTTTATTTCGACTCCTCGATGGCGAAGTGCCACAACCGTACGCTTTGCATCGAAAACCGTTTTCTTTTTTGTTTCATCCTCTGCCCAGGTTTTAAAGGCCCCGGAACTCAGAGCGTCTTCTCCATGGAAGTAAAAATGACCTTGTTCATTACTGATGGCGATCCCCATTATATCGGCACGATGATAATTATCTTCTAATATTTCAACATACAAAGCACTTTCATCGGCAAACATTCCTTCTGTCATTTCAGCCGAGTGGTGAACCTCAATCTTCTCCTGTTCAAGCGGTGCACTTTCCGTTACATCCAATTTATCGAGCAAAGTCGAAAAGCCAAGCTCTTTATAGAATGAGATGACTCGGTCCTGGTTAATGCCAGTATACTTGGTCTCGTTTACGGAAACTTCAAGCGGCGCTTCCCTCGTTATTGTAGCCAGCTCTTTGCTTAATAGGGCCAGGTCTTTATGCTCTTCTATTTTCTCTTTCAATTTCTGTCCGCTTACCTCATCAATCGACTGCAAAAGGTTTTCAACTGTTTCAAATTGATGCAATAATTTAAGGGCAGTCTTTTCACCAACACCCGGTATACCGGGAATATTGTCGGAGGCATCTCCCATCAGCCCTTTTAAATCAATGATTTGCAAAGGGGAAAGACCGTATTTTTCATGAATATGCTTTGGAGTGTATTCCTCAATTTCAGTAATCCCCTTTTTCGTTATGGAAACCGTCGTACTAGGGGAGGATAATTGCGTTAAATCCTTATCCCCGGATATGACCTTCACTTCAAAACCATCTTTTTCCGCTTGCAAAGAAAGCGTACCGATAATATCATCGGCTTCGTAGTTCTCCAGTTCATACCTTTTTATTTGAAAACAATCAAGCAGCTCGCGAATGAAAGGGAATTGCTCCGATAATTCTGGCGGCGTTTTTTGGCGCCCTCCCTTATATTCTTTAAATGATGCATGCCTGAATGTCGTTTTACCCGCATCAAATGCCACAAGTATGTGCGTTGGCTTTTCTTCTTCAAGAATGCGGTTGAGCATCATGGTGAATCCGTACACGGAATTCGTATGGACCCCCTTATCATTATTCAAGAGCGGAAGCGCAAAAAACGCACGGTATGCAATGCTGTTTCCATCTATTAGTACTAGCTTTTTATCCAAATCCGTCTTCCTCCAGTCATACAGGTTTATGTAGTTATAGCTTCTATATAAAAACGCAAAAAGCCGTTCATTTTCTTTCTCTATTCTACCATGAGTAGAAGCGGAAAGAAAAATGACGGCATCAAGGTTATTTAGTATTTCCCATTAACAAGCTGGCATAAGGGGAATCCGAAGGAAGAACGATGACCGTTTGATCTCCGATCGTTTTTTTGTAGGATTCAAGAGTCCGGTATAGCTTATAGAATTCGGGATCTTTGGAAAACGACTTATTATAGATTTTCGCTGCTTCCCCTTCTCCTTCAGCCCTGATCACTTCTGCATCAGCCTCTGCAGTAGAGAGCAATTCTTTCACTTTCCGGTCAGTATCCGCAATGATACGGTTTTTCTTCGCATCACCTTTTGATAGGTATTCTTGAGCTTTCGATTCCCGCTCTGAAATCATCCTCTTGAAGACGGACGCTTCGTTTTCGGCGGGTAGGTCAGTCCGCTTTATCCGGACATCCGTCAAGCTTATGCCATAACTGTCCTTTTGCAGCAGATCGTTGACTTTTTCGGTTATGCGGTCGTTTAAACTTCCCCTGGATGACTTCTCATCATTGATGATCTCATCATAATTCAGCTGGCCCAGCTCCGAACGAACTGCAGAATAGATGAACTCTTCCATTTTCGTTTCAGCGTTCTCAAGTGTCCTCGCATTTGTAATCAATTTCTTCGGATCTTCTATTCTCCAAACGGCATAGTTGTCGATCAGCATCCGCTTTTTATCTTTCGTATTGATTTCCGCTTCTGAAACATCAGAACTCATCTGATACTTCGGCAATGTCACAACGCTCTGAATGAATGGCACCTTCGCTTTCAATCCCGGGGTCTTATCGATCCTTACCACTTCACCGAATTGGCGGACGACTTTATATTCCCCCTCTTTGACGATATATACATTGGTGAAGATGATTAGCAGCAGCGCGATGATAATAATCAGGAAAATGCCAAATCTCACATAGCCCCTCCAATGAAAATTCCCTTTTTTTAGTTCAGAGAAATCTATTATTTTTCCGCTCATTGTTTAGCGCCCCCTTCCGCTGTCGCTTTTTCTTCCGATGCATTCCCTTTTTTCGTATCTTCTTCAGGTATAGTGGCTTCATCAGGGGCGGGAGTTTTTTTCGTTTCCTCTTTTTCAAGAGAGCGAAGCGGCAAGTATTTCATTGTGTTTCCATCATCATTCATAATATATATCTCAGCATTCGGCAATACTTCCTCAAGGGTCTCAATAATAAGGCGGTCCTTCGTAATCCCCTTATTGCCCTTATACTCACTGAGTAATTTTTCAAAGACCGCTACATCCCCACGGGCAGCTTCCGTACGGGCAGCTTTATCCCCATTAGCCTGAGAAATGAGGGCATCTTTTTCCCCTTCCGCTTCATTCATACGCTTATTTTCATATTTATCCGCTTCGTTGATTTTCGTATTCGCCGTTTCCCGGGCATCCGTTACATTGGTAAATGCTTTCCGCACTTCTTCATTCGGTAACTCCACATCCTGGAGTTTAACCGCAGATATGGAAATCCCGACATCATATTTCTCCATTAGCTGTGACAATAAATCGCGTACATCCGCTTCGATTTGCGCTTTACCGGATGTAAGGGCATCATCGATTTTCGTGCTGCCGATAATACTCCGTAATGCTGCTGAAGTCGTATCGTATAATATTTTTTCCGGGTCATCTGCATTGTATAGATATTTTGGAGGGTCGGTGATTTTCCACTGAACCACTAGGTCGGCCAGCACAATATTTTCATCACCCGTAATCATTTTGGTTTCACTCGGGTAATTCGTCACCTCTCCATCCTCTTCTTTATATCCAAATTTAAGACTGAATGTTTCTTTAGATAATTTCTCGACCGATTGAATGGGCCAAGGCAGTTTAAAGTGAAGTCCTGGTTCCGTTATCGTCTCCTCCACTTTACCAAACGTCATTATGACAGCTTGATCGGATTCATCTACCGTGTACCAGGTCGATATCGCAACTACACCTAAAATTAAAATAAGGAAGACAAGTCCTGTGATCGTATATATCCTTTTTAAGCTAACGATATGTATCACCCCTTCTTTGCAGTTATATCTTATTTACGCAAGAAAGGGCCTAAAGTTTCATGAAAATCAAATATTTTCCTAGAAAAATAGGATAGAGGAATGGTTCCAGGGGAATATAGCCAAAATTAAAAGACAGAGACTACGTCTCTGTCTAAAGTTTTTTTAGGGTTTTGTGCAATTGGAACGTTGGGCACTCGCGGTCCGCCCTTTGCGCTTGCGGGGTCTCCTTGGACGGGGCTATTCCTACAGGAGTTTCGCCCGCCTGTTCCAATCAGCTTTAAAATTTTGATTGAACTTATAAAAAAAATCAAACAGAGACTATGTCTCTGTCAATGTTTAACTCCTTGGATGAGGGGTTGTACAACCATTGTACCCCTGCATTATGAAGTCCGTTTTAAGGAATTGTAAAGGAATTGTAAATAAGCAACCCCGCTACATTTTCCCTTTTAAGCTTTTATTTAAAGTGACTGTAAAAGTCGTCCCTGTTCCAGGTGTGCTTTCGACGTTGATTTTACCTTTATGGACTTCAATTATATGCTTGACGATTGCCAGTCCAATGCCCGTTCCTCCTGAATCGCGGCTCCTCGCCTTATCAATCCGGTAAAACCGCTCAAAGATCCTTGGCAGTTCTTTTTCTTCGATGCCGATCCCGCTGTCTTGAACTGCAATATCGACCGTCTGTTCATTTTCAATGATATCAACGGTGACCCTGCCTCCATTTGGTGTATAGGTCAAAGCGTTCGTAATCAAATTGATGAAAACCTGTTTGATCCTGTCCGATTCCCCTTCAATGAATACAGGTTCCGGTGACGTTTTAATTTCAAGGGATACTTCTTTTTCCTTCAGCTTGCCTATTAGCATCTCTTGTATTTCGCCAAGAACTTTCGTAATATCCACGACCCCTGCGTTTAAAACGAATTCCTGTTGCTCCATTTTGGACAAATTCAGAAGCTCCTGAATGAGTTCTTGCAGCCGGTCACTTTCTTTCAGGATAATCGATAAAAAGTGCTTTAGGGTCTTTTCGTCTTTTAGTGCACCATCTAACAATGTTTCAGAAAAGCCTTTAATGGAAGTGATCGGCGTCCTCAATTCATGGGACACATTAGCCACGAAATCCTTCCGCATCTGCTCGAGCCTTTTCAATTCGGTGATATCATGGAAAATGAGGAGGATCCCCTTCCATTCATCATGATTCCCGATAATTGGCGCCCCGTAAATCTCAAAATGCTTTCGTTCTATGGCAAGCGGTATCTTCACCTGTCGTTTTATCGTTTTTTCCGTTCGAAAGATCTCTTCGATGATGGCAATCACTTCCTGATCTTTAATGACCGAATAATATTCCTGAAACAAAAACGTAGCGGCGTTCACATGGAAGCTTTTCTTGAATTCCCGGTTGATTAAGGTCGTATACCCTTTACTGTCTATCAGCAAGACCCCACTACCGATATTTTCAACAAGTGCTTCCAAACGATCCTGATTCATTTCCCTCGCTACCTCTGTTTCCTGAAGGTTCCTCGCCAATATGTTCAAGGAAGTTGTCAGCATGCCCGTTTCATCGGAATGCCGGCCGAATGTCCGGGTTCCGTAATTCCCTTTTGCCAGTTCAATGGCTGCCATCGTCGCCTCTTCGATCGGACGGGTATAATATGAAGTGATTTTGCTCGCAAGCATGAGAATGATGATCAAGGCAACCCCTAAACAAATGATCAATATTTGCCACATTTGTTTATTCACTTGATGGATGGCCTCAATTTCATTGCTATGGACGACAAACCCTTCAATCTCGCCGTCCTTTTCAACCGTTTTCCAATAATAATGGAGGTCCGATTCCCCTTCGACCACTTCATACCCTTCCCCATGCTTAAGCCCTTTTTCCAAAGTTATTTTGCGAAGGACATTTGCATGGCTTTTTAGTATTTCATTGGATGATGTGGAATCGTATAATATTTCCCCATTCGTGGAGAGAATGGTTAAATTCGAATCTAAAAGGGGTGTCAGTTTTGCCGTCTTCCCTTTTTCCAAAAAGGACTCGATCCCGCCATGCTCCTGAATATATGTAGAAATGAAAAATGTTTCGTTCTGTATACGCTCATTGAATGTTTTAATATAATAGCTTTTGAACAAGTGCCCCAATAAAAAGCCCACGGCCATCAGGACGACCATCACCAATGTGATGAGGGTATATAAGAGCTTTTTACGATAGGTCGTCATTCTTTTTTAGGCTCCTCAAGCTTATACCCCAAGCCCCTTATCGTTTTAATATAGAGAGGTTTTTTTGTATCTTTCTCTATTTTTTCACGAAGATGGCTAATATGGACATCGACGATCCGTGAGTCTCCCGCGAAATCATAATTCCATACCGCACTGAGCAGTTGATCCCTGGTCAGCACTCTTCCTTTATTCTTCGCCAAGTATAAAAGTAATTCAAATTCCTTTGGAGTCAATTCTAATTGCTGTTCATCAAAGAATGCTTCGTATCGTTCCGGGAACACTTTCAATTCGCCTAATTTCAAGAGACCATCTTCCTGATCCTGACTTGATTCACTTCCGTTCGATTGCAACTGGGATCTTCTTAAAATGGCTTTAATCCGGGCCACTACCTCCCTGGGACTAAATGGCTTGGTCAAGTAATCATCCGCCCCTAGTTCCAGTCCCAGCACCTTGTCAAATTCATCGTCCTTAGCTGTCAGCATCAAGATCGGTATATTGATTTTTTGCTGGCGAAGCTGCTTACAAACTTCAAGCCCGTCCATTTTAGGCAGCATCAAATCCAAAACCACTAAATCGGGGCGTATATCCACGGCAGCCTCCAGCCCTTGTTCTCCATCCAAAGCTGTGATAACCGTATAGCCTGATTGTTCTAAATTGTACTGAAGTAAGGTAACTATTGATTGCTCATCATCCACTACGAGAATTTTCTTTGACATTAGATCCTCCTGAATTATGTATTACCCAAAAGACCAATTCCTTGGTCTACTCATCCAATTCCATTATAAAGAATATTATATGAAAATTACACATAAAAAAAACGGAATAAAGTTATTCTTAGCCTGAGCACGGAGAATACTTGTTCCAGGATTCTTTTGAAGCGGATTAAAAAACTGCCCGGAGTCGGAAAAAGGCCTTGGCCTTTTCTTCCAATATCCGGGCAGTCTATTCATGATCTCTTATTGAAGAACTTGCATAACAGCTTTAACTGATTCGACTGATTTTGAAAGTGCAGCCTTTTCATCTTCAGTCAAATCAAGTTCGATGATTTGTTCAATACCGTTTGCACCAAGTACAGTCGGCACTCCAAGGTAAATACCTTCAAAGCCGTATTCACCTTCAAGATAAGCGATGGATGGAAGAACGCGACGTTGATCTTTAAGGATCGCTTCAGCCATTTCCACTAGAGACGCAGCTGGTGCATAATATGCGCTTCCGTTTCCTAGAAGGTTTACGATTTCTCCGCCGCCAGTGCGGGTACGAGCCACTATTGCTTCTAAACGATCTTTAGGGATCAATGTTTCCAATGGAATTCCGCCTGCATAAGAGTAACGCACTAGAGGGACCATATCGTCTCCGTGTCCGCCAAGTACGAAACCAGTTACATCTTTAACGGATAAGTTTAATTCTTGAGCTACGAAAGTGCGGAAACGAGCTGTATCAAGTACACCTGATTGTCCGATAACGCGTTCTTTAGGGAAACCAGACTCTTTGTATACAGTGTAAGTCATTGCATCTACAGGGTTCGTCAAAACGATGATTGTTGTATTAGGGGAATACCTAACCACTTCTTTAGTTACTGATTTCATAACTTTTTGGTTAGTTTGAACTAAGTCGTCACGGCTCATGCCGGGCTTACGGGCAATTCCGGCAGTGATGATCACTACGTCGGAATCAGCAGTTTCTGCATAGTCGGATGTACCGATGATATTAGCATCGAAACCTAGAACAGGTCCTGCTTCCGCCATATCAAGGGCTTTACCTTTTGTAGGGTTTTCAGCTTGCGGAATATCAACCAAAACGATATCGCCAAGTTCTTTTTGTGCTGCAAGGAATGCAGCTGTAGCGCCAGTGAATCCAGCACCTACCACTGTGATTTTATTACGTTTAGACATGTTATTTCCTCCTTAAAATATATAAATACTTTTGGAATACTTTTAACATTCTCTTGAAAATATATATAAGCCTCCTGGAAAAGCAGCCCATTCAGGCACTTTTCCAGAAAGCATATAATGAATTATTTAAGGTTTTTAATAAGCTCGTCTGCGAACTCAGAACATTTAACTTCCGTTGCACCTTCCATTAGGCGGGCAAAGTCGTATGTAACAACTTTAGAAGCGATTGTTTGTTCCACTGATTTTGTGATGCTGTTTGCAGCTTCGGTCCAGCCAAGGTGCTCAAGTAAAAGAACTCCTGAAAGAAGAACTGAAGATGGGTTAACTTTATCAAGACCAGCATATTTAGGAGCCGTTCCGTGAGTTGCTTCGAAGATGGCATGTCCAGTTTCGTAGTTGATGTTAGCTCCTGGAGCGATACCGATTCCGCCAACTTGTGCAGCTAGTGCATCAGAAATGTAATCTCCATTCAAGTTCATTGTTGCAACAACATCAAACTCTTTAGGACGAGTCAGGATTTGTTGTAAGAAGATATCAGCAATGGAATCCTTAACGATGATTTTGCCTTCAGCTTCAGCAGCAGATTGTGCTTTGTTAGCCGCTTCAGTTCCTTCAGCTTCTTTAATTTTGTCATATTGGTTCCATGTGAACACTTTATCGGCGAATTCTTGTTCTGCAACTTCATAACCCCAAGTTTTGAATGCACCTTCCGTGAATTTCATGATGTTACCTTTATGAACAAGCGTTAATGACTTACGGCCTTCTTTGATTGCATAGTTAAGTGCAGAGCGAACAAGACGTTTTGTTCCTTCTTCGGAAATCGGTTTGATTCCGATACCTGAAGTTTCAGGGAAACGAATTTTTTGAACGCCGAATTCATTTTGCAGGAATTCAATTAATTTCTTAGCTTCGTCAGAACCTTTTGCATATTCGATACCAGCATAAATGTCTTCAGTGTTTTCACGGAAGATGACCATGTCAGTGTCTTCTGGACGTTTAACCGGTGAAGGTACACCATCAAAGTAACGTACTGGACGAAGACATACGAATAAGTCCAATACTTGACGCAATGCAACGTTCAATGAGCGGATACCGCCGCCGATTGGAGTTGTAAGAGGTCCTTTAATAGCGATTAGGTATTCGTTAATGACATCAAGAGTTTCTTGCGGAAGCCATTCGCCCGTTTGGTCAAATGCTTTTTGTCCAGCTAAAACTTCTTTCCATTCGATTTTCTTTTCGCCATTGTAAGCTTTTTCAACTGCTGCGTCTAAAACGCGGGATGCTGCAGCCCAGATATCAGGACCGATTCCGTCTCCCTCAATATAAGGAACGATTGGGTTGTTTGGTACGTTAAGAGCACCGTTAGTAACTGTGATTTTTTGGCTTTGTGTCATGTCTCTTACCTCCGATTCAAATTCAAAGGTTAGATGGCCTGCCATTAAATGAGGCAGCACCACTAACCTTTTTTACTCACATCTATTAATTTACTACAAATTCGATGAAATAAAAAATGATTTTTCGAAAAAACTTTTAATTAGCGGTTTTCAATCGGTACGTATTTTTGCATTCCTGGTCCAACATACTCTGCACGCGGACGGATAAGGCGGTTGTTTGAATATTGCTCAAGGATATGAGCGATCCAGCCTGAAGCACGGCTTACAGCAAAGATTGGTGTAAATAGGTCATGCTCGATACCTAAACTATGGTATACGGAAGCAGAATAGAAATCAACGTTCGGCGGAAGGTTTTTTTGACCGGTTACGATTTCATTAATTTTGATGGACATATCATAATATTGCGGTTGTCCAGTAAGTTCAGTCAGTTTTTGTGACATTTCTTTAAGGTGTTTAGCACGTGGATCACCTTTACGGTATACACGGTGGCCAAAGCCCATGATTTTTTCTTTATTGGCTAATTTTTCGTTGATATATGGTTCAACGTTATCAACTGAACCAATTTCTGTAAGCATTTTCATGACTTGTTCGTTAGCTCCGCCGTGAAGTGGGCCTTTTAAAGCGCCGATCGCAGCAGTTACACCAGAATAGATATCAGCTAATGTAGCCACACAAACGCGTGCAGTGAATGTAGAAGCGTTTAATTCATGGTCAGCATGAAGAACCAATGCTTTGTTGAATGCTTCTTCTTCGATTGCCGTTGGTTCGTTACCGCTTAACATATATAAGAAGTTAGCAGCAAAGCTTAAATCAGTACGTGGAGCAACAGCTTCTTTCCCTTGACGGACGCGAGCGAAAGTTGTTACCAATGTAGGGATTTTTGCTTGGATGCGGATTGCTTTACGATAGTTAGCGTCTTCACTCATTACATCTGCTTCTTCATCATAAAGACCAAGAAGAGATACTGCAGTGCGAAGAGCTCCCATTGGATGTACTTTATCAATTGGGTATGTTTTGAAGTGATTAACAACTTCAGCTGGAATTTCAGCATTTTCAGCAAGTTGTTTAGTTAATTCTTCTAATTGGCTTTTGTTCGGAAGAGCTCCGTGCCATAAAAGATAGATTACTTCCTCGAATGTTGCGTTTGAAGCCAAATCATCGATGTCATAACCTACATACGTTAATGTGTCATCGATAATGGAGCTTACTGATGAAGTTGTTGCTACCACACCTTCAAGACCTTTTGTTGCTGTCATACTAAATCTCTCCTTTTCCTAGATATTCCCCTATGCCCTTGCTTTTAGCGTATAAATGTAGCGCTTCCAAGAAATTAGCTATTGTAAACAACCATCTATTTTTTAGCAGAAGACATACATCTTGTATTGAAAGCGTTCACAGAATATGACCCCAACAATAGTAAAATGTACGATAATCTTTAATACGAAATTCTAAAAATAATGCTTGTAGCTATTCCTAGTGAGCGCTTGCTCAATAACTACATCTTTTTTTTAAGATTCCTCAAAAATATCAATGATATTCTGAATCCCATTTTTAATAAATCAGAGCAGTTACATGATTATTATAAACAATAAACACTTTTTTGGGAATGAAAAGCACTTAAAATGTGAAAAAATTATTATTTTATTAGAAAAATTAGCTACATATTCTCTTGCTTTTTTTTATGCGATTCATAACAGTTCTTTTGAAAATTTGCCCCAAAGCAGAATAAATGAAACATTAAATAGAAAATTTATATTCCCAGGAATGACGGACTTTTCTGCCCTAAGTCATTCGCTTCATTTAAAGAAATTGAAGATCTGCATGCATAAATAAGCAATTCCCGCCCCGATTAACGGACCGACAGCCACACCTTTGAATAATGCGACCGCAAGAATCGTCCCAAATACAAGAGCCGTGGTAATGTGCGGATCATGTGATAGGAGCGTAATCCCATTTTTTGCTATGAGCGCAACGGCTATTCCAGATGCAAGCGCAATCCAGGCATAAGGAGATTTTATCGCGTCTCCTAGTTCCTTGAAACCTATCGCCCCGTTTGCTATTGGTATGAGTACGGAAATCGTAATGATCGTAACGCCCAGGTTGATTCCTTTCGCTTCCAGGTATGGAAACACTTTGGCATCAAGGCCAATCAGTTTCATGATTAAAAGAAAACCCGCAGCCATGATCAGTGAGGTATTTTTCCCAAACCAACCGATTGCAGCAAGCAGAATTAAAAATACGACAGGACCGTTGATCATTATCCCTTCACCTTCTTCCTTTCTTTTTTGTTATTTTAACATAACAAACTCCCTTGTTTCTTAGGAGAAAAATGATTTATGGAACGATGCATCGAAGAAAAAAGTTAAGCCGAAAGATGAAAGAATCTTTCCTTTCTTTTCCATCATCGTTACAATTATAATACAAACTTTATGATTGAAGGAGGATATGACTTGAATCCGGTATATATGTATCGTTTCATTCGCTCTTTACTGGTCGTTGGAGGGGTAATTTTAGGCGGGATTGCCGTGTTTTATTTATCTAAATATACATATCCATTCATCATTGCCATGATAATCGCTTTCTTGATGAATCCCTTGGTCACTTTTTTCGAAAGGAAAGGGAGGCTGCCCCGAGGATTGGCTGTATTCGTTTCCCTGTTACTCATTTTCCTTTTATTTGCAGGTCTTATCACTTTACTGGTTGCCGAGATCATTTCAGGAACCAATTACCTTGCCGGAGTCATCCCGAAACACATTGAAACCATCGTGGATTATATAGAAACATACATCGCGACCACTATCATCCCTTTATATAATCAAATAGCTGCCATGTTCAATAATTTGGATATCGAGCAGCAAGACACTGTCCTCAAGAATATCCAAAATATCGGTGAGTCCATCACTACCGGAGTAAGCGGCTTCATTCAAGCTTTCTTGAAGAACATCCCCACAATCATCGGATGGTTTCCAACTACAGCAACAGCACTCCTTTTTACCCTGCTTGGCACTTTCTTCATCAGCAAAGATTGGGATACCTTTGGCCGAATGACCGGAAAAGTGTTGCCTGATAAGATTTTTGCGGGTGCAAAGCGTTTATTCAAGGATTTAAAAAGGGCTTTGTTCGGGTTTATCCGGGCACAATTCACTCTTGTTTCATTGACGACTGTCACGATTTTAATCGGATTTCTCATTTTAGGGGTGAATTATTCAATAACCATTGCCCTGATATGCGGGCTGGTCGATATCATCCCCTATTTAGGGACAGGTACGATTTTCATTCCATGGATCATCTTTGAATTCATCGCCGGTAATACAAGTCTCGCAATCGGTTTGTCCGTCCTTTACATAATCGTCGTTGTCCAACGTCAGCTAATAGAGCCAAAAGTACTTTCTTCCAGTATTGGTTTGGATCCGCTTGCCACTCTCATCGCCTTGTTCATCGGCTTCAAATTGATCGGTTTCCTAGGTCTGATTGCAGGACCTGTAGTGCTTGTCATATTCAATACGCTCCAGCGTGCAAATGTCTTCAAAGCCATATGGACTTTCATCATTGGGGATACAAAGAAAACCACTTAAGTTGATCAAGAATATCCTTAGCATTCACCGATTTCCATTTAAAAATCCGCCTCTGGTAAAAGGCGGATCTTTGGTTTTAAGCTAAAATTATTTTGATGTCTCGAATTGTTCTGTTTCAGTGGAACCGGCAAGTGCTGTTGTGGATGATGTTCCACCAGAAACGACTTGTGCCACTTCATCAAAGTAACCAGTTCCCACTTCACGCTGATGACGTGTTGCTGTATAGCCATCGGGCTCACTAGCGAACTCCGCTTGTTGAAGCTCTGAGTATGCAGCCATGCCGCGGTCTTTATAGCCAAGAGCAAGATTGAACATGCTATGGTTCAATGAGTGGAAGCCTGCAAGTGTAACGAATTGGAATTTATAACCCAATTTACCCAATTCCACTTGATAATTGGCAATCTCTTCATCACTTAATTTCGCTTTCCAGTTAAATGATGGTGAACAATTGTAAGCAAGCAGTTTGCCCGGGAACTCTGCATGGATCGCTTCCGCAAAGCGGCGAGCATCCGCTAGATTAGGTTCAGAAGTCTCACACCAGATAAGGTCGGCATACGGAGCATAAGCAAGACCTCTTGCAATTGCTTGGTCAAGACCTGCGTTCGTGCGGTAGAATCCTTCTAGAGTCCTTTCACCCGTGATGAATGGTGCATCGACCGGATCAATATCATCGGTGATCAAATCTGCTGCATCAGCATCCGTACGGGCAATCAGGATAGTCGGTGTACCCATTACGTCGGCTGCCAATCGGGCGGAAACTAAATTACGTACTGCCGTTTGGGTTGGAAGAAGGACTTTACCGCCTAGGTGACCACATTTTTTCTCGGAAGAAAGCTGGTCTTCAAAGTGAACGCCCGCCGCTCCAGCTTCGATCATGCCTTTCATTAATTCAAAGACGTTAAGGGAACCGCCAAAGCCTGCTTCAGCATCTGCCACGATTGGAGCGAACCAATCAATATCATCTTTGCCTTCAGCAAAGCTGATTTGGTCTGCACGCTGAAGTGTCTGATTAATGCGTTTAACCACTTGCGGTACGGAGTTGGCAGGATATAAACTTTGGTCAGGGTACATTTGCCCTGCGATGTTAGCATCTGCCGCCACTTGCCAGCCGCTTAAGTAGATTGCTTTTAAACCAGCTTTCACCTGCTGCATGGCTTGGTTACCAGTCAATGCTCCTAATGCATTGATGAAATCCTCTGTATTTAATAGATTCCATAGTTTTTCAGAACCACGGCGGGCCAATGTTTGTTCAATATCGATGGAACCCCTTAGTTTAATAACTTCCTCGGCCGTATAAGGACGCTTGATTCCAGTCCACCGTGAGTCATTTTCCCAGCTTTGTTGTAATTTTTGCGCTCTCTCATTCTTCATCATTATTTCCTCCTAATTTATATTTTATTTTTTGAATATTAAGATAATTTTTCGTATGCCGCGTTGGTTAAGAAATCTGCAAAGTCATCCGCTTCAATCAATTGTTCAAATAGTTTAGTAGACTCTTCAAACTTTCCTGATATGAAAGTTTCTTCCCCTACTTCCGATTTAATGACCGCCAATTCTTCTTCTTTAATTTGATGGAATAATTCCTCGGTTATTTTCCTGCCATCTTCGAGAATGCCTTTTGGATGACGGATCCATTGCCAGACTTGAGCCCTTGAAATTTCAGCGGTTGCAGCATCTTCCATTAAGTTATTGATGGGTGCCGCACCCCTGCCGCATAGCCAAGAGGCGATATATTGGATGCCTACGTTAATATTCGTCCTTAATCCTGCCTCTGTGATCGTTCCTTCCGGTACAGCAAGCAGCTCATGAGCTGTTACATGGACATCTTCCCGTTTTCGGAAAATTTGATTCGGTTTTGGAACGAGCAGGTCAAAAACCTCTTTTGCCGTGCTTACCATACCTGGGTGGGCAACCCATGTTCCATCATGACCGTCTCTTGCTTCGCGTTCTTTATCTGCCCTTACTTTCGCAAAAGCCTCATCGTTCTTAACAGGATCATTTTTAACAGGAATTTGCGCGGCCATCCCGCCAATTGCAGGAGCATTACGAGTGTGACATGTTTTGATTGCCAGTAGGGAATACGCCCTCATATTCGGGACGGTCATCGTGACCTGCTGCCTGTCTGGGAAGATAACATCATCCGAGTGACGGAATTTTTTCAGGAAACTAAAGATATAATCCCAGCGGCCACAGTTCAGGCCTGCCGAATGTTCTTTCAGCTCGTACAGAATTTCGTCCATTTCGAATGCAGCAAGAATCGTTTCTATCAAGACCGTTGCCTTGATGGTTCCTTGCGGAATTCTCAAATCGTTCTGTGCATATACGAATATTTCATTCCATAATCTTGCTTCGAGATGGCTTTCCATTTTTGGTAAGTAAAAGTATGGACCGCTTTGTTTTTCGATCAATGCTTTTGCGTTGTGGTAAAAGTACAGTCCGAAGTCAAAAATGCTGGCTGATATAGGCTGTCCATCCAAAAGGACATGTTTTTCCTCTAAATGCCAGCCGCGCGGCCTTACCTTTAGGACAGCAGTCCTTTCATTTAATTCATACACTTTGCCATTTGGGTTTTTAAATGAAATGGTTCCGCGGATTGCATCGCGCAGATTCAATTGGCCATCCATGCAGTTCTCCCAAGTGGGTGAATTGGCATCTTCAAAGTCCGCCATGAATACATTGGCACCTGAGTTCATGGCATTAATGATCATTTTACGATCGACAGGTCCAGTGATTTCGACCCTGCGGTCCTGCAAATCATTCGGAAGGTGCGCAATTGTCCAATCACTTTCACGAATATGCTTCGTTTCTTCAAGGAAATCAGGAAGCTTGCCTTGATTCAGTTCTTCCTGAACGCTTTTTCGCCGTTCCAGAAGTTCTGCCCTTCTTCCACTGAAATGCCGTTCAATTCTTTCGATGAATTGAAGAGCATCCGTTGTAAGTATTTGTTCATATCCTGGCTTAATGCTGCCTGTAATTTGTAAGCCTTTTGCTTCCGTAATCATGTTGTCTCTCCACATCCTTTCCAACTCTTCTATGTTATAATACAGTTGTTTTATTTCCTGTTTGTATTATATAACACGTTGTATAAATTTGTCACCAGTTTTTTCTAAAAAATCTAAAAAAAGATTTTTCAGCATGGAAAAGCCTGATTTACCAATGTTTCCAAAGGGTTAATAATTTTTAAATCCTGTTATTATACACATTTCATTCTCATGGAAATCATCATTTAATGCTGAAACAGAGAACACCCGATTAACATGGAAACTCCTATTTTATTGAAAAGCAAAAAAGCACCCTATAAAAACTTGGATGCTTTTTGTAGCCATTTTTCAAGACCAAAAAGGCTGCCTAAAAGCTTAGCCTTTAGACAGCCTTATATTATTTATGCCGAATGATGGTAACTTTCCCTTTATTCATCCTGTTCATGATAAACCGGATAACAATCGGTTTGAGGAGATTCCGGGTTGGCGGAAACACAAGGATCAATCCCATGATATCCGAGATGAGCCCAGGGGACAGCAACAGTGCAGCTCCGATAAAGATACAGATCCCATCGATGATTTCATTTCCTGGCATCATTCCGTAACGAATCTGTTCCTGTGCCTTTTTCCATGTTTCCATCCCTTGCCGTTTAGCCAAATAGGCTCCGATCAAGCCTGTGGCTACAATCAGGAACAGCGTTGGCCAAAAACCAATGAGATTGCCTGACAGCAAAAGGACAATAATTTCAACGACCGGCATCGCAATGATAAACATTAAAAAATATTTCATCCTACATTCCTCCTGCACTGCCCATTTCTGGTGCGGTACATACATCTTACCTCATTGGCACGGAATCAGCCAAAATTTCGTTTTACAAAACGTTGGCATGTCCATCATAAATGACTCCACGCCCTGCATCGACTGTTATTCTTTGACCATCCGTGAAAACCTTGGTCGCGTCCTCCGCCCCAACGATGACCGGTATGCCCAATGTGACTCCTACAACAGCTGCATGGCTTGTCAAACCGCCTTCTTCCGTAATCAATGCGGCACACTTTTCAATCGCCGGCATCATATCGCGGTCCGAACCGATTGTAACCAAGACAGAGCCTTCCGTCACTTTTTCCAAAGCTTCCTTGGCATTCTTAGCTATAACCACTTCACCTTTCGCTGATTTCCTGCCGATTCCTTGAGCCTTCAAAAGAACCTCTCCTAACACATGAATTTTCATCAAGTTAGTCGTACCTGTTTCACCTACAGGAACACCGGCTGTAATGACGACTAAATCCCCATGGGAAACTAAGCCAGAATGCAAGCTTTCATCTATTGCAGTTTGAAGCATTTCATCGGTAGTCGTCGCTTTTGGACCAATTTGCGGATAGACTCCCCAAGCCAATGCAAGCCGTCTTGAAACATGATCATTGGAAGTAACCGCAATGATCGGTGCTTTAGGGCGGTATTTGGAAATCATCCTTGCTGTATGACCGCTTTCCGTAGGGGTGATGATTGCCCCGGCATTAAGATTAAGCGCGGTATGGGCAACGGATTGACCAATAGCATCAGTGACATTATGACGGTTCACTTTGCTTCTGACTGATAATATATCCCGATAATCAAGGGCAGTTTCAGCACGTGAAGCTATGTTATGCATCGTTTGCACCGCTTCGACAGGATAGGTTCCAGCCGCTGTTTCACCAGAAAGCATGATTGCATCCGTTCCATCAAATATGGCATTGGCCACGTCACTTGCTTCTGCACGGGTCGGCCTTGGGTTACGCTGCATCGAATCGAGCATTTGTGTAGCCGTTATGACTGGTTTTCCGGCATTATTACATTTTTTGATCATTTGTTTTTGGACTAATGGCACTTCTTCTGCAGGAATTTCCACTCCCAAGTCTCCACGTGCTACCATCAAGCCATCGGAAACTTCCAAAATTTCATCAAGCCGGTCTACACCCTCTTGATTTTCGATTTTTGGGATGATTTGAATATGTTCCGCTCCATTTTGCTGCAATAATTCACTTACTTCAAGCACGTCGGAAGCCCTGCGTACAAATGAGGCAGCGATGAAGTCGATACCCTGTTCAATTCCAAAAAGGATATCCTGTTCATCTTTCTCCGTTATTCCCGGCAGGTTAACCGAAACTCCAGGAACATTCACGCCTTTTTTGTTCTTAAGTGTACCGCTATTCAAGATCTTCGTATGGATTTCTTTTCTTACCTCATCTACCTTCAACACTTCAAGGCCGATCAATCCATCATCCAAAAGGATTTTAGAACCTGGATGGACATCATGCAGAAGCCCTCCATAGGTAATGGAGAATTTTTCAGGTGTTCCAAGGACTTCATCCATGGAAATAATGACTTCATTTCCGGCTACAAGCTCTATAGAGTCATTTTCCATATTATTTGTCCGTATTTCAGGTCCTTTTGTATCCAACAGGATGGCAACTTGTTTACCCGTTTTTTCGGCAGCTTCCCTGATATTACGGATTCTAGCGGCATGTTCTTCATGATTTCCATGAGAAAAGTTAAGACGTGCCACATTCATCCCTGCTTCTATTAATTGAACCAGCTTTTCTATACTTTCACTCGCGGGTCCAATCGTACAAACAATCTTGGTTTTACGCATGTGTCATCCTCCTTTAAGGAAAAACTCGCCGCCTGTCCACCTTTTGAAGACAGGGGCGCAGTGTTTTTGTCTTCTATTTAAATACCCAATTCTTTAAAAAGCAATTCCTATCAATAATGATTAAATCGATAGCTCGGCAGATAAATCATACATTTTCTTGTCAATTGTATGCGGTTTAGCAAGAGCTTCGATGATATCATAATCAACAAGTTGATTTTGTTCTATCCCTACAGCCCTGCCTCCTTTTCCTTCAAGAAGCAATTCAACTGCTCTTGCTCCAAGGCGGCTTGCCAATACCCGGTCATTAGCCGAAGGAGATCCTCCGCGCTGGACATGGCCCAGGACCGTTACACGGGTTTCAATTCCCGCTTTCGCTTCAATACTCCTGGAGATATCAACGGCACTTCCAACACCTTCAGCTACAATGATGATACTGTGCTTTTTCCCTCGGTCATGTCCGCGGTTCAGCTTCCCAATCAAATCATCTATATCATATTCATATTCAGGACACAGAATCGTTTCAGCTCCGCCAGCCAATCCAGCCCAAAGCGCTATATCGCCGGCATCTCTTCCCATCACTTCAACTACATAAGTCCTTTCATGAGAAGTAGCCGTATCCCGAATTTTATCGATAGCATCGATGACTGTATTCAGGGCCGTATCGAAACCAATCGTAAAGTCCGTACCCGGTATGTCATTATCAATTGTTCCAGGAACTCCGATACAAGGAAAGCCCCTTTCCGTTAAAGCTTTCGCTCCGCGGTAAGAACCATCGCCACCAATTATGACAATGCCCTCGATACCAAGTTTATTCAATTGTTCAATCGCTTTCAGCTGGACTTCCTCTGTCTTAAATTCCGGACAGCGAGCCGTATGTAACATCGTGCCGCCTCGATGAATGATATCCCCGACCGACCCAAGTTCAAGCTTCTTTATATTTCCATTTATTAAACCCTGATAACCATGATAAATCCCGAAGACCTCAATTTCATGAAAAATTGCTTTCCGGACAACTGCTCGGACTGCCGCATTCATTCCTGGAGAATCTCCTCCACTTGTCAATACACCTATTCTTTTCATAAATGTCACCTCTCTACAGCACTAATCATTTCAAGCTTCATTATATCATTGTACCCTTTTTCATGCTTCAATAAGCAGTATCTTGTTTCACTTATGCTCACTTGATGTTATAAGCCTAACCGATTCTCTTCAGAAATTGAAGTAAAATGGCGTAAAAGTTTACATTCTACACACAAACCATATTCTTTACTCGTTTCGGTAATGAATACATATGCGCCCATGAAAGGATGAAAAAACGTGTTGCCCCAGGCAGCACGTTTTTCCTTTACATAATGTGTTTATGAATGCTGTTCCACTTCCTTAGGTTCACCCTCAGGTTGTTTTGCAAATTCATATTCACCGATTTTCTTGAATTTCATATAACGCTGGTTGATAAGATCATCGCTATTCAATGGCAGAAGTTCATTGAATGACCGTTTCAGGATATCCTTGATGGCTTCAGCCTGTAAATTCGAATCCCTATGGGCGCCGCCCCTCACTTCAGGGATGATCTCATCGATGACTCCTAAGCGGTTTAAGTCAGGAGCCGTGATTTTCATCGATTCCGCAGCCCTCTTAGCCTGGGAGGCATCCTTCCACAGCAAGGCTGCAGCCCCTTCTGGGGAAATTACCGAATAGGTTGAGTTCTCAAGCATGAAAATTCGGTCTCCGACACCAAGTGCCAATGCACCTCCGCTTCCGCCTTCACCGATGACTATACTGATGACCGGTACCTTAAGCCCTGCCATTTCGAAAAGGTTTTTCGCAATGGCTTCACTTTGCCCGCGCTCTTCAGCAGCTTTACCAGGGAAAGCTCCCTTCGTATCAATGAAACAAATGATCGGCCGGTTGAATTTTTCAGCCTGTTTCATCAGACGCAATGCTTTTCGATAGCCTTCAGGATGGGGCATGCCAAAGTTACGACGGATGTTTTCCTTCGTATCCTTACCTCGTTGATGGCCGATGACCGTCACGGCAAGTCCATCAAATTCCGCGATTCCAGCGACAATCGCTTCATCATCCCCATAATAACGATCACCATGAAATTCGATGAAGTCATTGAATAGTAGCGGAATGTAATCAAGCGTCGTCGGACGTGCTGGGTGCCTGGCAATCTGAACACGATCCCACGGTTTAAGATGGTTATAAATATCCACTTCCAGCTTCTCTAAACGCTTTTCCAATGTTTCGATTTCAGCTGTAAGGTCTACTTCAGCATCTTTCGAAATCGACTTTAGCTCTTTAATCTTATTTCTCAGGTCCGTAATGGGACGCTCGAATTCCAATTCGTAAATCATAACCACTCACCGCCCGGGGCATGGATTTTAAGGATCGTCGTCAAGGTTTCCTTCATTTCCGTCCGTTTGACGACGGCATCCAGTTGGCCGTGCTTCATCAAGAATTCAGCCGTTTGGAAATCTTCAGGAAGCTCTTCATGGATCGTCTGTTCAATGATCCTTCTTCCCGCAAAACCAATAAGGGCTCCAGGTTCGGCTAGATTAATATCGCCAAGTGACGCGAAACTTGCCGAAACCCCACCTGTGGTAGGATGGGTCATCATTGAAATGATCAGTCCGCCTTCATTGCTGAATATCTTGAGTGCTGCACTTGTCTTTGCCATTTGCATCAAGCTTAAAACGCCCTCCTGCATCCGAGCGCCGCCTGATGCCGTAAAAATGATGAACGGAATCTTCAATTCACCTGCACGTTCAATGGCACGGGTAATTTTTTCCCCAACAACGGATCCCATGCTCCCCATCCGGAAATTTGAATCCATGATGGCTGTTGAAACTTGGTATCCATTGATGCTTCCAACTCCAGTGACAACCGCCTCATTAATCTTGGCTTTTTTTCTATCTTTTTCCAATTTTTCTAAGTAATCCGGAAATTCAAGCGGGTTAACGGAAATCATTTCTTTATCAAATTCATTAAAACTCCCGGCGTCGAATAAAAATTCGATGCGCTCATGGGAAGACATCGGATGGTGATGTCCGCAATGTAAACAAACTTTCTTGTTTTTCACCAATTCTTTTGTATACATGATTTTTTTACAGCCGGTGCACTTTGTCATGATTCCTTCTGGTACATCTTGTTTCTCCCGATCTAAAGGAACCGTTGCATATTTCTTCTTAGACTTCGCAAATAGCTCTTTAAGCAAGCTTAATCCTCCCTTTACCACCAATTATCTATTTTATGATACTTGGTACAAACTATATCAGAAATAAAATTAGTATCGTGTAAAAAGGTGTCACTCGTCCTTCGACATATTTCTAATTCTAATAAGATACGTTTCGATGGCTTTTTCTTCATCACGTTCGAGCAAATATGTAAGAAGTGACAGATAGTCTTCTTTTTTCACATTACCCTGTACCATCTCTGATGTTCTAGCATAGCTGTTGACAATGCGCCAAATTCTTTCCAGCAATCGATTGCGATTCAAAATGGCAATTCTTAAGAAGAAATCATCATCATGAAACTCATCCGCTTTGACCCAGGCCATTAATCTTTTGATGTCCTCAGCCGTAGCGAAAAAAGCGACGATCCGCAAACAGTCAATTTCAATCAGCCTTTTCGTCTCAGACAAATCTTCTTGTACTTTTTTATCTTGCAAAAAAAAGGTTCCCAGAAGCTCGACTAGCTTATGCTCCTGGAAATCCCTGATAAACGTCCCTTCACCACGCCTTGTTTCTATTAATCCTAATAGCTCTAAGGCACGCAATGCTTCACGGACAGAGGAACGGCCTACATTAAAACGATCCGATAACTCCCGTTCTGATGGGATTTTATCTCCCGGCAGGAGGCTGTCCGCTTCAATCATGCTACGTAGGCTCTCAACTACATCGAGATAAATTTTGGATGAAGATGTACGACCTGCCAAATTAATTATTCCTCACTTTTTCCAATGATCGCTAATTTCCTTGTTTTTTCTTTAATTACCTCGGGATCTACATTAATTCTAGCCACTCCCGTTTCCATCGCTGCCTTGGCAACAGCAGCCGCAACGGCAGGTGCTACCCTCTCATCAAATGGAGCAGGGATAACGTAGTCTTCGTTTAACTCATGTTCCTGTATTAAACCGGCAATGGCTTGTACTGCAGCAACCTTCATTTTTTCATTGATATGTGTTGCACGTACATCCAAGGCACCACGGAAAATCCCTGGGAAAGCAAGGACGTTATTGACCTGATTCGGGAAATCCGAACGGCCTGTTCCTACAACCTTGGCACCCGCTGCCTTCGCATCTTCCGGCATGATTTCCGGATCCGGATTAGCCATCGCGAAAATGATTGCATCCCGATTCATCGAAGAAACCATTTCTTTTGTCAATGCACCTGCGGCAGAAACACCGATAAATACATCAGCGTTTTGAATGACAGTTTCCAAAGGTCCTGAAATCTTATTTCGATTGGTCACTTTCGCCACTTGTTCTTTAGTATCATTCATACCTGTCGAACGGCCCTCATAAATGGCACCCTTCGTATCACACATGATGATGTCACGAACTCCATAGCTATAAAGCAATTTAATGATGGCAATGCCCGCAGCGCCTGCTCCATTCGCCACTACTTTTATTTCCGACATTGATTTATTCACAAGTCGTAACGCGTTCACTAGACCGGCAACAGTAACAATGGCTGTACCGTGCTGATCATCATGAAAAACAGGGATATTCATTTCTTTCTTAAGTCTTTCTTCAATTTCAAAACAATTTGGTGCGGCTATGTCCTCTAAGTTCACTCCACCGAAAGTCGGTTCGAGTAATTTAACGGTCTCTACAATTTTGTCCACATCCGTCGTTTTTAAACAGATTGGGAAAGCGTCCACTCCAGCGAAACTTTTAAATAATACGGCTTTTCCTTCCATAACCGGCATAGCAGCTTCCGGACCGATGTTTCCAAGTCCCAACACAGCCGTTCCATCAGAAATAACGGCAACAGTATTCCCCTTCATTGTATAGTCATAGACGCTCTCCGGCTTATCGTAAATATCTTTACACGGTTCTGCGACACCAGGAGAATAAGCCAGGCTTAAATCTACTGCATTCCTTACCGGTACTTTCGATACTGTTTCTAATTTCCCTTGATTCAAGCGGTGCATATGTAATGCTTCTTCTCTTAATGTCATAGTTTCACTCCTAAAACAAATTGGATAACCCATATCTTATATGCTGAAATCTAGTGGTCAGACCACAGCGGCCTGTTTTCAATATAACATAACTATTAAAGTTGTAAAACAGTTATTCTTTCTTGTAAACCACATTCCCTTTTCCGACCAAGTCAAATAATGCCTGCATCAGACTATCTGAAGGATTGACCCAATCCCAATAAGATAGCTGTACATAGCGGTTTTCCCTCTCGTAAAAAAGCATGACCTTGGTTTCACCGCTATGCTGCATTAAAATTTTTTTTATTTTTTGCAGTGTATCCTTCGTTTGCTTGCCGGCCTCAATTTTCAGGAATATCGTTCCGTTTTGTTCCTCTTTCATCTGCTTCACTTTTTCAAGCGGGTATACGTTCCTGATCAGAAGCTGTGTTTTTCCATCCCGCTCTTCTAATGTTCCTTGCAGCATAACGAGTTGTCCATGATTCAAGTCGGCAGAGTGATTTTTATAAACATTTGGAAAAACGACCGCTTCAATATCCCCCTCTTCATCACTAACGCTCAAGAAAGCCATCACATCGCCCTTTTTTGTCCTTATTGTTTTAACCGACGTAATGTATGCGCCAAGTAAGACTTTTGATTCCTTTTTATCGGTAGCTTCATCTATGGTCAAGCAGCCGAAGTGCTGAAAAAGTTCTCGGTAGCTTGTTACCGGATGATTCGACAGATAAAGCCCCAATGCGCTTTTTTCCAATGAGAGTTTGTGCTCGATAGGGATGGGATCGACCCGGTTGTATTTCGGTTTGAGTGAAAACTCACCATCCGAAAACATATCGAATAGGTCATCATCCGGATTAACCAATTCCGTATGATTGATCGCTACGTCCAAGCTCGCCAACAATGTTGCCCGGTCTTCACCGAATTCATCGAATGCACCTGAATGCACAAGCGCCTCCAACACTTTCCTATTTACGATTTTCCCTGAAACGCGCAAACAGAAATCGAATAAATCAGCGAACTTCTTCTGCCTCCTCGCAGCAAATATTTCTTTCAGGACCGTACCGCCTATCCCTTTTATGGCTCCAAGGCTATAACGGATCCCTTCCTTTTCCGGTAAAAACGGGTATCCGCTCCGGTTAATCGAGGGAGTTAGAACCGATATCCCTTTCTTTTTTGCTTCACGGATATATTGCGAAATCTTTTCATCATTCCCGACGACCGATGTCAAGAGTGCTGCCATGAAATATTCCGGATGGTGGGTTTTCAAGTAACCAAGCTGATAAGCGATGAAACTATACGCCACCGCATGGCTTCGGTTGAATCCGTAGTTAGCGAAGCGGACAATCAAGGAGTAAATCTCATCTGCCGTTTTTTCGGAATATCCTTGTTTCAATGAGCCGCTCACGAAATGCTGCCGTTCTTGATCCAGAACATCCTTCTTCTTCTTGGAAACGGCACGGCGGAGCAGGTCAGCCTCTCCTAGTGAAAACCCGGCTAAGCGGGAAGCAATTTGCATGATTTGTTCTTGATATACGATGACCCCGTATGTAGGCTCAAGGATATCCTTCAAATCCTCGTGCATGTAATCAATCGGAGCCAGTCCATGTTTTCTCTCGATGAACAGCGGTATATTTTCCATCGGACCTGGACGATATAGGGCATTGACCGCGACGATATCCTCGAATCGGTTCGGTTTCAGCTTGATCAAAACCTTTCGGATGCCATCCGATTCAAATTGAAACACTCCGGTTGTTTCGCCTCTCCCTAAAAGGGCTAGCGTCTCGGGGTCATCCATCGGGATATGGGACAAGTCGAGCTTTTTCCCCGTCCCCTTTTTAATGTTATTTAGAATATTATCGATGAGCGTTAAATTGCGAAGTCCAAGAAAATCCATTTTAAGAAGTCCCAGTTCTTCGAGAAGGTCCATTGGATATTGAGTCAGATGGATTCCGTCATGCCCTCCCTGAATCGGAATATGCTCGGTCAGTGCCTGGTCGCTGATGACGACGCCGGCAGCATGAGTCGAAGCATGGCGAGGCAGCCCTTCAAGCAATAACGCGGTTTGAAAAAGTTTTTGATTCAGGTCACTCTCATTAACGAATTCCCTGAGCCTTTTCGATTCCTTGAAAGCCTCGGGAAGCGTGATGCCCAGACGGCCTGGAATCATTTTCGATACCGCTTCCTGTTCCTTAGAATTCAAGCCGAAAACACGCCCTGTGTCCCTTAACGCAGCCTTGGCAGCCAATGTTCCGAATGTAATGATTTGTGCTACGTGAAGTTCCCCGTACTTCTTCGCGACATAGGCAATCACTTCTTCGCGGCGGTTATCCGGAAAGTCAATGTCGATATCCGGCATCGAGACACGTTCCGGATTCAGGAAACGCTCGAACAGCAAGGAATGTTCGATAGGATCGACATCCGTTATCGACAGGACATAAGCGACCATCGATCCGGCGGCAGAGCCCCTTCCAGGACCAGTCAGGATTTGATGGTCCTTAGCGAATTTCATGAAATCCCAAACGATTAAAAAGTAATCGCTGAATTTCATCTTGGTGATGATATCCAATTCATATCGCAGGCGCTCTTCATATTGTATGGATGGCTCCGGCAATCTTCTCTTCAACCCTTGGAAACAGATGGATTCGAGCATTTCCTGGGCTGAGACCCCATCTTCAGTAGGGTACTTAGGCAGCAGTGAACGATGAAATGGAATCTCCAGATTGCATTGCGCGGCAATATGCAGTGTATTTTCGAGTGCATCCGGTCTGTCATGGAATAGGTCTGCCATCTGAGCCCTGCTTTTCAAATAAAATTGATCTGATCCAAGAACCGTATGCGTCTCATCCGCCAGCTTGTCGCCATTCCCAATCGCCAACAGGACTTCTTGTGCGAGTGCATCGCTTTCATTCAAATAATAGACCGGATTCGTCGCGACAATCTTTATCTCTAAATCTCTCGCCAGCTGACTTATGGCTTCGTTACCTTTTTCCTCATCCGTAATCGAAAGTCTCTGTATGGATACATAAAAATTATCATGTCCAAAAATTTGCAGAAATCGCCCTGCTGCCTGTTTGGCTTCTTCAGGGTTTTCTTCTCTCAACAGCGTTTCTATTCGCCCTTCCGCACCCGGTGTGATGGCAATCAAACCCTTGGAATAGGCTTTTAGCCAATTCATCGGAATGCCTGACGGGGATTTCGTTTTTATGGCACTGCTTATTTTAAGCAGGTTTTGATATCCTTGTAGACTTTTTGCCAATAAAAGAAGTCCATGTGGCGATTCCCGTTCATCAAGGACATCCGCAAGTATGCCGATGATCGGCTTTATACCCTGTCTCTTGCATTCTTTATAAAAATAGACCGAACCGTACATAACATTTCGATCGGTTAAGGCAAGACTTGTACAGCCATCCGCTTTCGCTTTGGCAACAAGTTCAGTGATCTTCACCGTACTTGTCAGCAGGCTGTATCCGCTCTGAATATGGAGATGAGTATACACGTTTTTTCTCCCACCTTTGTAAGGCATGTTTCTTTTCATTATAGTGTTTATTTCAAAAAAAGAAAATATGTTCTCATTACCAATGCAATTTAACTTCCTGATTTCCGGCGACTATCATATTACCTCTGAACTTCCCATATAAATGAAATAGAAGAATATCAAGCAAAAAAGGATGATGATATATGAATGAAGCCTTTGTTCCAGCCTTTCTCAACAGCTTTTTCATATCGCTTGGCGTATTGCTTGGCGGCTCGATAATCGGGGGTCTCGCGGCTTTTTTTACTGGACAAGCGCCGATGACGACTGTATTCCGGCTGTCGGACAGCCTTCGTATTTGGGCCATTGTCGCTGCGATCGGGGGTACTTTTGATATGGTCTATAATTTCGAACGCGGTATTTTCCACGGAGAAACGAAGGATATAGTCAAGCAGGTCCTATTGATTCTATCTGCACTTGGAGGGGCGCAGACAGGAGCACTGATCATAAACTGGTTCACGCAAGAGCATATTTCACCATGAGAATTCCTCCCTATCACAGGTCTCCCACCTGGCAGCGTTTTTTTGCCGGAGCCGCACTTGGCGGATTGATCAGCTGGGTTATTTTCTTTTATATGCATGGTGTCCAGCAGGAGAAGCAGATCCGGACCCTTCACGAACAAAGGGAAGAGATCAAGGATCTAAACGGGGAAATCGCAATTTGGGAGCAGGATTATAAAAAATTGAACGAGAAAAACGAGGAAATCCTGACGATTCAGGAAGTGGAAGTAACCATCACGAATGAAAGGTACAGTCTGGATCGGCTGAGTATTGCAGAAGCGGAGGATGTGATTGAGGACGACCTATCCTCTCTTCTCGCAAAAGACGTCGCCAGTGTTTATGACGGAAAGGTGCTTTTGAAAAAATCGATAGAAAATAAGATCGTGACCATCAATAAAAAGCGCTATCGACTTGAAGTCGTCGAGATCATGTTTTATACGAAAATGAATATTGAAATCAAACTAAAAAGGACTACTACTTAGATGTTGGCTTAATTGATTTCTACCAAATTTAAAGACCAAATCATATGCGATTTGGTCTTTAAACTTTTTCATTCCGCTTTATTCAACTCTTCCATGTCGGCAAGGATATGATCCACTTCATCCCAGGAATGAATCGAAGCCCCTGCTGCAAGCGGGTGGCCTCCGCCGTTATATTTACGGGCAATCGTATTGATGATTGGTCCTTTAGAACGGAAACGGACTCTGATTTCTTTATCCTCTTCAATGAAAAAGACCCATGACTTAACATTTTTAATCGAACCGAGCGAGGAAACGAGCTGAGATGCCTCAGATGTAGAAGCATGAAATTTTTCAAGTATATCTTTTGTGATGATCATTTTCCCTGTGCCATATGGGAGGATTTCAAAATGCTGCAGCACATAGCCATTCAACCGGACAATGCTTTCCTCGACGTCATACATCTCCTGATATAACTGAGGGCGGGAGAACGAGTAATGAATCAACTCACTGGCATAGGCAAATGTCTTTTCAGTCGTACTTTGGAATAGGAATCGACCTGTATCGCCAACAATGCCTGCATATAGAAGGCGTGCCGCTTCATCACTCATCTTCAAGCCTTCCTCTTTCCCGAACTGGTAAAACTCATAAATCATCTCACTTGTCGAACTTGCCGTTGTATCGACCCAGCGCATATCGCCATATGGATCTTCATTGGGATGATGATCGATCTTAATCAGTTTATCCCCCGTTGTGTACCGTGCATCACAAATCCGGTCCGTATTTGCGGTATCACAAACGATGACCAGAGCACCTTGATATGTTTCATCCGAAATCACATCGAGTCTTCTTAAGTAATTCAATGACGGTTCTTCTTTCCCAACCGTAAAAATTCGTTTTTCAGGGAAAGATGCTTTCAGGATTTCCGCCAATCCCCCTTGTGAACCATAAGCGTCCGGATCTGGACGGACATGACGATGGAGAATGATAGTATCATAACGCTTTATATCTGCTAATATTTCAGCTTTCATATTGATCTCCCCTTAACATATGTATTATCGAGCCTATTAAAGATGATATATTTCATTTAATCAAAAAATTGCGGAAATAGGAAGACTGATCTTGTTTACGGTGGCATTCTCTTTCATTTCCCGCTACAATAAAAAGGTACATATGTTAAATTGGGGGAATTTCAAACGATGCCTATTCTTGTCACCTTGATCGTTCTTTCATTAGGGGTCTATCTGTTTTATAAAATCAAATCGGTCCGAACCAGAATGCCGATGGAGAAAAAGTGGATTTCAGGGAAGTCTTCCATTGCCCTTGGTGCGTTTGTCGCACTATTCGGAATCAATCAGCTTTTTCTATTCCACACGACCATCACTTATATCATTGCTGCCGTTTTCATCTTCGTTGGCCTATTCAGTGTTTGGGGCGGCTATAAAATGTATAAATTTTATTTGCCTCATGCAATCGAAGAAGCTGCAAATCAAAAAGGATAATCGAAAATTCGATTATCCTTTTTATTTTTTCATGATCGATCGAGCAATTGGCAAGTCAACATCGCCTTGCCGACAAGTTTGCCTTGGTTAAACACCTCAACATCCACTTTTCCGAATTTACGTCCTACATCGAGGACACGCGGGTGGATTTCAAGCGTACTGTCGATCTGGACTGGCTTGATGAAATAAATCGTCATGTTTTCCACGACCAAGTCACCGCGCTTATAGCTTCGAAGTGCACGATTTGCTGAGTCGGTGACCAATGTCGTGAACACGCCGCTTGAAATGGTCCCAAGGTAATTGGTCATCTGCGGAGTGACTCCATAGTTATACACTTCCTCGCCCTTGCCGCGATTCGAAGTCATCACAAGCTGGCTTGTAATCGTATCGTCGATCGTTTCGCCGACCTGAGGCTGCCTTTGGCTCATTTGCAGTGCCTTCAGGACATCCTGCCTGCTCACGATACCTTTGAGGATATGGCTGTCATTCACGACCGGGATTAACTCAATCCCTTCCCAAACCATCATATGTGCAGAAGATGCTACACTCATTTTATCGCCTACGGTCATCGGATTTTTCGTCATCACCTTATCAATGAGCGTCAGTTCTTCCTGTCCGATGATATCTTTTGATGTGACCATTCCTTGAACCTTCATATTGTCATCAACAACTGGGAAACGGCTATGCCCCGATTCCTGATTCAGTTCATGCCAAGTCTGAACCCGGTCACCCACCGTTAAAAAGGTCGTTTCCTGTACGGGTGTCAAAATATCCTCCACCAGCAAGATTTCCTTTTTGATCAATTGGTCATAGATTGCCCGATTGATCATCGTTGCGACGGTAAAGGTATCGTAACTGGTTGAGATGACTGGCATCTCCAATTCATCGGCTAACCTTTTAACGGGCTCTTCCGTATCGAACCCTCCGGTGATCAGCACCGCTGCACCCGCTTTTAGCGCGTGCTCGTGTGCCTGTGTCCGGTTTCCGACGATCAGCAGGTTTCCTGCACCCGTATATCTCATCATGGCATCCAGCTTCATCGCCCCGATGACGAATTTATTTAATGTCTTATGAAGACCCGTTTTCCCACCCAGAACTTGTCCGTCAACAATATTGACTACCTCTGCGAAAGTGAGCTTTTCAATATTCTCTTTTTTCTTTTTCTCAATGCGGATCGTGCCTACCCGCTCAATCGAGCTCACGTAGCCCTGGTTCTCCGCCTCTTTAATTGCCCGGTATGCCGTACCTTCACTAACATTCAATGCTTTAGCTATTTGACGGACGGAAATCTTTTCGCCGACAGGAAGCCCATCGATATGTTTTAATATTTGTTCATGCTTTGTAGCCAAGCGCTTCACCCTTTTCACGGTATTCCTATTCTCCATTATAAGGTCAAAGAGCCTAGTTTATCAAACAACTACTAGTATTGGCGCAACCTTTTGTATTCCGGCTGGCGTTTTACCTTTTGTTTCTTAGGAGAATATAGTATGCCCGTCAAGTTTCCAGCCACCGCCAACAATGCAAACAACAGCCAGGATCCAGCAAACAGACCCTCCAGACCGCCACTTTCCAACGACAAACGCGGCACGGCATAGTACAGCATAACACCGCATAGAAGCAAACACAGTAATAATCTCTGTTTCATCCAACCCCCCCTTTTTTCATCTATTTATTTTATGCTTGTGAAAGGAAAAAAGACTTGGCTCAAAACGAGACTTTACTTTCCGATACATTCACTTTGTATTGATTCTCTTTCATAAAAGAGGGGTACACTTACTCGAAACATAGGGAGGGAAAGTTTTGTTAAACTGATCAATTCAATAATAGGTGCATTGAGCGCCCTAACTATAGATGGATGTTCTGAAGCAGGTGATAAAGTGGCAGTCAATGGAGAGGAAAATGATTCTAAACAAACAGATAATAAAGAATTGTCAGTAATTAATGATGAAGATTAGAAAAAAACTCACTGTACGTGGTAGTTTGCAAGGAAAATAGGAAACAGTAGAATTGGTAAAACAACAATCATCGCTTGGTCGAAACAGCGGTGCAGACCAACGTGGTAACTACCATGATTTTCTAAGCGGTAGTTTTGGAAACTGGACGCTATCTTGATAATGAGATATACGGAAGTATGAACTTGACTTATTTTCCTGAATTTCTCCTTTTCTAATAAAAACAAAAAAGACTTTAGGCAAAGGCGGATCTAACTAATTGTTAAGTCTTAGTGGAGTGAAAAGATACAGTCAACGTACAAACCTTCCAAAACTGAGGGCAATTGGGTTACTATCTTAGTTTTAATGCAGAGTTGATTGGAACGGAAGGTACGAGACTCCTGCGGGGATGCGGGTCCAAGGGAGACCCCGCAGGCGCATAAGCGCCGAGGAGGGCTCCCGGAACGTCCGCGGAAAGCGAGTGCCTGCAGTGGAAAGAAACGGTCATCGTACAAACCTAAAAAAAACTGTAGACACACTCCACTATCATCGAGCTTGTCTACAGTCTAACGGAAGCCCCATAGGCTCCCGCTCCTATTAAAATTCGATTTCATCCCCGGCTTCCATGATCAATCCATTTCCCTCTTCAAGCAAATCGATGAATTTGTTAGGATCCTGTTTGATGACAGGGAAAGTATTGTAATGAATCGGCACGACTTGTTTGGCTTGAAGGAATTTCGCTGCAAGTGCGGCATCCTCCGGGCCCATGGTGTAATTGTCGCCGATTGGCAGGAATGCCAAGTCAATCGGATGTCGCTCCCCGATCAGCTTCATATCGGAAAATACCGCTGTATCCCCTGCATGATAGATCGTTTTCCCTTCTATCGTAAGCAATATGCCAGCAGGCATTCCCAAATAAATGATTTGCCCATCTCCGTTATTGAATCCCGTTCCATGGAAAGCTGGCGTCAGTTTCACTTTTCCAAAGTCGAACTCGAAAGCTCCGCCGATGCTCATCCCGTGTGTTCGAACTCCTTGAGCACCCAGGTAGTCGGCCATCTCTGCAATGCCGATGACAAGTGCATCATGCCTTTTGGCCAATTCAACCGTATCACCGACGTGGTCATTATGACCATGTGATAAGATGATTACATCCGGTTTCACATCTTCTACCTTCAAGTCGGTCAATTCGTTTCCGGTAATGAACGGATCGATTAAAATCGTTTTGCCATTCGTTTCGACCTTTACAACTGCATGTCCATGAAAAGATACTTTCATTTTTGACGCTCCCTTCCCATACCCACTAATTTTTTTAAGTAGCTTTCTTAGGCCTTTCCCATTTACTATACTATTAAATATTGCTAAGGTAATTATAACTTATTAATGGAGGTATCGTCATGAATGAACGTTTGACAGAACTACAAAATTGGCTTCAGGCCAATGAGGCTGAAGCCGCTTTACTTACATCTACAGAAAGCATCTTCTATTTGAGCGGTTTTTTTAGTGATCCTCATGAAAGACTGCTGGCACTTGCCATTTTTGCAAATGCCGAACCATTCCTTATCTGCCCGCAGATGGAAGTCCCGGATGCTAAACAGGCTGGATGGAATGGGGATATCATCGGTTACACCGACATTGAAGATCCATGGGAAAAAGTTAAGCAAGCAGTGGAAAATCGCGGGTTATCCATCCATAAAATGGCCATTGAAAAAGAGCATATGAATGTAGAACGTTATGAAAAGGTCCAACAACACTTCGGTGCCCCAAAGCTCGTTTCCGCAGAAGAAAAACTTCAAAGGATGCGAATGATCAAGTCGGAGGATGAAATGGTCAAAATCCGTGAAGCATGCCGCCTTGCCGACTTTGCGATTGAAGTGGGTGTCAATGAAATTCATGAAGGTAAAACGGAAATGGAAATCCTTGCAGCGATAGAATTCGAATTGAAAAAGGCTGGAGTCAGCCAAATGTCTTTCTCCACCATGGTCCTGACTGGTAAAAATGGCGCTTCCCCACATGGCACACCCGGGAATACGAAGGTTCAGCGGGGCGACCTCGTCCTCTTTGACCTTGGCGTCGTTCATGAAGGGTACTGCTCTGACATCACTAGAACGGTCGCATACGGAGATATCAATGATAAACAGGCAGAGATATATGAAACTGTGCTTAAAGCACAAGAAGCTGCCGTTAGAGCCAGTAAACCTGGTGTATCCTGTTCCGAGATAGACTTGACGGCCAGAAACATCATCAGCAATAAGGGATACGGTGAATTCTTCCCGCACAGGCTCGGTCATGGACTTGGGATTAGCGTCCATGAGTATCCATCCTTGACTGAAACGAATTCCCTCGAACTTCAATCCGGAATGGTTTATACCATCGAACCTGGCATATATGTTCCAAATGTTGCAGGTGTCAGGATTGAAGATGATCTATTGATCACCGATACGGGCTGTGAGGTTTTGACCAAATTCCCGAAGAGCCTGCAAATCATTAAATGATCATGCATTAACAATATAATAACCGGATACCCCCGCCTTCTTTAAAGACGGGGGTATTTATTCAACATTTCAACTAATCGGTCCGCAGTTCATACTTCATTGCTTTATCACTGCCGTCAAACCAAATGACCAGCCATTCACTATCTATTCTTATGATTCCCCTCTCGGCACCGAGATAATAAACAATATTATCTTCCTCTTTAAAATATTCCGTTTCTGTGGGAGGCCCTAAAAGCGTGAACACTTCATCTTTTGTCATCCCTATCATTTCATGTTCATTCATTAAATCATCTACCAGATATACTCTTCCCTCATCATCATTTAACCATCTTTCAATGGTGAAGCTTGAATCAAATTCATTTACCCCCAACAGAACCAAACAAAAAACTAGAAGGGCAAAGCCAACGCTTGATATGCCTATAAATCTCATTTTAATTTTCCTTTTATTATGCTTATTGGTATGTTTCCATGATATCCATTGAAAAAATAGTAATAGGATAAATGGAAGCAGCAGTGCTGATATACTCATTAAACTGATCGAAGCATGTATAAAATTGATGAAAAAAATATAAATGAAATAGATCAAAGCATACAGAAGCACGAATGAATATAATGCATAGTTTACTATTTTTGAAACACTCAAAGAAAAAAACTCCCCTCTCACATTAAAGGTTACCATAAATAAACAAATAAGGTAAAAAGGAGAGGTTTTCGTTCCTGCAATGATTCATTACATCCCATTATGTAATTTCCAGATTATTGGCATAAACATTCGCTAATTTGTTACAATTGAAATCAGATCCATTAGGTAAATCATTGTATAATAGGAATGAAATAGAAGGAGGAGATTCACTTGAATAGTATAGATTATAAAAATATTCTTGTAGCAGTGGACGGCTCGGAAGAAGCAGAGTGGGCCCTAAAAAAGGCAATATACTTAGCAAAACTCAGTGACGCTACCCTTGTGCTCACACATATCGTGGATACAAGGAATTTCCCTACTGTCGAAGCTTATGATATGACTATCCGTGATCACTCTGAAACCTTTGCCAATGAGCTATTGGACAAGTATAAAACGGAAGCCATTGCCTCCGGGATTGCAAAGGTCCAAACAGAAGTTGCATATGGTTCCCCTAAAGTTCAAATTCCAAGGGATTTAGCGAAAAAGCATTCGATCGATTTAATTGTTTGCGGTGCAACGGGCCTTAACGCAGTCGAACGTTTCCTTATCGGCAGCGTGTCGGAAGGCATCGTTCGCCATTCAAACTGTGATGTAATGGTCGTACGTACGAATTGATAAAAGAAAATAATAGAAAAAGCTCGTTCGCCAAATTGGTGAACGAGCTTTTTCCTGTTATTCACTTACCAGTTTTTCAGCCTTTTCAATCGCCAGCAATACTTGGGCAAAACCTGTACCGCCCGCACTGTTACGGCGTTTAACGGCCTCATATGGATTTAATGCATCATAAATATCATGTTCAAACAACTCGGAAGCTTCCTGGAATTGTTCCATGCTTAGGTCCACTAAATAGCAGCCATTCTGGACACAGAACAATACAAGCTTCCCGACCACTTCGTGCGCCTCACGGAAAGGCATACCCTTCGAAGCCAGGTAATCAGCTAATTCCGTCGCATTCGAAAAGTCATTTTTTGTTGCTTTTTCCATGATGTCCGTTTTCACTTTCATCGTTGAAATCATGCCGGCAAATATTTTAAGTGAACCAACAATGGTCTTAACCGTATCAAAAACGCCTTCTTTATCTTCTTGCATATCTTTGTTATAAGCAAGCGGCAGTCCTTTCAAAACAGTCAATAACCCCGTTAGGTTCCCATAAACCCGTCCTGTTTTACCACGGATCAATTCCGCCATATCAGGGTTTTTCTTTTGCGGCATGATGCTGCTTCCCGTGGAAAACGCATCATCCAATTCAATGAATTGGAATTCCTGGCTTGACCAGAGAATGATTTCTTCGCTGAAACGGGATAAATGCATCATCATTGTCGCACTGTTGCTCATGAATTCAATGGCAAAATCACGATCACTCACCGCATCAAGGCTGTTTTCGTAAATTCCCTCAAACCCCAATAACTCGGCACTGAGGGCACGGTCAATCGGGAAAGTAGTCCCAGCTAATGCCCCGGCACCCAATGGAGAGATGTTAATCCTTTTGAAACTCTCGGTGAAGCGCTGCTTATCACGCTCAAGCATCCAAAAATAAGCCATTAAGTGGTGCGCAAATGAAATGGGCTGTGCACGCTGCAAATGTGTATAACCTGGAATTAGTGTTTCCACATTTTTCTTGGATTGTCCCAAAATCGCCATTTGCAAATCATTGATGAGTTCCAGAATCACTTTCGTTTGGTTACGCATATATAGATGAAGGTCTGTTGCAACTTGATCATTACGGCTTCTTCCTGTATGAAGCTTTCCGCCAACTGGACCGATTTCGCTAATTAGCATACTTTCCAGGTTAAGATGGATATCTTCCATCTCAACCTTAAAAGTCAATTCACCCTTCTCAGCCTTTTCCTGTAAAGTTTTCAGACCCGCAATGATCTGATCCGCATCTTCCTCAGGTAAAATGCTGCATTTCTTTAACATGGTTACATGAGCTAAACTGCCTTGAATATCTTCAAGGACAAGTTCCTGGTCAAAGGAAATGGAAGCTCCAAACTCATCTACCCATTCTTCGGCAGATTTCGTGAATCTTCCTCCCCAAAGCTTGCTGCTCACACTGTCACCTTCTTGTTAGTGACCATGCTGTTCACTTTCGTTGGAAGGCCCCATAACTTAATGAATCCAACTGCTGCATCATGATCGAATTCGTCAGCTTTTGTATAAGTAGCCAATTTTTCGTCATATAGAGAGTACTCGGATTTTCTTCCTTCTACAATCGCATGACCTTTGAATAGTTTCACACGAACCGTACCCGTTACATTCACTTGTGTTTCTTTCAGGAATGCGGCCAAAGCTTTTTGAAGCGGAGAGAACCAAAGTCCTTCATAAATCAATTCAGTCATTTTCTTCTCGATCACCGGCTTGAAGTGAGCCAATTCTTTTACAAGCGTGATATCTTCAAGTTCTTTGTGAGCAGCTATCAATGTCATCGCACCAGGAGCTTCATAGACTTCACGTGATTTGATTCCTACTAATCTATTTTCAACGTGATCGATACGTCCAACTCCATGTTTGCCGGCAATTTGATTCAACTCGACAATCAGGTCAGCCAATTTATAGTTTTTATCATTCAATGTAACCGGCACACCTTGTTCAAAACCAATTTCAATGATATCGGCAGTATCTGGCGTACATTCAAGGCTTGCAGTCAAATCATAGGCTTCTTCCGGCGGGGCTGCCCAAGGATCTTCCAGGATTCCACACTCGTTACTTCTTCCCCAAAGGTTTTGGTCAATCGAGAACGGACTCGCCATGCCAATCGGAACAGGAATGCCATTTTTCGCTGCATATTCAATCTCCTCTTCACGAGACCATTTCCAGTCACGGACAGGTGCAAGAACTTGCAAATTAGGGTTCAAGGCGGAGATGGATACTTCGAAACGCACTTGGTCATTTCCTTTTCCCGTACAACCGTGTGCAACGGCTACCGCGTTTTCCGCTTCAGCCACTTCCACTAACTTCTTCGCGATCAGCGGACGTGATAAAGCTGATACCAATGGATATTTCCCTTCATACAAAGTATGTGCCTGAAGAGCCGTCAATGCGAATTCATCAGCGAACTCGTCCTTCGCATCAATGACATAGGAACTTACTGCACCAACAGTGATCGCTTTTTCTTTAATGAAGTCCAAATCTTTTCCTTCACCGACATCCAAACAGCATGCCACAACTTCGTACCCTTGATCTTGTAACCATTTAATTGCAACGGAAGTATCCAAACCTCCGGAATATGCTAAAACAACTTTTTGATTTTCCATTTCCATCGCCCTTTCGTGTGAATAAAAATTCATCGTTTGTTATTTTTATTCAATCTATGATTAGTACTTTATCATCTTTATTAAAGGAATACAAGGGGTATTTTAAAGATTTTGCTAAATAATCCGCTAATAATTTTAGTGAATTTACACATTGGATGCTTCCGCGGGAATATAGTAAACTAGGAGTATGATAAATCGAAAAGCGGAGGGCATATGAAAGAACTATTTACCTTTGATGAACGCCTTGGCATCTCAATTCCCGATTTGAATCTGGAGTGGGATGAATATACAAAAGGCGAGCAACAGCAAATACTCGTACACTGGGAGAATATCCGGGGAAGCATCCCGGACCGCATCAAGGAACTGGAATCCACCATTAACCGAAAGCAGTTTCGGCTCTCCGATGAGAGTAATTTCGCCAAATCATGCCAGCTCAATTCCGAAATTGCGGAACTTGCTTCCATCATCAATGATTTATGGCTATGGTATCGTGCCAATCAGGTCGTAAGTGAAAAGATGCATAATTAAGGCCTATTCCATGCAAAAAAAAAGCCACAGTTCAAAACTGTGGCTTTTTTGCATCCTCTTATAAATCCTTGCGAAGTTCACCAACGACATGTCCCAATTCCGGAAGAATCAATTTATTCATCGCAAGCCGAACCGCCCCTGATGAGCCTGGGGTGGAAAAAACGGCTTTATTGTTCACGACTCCGGCAATCGCCCTGGATAGAATGGCGGCAGACCCGATATCCTCTTGATAGCTGAGCATTCGAAAAATCTCGCCAAAACCGGGAATTTCCTTGGTCATCAACTCTTTGACCGCCTCGATCGTAACATCCCTATTGGCGATGCCTGTGCCTCCATTTGTTAATATGACATCGACCTTGCTGCTTTGGCTGCCAGAAGTGACCGCATCCTGAATCGCATTCCGCTCATCTTTAACGATTACATATTCATTCACTTCATGACCATTCGATTTCAGCAATTCCATCATCAGTGCTCCGCTTTTATCCGTTTCTTCATTACGTGTATCACTGACGGTTATCACCATGCAGCGAACTGCTTCTGTGATGGCTTTTTTATGATTCTTGACACTCATTCTTCATCAGCCTTCTTCTCCAGTAAATAACGATATTGATAGAACTTCTGGGCAAATTCACTGACACTCCGGGTCATTTGATAATTGGATCCAGCCCCGATGGCCATGCTGATGAACGGTATGCCCCGAACTAGTTTTTTTCGAAAAACAGTAATGGATAATGCTTTCAACAGCTGCTTCAGAGGCTGTTCCATCCAGGTAGGGTTTGTCAGTTCTTCGATTCCTAAATAAAAATAGTCATCTTCTGCGGTCTGGACCTCGCGGATCAATTCTTCCCACGCTATTCCTTGGAGCCTCTTTGGCATCGCTCCTGCATTGAATACTTTAAGGGCCAACATCATTTCAAACGGCGTATTCACCTCAACACCATAAGACATCGCAATCAGTTGTACGATCCTGACATTAATGACCGTCATGGCCGGAATATCGCTCCCTAGCAGAAGCAGGCCTCCTGATCCGCTCATCCCGCCCTGTGCAAATGAATATAAGCGATGCTTAGCGATATGCTGATTGGCTATGTAATTCAACTGATCGATCGATAGGTGATTCAAATCACTCAACGTTTCGATTTCTTCATTAAAAACGCGCGCAGACGCTAAAATCCGCTCTCTTGCATCTATTTGAACTTGTGAGCTCTGAACCATGGCATGCAAATGAAAAAGCCAAGTATCCAGCTTGTCAAAAAACTGTTGTTGGACGTTTTCAGGAAGCAGGGCAAAACCCTGCTCCAACCATTTATCATACAATGCAGCAAGGTCCGTGGGCTCATATTGATAAAGCTTTTCCTGCCATTCACTAATTTCATTCCAAATTTTCATTTCCCGGTTCGAGAATTCCATGCATCAAGCCTCCTATGTACAGAATTGGTGGATTCTCCCTTAAGTATACCATAGAGGGATGCTTTTCAGAGAACGGATGATGGGAATCCAGTGTTAATGGGGATCGGCCGCATGGGCATAAACTCCATGAGGAGCCGGATTTCAAGGAGGAAAATTTATGGGAAAGACCCCTTACCCAGAGGGATAAGGGGATCATTATAAAAAAACAGGAAGTCATGTTTTCCAAGTCTCGCTCAAAGCTATTTTCATGGTATCCCTGACAATCATGATTTCTTCATTAGTGGGGATGACCATGACTTTTACAGGGGAATAGGGTGCATTGATGAACGCTTCCTTACCCGAGGTGCGATTGAGATCCTTATCCCAATATACCCCCATGAATTCAAGTCCCTCCAAGATTCGCCCCCTAATGGTTTGACTGTTTTCACCGATGCCCGCTGTAAAAATGATGCCATCCACACCTCCCATTTTAGCTGAATAGGAGCCAATGTACTTGTGAATTCGGTCTGCGAATACTTTAAGTGCGAGTTCAGCCCGCTCATTGCCTTTATCCGCTTCAACTTGAATATCGCGCAGGTCGCTGGAAAAACCGGAAAGGGCCAGGATGCCGCTTTTCTTATTCAGGACATCCAGAACTTCATCAGCTGTTTTACCCGTCTTCTCCATGATATAAGGAATCAATGCAGGGTCGATGTTCCCTGAACGAGTTCCCATAGTAACACCGGCCAATGGTGTAAATCCCATTGATGTATCAATTGATTTGCCGCCCTTTATGGCCGTGATGCTTGCACCATTCCCTAAATGGCACGATATCAATCGAAGCTGTTCAATTGGGCGGCCAATCATTACGGCAGCCCGCTGTGATACATATTTATGTGAAGTACCATGAAACCCATACTTCCTTATTCCGTATTTTTCATAATATTCAAGAGGCAAGCTGTACAAATAGGAACCTGCTGCCATCGTTTGATGGAAGGCAGTGTCGAATACCGCAACCGCTGGCACATTACCCAGTGCTTGCCTGAAGGCTTTGATCCCGGTGATATTGGCGGGATTATGAAGGGGCGCCAACTCGGAAAGCTTTTCGATTTCCTCTATTACGTCCTCCGTAATCAAGACCGAGTCACTGAATACCTCACCGCCATGCACCACCCGATGCCCTACGCCATCTATCTCTTCAAAGGAGTCAATGATGCGATGGTCAATCAGCTTTTTCAATAAAAGCCCTACAGCCACTTCATGATTGGGTATATCCAGCGTTTCAGAAACCTTTTCGCCTTCGACGCTTAGAGTAAATGCGGAATCTTTCAAGCCGATTCTCTCAACAAGACCTTTTGTAATTACTTCTTCACAAGGCATCTCAAAAAGCTGAAACTTCAATGAAGAGCTGCCCGCATTAATAGCCATGATTTTTGACATCCATCCTGCTCCTTTTCTCTAAGCTAGTTCTTCCAATGTTATCTCATCGAAACGTGCAGTATATTGTACAATCTTATCATGACAAGCGAATTCAACCAAATATTAATGAATAATTGCAAATAATCACTCTCAAATAAAAAAATGAAAGCCAATGCCTGGGGCATCAGCTTTCATTGCTATTTTTCCTCTTTAAACCAATCGTCCATCTGTTGCATGACAGACCTGGTCGCTTCGAAATCCGACAACTTCGGAAGCTGTACGAGCAATGCCTTCTTCGGTGCTTCGATACCCTCTTTTTTCTTTTGAAGGATCAGGATGCTTTTCGCAGCCGCTTCATTTTTAAACATGGAAAGCGGCAATTGCACCATCCCTTGAATATGTGTATGCTTCTTCAGAAAATCATTGAGTTTCGGCGCTTCCTCCGAGACGAACAGGTTATTCGGGACAACGAAGAATAGATGTCCGCCATCCTTCGCATGTTTAACACCTTGTTCAATAAACAAATGGTGTGCATACGAATGTCCCTTATCGGCCTTCAATTCATATTCAGCTGCACGTACATCATTCGGATAATAACCAATCGGCAAATCACTGACAACAACATCTGAAGGATCGATGAAAAGCGGCTCCAGGCTGTCCTGGTTGAAAAATTGCAGCGGGTGTTCTTGCAGGTTGGCACCTGCATAAGCAAGCCTGATCAAGGTTTCATCAATCTCGACACCATATGAAGCGATGTTTTTATCAGTAAGTTGATTCAAAATCGCAAATAGTAAGTTCCCCGTTCCGATGGCTGGATCGAGCATGACTATCTCTTTTTGATCCTTTGTGAATTTACCGACTAAATAACTGACGAACATGCCGACTGCATCAGGAGTCATATGATGATTCGGCTGAATGTTCTGCTGCATGCCTTTTAAAATGGCAAGCTGGTACGCTTTTCGGATTGCTTCTTTTTCATATTTCTCTGGTGAAAAATCTGCATAATGCTTCACTAACCTTTTTTTTGATACTTCACTGATTTCCTCCTGCAGGACTTTCCCTTCGAAGAAATTCTCGCCCGTTTCACCTAAGGCATCCAGATACGTACATGATAGTTCACTTTGCAATATTTGGGCTGTTTCATCAAATTCATAAAATAATTGTTCAACTGGGGTAGACTTCACTTATTTATTCCTCCTGTTTGCTTCTGTCCCTATTTTAAAGGTAAGAAGAAAGAGATACAAGCCGTACGTCCTGCTCATCATTCTTCGTACCGTTTTCCGTTTGAAAGTCCGCATATAATGAATTCGCACAGCAACTCTTTTTCAAAATTTTAACCAGGCGTAAAAAATGGGTAAATAAAACACAGAGCTGTTGCCCTGTATTTTTTATTACTTGGATAGGCTCAATAAATGCCCAAACAGAATACCATGCATGAGGTGGTGATTATATATGGATAATCAATATCAAAACTATCATGGGCAGGTTAATCCGATAAATCAGCAACATGATATTCAGTCAGCAGATGATTTAAACAGGCAGCAACAGGGGTTCCAACAAGGGTTTCGTCAAGGATTTCGTCAAGGGTATCGACAAGGGTATCGAGAAGGATTTCGAGCAGGGCAACAAGCGGGTTTTTTTCCAGGACCCCATCAAAGACAAATGCCGTCGTGGCCTAATGAAATTGACATAAAAGTTGGGACACCTAATGGCCAAGAGTGGTCTGGCAAGATTGTTTTACCACAAAATGGCCAGACTTTCGAGCCTTAACTGATCCTTCAGATCGACCTCAGAAATTAATAATAACCACAACTTAAATGAATATTAAAGCCTAAAAAGGACCTATCCACTTCAACGACAAGGTGTTTATCAACAAGAAAATCAAAATTCAAACAAAAAACCGGGCACATTGCGCCCGGTTTCTTAAAATTCGCATCTTATTTTGCCGCTTTAGCCGCTTCGATTGCACCTTCGTAATTAGGGTGGCTGGTGCCTTCACTTACATATTCTACATATGTGATTTCATCAGAGCTGTTCACTACGAATACAGAGCGAGCCAATAGACGGAGTTCTTGCATGACGACACCATATGCTTCACCGAATGAAAGGTCACGGTGATCGGAAAGAACTTGAACATTGTCCAAGCCGCTGGCAGCACACCAGCGTTTTTGCGCGAAAGGAAGATCGTTACTGATCGTAAGTACTTTTACATTATCCAATTTTGCCGCTTCTTCATTGAATTTACGTGTCTGTGCGTCACAAACACCTGTATCCACGGATGGAACCACGCTGATTATGCGGACAGAACCTTTGGAGTCGTTTAAAGTAACCGGAGATAAGTCATTAGCCAATACTGTAAAATCAGGTGCTTTGTCCCCAACTTTTAGTTCTGGTCCCACTAAAGTGATCGGGTTGTTTTTAAATGTAACTGAAGCCATTAAAAATTCCTCCTTTTTCTGCTATATGTACATGCATAATAATATTGGTTTTGCCGGAATTTTGCAATTAATTGAATTGGGAAATGTGATTGGTGCTTGTACATGATATCCAAACTTTTGAATGTATAATGACATACTGCAGCAAAAATAAAACTCGGCAGATGCCGAGTCGCAGTTAGAAATCTATATCCATTTTAGGTTCTTGGTACCTTTTTGCAGCTGGTTGACTGCCGCCTTGGTTTTGATTACTGCCCTGCTTTTGATTATTGTCTTTCTTGGATAGCATGGACTGGATCTTATCGACGACTTGAGGAGCTAAATCCATCATTTTTTCGAGAAGATGCGTCCCTTCATCCAGATGGATCATTTTCACACCATGGGAACCGACAATCAAAAAGGCAATTGGTGTTATGGAAACCCCGCCGCCGCTACCGCCGCCAAAGGGCTGCTTGGAACCACCTTGCTGTCCTTGATGGTTTCCATCCATCACAAACTCGCTGCCACCGGCTGCGAAACCAAATCCCACTTTGGATACGGTTAAAATGACACTTCCATCCGGAGTTTCCACCGGATCTCCGATGATCGTGTTCACATCGACCATTTCTTTCAGATTTTCCATAGCTTCTTTCATTAAACCTTGGATCGGATGATCTGACATTTAAATTCCCTCCACTCTAGAACGATTGTTTATTGGAATCACCTGATAGCTTCGCTAATTTCCTCGACTTGAACTGCGGCTTTCCGCCTTTCCAATAACGAAGCAGTTTTATTCCAGTCACCATAGCCTGCCCGATTCTAAATTGTAATATGCAGGAAATCGACGTGTTTGCCTGCCATCTCTGAAAGTCGGGTGTAATGGAATAGGAGGGCATGATCCGGAAGTTGAAATAGGTTGTCAGCAAACCGATGATGGAACCTTTAAGTGCCCAGCATGCTCCAGTTAAAACACCGGTGTGTGCAGCGTTTTTAGTACCGACCATACTATGCCAGGTGAATTTTTTAACTTGGACTTTCCCAGCGAAGTGACGGACAATCTTATGGAATCCGAATATATGCTGAAGCATCTCCAGACTGTCTGCGAATCCGTCACGCATATCTTCGGCTGTAATTTTTTTCCTTTCTTCCTTTTGTGTATTTCCGTTCATTTCTTGCTCTTCGTTTACTACTATAGTTGCCGAGTCATCCTCCATTTTGATGACCGGAACCTTGAATGTATAGTGAAAAAGCCCATACCAAGCTGATAATTTAATATGTATTAGGTCATTCGTTTGGACACGTTTGTAGTCGATGGACACTCTTACTTTAGTGAAAACAACTATTAGCAGCACCAAAATGAGGATACCTATAATCAACAGAAGCCACTTCATGCACCCACACCCCTTCAGCCTATCATTATCGGCATATGCAAAAAAAATAAACCTGCAAAAGCGAAAATCACGCTCTTACAGATTTATGAATGGAAGAAATCATCTTCTGACCAACACAACGCCCGTGTCTGCAAAGACATCATGCAAAGCCTGTTTCTTCGGTAAAAGGCCTGCCAAGAGATAGCCAATCCAAGTGACCTTTGATATATAGCGGCCAATCAGCTCCCTGAACAATATCGTGCCCCATGAAATATTTTTTTTCTCTTCCTTCAATGCAACGACTTTCAGTCCAAAAATCATTTTGCCAAGAGTTTGGTTCAAGAATTTGGTCATCAAAACAAAGTATAAGAAGAATATGACCCCCGTTAAAAAGCCCTCTGCGGAAAACCAGAGATCATCTGTCCCTTCATAAAACTTGAAGATGGGATGAATCAAAATCCGGTTCAAACTTCCGATAACCAATAGATCGGCTAAATAGGCCCAAAACCTCATCCAAAAACCGGCAAAATGCACTTTCTTGACACCGTCATCATCCACGTCCTTACTGGCTGTTGAAACTCCCTGCTGAACGGGAACCTCTTGATCTGCCATTAGATTGGATGAAGCGATTTGTTCATTATTTTCATTTCGTTCCGTCATCCTTCAGCCCCCCTATTCCGCATACAAATACATTAAGCGTGGAGAATTTGAAGAGGAAAGGATTTTTGTCAAGACTGCCGTTTCCACATCATTTCCCAACATTTTTTGCGCACCCATACTGAATAATGAACCGAATCCAGCCTCGTCTGTATAACGGATAACTTGAGCATCCTTTTCACCGATATCCTTTTTCATCGCGGCAATTACATCATCCAAATGGCCGAAATCATCGATTAGATGGTTTTCTTTAGCCTGACGTCCATCATAAATGCGGCCATCGGCGATTTCCCTTACTTCCTTCTCTGTCATACCGCGTCCGTCTGCAATGATTTTTACAAATTGATCATAAGAATTATCGATCATGTCTTGGAGTATTTCACGTTCTTCACCAGTCATTTCCCGGGTCGGACTCATTATATCTTTGTGTGGTCCGCTTTTGATGGTTTGGAACTCAACACCATACTTCTTGGCCAACTTCTCGTAATTATACCCCTGCATGATGACACCAAGTGAACCCGTCATCGTTTCCGGACTAGCATAAATCTTATCGGCTGGTGCAGAAATATAATATCCTCCTGAAGCTGCCATAGACCCCATTGATACATACACAGGTTTTTTCACTTTCTTGATATCAAGGATCTTTTCATATATCTCTGCACTTTCGACGACACCGCCGCCTGGAGAATTCACCCGAAGGATAATTCCTTTGATATCATCATTTTCCTCAGCCATCTTCAGCTTATCCATGAAGGCACGGTGATTATATGTTGCCGAACTAAGTAATGATGCTTCCCCTGTATCCTGTATCGTGCCTTCTACATCGAAAACCGCAATAACATTAGAGAAATCATCGCCTTCTATGACTTCCTCGTAAAATGCACTTTCAGAAGCAAATAAATCATCAATGATATTTTCCGTATCCGCTGTAAATAGAGTCGTAGAAATCCCTACAGCAATAGAAACAAAAAATAAAACGGCTGCAATTCCAAGTGCCGCCCAACGCTTTCCATTCATCTGTTTTCCCCCTTAAATATATGTATCCTTCTTACCATACGAACTAATAACAAAAATGTTTCATTCCATGATAAACCAAGACATATAAAATTGTAGCAAAGAATTCTCGAATTGGAAATATATTGGTGCATTTTGCACAATCTCCATTTATTTTATATATTAATTTTCCCAAGTTTCAATTTTTGAGCGGAGCAGTAAATGCCGTAAACGGAAAATCAGCTCAACTAAAAAGCTGCCGGGATCATTTCGGCAGCTTCACTATTTATTGACTTGGAGCTAATTCAATTGCTGACTGAATGGCCGCAAGCATGCTTTTTTCATCAGCGATGTTCTTTCCAGCGATATCAAGGCTGTGCCATGATCTAAGGAAGTTCGGAAAATGCCTCCCTTGAGCCCTACGGTAATATTGACCCAGCCTCGATCCCCTGACCTTGATCGGGGCATGTCCCTGATTACATGTGCAAGCTTAATCTTTGTACGTCCGCTCATGATTAATGCTTTCGATCGCTTCAACCAGCCCCATATGAGTCGTCAAATGGATGACCTTTAAATTCGGAGTGGTCAGCATCATAACCGGAAAGGTGCATGTCGATCACTGAAAATTTGATCGATTGCTTAATTAACTTGGCCGTTCCTCCCCTGCTGATTATGTCATCCGCTCCGTTTACCGCTTCCAATTTTACAAGTTATATCCGAACCCTATTCACCAATTAGCCATAGACCCATTGTATGGCAGGGATTTAAAGGGCCCTTACTGAGTATTCATTATTCCATTATTCTCTTCACTTCCTAAATTGACGATCCTAGTTAATCATGCAAGAGCGGGCATTCTTTCTTTTCGTTACCGCTTTAACAAAAGTGCTTCATTCCATGATAAACTATGTCATATAAAAATGTACGAAATGTACAGCTGCTTCTTGTACCGCGTTATTCCTATTTCAAAAGTGAAGAAAGCCCTTTCATCAACATACATACTAGTAGGAGGGATCATGATGAACACTCGAAGGAATATTTATTTTTTCCATGCACCGAATGCAGAGATGCTTAGCAAGGTTGAATACTTGTCAGACTTGGCGAAGCAACATTCGTATGAAGTCGTCCAGGATTTCACAAAAGCAAACATCATCGTAAGCATCGGTGATGATGGCACATTCCTGCAGGCAGCCCGAAAAACCGGGTTCAGGGATGATTGTTTATATGCGGGCATTTCCACCACAGGTAACTTGAATATGTATTGCGATTTCCACTTGGAAGATACGAATAAGATGATAGATGCCATGACAAGGGAGCAAATCGAGGTGCGTAAATATCCAACCATCGATATCCAATTGGATGATCAGCCCTCCTTTTATGCCCTTAATGAACTCAGTATCCGGTCTTCCATCACCAAAACGTTCATCATGGATATTTTCATTGATCGACTCCATTTTGAAACTTTTCGCGGGGACGGAATCATCATTGCGACTCCGACAGGAAGCACCGCCTATAATAAATCGGTCAATGGGGCCGTTGTCGACCCCCTTCTCCCTTGCTTTCAAGTGAGCGAGCTTGCTTCCATCAATAATAATACCTATCGGACCTTAGGCTCCTCATTCATTCTAAGCGGTGATAGGACGTTGACCATCCACCTTGAACAAAACGGACCAAGCTATCCGATCATCGGAATGGACAATGAAGCCTTAAGCATCAATCATGTCGAACAGGTAAAGGTCCGGTTAAGCGGTAAAGTCATCAAGACCGTTAAGCTAAAAGACAATTCCTTTTGGGAAAAGGTGAAAAGAACATTCCTTTGAACGAACTAAAAAGGTACCGGATATGATAGCCGGTACCTTTATATATGATAAAAATCTTTCGTATTTTGATATAGGGTTTCATAAACATCCTCAATCGGCAATCCTTTAATCGAAGCAATTTGACGCACACTGTCATGCATCATGCCGGGATGGGTCCATTTCCCTTCGAAAACCCCTTCAAACGGCCATGGGCCATCCGTTTCAATCATCATCAGATTAAGAGGGTAAGCCGAAACTAATTCCTGTATTTCCCTCTCATAACAAACATCAGGTGTAATTGAAATGCGGTAGCCCTTTTCGGCCATTCTTTCGACTGTCCGGATATCGCCTTTAAACCAATGAAAGTGTGCCTTTGTGATTTGATGCTTATCCAAAAGGTCGCAAACGATGGGTGCATCGTCATGGACGGCATGAAGGATAACCGGCTTTTCCACCTCTTTAGCTAAGGTCAGGAACCTCTCCAGTATCTCTATATACGCTGAGTTATCAATATCGGGATTTTCCTGCCTTAAGTAATAGGGCAGCCCAACCTCACCTATGGCAACCATATCTTGACGATGTTCCCGCATCCAGTTCAAAAGTTCGTTCACTTCTTCATCGCTTGGGAGGGGCTGCTCTGGATGAAAACCAAAGGCAGGCTTTATTCGTGAATCCTTCAATGAGAGCTGATAATTGTTAATCGAAGAGGCCAAATTCATGGAAACAGACAGCAAGGATTCCACATGAACCTTTTCCATGTCAATCAGAATCTGCTTCCGCTTAACAACATCATACCGGTCCAAATGGATATGACTGTCGATGATCCTCAAGTTTAATCGCCTCCCTTAAGTAGAAAAAGTTGGTTTCAATGCTGCATATAAGTCTCTCTTCAAATGAAAAAATTCATCACTAAGAAGCTGTTCTTCACTTCTTGGCCTTGGAAATGGAACGTTCACTTCTTTGATGACAGCAGCCGGTCTTGCTGATAATACATAAATTCTATCGGATAGGAAAACCGCTTCATCTATGCTATGCGTAACAAAAAGCACCGACCTCCGATTTTCTTCCCATACCGACAACAGCCATTTTTGCATTTGCAATCTTGTCAGTTCATCCAAGGCAGAAAAGGGTTCATCCAGGCACATCAATTCCTGTGGACTTAAGATACTCCGGATGAATGCGGTCCTTTGCTTCATGCCTCCTGATAATTCATGCGGATATGCTTTCCCGTACTCTTCTAATCCAGCTTTCGTCAAAAGGGCTTTTGCCTTTTCTTTATCTCTGATCCCAGCAAGTTCACTTCCAAGCAAAACATTTTCCAATACCGTTCTCCAAGGTAAAAGGGAAGGCTGCTGCGGCATATAGCTGATATGACCCTTTAAGCCATTTATCTTTTTACCATCCAGTGAAATGATGCCATGATCCGGCTTCAAAATGCCGCCGATCAAGTGGAACAATGTACTTTTACCGCTGCCCGATGGCCCAAGGATCGTGACAAATTCCCCATCATCCACATGGAAATTCATATTCTCCAATATATTCTGTTTACCATCAAAAGAATAGGAGACATCTTTAATTTCCAGCTTCATCCTTGCCACCCTCCTTTCTCTTCCAAGAAACTAAATATTTCTCCAGGAAGGTGATGATTCCAAAAAAGATCAGGCTCATTCCCATAATGATGAAAATGGCAACAAACACCCGGTCTGTCCTGAACGCAGAGGATGCGAGCGTCATATAAACACCAACCCCCGATTTTGCCCCGAGCCACTCTGAAATAACCGCACCCATTACACTATAGGTGGCCGAAATTTTCAGACCGGAGAAAATGAACGGGATTGAGTGAGGAAATTCCAGCTTCCAAAATAACTGGTTTTTTCCCGCTCCCATCATCTTGAAATAATGCTTAAGTTCGTATGGTGTCTGGCGAAAACCGTCCAATGATGCAACCGCAACCGGAAAAAAACATACAAGCGAAATCACTATTAACTTAGGCAGCATGCCAAAGCCAAACCAGATCACCAAAAGCGGGGCCAAAACTATGATAGGTATATTTTGTGATAGTATGAGCAGAGGATAAACCGCGTCCTTCACACCTGGAAATAGATGTAGGATTGCCGCGATCAATAAGCCGATGCAGCTTCCAATAAAAAAACCCGACAACGCAAGCTCGGTTGTGGATATAAGGTGTCCGTAAAGATTGTGCGACGACTCAATTCCTTCAATAAAAATGGCCGATGGAGCGGGAAGCAGCCATTCTTCAACCTTCAATAAGACTGTCACTGACTCCCAAACTATCAGCAACAATAATAAAAGAAAGAAGGGAGCCCCCTTCTTCCAAATTCCCCTTCCGATCATGCCCGATATTTCTCCGTCAACGTATCCATCGTAATCCCGCTCGGCTGATATAATATTTTCACTTGCGAAATGACATTCGGCGATCCTATTTCAATCATTCTTACATTCATTTTTTCTATCACGGCAAAAAGTTCGGAAAGCTCGCCCTCCATTGTCGTTTCAAGCGGGTGAACCTCATACTTGACACCTGATTCTTCAATGATCTTGATTGCTTCATCGACCATAGGGATGACATTTTCCCCTTTAGGAATAATTTGTATACTAATTAATGAATTGGCCATTGTATTTCCTCCTATTTTGGTAAAAATTCATTGGTAAATGCCTTTTCAGGATCGAAATCACCTTCAAGAAGCTTGTTTTCAGTCATCCAATCACTGTAATTCTTCCAGATTTCCAGTTTTTGTTCACCCCAACGCGGAGCATCATCCTGATACTTGTCTGCAAGCCACTCCTGGCTTTTCTTAACTAGTTTTGCATCAAGATCCGGCGCAGACTTAATTAACATGTCTGCTGCATCAGCAGGATTTTTAATCGCAAACTGGTACCCTTTCGATGCTGCATGAACGAATGCTTTAACAGTTTCCGGATCTTCTTTTATCATCTTTTCATTTGTCGTCAAAACAGGCGTATAGTAATCAAGCTTATCAGAGTATTCGGTTAAGTAAACCATATTAAGCTTTTCATTTCGCAGCTCAGCCTCAATGCCTGTCCATCCATAATAAATCCAGGCAAAATCTATATCCCTTTTAACCGAAGTGAAAAAATCCATGTCTCCTGTATTGACTATATCCACTTTATTTACATCCGCATTTTCTTTTTTCATGAGTGAATCAATGATGGCCTTTTCTACCGGAGACCCCCAGCCACCATACGTTTTCCCTTCAAAATCCTTGGGAGATGTAATGTCCTTTGCCTCAGGGGAAGCGAATCCCGAGGTATTATGCTGGATGACGGCAGCTACCGAAACAATCGGCACGCCCTGCACGCGGGCCTGCGTTATGCCCTCCTGGTAGCTCACGCCAAATTCAGATTTCCCTGAAGCGACAAGCTTATCCGCTCCGGCTTCACCTGGCATGATGATTTCCACATCAAGACCTTGCTCTTTAAAATAACCTTTTTCCTTGGCTACATACAATCCTGTATGGTTTGTATTCGGTGTCCAATCGAGCACGACAGATACTTTTTTTAATTTTTCATTTCCTTCATTTTTAGATGCTTCTTCTTTTTCATTAGTTCCGCCTGCACCGCATCCAGCCAATAGGAACAACGAAGTTAACAGTGGCAAGAATTTATTCAAGTCATTATCCTCCTACACATCATATAAGATCCATATGCCGAAACCATAATGGGGCTCCAGGGTTTATTCGAATATTGGATAAAATAGCAAAAAACGCCCGAAGATGAATTCGGACGTTAACATACAAAACAGAAAGTCAGTAATAATATGTTCCCTCCGCTGGCATCATCCAGATCAGGTTCAAAGAGTCAGCATCTAAAGGATGCAATCTCAGCCAGCAGTACTGGCCCCCCTACATTTCTCGCACATATGAACTTTTCTCTCTCATTATATCAATTCATGGGGAAAAGGGAATACTAATTTGCTTCTTCTAACTAATTGGAAAGGTATTCCTCGCTCTTAAAGATATCTAGCAAAACATCTTTTGGAATGAAAACAAAAAAATTCTGCCTCTATTCACTCCAATCACTCTCGGCAGCAAGGGTGGCTGACACGTTACAAATAGTCAATTCCTTGCCGGCATTCATATAATGAGCATTACATGTAGACATTTTTGTTTACCGGTTTTATAAACCGTTAATTTCATAAGCAAAAGGTGGATATGATCATGATAAAGATTAATCACAAATGGTTAGATGTCAGTCAAATCCAACCAGGAATAGCATCTGCTAAATCGCTTGAAATTGTCCAATTGCTGGCGGAAGATTCTAACGTTTTTGAATACCGGAACTTTGGAGACTTTAATTTCGAGATACAGCTGAGGAACCGAGTCATTGCGGCAGCTATTGCGTTGGATAAAAGTAATGCAGAATTTTCCACACTCGAGGAATCGCAATCCAATGAACAATATTGGCGCCTTTCAAGGGATGGCACCTTTACCCTTCAGCCAGGGATTCTCCCCCATGCTGCACTTCTGGACATATTCATGAATGGAAGGCTTTATGCCTTCGAATGCGGGACAGCAATAGTCGTCACTTTTTTAAAGGCGATTTTGGATTTAATCGGCTCTAGGAATTTCGATTATCTTTTTTCAAACCTATTTTTATATGACTGGCGCCCTCCAGAGAATATGGCTCTTAATATTCATAAAGGGAGGGATTATACACCAGGCGATTGCGTTTACTTCATAAACCCTGATCATGACGAGTCAACTCCTGAATGGCAAGGTGAAAATGCCATACTATTAGGGAATAACCTCTTTTATGGACACGGGATCGGGATTACCACTTCACAGGGAATCATCAATGAATTAAATAGCAATAGAAGGCCGTTCGCAACCAGATCAGCATTCCTGACAACGCATATCATTTTCCTGGATAGTTCCTTCTATAGGCAATTCCAACTAAATAGAGCAAAGCCCGATCACTTTCCTGTCAGCCTTTCCAATTGTATTGTTTCTGAAATAGGTTCGAAGATTTACCTTTCATGACCTTTCTGTTTTATATACCGGCATAAAAAAAATGCTTGGGGAGAGATCTCCCAAGCATTTTTTTATTATTCATGCACCTATATTCCCTTTGCCTTTGAACCTGCGGACACTTGCCTGACCCCATTTCGTTATGGATAGTGTATAAACAGCCAAGGCTGACCATATGAACAAAAAGGCTAAAAGATGTGCTTTGGTGAAACTTTCATGATAGACGAATACCCCGATCAATAAGGATAAGGTCGGAGCGATATACTGAAAAATGCCAAGCATCGATAACGGGATCTTCTCCGCCCCTTTTGCAAAATATAAAAGAGGCAAGGCCGTGGCAATCCCGCCGCCCACCAACAGCAAGCTTGTGCTTCCATCCGTAAAGAACTGCATTTCTGACCGGTTCATCAAGTAGATCAGGTAACCCAGGGCCAGAGGCGTTACCATCATCGTTTCGAGCGTCAGCCCGATCGCCGATTCGGCCTTGATCATTTTTTTTGCCAGACCGTATAATCCAAAGGTCATGGCCAAAACCAGAGAGATCCACGGGATCGTGCCGAAATGAATGCCAAGGATCAAGACTCCGATTCCTGCAAGCAGGAATGAAATGATTTGGGCCCCGCTCAATTTTTCTTTTAAGACTATCACTCCCAATAGTACACTGACTAGCGGATTGATATAATATCCAAGGCTCGTGTCGAGGATCCGTCCTGAGTTAACGGCCCAGATGAACACTCCCCAATTAGCTGTAACAAGCAGTGAGGCCGTTAGTAATGCCGTAAAGAGTTTCGGATTTCCCATTATTTTTTTGACATAATCAAGAAACGCTTGCCACTTTTTCATGAACATCAATAAAACCAGCATGAACACGAAAGACCATAATACCCTCTGAGCTAAAATTTCCATTGCACCGACTCCCTGAAGGAACTTCCAGTAAACCGGCACAACTCCCCACATCATGTAAGATAGGGCTGCATAAATCGCCCCTTCTTTTTGTTCATCCACTTTCATAACAAGCCTTCTTTCCATTTACATTCCTTTATCTAATTCCATCTAACAATTTTGTATTTCCATTTCTTTTTTTGCAACTGTTAATTTTTATCATGCATGATTTTGTCATCGATGACCGTCATGACCGCCTCAGCTTTCAGGAGATCATCCGGCGCTACAGCAAAGACATCCAGATTAAACACGGTAAAATCGGCATCGTACCCTTTAATGATCATACCGCGGCGTTTTTCCTGCCCGATTGCCGCAGCACTCCCTTTGGTATACAGTGCGAAAGCCTCGTAAACGGAAAGCCTTTCACCCAAGCCATATACGGTACGGTCCTCATTATTGATTTTCATCCTTGTGACAGCTGCATGAATGCCCAAAATTGGATTTAATGGTTCAATGGGTGCATCCGACCCACCCGCACAAATGATGCCCAAATTCAAATAGGTTTTCCAGGCATAGGAGGATTCCAATAGATCGGCTGGAACCTTTTCTTCCACCCACGGAAAATCGGACGGAACGAAGCCCGGTTGGATATCAAAGATTAACGGCAGCTTTGCCGCCCGCTGCAACAGCTCCGGCCTAACGATCTGCGCATGAATGAGCCGGTCCCTCTGTCCCTTTTTCGGTGGGAAGGCTTCAATTGCATTCAAGACGTATTCAAAAGCGAGATCGCCAATTGCATGGACAGCAATCGGCATGCCGGCATCCCTTGCTTTTTTCAACAATTCCTGAAGCTCGTTTTCAGTGAATATCGCGACTCCATTCGTATTCTTTTGATCTACATAAGGTTCGCTCAACAGGGCTGTCCGTCCGCCTAAGGAGCCATCGGTAAATATCTTCATGCTGTCGAATTTAATATATCGCGTACCTCTCTGATAGCCGCCGCCTGCTGCCAGCATTTCTTCAAACGCTTCGTGATGGACGAGCAAATTGGCGCGAAAGGTCATTTCCCGGTCCTCGATCACCGATTTAAACGCCTGATATGTCGGCATGAAGCCATTGTAATAATGGAGGTCCTCAGTATGTCCGCCAGTCAACCCCAGCTTATATGCGTCTTCTATGGCCTCTGTGAGCGCGTTTTCGATATACTCTTGATCAATGCCGGGAAGGCTGTCTAAAATAAGGTTCTGCGCCTGACTTTCTTTAAATAGACCATTTAAACGTCCGTCAGGATAACGGCAGATCACCCCGCCTGAAGGTTCTTTTATTTCTTCTTTAATATCCGCTTCCAAAAGGGCGCGGGAATTGACAACCAGGGCATGACGGCAGATCCTTTTCAAAACGATGGGATGTTCTGACGATATCGCGTCAAGCTCATCCCGTAATATCAGTTCAGGTCTCGGCCATTCATTTTCATTCCACCCTTCGGCAACGATCCACTTTCCGGCCGGTGTCTTTGAGCACTTTTCCTTCAAGGATTTCATGATGGACTCCCTGCTATCCATCAAGGAGAGGTCTAAACGAAGCAGCCTTTCACCATGCCCGACCAAATGAAGATGACTATCCACTAACCCAGGCAGCATCGTTTGTCCCTTTAAGTCGATTTCCCTGGAAATATTGCCGGCATATTCACTTTTCAAGTAGTCCAGGCTGCCGGTATCAACAATTATCCCCTTTTCAGTGAAGACTGCCTCCACTTGATCGTTCTCTTTAACCATCGTATAAATCGACCCATTGAACCATAACGTTCCCATTCCGGCTTTACACTCCTTATTAAATGATTGTTACTGTGCAGATATGCAGTAAGTGTACCATCTCATATCATGAATTCCCATATTTATGCTTTTAACCAAACCTCTGTGTAATAAAAAAACGTCAGCCGTGGGGGCTGACGGTAATGCTTTCAATCAATTGTTAAGGAGTGCTTCTTCCCTTTTTCGTAAATCCACCCGTTTAATTTTACCTGATGTCGTTTTGGGCAGCTCTTCTAAAAATTCGATTTTCCTTGGATATTTATATGGGGCAGTCAATTCCTTCACGTGCGTTTGGAGCGTCTGGATCAAGCCTTGGCTGTTCGGATCGATATCCTCCATCAATACGACATATGCCTTGACCACATTTCCCCTTATTTCATCAGGGCTTGCTATAACGGCACACTCTTTAACAAATGGATGCTTAACGAGTGCATCTTCCACTTCAAACGGTCCAATCGTATATCCCGAGCTGATGATGATATCATCAGAACGACCCTCAAACCAGAAGTAACCATCCTCATCCTTTTTCGCCTGATCGCCAGTGATATAATAATCCCCGCGGAATTGCTTCGATGTCCGCTCGGGATCTTTAAAATATTCTTTAAAGAGAGCAGGTGTATCGACATGTACGGCAATATCCCCCACTACGCCAGGAGAACAAGGTTTACCGGAATCATCAACGATTTCCACATGGTTGCCCGGTGTCGGTTTGCCCATGGAGCCCAATTTAATTTCCATCCCTTTTGTTACTCCTACCAACAGGGTGTTTTCAGTCTGTCCATATCCATCACGCACTTCAATATGGAAATGGTTTTTAAAGACCTCGAACACTTTTTGATTCAAAGGTTCTCCCGCTGATACAGCACTATGAAGATGGGATAAATCATAGTCATCAAGGTTATCCACCTTTGCAATCAATCGATACTCGGTTGGTGTGCAGCATAATGCATTCACTTTGTAGTCCTGAAGCAGCTGAAGATATTTTTTCGCCTCGAACTTACCATGATAGGCAAGACCGGTCGCTCCCGTTCCTAGAACCGCAAGGAAAGGACTCCAGATCCACTTTTGCCACCCTGGACCTGCAGTTGCCCAAACCACATCATTTTCGCTGATGCCAAGCCAGTTTGCAGCAGACGTTTTCAAGTGGGCATAAGCCCAGCCATGTGTATGGACGACCCCTTTTGGATTGCCTGTCGTTCCGGAAGTATACGATAAGAACGCCATATCCCCACTCTTCGTGTCGGCCAATTGCAGCTGATCGGATTCCTCGTCGGCAAGCTCATTCAAATCCAGCCAATTTTCGATTCGTTTCCCGATTGAGAATTTCAGAAGGCCTTCCGCTCCTTCGATTTCATTCAATTCATGAGTATATTCATGATAACTGATGATTCCTTTGACCTCACCATGATTGACTCGATACTGCAAGTCTTTCGCACGAAGCATTTCAGAACAAGGTATGACAATCATGCCAATTTTCAATGCGGCTAAATACACTTGATAAGCTTCCACCAAACGAGGAATTATGATAAGGACCGTATCACCTTTACCCAGTCCCTTTTTCTTGAAGGCATTTCCAATTTTATTTGCACTCTTTAATAAATTCTCATATGTAAGTTGTTTTTTATCTCCGGTTTCGTTCTCCCAGAGTACGGCAACTTTTTCTGGATCTTTTGCATAACGTTCCATTTCACTCACTAAGTTGTAATGTTCCGGAGCCAATAAGTCTTCACGCTTCATATTCTTCCCCTCCAATTATGAACTCTTAGTACCTACTCATTATACAAGATACTTCTCTAATATTTCTATTTATTTTTACAAATAAATAAAGAGAGCGGGTGTTGAACCTGCTCTCTGCGGACTGTAGACAAACTCGAAGAAAAATGAATTTGCTTGCAGTTTTTTTATTAAAACGTTCCAATTGATATCTTTCTGCCAAGCATCAGTGGGTTACGGCTAGCCAGAGTATCGGCAGATTTCTTCAATCAATAAGAATTACAGGAATAAACCATGTAGTATAAAGAAGTCGACAAACAGAAGAGAGCGGGTGTTAAAACCCGCTCTCTGTAGCCATATTTATTAAATTATCTGTTGAAGCCTCCGCCTAATTGTTGTTCAGCCATTTGAACAAGGCGTTTTGTGATTTCTCCACCAACTGAACCGTTAGCGCGAGATGTTGTGTCGGCACCAAGTTGTACGCCGAATTCTGTAGCGATTTCATATTTCATTTGTTGTAGAGCTTGTTCCACTCCAGGTACCAATAATTCGTTTGAGCTGTTGTTGTTTGCCATGTGTTTTTCACCTCCTTGTGATTATAGAGTGTGTTAAAACACATGGCTTCATTCGCACTATTTTATTGGTAATTACAGGATATTAAAATAAGTCTTCCATCGTTTCTTCCTTATCGAAAGTCTGACCAGGTTTAACCGTCAATATTTCTGTTTCGGAGACCGCCTTTTCGATTAAGGATTCAAAGTCGACGAAGCTTTCATAGTAATTGACCTTTTCACGTTTCGGTTTCGTTTTTGGGCTTGCCGGCGTAAAGACCGTACAGCAATCTTCGTACGGCAAATTGGATATTTCAAAAGTATCAAGCTCTCTTGCAATTTTGATGATTTCCGTTTTATCCATGGTAATCAGCGGGCGCAGGATCGGTGTATTCGTCACCTCATTGATGGCAAACATGCTGCTCATCGTCTGGCTAGCAACCTGTCCAAGGCTTTCACCGGTAACAAGTGCCATGGCTTCTTCCTTTTCACGAATTCGATCGGCGACCCGCATCATTAAACGACGGGTAGTAGTCATTGAGTAGTTTTCCGGGATTTGTTTTTGAATCAATAATTGGATTTCCGTAAATGGAACGATATGCACTTTCATGCTTCCATTTATTTCGGCAAGCTTGCCCGCCAAATCAATGACCTTTTGACGTGAACGTTCGCTCGTGAACGGTGGGCTGTAGAAGTGGATCGCTTCCACGTCCAATCCGCGTTTCATTGAAAGGAATCCTGCAACAGGGCTATCAATCCCGCCTGAAAGCATCAGCATCGCCTTTCCACTTGACCCGAATGGCAGACCGCCTGCCCCCTGGATGATTTCACCTGTCAAATACACGGCTTCGCGTCTCACTTCCACTAGCAGGTTCAAATCAGGGTTCTTTACATCCACTTTTAAATCCTCTGTATTCCGAAGCAAATGCCCGCCGATTGCCCTGTTAATCTCATCGGTGTTATATGGAAAATCCTTATCCGCGCGTTTAGTCGTGATCTTGAACGTTTTTACCTCTTCAAGAGTATGATTCAGGTAATACAACGCTGCCGTCTTCATCACTTCCAGATCACGCTCTATTTTTATCGCAGGGCTTAATGACTGTATTCCAAAAATGCCTTTCAATTGGTCAATGACAGGCTTATGGTCCGCACCGTTCAGGAGAACGTACATCCGCTCCCGGTTGGCTGTCAGCACTACGCCTTCAATATCTTTTAAACTCCAGCGGATATGTGCCTTCATTTTGTCTACAAAGCCTTTACGGTTTCTTTTTTTCGTGGAGATTTCTCCATAACGGATAATTATATGATCAAATTTCATTTTGCAACCCTCATTATTTTTTCTAAATTAGCGACTATTTTCTGTATCGCCGCCAGAACTTGCTTTGCTTCTTCCATTTCATTGCCATAGGTAGAACTGATTCGGATGACGCTTTCGGAACGAGCCGAATTATGGAACATTGCATCCACCGTTTTGCTTATCGTCCTTTTTTTCGAAGAACAGGCACTAGTTGTCGATACATATATTCCTTCCGATTCAAGTGCATGCAGCAATACTTCGGATTTAAGTCCCGGAACGGAAAAATTCACAATATGGGGTGCCCCTTTTTCAGGACTGTTAACCAACACCCCGTCCATTTCTTTCAAACCTTTATATAAATAAGTTTTGATTTGCTGCAGCTTATCATGATACAGCAATTGATTGTTCATACTAATACGCAAGGCCTTCGATAGGGAGACGATTCCCGCAACATTTTCGGTGCCGCTCCTGATTTTCGTTTCTTGGTTGCCGCCATGGAAAAGCGGATCGACCCGAACGCCTTCACGAACATAAAGGATGCCCGTCCCCTTCAAGCCGTGGACCTTGTGGCCGGAAATTGTACATAAATCCACATTGGCATCACGCAATGATAAAGAAACTTTGCCTGCTCCCTGCACATTATCGACATGAAAGAGCACGTTTGGGTATTGTTTTATCAATTTGCCGATTTCAGCAATCGGCTGTATCGAGCCAACTTCATTATTAACATGCATGACGGAAACCAAAATGGTATCCTCCCTCAATGCATCCTTAAGGTCCGTTACATCAATTTGCCCAAATTCGTTAACGGGAAGATATGTGATCTCATAACCCATTTTCGTCAATGATTGGCATGCATCTTCTACAGAAGGATGTTCAATCGCTGTCGTGATTATGTGTTTGCCGCGATTCCCCTGAGAGTGGGCGGCCCCTTTAATGGCAAGATTATTTCCTTCCGTCCCACCGGAAGTGAAAAATATTTCCGAACTCTTCACCTTTAATAAATCAGCGATCTGCTTTCTTGCAGCGGAAAGCAGTTTTTCGGATTGCACCCCAAGTCCATGAAGCGAAGAGGGGTTGCCGAAATAGTCCGAAGTAACCTTCATGAATGATTCGATTACTTCGGGATATGGTTTTGTTGTTGCACTATTATCAAAATAAATCATGGGCTCACCTTCCATGTTTTTGTATCTATGATGATCACTCTATTAAATATAAGTTTCAATGTTGCTGTTGCAACATCTAATATTAACATAATTGAATTTGAAAGAGAATGTAAAACACTGGTCCATAAATGATAGGAGAATTGCTTCTTTTTATTCCTCAGAATGATTTAAACTTCCCACCTGTCTATTCGCGGTCGGTCCGGTAAAAGAAAAAAACCCGCCATGGCGGGTTTTTTAGGAAAGGACTTCTTCTATGTTCGCCCCGATTTTTCGTAAACTGCCTGGGTCGACCTTTTCTATGGCCGTTGCTGCCGTTTCCAACGCTGCTTGATATTCATAGCTTCTAAATTTCGCTTCGGCTTCCCTAAGGCTCTCGGCAACCATATCGTGACTGCTTCGATAGCGATTTCCGAATTGGATCACCTTTTCGGCCAAATACATATGTTCGATCAATTCATGGGCTTTTTCGTGGACCCTATTCACCTGTTGAACCGCTTTTTCCAAATAAATATAAACAACGGCCATGTCAAGCGGCTTTTCTTCAAGTTTTCCCTGAACGTCATCCATGCTTTCTTTGGCATCCTGAAGCACCACTTTATACTCTTCTGGAAGACCTGGAATATTGCTTTTTGCAATTAATCGTCCAGTATCGACCATTTTACGTTTCAATTCAGCCAGTGAATCCCTGGCATCCATTTCATCTTTCCGTAAAGCCTGTAATTTAATGGTAAAATCTTTCTGATTTTCCTGTAATTCCTTCAACTGCACAGCCAGCCCCTGCATCTCTTCGCTGATAAGGGAGCTTGCCATCACATTATCCTCCATTTTCAAGACAAGCAATTGATGGCGTTTCGAAATCTGGGCAATCTGCTTTTCCATTTTCCGCTGTGCATCGAGCTCGTTTTCCGTCAGATGATATGTGTGTTGAACATGTATGGTTTCAACTTTAAGTTTATCGTTTTCATATTCAAGGTCACTAATCGTTTTCCTGAGAACTTCATCATTTTTCAAGATATACTGCTTAGACAGTACTTCTTTTTCCAAAAGGTCATAAAGCACCTCAATGCTTTCGCGCATATCTTTAATGCCCTTATCCACGGCTTCCGTTTCGGCATTTTCCAATTGTGTTTTATATAGTTCCAGTTCTTCCTCAAGCCGGGATATTTCCTGCTCGAATTGGATATGGCTCAACAGATACCCCTGTCCTGACATCTCCTCATAACCATCCTTCAATTCTTGAAGCTGGGAATGCAGCTCGGATTGGCTATCTACCAATAATTTCGGGAGCATTTCCATTTTAACTGACAGAACCGCCAATTTTTCCTTAATGGATAGAACAAGCTCCCTCGCATTCAAATAATTGCCGTTCACGGTCTCTTCGTCATATTTTTGAAGGATCTGCAATACTTCATCCAAGGTATTTTCCAGCTTATCAGCCGCTTTCCCGTAATTATGCCTGTGTGCAAGCAGGGATTTCTTCAATTGACGGTAGGATTCCTTGATATCCTCAATTTCCAATCGGTTTTTTTCCTCACTGCCTACGAGTTCATTCAGTTCGTATAAGATCTTTTTGATCATTTCCTCAATTTCATTCAGCTTGACTGTAATTTTGCGCTGTACTTCTTTTGATCGGCTGAAACGGTATTTATCGACGAATTCCTCGGCATCGAATAAAAGCTCTTCGACTTCAGGCATATGATCAGTAATGATGGCGTCCCATTCAATGCGCCAGTTCTCGAACATTTCCTCTGTTTCACCTGTCATGTTCAATTGTTTGACTTTAGAAAGCTCTTCCAGCACGGGGCGGTGCATGATGCTTATTTTCCAGGATTCCAGTCGATCGATTTCTTTAAAATATCTCTTTTTGAAAAAATAACCCCAAATGATGAAAATCAAAATTAATACAATTACCCCAATTATGTAATCCATGGTAAGCCCCCTGTTCTAGTCCTTACAGTCTTGCTCGTTTATATGTCAATTTTAAAAAATGTTAAATTTAATGCTTTTATGATACCATGTTAGCAATAATTTTTGACGAGAAAAATGTTTTTTTTGTAGAAAATTGCTACAAATACCTGTTTTTTGGGAGGGAAGGACCATGAAAGCTGACGGTCATGTGCACACTCCGTTTTGCCCTCACGGCTCTACGGATAAATTCGTTGAATATATTACGCGGGGAATCGAGCTAGGATTAAAGGAAATCACATTTACGGAACATGCTCCATTGCCACGAAATTTTCAAGATCCTACGCCTGAAAAAGACAGCGGCATGGACGCTGCCCTGCTCCTGGATTACTTTCAAGAGCTCCGCGTACTGAAAGAACGCCATAAAGACAAAATCCTGATCAAAACAGGTCTGGAGGTTGACTTTATAGAGGGTTATGAAAAAGAAACAAAAGAATTCCTCGACGAAATCGGAGAATTCCTGGATGATAGTATACTTTCCGTCCACTTCATCAAGCATCAAAGCAGTTGGCACTGCATCGATTTCAGCGAAAATGGGTTTGGTGAGATTGCCAATGAACTAGGTTCAGTCGAATCGGTTTATGCCAAATATTTCGATACACTGGAAAAATCAATAACAACGGATTTAGGCATTTATAAACCAAAACGAATCGGGCATATTACGCTTGTCCATAAATTCCAGCATCGATATCCGCCGGCTTCTAGTTTTGACGACCGGGTTTACAAGGTGCTCGACATGATCAAAGAACAAAGGTATGAACTAGATTATAATGGAGCCGGGCATGTAAAGCCGCTATGCGGTGAACCATACCCTCCTGAACGGTTTGCAAAGCGTGCTTTCGATCTCGGCATTCCGCTTATTTACGGATCCGATGCACATCAGGCTAAGGATTTGGGTCAGGGCCATCAGGCACTGATTGAAGGGTTCAATGGGTAATTCATGTATACACTTCAGCTCCGGCCGGCTAACAGTGGCTGCAAGTCTATGAAAAGGGTATCCTGCAAAAAACGTCCGACTTCATTGGCATAAATATTCGTATAATATTCTTCCTGAGGGAACACATGAAGCACATCCATCGCATAATGGGTATGCAGGACAGGGGCCGTCAATAAACCCTTCAACTGCAGCATATACATGGGAACCGAGACCTGCTGGAAACTCCTGCTCTTGATCCCCTGTTCCAAAATATATTGAAAATAAGACTTTTCCTTTGTAAAATAAGTCGAATGAATTTCGCGATTTAAATTGGAATCGAGCGAAGATTCCCCATATATGAACCGTGCAGCAAGGAAGTTTTCCCTCTGGAAAGCGAGAATATCCTTTACAAGATTCATCAAGCAATGCTGCGGGCCTTTAAGTTCCAGCAATGTCATGTTCGTCTCAAGGACCAGGATATACTCTTCTAAATAGGAAGTGAAACAGAATTCAAGCAACCCCTGCTTATTCTTGAAATAGTAGGCAATATTTGCAGCGTTCACTTTGGCTTTATTCGCAATATCCCGTATGGATGTAGCATGATAGCCTTTTAAATGAAATAAATGCAATGCAGCTTCCACAATGGCTTGTTTCGTTGGCGTCTGGCGATTCATTCAGGCAATCCCTCGCTTTCTTTGAGACAAGTCTTATGGACTACTTCTTCACGGAAGAGCCTGAATCCTTTAGTAAGTTCTCGACAATTTCCCTACAATAAAGCAACATGATTAGAAAGTGCTGTAAAAATATGCGGAAGACAGGTGAACGCTTTTGTTTAATGTCGAAATGTATCAAGGAAAAAAAGAAAATAACTATGATTTGGTCCAAAAGCAGCTTCTTGCCTTAATAGAAGATGAAAAGAACCGGATAGCCAATTTAAGCAATGCGGCAGCTTTACTCAATCAGTTTCTTGATGAGATTAACTGGGTCGGCTTCTATTTATACGAAGAAGGCCAATTAATTCTAGGACCCTTCCAGGGTCTTCCAGCCTGCGTCCGCATTCCAATGGGCAGGGGCGTTTGCGGGACTTCAGCGGCGACTGAAAAAACCCTGCGCATAGAGGATGTCCACCAATTTCCTGGACATATCGCCTGTGATGCGGCATCAAGATCTGAAATTGTCATACCGCTCATGAAGGATGGCAATTTGATCGGTGTCCTCGATATCGACAGCCCGGTCACGGACCGTTTTGACGAAATGGATCAGCAAGGACTTGAGAAGTTCGCTGAAATCCTTTCCAGGCATCTATAAAGTTAAAGGGAGCGGCAATCCTTGCCTGCTCCCTTTAACTTTATAGGACCCATGTACTTGTACCCAGTCCTTCTTGAATTCTTCGCAAAATACAACGCCTCATCGGCCATTTGATATTTTTCTCCATGTATTCATTCTCTCATCATAACGCTTACGGTGGAAAAACCTCACTAAAAATTGCATGTTTTAAATACCTGCTGCCATTCTCTTTATCTACTCCTTAATTATTCACAACTCTCCTTGACTCATTGAGCAGAATATTATACAATACTCTTTGTGTAAAATATTGCAGCCTATGTGACAGCCTTTATGTTCTCATTTTGTTCCTCAATACAGAGGTGTATCTCGTAACCCTCTGCTGCTAGGGCGAAGGTACATGAAAACAAAATGGTCATAATCGTACATTCACACGGTTTTTATTTTACCAAAATAAAAACATTTAAAGGAGGAGTCATCCTATGGCTCGTTATACTGGCCCAAGCTGGAAACTATCCCGTCGTTTAGGAATTTCCCTAACAGGTACTGGTAAAGAATTAGAAAAACGCCCTTATGCTCCAGGACAACATGGTCCTAACCAACGTAGAAAAATTTCTGAATACGGAATGCAACTACAAGAGAAACAAAAACTTCGTCACATGTACGGAATCACTGAACGTCAATTCCGCACAATGTTCGACCGCGCTGGCAAACTTAAAGGTGTACATGGTGAAAACTTCATGGTTCTTCTTGAATCACGTCTTGACAACCTAGTTTACCGTCTTGGTTTAGCTCGTACACGTCGTCAAGCACGTCAACTTGTTAACCATGGTCACATCACTGTAGACGGAAGCCGCGTAGACATTCCATCTTACAAAGTGTCTCTTGGACAAACAATCTCAGTTCGTGAAAAATCACGCAACTTCTCAATCATTAAAGAATCAGTTGAAGCAACTAACTTCGTTCCTGATTTCCTTACTTTCGATGCTGAGAAATTAGAAGGTACTTTCACTCGTTTACCAGAACGTTCTGAATTGCCTGCTGAAATTAACGAAGCTCTTATCGTTGAGTTCTACTCTCGTTAATAACTTCAAAAACCCCATCCTTGGATGGGGTTTTTTTTTGCACTTAAACACCCCTGCATGACAAAGCCCGGCTGAGATCCAGCCGGGCCTTGGACAATCATTTCACTAATGTGTATTTCTTTTTGCCGCGACGAACGAGGATGAACTCCCCTTCAATCTTGGCAGCTTCCGTCACTACATATTGCAGATCGGTCACTTTCTCCCCATTTATGGAGATTGCCCCGTTCTGAATATCTTCACGTGCTTGACGCTTTGATGGCGAAATTTTCGCTTCAACGATTAAATCGACCAAACCGATATCTTCCTTGCTTTCACGTTCGAAGCTAGGGACATCTTTAAAGCCCAATTTGATTTCCGCTGCACTTAAATTCTTCACCTCACCGCTGAATAGGGCGGCAGAGATTTTGATTGCCTGGTCAAGAGCTTCCTGACCATGAATCAAACGGGTCATTTCTTCCCCTAAAGCTTTTTGCGCTTTACGCAAATGCGGTTCATTTTGTACGGATTGCTCCAACTCTTCTATCGCCTCACGAGATAGGAACGTGAAGAATTTCAGGTATTTTACGACATCAGCATCCGCTGTATTGATCCAGAATTGGTAAAATTCATACGGAGTCGTTTTTTCCGGGTCAAGCCAAATCGCTCCGCCTTCCGTTTTACCGAATTTCGTTCCATCCGCTTTCGTTACAAGCGGGATCGTCATACCGAATGCTTTGGCATTCTCATCATTGGATTTCCTGATCATTTCAAGGCCGGTCGTAATGTTGCCCCATTGATCACTGCCGCCAATTTGCAATTTACAGTCGTAATTGCTGTATAAATGGCCGAAATCAATTCCTTGTAAGATCGTGTAAGCAAATTCAGTAAAGGAAATTCCCGTATCCAAGCGGGAAGCAACCGTATCTTTTGCCAGCATGTAGTTAATGCCGATGTATTTCCCGTAATCACGCAAAAATGTAACCATATCGATTTTGCCTATCCAGTCATAGTTATTGACCATGACCGCACCATTTTCACCGTCGAATTCAAAGATGTGGGACAGCTGCCCTTTTATGCAGTCTGCATTATAAAGCACTTTTTCCAGCGTTTGCAGCTGACGTTCCTCTTTTTTACCGCTTGGATCACCGATAAGTCCTGTCGCACCGCCTACCAGTACAAGGGGACGATGACCGTGCTGCTGGAAACGGCGCAATGTCAAAAATGGCAATAGATGACCGATGTGCATACTATCCGCAGTTGGATCGACACCACAGTATAAAGAAATTTTCTCTTTTTCCAAAAGGTTCTTAAAACCTTCTTCATCCGTTTGTTGATAAATAATTCCTCTCCACTCGAGGTCTTTAAGCAATTCCATTAAATATTCCTCCTCCATCTTAGAAAAAAACCGCAAAAAGCACACAAAAACGCCCCTTCATAAATATGAAGGGACGAATGAATTCGCGGTACCACCCAACTTGAGGACATAACATGCCCTCCGCTCAAGACGAATAACGGTCGTCAGCCGTTTCCTGCTACTAATCATTTCACAGCAAATGCTCCAGGAAGTAATTCATCATACCATTTGTACCGATTTCCACTAACCACCGGCTCTCTGAAACAGGGATAGTCTGACTACTGGGTCCTATCATCGCGATCATTTAATCATTTTATTGTTGTTAATAAACTTTTATCATACATAAGAATCCTTGTCAACATCACCCTTACAGATTATAGAAAAATAAGAAAGATCCCTTTCCCCTACCTGTTATATGCTATAATATATGTGATTTCAGGGGGTATGATACGATGAATAATAATCAAAAAGATAGATTTCAAACAGTCTGGAAGCAGCTGACCCGTTTTTTCCAAAGTGAAAAAACACATAAGAATGCACGGGTTACATACCAAGTCATTTGGAATTTAACACTGATCCTCATTATTGTCGGGATCCTAGGATTCTCATTCGCCGGCGGCGTCGGAGCCGGCTATTTCGCTGCCCTCGTCAATGATGAGCCAGTGCGCTCAAAAGAAGATTTGAAAAAAGACATTTACAATTATGAAGAGACCTCTGAAGTATACTTTGCAGATGAAGTATACTTGGGCAAGCTTAAGAGTGACCTTGAACGTGAAGAAGTGTCCATCGATAAAGTTTCCGAGCATCTAAAAAATGCAGTCATCGCTACAGAAGATGAGTATTTTTATGAGCATGACGGCGTTGTCCCGAAAGCCATCCTGCGTGCGATATACCAGGAATTTTCGAATGCAACCGTCCAATCGGGAGGAAGTACATTAACACAGCAGCTCATTAAAAACCAGGTCCTCACCAACGAAGTATCATTTGAACGAAAAGCAAAAGAAATCCTGCTTGCGCTCCGGGTCGAAAAGTTCTTTGAAAAAGAAGAGATTTTGGAAACCTACTTAAACGTCTCTACTTTGGGGCGAAACTCTTCAGGCCGTAACATCGCTGGTGTCGAGTCTGCCGCTGAAGGTATTTTTGGCGTGGAGGCCAAAGATCTGACACTGCCCCAATCAGCCTTTATCGCTGGATTGCCGCAAAGCCCTTTCGGTTATACACCGTATACCCAGAAAGGAAAACTGAAAGAAAATCAAGAGCCCGGCATCAACCGGATGAAAACCGTTTTAAAGCGGATGTATAGTAACGGATACATAACAAAAGAAGAATATGATAAAGCAGTCGCATACGACATAACAAAAGACTTTATCGGTAAAACGGAGATGCCATCCGAGAAATATCCATGGCTCACCTATGAAATCGAAAAACGCTCCATCGAAATCCTATCTGTCAGTCTGGCAAAAGATGATGGGTATGAAGAGAAAGATTTAAAGAATGATGATTTAAAAGCTCAATATCTAGCACTTGCCGATCGTAAGCTGCGTCAAAACGGCTATCAGATCTATACGACAATCGATAAAAAGATTTATGACAAGATGCAGGAAGTGACGAAAAACTATCCGAATTACGGATACGATAAGACGGCACAAGTCGTCGATCCTGATACGAAAGAAATGAAAACGGTGAGTGAGCCCGTTGAAGCCGGGGCCATTCTCATCGAAAATAAAACAGGAAAAATCATCAGTTTCGTAGGTGGCCGTGATTTCAAGCGGGAACAGACGAACCATGCCACCGCATCACTGCGATCGAACGGATCAACGATGAAGCCGCTGCTCGTGTATGGCCCAGGAATCGAGTTAGGAAAGATCTCACCTGGAAGCGTATCGGCCAACGTACCCATTTCCATTCCAGCAGGAAAAATGTGGCGTCCAGGAAACTATGGCGGCGGAAGCTATACGGGGGTAACGACAGCCCGTGAAGCACTGAAGAATTCCTATAACATCCCGGCAGCGCTCTTTTACATGAAAATCATCAACCAAGGTCCAGCTTCCTATTTGGAAAAAATGGGCTTCACCACAGTGACGAAAGAAGATTACTCTAATGCAGCCATGTCACTGGGAGCTATGTCAAAAGGTGTAACCGTTGAAGAGAACGTCAATGCATTTGGCACATTTGCCAATTCAGGGGAATTCATCGATGCTTATATGATCGATAAAATCGTATCAAAAGATGGCAAAGTCATCTATGAACATAAAGCGAAACCAGTGGAAGTATTTTCTCCGCAAGCTGCTTACCTGACGCTTGATATGATGCGTGATGTCGTAAACAGCGGGACGGCCGCTTCGGTCAGGAACCGACTTGCTTTCTCAAGTGATTGGGCAGGTAAGACCGGAACTTCCCAAAACTATTCGGACGCTTGGTTCGTCGCAACCAATCCAAATGTATCATTCGGTACATGGCTCGGATATGACACACCGAAATCCTTGCAAGGGACCTACAATGGTCTGGAATATAATAAACGTAATATGTATTATTGGGCAGATCTGATCAATGCCGCATACAAAGTCGATCCTAAACTCATCGACCCCGATAAGCGATTTGAAATGCCGGGCGGAATTGTCAGCCGTTCCTTCTGTGGCGTTTCAGGACTGCTGCCTTCAAGTTCATGCCAAAAGGCCGGGCTTGTCAAATCGGATTTATTCATCGCCAAATATGCTCCAACCAAGGCAGATGATAGTTTCATAGATGGACAATATGTATCAGTCGGCAGTAAACGCTACGCAGCCCTTCCGCAAACGCCTGGCGAATTCACAAGCGGCGGGTTCATGTTGAATCCCGATTCCTTTGCAGATATCGGATTGAAATATGTCGATGACCCGGGATCCGTGATTCCTGGAGCCGAAAAATCAGGAAATGTCGTCGGCGCGACAGCGAAATTGAATGATAATGGCAAGGCACCAGATCCCCTATCCATAACGATCGGTAACGATAAGATTACATGGGGCTTGCATGATGAAGGAGATGTCGTCGGTTATCGTGTCTATAAAGACGGCAAGAAAGTGGCGAGCATCAATGCTGGGGAGAATCTTGTTTACAAAGTCGGCTCTGGCGGTTCCTATTACGTAACGGCCGTAGACATAGTCGGTAAAGAATCGGCCCCTTCTCAACGTGTTGAAAGCGGCGCTAAAAAGACAGGTTCAAAAGAAGATTCCACAAAAACTAAAGATGATCGTGGAAAAGATAAATTAGCTAACGAAGATAAAAAATCAGACTCAAAAGAAGAGAACGCTTCAGATAAAGAGAAAGAAAAAGAACCAGTAAAAGAAACGCAAACGGATAAAGATAAAGAGCCAGCACAAGACAAAGAGCAGCAAAACAAAGAAAATACAGATCAAGAAAAACAAGAGACCGACAAAGAGCAAGACACAGTCAATGATAAAGAGCAAGACACGGATAAAGCTGAAGAAGAGGAAGAATGACACTCTTTCTTGAACTAAAACAGGCTGTCGGTTACCCCCGACAGCCTATTTCCTTATAATCTACAAAAAGGCATCCACGGAAGTGACCATGGATGCCTTTTTCCTTTTCAATAATGACTCAGTTTCTCAATCCTCCATCGATGATAAATCACCCGTTGGCAGATCAAGTTCCCAAGCTTTCAGGACACGGCGCATGATTTTGCCGCTTCTTGTTTTAGGAAGTTTATCCCTGAATTCAATTTCACGAGGTGCCGCATGTGCCGCTAGACCATGCTTTACAAATGTACGAATTTCCTCAATCAATTCATCGTTTGCCTCGTATCCATCACGAAGGGCGATGAACGCTTTGATAATCTCCCCCCGAACCGGGTCCGGCTTACCGATGACCCCCGCTTCGGCTACGGCTGGATGCTCGACCAATTTGCTTTCCACTTCGAAAGGTCCGACCCTCTCCCCTGCCGTCATGATGACATCATCCACACGGCCTTGGAACCAGAAATAACCATCTTCATCCATATATGCGGAATCTCCTGAAACATACCAATCACCTGGCATAAAGTAAGATTCATATTTCGCTTCATTCTTCCAGACGGTCTTCATCATCGAAGGCCAGCCTTTCTTGATGGCAAGGTTCCCCATTCTATGCGGCGGAAGCTCGTTACCTTGATCATCCACTATTGCCGCCTTCACACCTGGAATCGGTTTGCCCATCGAACCCGGTTTGATTTCCAGGCAAGGATAATTGCAGATGACCTGCGCCCCGGTCTCCGTCATCCACCATGTATCATGGATACGGTGATTGAATACCTTCATTCCCCAGCGCACCACTTCCGGGTTCAACGGTTCACCGACACTTAATATATGGCGGAGAGACCTCAAATCGAACCGCTTAACGATTTCGTCACCTGCGCCCATCAGCATCCTGAAGGCAGTCGGGGCACTATACCATACCGTGACACCAAAGTCCTCCAAGGTCTTGTACCAGGATTCAGGCTTGAACCGCCCGCCTACAATGACATTCGAGGTCCCTGTCAGCCAAGGTCCAAATATCCCGTAAGACGTCCCTGTCACCCATCCAGGGTCCGCTGTGCACCAATACACGTCCTCATCCTGCAAATCAAGGACCCATCTTGCCGTTTGATAATGCTGGATCATCGCATTATGAACGTGCAGCACTCCTTTTGGTTTACCTGTGGAACCTGAGGTGTAGTGAAGAATCAGACCGTCATTCCGATCCACCCATTCAATTTCGAATTTTTTGTCGGCTTCTTTTAATTTTTTATTGAAGTCATGGTACTTTCCTTCTTCTTTTATATTTTCCCCCACCAAGAAAATATGCTTTAAATGGGGTAATTCATCCACCGGGACACGCGGCAAAAGTTCAGGTGTCGTCACTATCACACTTGCCTCACTATCTTCAAGACGGTCCCTTATGGCGCCTTCCATGAAGGCTTCGAACAACGGCCCTACGACAGCACCCGTTTTAATCGCGCCCAACAATGCAAAATAAAGCTCCGGGGAGCGAGGCATGAAGATGAAAACACGATCTCCTTTTTCCACATTGGCAATGTTCTTGAACACATTGGCCGCTTGATTCGTATACTCTTTCATTTCCTTGAATGTATACTTTTCATTTCTTTTATCGTCTTTGTAATAAAGGGCCACTTTATTCTTTTTGTATGTTTCGACATGGCGGTCAATGGCTTCATATGCAAGATTCACTTTACCGGTTTCAGACCAGGAGAATTCCTTTTCCGTCTCAGACCAGTCAAACTTCTTGTATTTTTCATCATAATTCTTTAAATTAAAATTACCTTCCACTACTGGCAACGCTTTCACATCCATACGACAAACTCCCCCTTCATTCGGTTCTATATTTTTATTATAGTATAAGAATCAAATTATCTCAATTTTTAAAATATTAACCACTTCCATATTAGGGAAATCCCTTCTTGGTGAATTTTGAAAGTTACTGGTATATTGTTATGGTTAAGGTGAATCCATATGATGGCCGTGAAAGAAGAAGCACTGTAACAAAAGCGCCTTGAACTTTCTGAATGATGCCCCTCTTTTTCATGTATAATTTATGTAAGCTTTCCATTCGGTCAGTTTTTAAAAGAAATGCTTCGTATACTCCGGAATGCGAGAGTGTAAGATTACTATATAACAAGGGTGGTGAAAGAATGGAATATAGTAAGACCTTTTACACTAAGGAACTGCAGACATTAAGCGGAACACTCATCATCGAGGGGCCGTTAAGCGGAGAAAGAATGTCCGCTTATGAGTTTCACGAAGACTTGGTCGCCTTTCGCCCGCCTGCTTTGCAGCATAAAGCGTTAATAGAGATTGCAGACTTGCCTGAGGGCAGGATCTTTATCGCCCGTGAAAATGAAACAATCGTGGGTTATGTAACTTACTTATATCCCGATCCATTGGAGCGCTGGTCTGAAATCAAGATGGAGGACCTGATTGAGCTTGGTGCAATCGAGGTCATCCCTAAATACCGGGGTGCCTCCGTCGGGAAGAACCTAATCCGCCTTTCCATGGAAGACGATTCGGTTGAAGACTTCATCATCATCACCACTGAATACTATTGGCATTGGGATCTGAAAGGGACAGGGCTGAATATTTGGGACTATCGCAAGGTCATGGAAAAAATGATGAGTGCCGGTGGTTTGGTCTACTTTGCAACAGATGATCCTGAAATCAGTTCCCACCCGGCCAACTGCCTGATGGCCCGTATTGGCAAAAGGGTCCCGCCGGAATCCATCCAGAAATTCGACCAATTGCGTTTTATGAATCGGTTTATGTATTAAAGAGGCGAGTAAGAGGAGGAAGGAAAATGATTGTTGAAACAATAATGAATGAGGATATTATCACCCTCACTCCAACGGATACAATCCATAGCGCTGTCTTGATCATCAAGGAGAAGCGAATTCGCCATATCCCCATTGTCGATGACAGCTTTCAACTTGTGGGATTAGTCAGCGACCGTGATATTCGGGATGCTGCCCCTTCTATATTCCGTACCGAAGAATACAAAAATGATTTACAAAAACCACTGTCAAGCATCATGAAAACGGAAATAATCACGGGGCACCCGCTGGATTTCGTGGAAGAAATCGGGGCTGTTTTCTGTGATAACAATATCAGCTGCCTTCCAATCGTAAAGGGGAGGAAGTTAGTGGGCATCATAACCGGTTCTGATTTACTTCATTCATACGTTGAGTTGACTGGAGTCAATCAGCCCGGTTCCCAAATCGAAATCAGAATCCCGGATAAGGCAGGTTCCCTCCATGATATTGCCCATATTTTTAAAAGGCGCAATACGAATATCCTGAGCACCCTTGTTTATCCTGAAAAAAATGGAACAGACTATAAAATTCTTGTAATTCGTGTACAGACGATGAATCCATTTATGGTGGTGGAGGATTTGAAGAAAGAAGGCTATACCGTTTTATGGCCTAGCCTACCGGGGATTTCACATGAATGATATATCCCTTTTCGTTTATTCGGATGAACTCCTTACCTACAAATTCAACGATGAGCATCCATTCAATCAAAAACGACTTAAACTCACGCTTGATTTATTAAAAAAACACCATGCCATCAATGATGATCAAATTATCAAGCCCAGAATGGCAACCGATGCAGAATTGGAACTGATTCATGATCACCATTATGTAAACGCTGTCAGATTGGCAGGCCAGGGAAAGCTCCCCCCTGAAAAGGCTGTAAATTATGGGCTAGGAACGGAGGATACCCCTATCTTCCCCAAAATGCACGAAGCAAGTGCCTTGCTTGTAGGCGGTACCTTGACAGCTGTGGATGCAGTCATGACCGGTCAGTCCCTGCACGCACTTAATCTTGGCGGCGGCCTGCATCACGGTTTCCGCGGGAAAGCCTCGGGCTTTTGCATTTACAACGATAGTTCGGTCGCGATTAAATACCTGCAAAAAAAATATGGGGCGCGTGTCTTGTATGTCGATACCGATGCACATCATGGTGATGGAGTCCAATGGTCATTTTATGATGATCCCGATGTATGCACCCTATCCATTCATGAAACGGGGCGCTACTTATTTCCCGGCACCGGCAATATTAACGAGCGGGGCCAGGGAAAAGGCTACGGCTATTCATTCAACATCCCGGTCGATGCGTTCACTGAAGATGAATCCTGGCTCGAATGCTACAGGGCTTCCTTTAAAGAGGTCATTGAATTCTTCAAACCGGATGTCATATTAACGCAAAACGGAGCCGACTCCCATTATTACGATCCGCTCACCCACTTATCAGCCACCATGAAGATTTATAGGGAAATACCAAAGCTGGCCCACGAAATGGCCCATAAGTATTGCGAAGGACGGTGGATTGCAGTGGGCGGCGGCGGATATGATATATGGCGCGTCGTCCCGAGGGCTTGGGCGAGGGTCTGGCTTGAAATGACGAATAATGATATATCAGGTCCCCTATCAAAGGAATGGCTCGATTGCTGGCAGCCTGAGTCCCCTGTTCCCCTGCCGAATGAATGGGATGACATGGAGGATATATATGAACCCATTCCGAGGAAGCCTGAAATTACCGAGAAGAATGCCCTGACGCTTGAAAAGGTCCTTTATCCCATCAGGTCTTCCAGGCAAACAACGAAAAGCAATGAACAAAGTTAACCAAAAGATCGTTGAAAAACGATCTTTTTTGTTCGGGCAACCATTTGAGGAACAAAAAGAGAGTGCCCTCAGGACACTCTCCAAACCAGTTTTATTTCGTTGATTGACGGTTTTCAATCCGATGTGGCAGGATCACTTTTTCAAGACCTTCCTCCACTTGTTCTTTATTCATCAACTTTGTAAGAAGCCTCATCGCAACCGCACCAATATCATATAAAGGTTGAACGATCGTCGTGATTTGCGGACGCACCATCAAAGTCAATCTCGTGTTATCGAAGCTGATCACTTCAAAGTCTTCCGGTACATTAAACCCTTTGTCCTGAGCGGCATGGACAATTCCAAGCGCCATTTCATCAGCACCGGCGATGAATGCTGTCGGTCTGTCTTCAGCTTCCAGGTACTTTTCAAAAGATTCAATTCCTGAATCATATGTATAATCACCTTCAACGACATAACTTTCATCAAATGAAAGCCCAGCTTCTTTCAATCCTCGTTTATAACCAGTCAATTTCATTTCATTAATCAGCGCGGAAGGGTTTCCGCTTACAAAAGCGATATGCTTGTGGCCTTTTTTAGCGAAGAAGGTCACTGCGTCGAATGCCGCCGCCTCATAATCAATATTGACCGATGGAACTTGTCCGCTTTCATCCACCGAACCTGCCAGAACGATTGGAACAGGTGAATTCTTAAACTCTTTGACATGCTCATCAGAAATGTTGCCGCCCATGAATACGATACCATCCACTTGTTTTCCAAGCATCGTATTCAGCAAATGGAATTCCTTATCTATATTCTCATCAGAACTGCTTAGAATGATATTGTATTTATACATGGTGGCTATATCTTCTATGCCCCGCGCCAATTCAGCAAAAAAGATGCTTGAGATATCCGGGATGATGACCCCGACTGTAGTCGTTTTCTTTGAGGCAAGTCCTCTTGCCACTGCATTGGGACGGTACCCTAACTTCTCAATTACATCTGAAACTTTCTTCCTTGTTGCAGGCTTTACATTTGGATTCCCGTTAACTACGCGGGAAACGGTGGCCATGGAAACATTCGCCTCACGCGCCACATCATAAATGGTTATATTATTCATTCATCCATTCCTCCATTTCTTTCATTTTCCCCATAAAAGACCCGAATTATTTCGGAAAATAATCTTTTATGCGTTTTTCTCTATAAGGAAGATTATTTTAGGAACGATCTGCCTAACAAAAAATGCAGTCCTACTCTCTTCTCAGTCAAATATTCAATACCCTATTCAAGTATAAAATTCACATAGATATCACTTTATGTATGACTCAATCTTCCGAACAGTTCTCATTCTTGTTATTTATCATACGATAGTCGAATCTTTCCTGCAATCCAATAGTGCTCATTTCGAAGCTTTTTCTGCAAAAACTAGTATTTTACCATTAAAAAAAGCCCTTGCCAAGTTGGTAAGGGCTGAAATTAAATCATTTAAAGACTTTCTTAGCTTATACAGTTACCCAGTTCAAACGTTTAATTTCTTCGTAGAATTCATCAAATTGTTTGAAGTCCATTTGCTGTGCAGAATCTGATAAAGCAACGGAAGGATCTGGATGCACTTCAGCCATAACACCGTCAGCACCGATTGCAAGAGCCGCTTTAGCCGTAGGGAGCAGAAGATCGCGACGTCCAGTTGAATGCGTTACATCAACCATGACCGGTAAATGAGTTTCTTGCTTTAAAATCGGTACAGCAGAGATATCAAGTGTATTTCTTGTTGCTTTTTCGTAAGTACGGATACCGCGCTCACAAAGAATGATGTTACCATTGCCCTGCGACATGATGTATTCCGCTGCATGAATGAACTCTTCAATCGTTGCAGCCAGTCCACGTTTTAAAAGAACTGGTTTATTTACAGCACCTGCCGCTTTTAGCAAGTCGAAGTTTTGCATGTTGCGCGCCCCGATTTGGATGACATCGATATGATCGATCGCCGCTTCGATATCATTGGCACTCACGATTTCACTGATTACAGCCAAGCCGTATTCATCAGCAACACGTTTAAGTATTTGTAACCCTTCCAAACCAAGCCCTTGGAAGTCATATGGAGATGTACGTGGCTTAAATGCACCGCCGCGCATCAATTTCAAACCTTTAGCTTTAATGACTTCCGCCACCGCAGCTGTCTGTTCATAAGATTCAACGGCACAAGGTCCGAAAACGAAGCTAGGGATCCCGTTACCGACCAATTCACCTTTAATGTTGATGATCGTGTCTTCAGCCTTTTGTTTTCTCGATACAAGAAGCGTTTTCTTCTGATCATCTTTTTGTAGCTCCAAGCCCAATTTAAAGATTTCTTTGAAAATATGTTTAATCGAACCAAGATCAAGCGGTCCTTGATTATTGGCTTCGATAAGATCCAGCATTGTTCTTTCACGGACCGGATCGTAACGGTTTACACCTTGTTTTTCTTTAACGCGACCAATTTCCTGTACAAGTTCAGCACGTTGATTAATAAGATGTAATAACTGAAGGTTCACATCATCCAGTTGATTACGAAGTCCATCAAGCTCTTTGTTGCTCATTACAAATCCATCCCTTCGTTTTTTAAAATAGAAATCGGTTCAGCGGACTCAAACTAAAAAAATCCCATCTGGATCCTCGAACATCCACCCCGATTGTATTATCAATGAAAAATTTAGAATATTTCATGTATGATTAAATCAATTATAAAGGAAGTGCCCATAAATGTCACGATATTTTTCTTTAATAATTAAACGCTTTTAAGCATTAAAGTTATAAATACATAAAATCAGGTGTTACACATGCAGGAAAAACGATTTAGACTGAATATTGGAACAATCCGTTGTAGGCATTATATTGGAAATAGAACAAGAAAGCTATCATTTAATTGATATTTTATCTCAAAGAGCATTGGACCATGATCAAATCGGCTGCCACTTGAACAGGAAGGGCCTTTAAAGAAAGGTTTCCCCTGGAGATCGTTTAAAAATCCTATGGAAATAATAAAAGGCCGGAACCCTTGCCAAAGGGATCCGGCCTTCATGATTCATTCAGTGATGGCCTTGCTCAATGAATCATATGTAATACGCCAATGAGACTCATTCCAGGCCGGTTTTCCATTTTTAAAAAGGATGGCCTGAGGTGATTGATGTTTGATATCAAATGTTTCTGCCACATAATTGGATAGTGGACGAGCTTCCTGAACGGCTAAATAGGCCGTTTTAATTTGTGCATTCTCTAAAATGTACCTCTCATATTGTTCAAATGCTTCAGCGCTGACCGGGCATGTTACGCTATGCTTGAAAAGCAGGAATGTATCCTCTTTTAGAAGCTCATTGAATTGTTCTTCTGTTTCGATTTTGCTCATGACCATAATACAGTCTCCTTTCCTTGTCCATATAAATTTTACCATCAAAAAGGCGATGAAGCCATCGAAGCACTTCACCGCCTTATTCTTCGTCCCTTTATGCCCCTTCATCCCCATTAAAGGAATTCAAGAATATTATTTCTTTAGATTATTCTCTGTTTCATCAAATGCCTTTTTCGCTTCATCTAGCTTTAATTTTGCCGCATTCTTGTTTCCGCTTGTAGGATCGGCAGGATTATTTGCCGAATCATTGCCGGTAGCAAAGTTCGTTTCGACGGATACGATAGGAGAATCGGAAGTTCCGGTTACATCTATATCCTTATTGCTCGAATTCGTCGTATCATCAGCAGCGTCGCCGTTTTCTTTACCCGTTTTTAGGTTTTTCACTTTATTGACGATATTTGAAGATTTATTGGAAACGATTTCCGTGACAGAGCTCGTTTTCTCTTTTGCAGTATCAGCAAGGGATGCACCTTTTTCCATCGCCGTTTGTCTTAATCTTTCTGTTTTCTCTGAAATGTTTTTAGCTTGTTCATTGAAGTCATTCCTTAATTCCTTGCCTGCTTTCGGGGCCATGAACAATGCTGTAGCCGCTCCGATCATCCCGCCGATCAAGGCGCCAATCATAAAGTCCTTCGAATTGATCGAGTCGCGTTCGTCCTCATATGATTTCTGATATTCCTTTGTCGCGAATTCTTTTTGAGTCATAATACATTCCCCTTTCAATTTTAAGTTCATTTTTTTAACTAGCTTTTAAGATCTGGAACGTAAAAACCTTTTTTTAGGCAGGTTATCTGTTTCCAGCGCTTCCCTTTCTAATTCCGCCCTTTCGGTTGGGGTCGGGGCGGCCTGTTTGCTTCTGGACTTCCATTTGTCCCTTATCTCCATGGCTACATTGCTCCATTGTACAATTTGTGAGATTCGGTCTTGATTATTATCAATCTCAGCCTGCACTTTATGGGAAACCTTTTGGATGGAAGAATTGAAGCTAGAGATGGATGTACCTACATCCTTCACGGCATCCACCACAGTGTTCAGGTTTTCTGACTTATGCTGCAAATCTTCAGCCAACGTATTCGTTTTATGTAATAACTGAGTAGTTTCCAGCGTTATGCCTTGCATTTGGCTCTCTAATCCTGTCAGCGTCCGGGCCACACTGTCCAGGGTAGTTTGAAGTGATGTCAGTACCTTTGTCAGGAAAATGACAAGTACCAAAAAAGCGATCGCTGCAACAGCAGCACTTACGTATAAAATAATCTCCATTGGAACACCTCCGAAAAAATTCGACTTATTTAATAGCTGTTAGATATTAATTACCCCTTCCCTAGTATTATAAACGTATTTATTTTTTCAATATACCCTATCAAACCCTAATCTGGAAATATTGTTGTCTCCATCCAGTTCTTCGGTGAAATTCATGGGTGACACTTATGGCAGGAAATCGGGTATGATAGAAAAGATAAGTCGAATTTAAACAATGGAGGTATTTTTTATGAAAGATCCCAGAATTGGTACATTGGCCAAAAACTTAATCAATTATTCCGTGAAGCTTCAAAAAGGTGAAAAAATCTTGATAGAAAACTTCGGATTGCAGCGTGAGCTTGTTAACGCACTTGTGAATGAAGCCTATGCAGCAGGTGGTTACCCATTCGTCCTTTTAAAGGATCACCAAGTGGATCGTGCCTTGCTGATGGGTGCCAAAGAAGAACAGTACAAGCTGATGGGTGAGTTTGAAGCAAACGTAATGAACCAGATGGATGCTTATATCGGGCTTCGTGCCGGGGATAATATCAATGAACAATCCGATGTCCCTTCAGAGAAGATGGCGATTCATGGACAGACAGTCGGTAAAGTACATAGAAATATCCGCGTGCCAAAAACAAAATGGGTCGTACTTCGCTACCCGACAAATTCAATGGCCCAATTAGCCAAAATGAGCACAGAAGCATTCGAAGATTTTTATTTCGAAGTCTGCAACCTCGACTATGGCAAAATGAGCGCAGCAATGGACAACCTTGTTGAATTGATGGATAAAACGGATAAGGTCCGCTTAACTGGGCCCGGTACGGATCTAACCTTCTCCATCAAAGACATTAAAGCCATCAAATGTGCGGGTGAGCTGAACATTCCTGACGGTGAAGTATATACGGCTCCGGTTAAAGATTCCATCAATGGAGTGATTTCGTATAATACTCCGTCCCCTTATCAGGGTTTTACTTTTGAAAACGTGAAGTTGACATTCAAGGATGGAAAAATCGTTGAAGCGGTTGCGAATGATACGGAACGCATCAACAAAATTTTTGATACTGATGAAGGCGCACGATATGTCGGTGAATTTGCAATTGGTGTAAATCCTTATATTCTACACCCGATGCAAGATATCCTCTTTGATGAAAAAATTGATGGAAGTTTTCATTTCACTCCCGGACAATGCTATGATGATGCCTTTAACGGAAACCATTCAGACATTCACTGGGACCTGGTCAATATTCAGCGTCCTGAATATGGCGGCGGGGAAATTCATTTTGATGACGTCTTGATACGTAAGGACGGACGATTCGTTATACCTGAACTGGAAAATTTAAATCCAGAAAATTTAAAATAACGTAAAAACCAATAAAAAACGACCGACCCGCTCTAACGGGTCGATCGTTTTTTTATTTTACCTGCAGTGAATGCTCATAGGCAGCTTGGAACTTTTGAATGTCCCCCGCACCCATGAATAACACGACACTGTTTTCATGATTTTGCAATATTGATGTTGTATTCTCCGTAATCAGCTCGGCACCGGGAATCTTATCTTGAAGATCTTCAATCGATAACTTCCCTTGATTTTCACGAGCAGATCCAAAAATTTCACATAAGTATACTTTGTCGGCCAAATTCAAGCTGTCGGCGAATTCATCAAGGAATGCCTGAGTTCTCGAGAAAGTATGCGGTTGGAATACCGCAACAACTTCACGCTCTGGATATTTCTGACGCGCCGAGTCGACAGTTGCAGAGATCTCGGTCGGATGATGTGCATAATCATCAATGATGATCTGGCTTCCGATTTCCTTTTCTGAGAACCGGCGTTTAACTCCTCCAAAAGTCCGCAATTGGGCTTTCACAGCTTCCGTATCCAAGTTTTCATATTTACAAAGTGCAATGACACCAAGTGCATTCAACACATTATGCTTTCCAAAAGTAGGAATAGTGAATGTATCATAGTAATTGTTCCTTACATGCACATCAAAAGTCGTGCCATCCGGAGTGACGGAAACATTTTTCGCTTGAAAATCATTTCCTTCTGCAAATCCGTAAAAAATAACCGGTACTTTCGCCTGAATATGTGGTAAATGTTCATCATCCCCGCACGCAATGATGCCTTTGTTGACTTGAAGGGCCATCGTTTGGAAAGCCTCGAACACGTCTTCGACATTGGCATAATAATCAGGATGATCAAAATCGATATTCGTCATGATTGCATAATCCGGATAATAGGAAAGGAAATGACGGCGATATTCACATGCTTCGAATACGAAGTAATCAGAATTCACGATTCCTTTACCTGTTCCATCCCCAATCAAGAAGGATGTCGGTTTAGCGCCCCCCATCACATGGGCAAGTAAGCCGGTCGTCGATGTTTTACCATGCGCTCCCGTAACCGCCACGCTGATGAAGTTTTTCATGAAATCACCTAGGAAACGGTGATAACGGATGATCGGCAAATCAAGTTCTTTTGCCTTCACGATTTCCGGATGACTATCCGGAAAAGCATTTCCTGCAATGATGGTCATTCCAGGTTGAATATTTTCCTCGTTGAAAGGAAGGATTTTAATCCCGGCTTTTTCTAATGCCAATTGTGTAAAAAATTCTTTTTCGTAATCGGAACCCTGCACTTCAATATTCATATCATGCAGTATTTGTGCAAGAGCACTCATACCCGACCCTTTAATTCCCACAAAATGGTAAGCAGTCATAAAGCGAACCTCCACCAATCGTCTACCTGTATGACAGTATATGACGTCATCTTTTATTTGTTTTTTCATTACGAGACTTGTTAGTAACGCAATTTCTTCATAGGTTTTTCAAGCTTATATTTTCAATCATTCATCAACAAAAAACTATTATATCACTTTTTTATTCATTCATCCATGTCAGGCAGATGCCAATTTATCAAATCATTGGCTTTTCCCTTAAATAAGGTGATAAAAAAGGGTTTTCACCCTTTCACATTATATACAATTTCCTTTTATTAGGTTCTCTTAATTAACATGTAAAAATTCCAGTTCTTCTTCCGTAATCAATACATCCCTGGGCCTTGAGCCCCTGGATTCGGAAACTACTCCATGTTGCTCCATCATTTCTATTAGGCGTGCTGCACGGTTATAACCGACACGGAAGCGCCTTTGGACACTAGATGCAGATGCAGCCTGCTGGCTCACGACAAATTCACAGGCCTCGAAAAAAAGTTCATCCGCTTCTTCCGTGACCTGGGCCCTGTTCAGCAAGTCTTCCTGCTCGAACAGGTATTTTGGCTGCTGCTCCAGTTTAACATGGTTGACGACTTGGTCGATTTCTTCATCACTCACAAAAGTCCCTTGTAGGCGCACCGTTTTTGAAGAGCCGTTTTCAGCGAATAACATATCTCCTCTTCCCAATAATTTTTCTGCACCGCCGCTATCGATGATCGTACGGGAGTCGACTTGTGAAGAAACGGAAAAAGCGATCCTTGTCGGGATATTTGCCTTGATCAATCCAGTTATGACATCGACTGAAGGTCTTTGAGTGGCTACAATCAAATGGATGCCGCAGGCACGGGCCTTTTGGGCAATCCGGCAAATCGCTTCCTCTACATCAGCCGGGGACATCATCATTAAATCCGCAAGCTCATCGATGATCACCAGGATATAAGGCAGTTTGCTTGAATATTGACCGGCTTTTTCCGCTTGGTCATTAAAGCGGGTGATATCACGGACACCGGCATGTACAAACAATTCATAACGCCGTTCCATCTCCTCTACAGCCCACTTCAACGCAGCCGTAGCGGCTTTTACATCGGTTATGACTGGACTGACCAAATGCGGGATCCGGTTATATGGGGCGAGCTCGACCATTTTCGGATCGATCAACAGCAATTTCAACTCCTGCGGCGTCGCTTTATAAAGCAAGCTTACCAGCATGGTGTTGATACAGACACTTTTCCCCGATCCCGTTTGCCCGGCTATCAATCCATGCGGCATTTTTCTCAAATCCGTGATGATCGGCTGACCGGATATATCGAGTCCCAAAGCCACAGCAAGCGGTGATTCATGTTCTTGAAACTCAGTACTTTCCAAAACCTCCCGCAAAAATACCGGTTTGCTTTTCCTATTCGGAATCTCGATGCCAATTGTATGTTTACCCGGAATAGGCGCTTCCATCCGCATATCCTGAGCAGCAAGGCTTAATTTGATATCATCCATCAGGTTCGTCACTTTATTCACCTTCACTCCCGGTTCCGGATGCACCTCGAAACGAGTTACTGCCGGTCCTTGAGTGACATTGACGACCTTTGCACGGACATTGAAATTTTTCAATGTCTCATCAAGTAATAAAGTCTGTTCCTCGAGCCACACATCATCATGAACAGCATAAGTGGGAGGTGTCAGCAATTCGATATTCGGAAACACATAGTATGGATTTTCATTTTCATCCGCTTCCACGGAGCCAAAAACTGCCGGGTTTTCGCCCTTACTGCTTTCTGCCGCTGCCTCTGTATAAACTGCTTCTTGATACCCGGTTCCAGAAATGGGGGATTCCTGTTCCAATAGCGGCTTAAGGTTGGAACCGATGTTGGATTCGACTGTATTATCAGGCACGGCGACGGTTTCGGAACCAACCTTATTGTCCAAAAAGGATGGTGAAATGGCCGGAGTCTGCTCTTTCGGCATATCTCTGCCTTCCTCCGGTTTCCGTTCAGGAATCGCGGATGGTTTCGCTTGTCCCGCCTCCATTTGGGCAGCATCATCCATTGGCCGCTTATCAGGTGAAACTACTGCCCTTTCCGAATTAAGGCTTTTTTTTTCCGACATCATTTTATTCATGAAAACATTTTTTTCCCGGTCTTGCTTAAGCATCATCACATTAAATGGGATATGTTTTTTCGGACGTTTGTGCTGCACTTCAGAAATTGCCTCAGATGGGTCTTCAGGCATTGTCCCTTGACTAACGGATGGTTGATTGGATTGTACAGCAACCTCCCCAGGAACCGATATCGCTTCAGGCAGTGTGTCGTCCGTCTGTTCCATGATGGATACAGCGACTTCGCGTCCAAAATCGACTTCGTCCTGTCCAATAGCTTCTTTTTCCACCGCAGGCTCCGTTATGTTAGGCTCGATTACTGCTTGTTCTGGCACTGTCTCAATGGAATTCCTGCGAAAGAAAGCGGGTATCTCCGAATCTTCCCGTTTTTCTTCCGCTAGTTCCGGTATAAGTATGGATGGTTCTGTCGTCAATTCCTCATGTGACACTTCTTTTGGGATTTCAGGAATCGATACTGGAGTCCCGATATCGGGTTCTTCTTTTTTAAGGATAGGCATTTTGCTTTCCAGTTCATATTCGACAATTTCTTCAGAAGCGACTATTTTTTTTTCCGGGCGACGGAACCCATAAATGGGTGAAGGGATCTCCGTCGGGCGGAATGGAGTATTTGAAGGGACTATTTTTGAGACTTCCTCCCGTTCAAAGTTTCTCCGTTTTGGTTCAGGATCCCTCACCGGCCTTCTCGTTTCTTTGGCCGCTTTCCCCTGTTTAGGTTCATGATCTTCCCTGTTTCTTTCCCGAGGTTTTCTTTTGTTCTGTTCACGGTCTGGAATGAGCGGAAATTTGAACTGTCCTTTTGGATATTGAAACAGGATTTTCGTATCCGGGTCTGGCGTCTGCGTCTGCGACATCTTTTCCACTTTTTGATTGTAAACCTTTATTTCTTCTTCCTTTGACTTCGAAAGCTTTGAAAAATCCATTTTCCTTAATGTCTCTTCATCAAGCGGTTCATCTATAATAATTTCTTCGATTTCGATAATTTCCTCTGCTTGGAACCATTTTTTCATCTTATTTAGCCATTTCAAAACTATCACTCTTTCTACATCTGTAGTTATGTAACTAATTCTACCAGTTATTTTAAAAATATCGAGAAAATTTAAGCTAAATTGGGATTAGTATCTATTTTTTTATCGCACTCTTACTAACTTAACGTATTTCGCAGAACTCCTACCCTATTAAACCCCTTCTGAAATGAGTTTAAACCTCCCCATCGCGAAATAACATTAGCCCCTAGTCTACTATTTAAATAAAACATCGCTGTTAAATCGCGTTTACAAAGAGATTAAGTTTTCATGCAGCGCAAGAAGCAGACTGGTCAATTCATTGAAGCATCCTTCACGAAACCTCCGGTGGCATCCTGAAACCCATAAAACACCGTTCGTTAATACCGAACGGTGTTTTGTGGGTTTCTGCATTTTTTTGCAAACAAATATACCAATGGGACTATTCCCATTCATAAAAATTGCATACAACCTGGGCCACTGATTTGGATGCGATCAAAAGGGCATCTTCATCAATGTCGAATTTAGGATGGTGATTGAAATATGCCTTCTCCACCCCTTTCGGTTTACAGCCAATGTAAAAGAAGCAGCCAGGAATCTTTTCGGCATAATACGAAAAATCCTCTGAACCTGAGAAAACCGGAAATTCCAAGACATTTTTAATGTCTTTGTCATTCATGCTTTCCAGACTATTTTTCACGAATCCAGTCAGTTCAGGGTCATTATATAACGGAGGATAATCAGGCACATATGTTAGCTCGCACTGAACATCAAATTCCGTTTCTATCCCTTTGACGATGCGGTGGATTTCCTTATCGATCAGCTGTTGAGTCTCTGATGTCATATAACGGACATCCCCTTCAATTTCTATACGATCTTTAATGACATTAAAGCTTCCTTTTCCATCGAAGGAGCCGATTGTGACCACGCCCATATCAAAAGGGTTCAAACGGCGGCTGATTACAGTTTGTACGGCTGTCACGAAGTGGGCGCCTGCCACAATGGCATCATTAGCCATATGCGGGGACGAACCATGGCCGCCTACACCCTTTATCGCTAGCTTGAAATAGGTCCGTCCAGCCATCGAATAGCCGCCGTGATATCCGACAACTCCTGCTGGATGGGACGGAAATAAGTGGATTCCAAAAACGGCATCCAGTTCATCCAAAAACCCTGATTCCATCATGCTTTTTGCTCCACCTGGGGGCGTCTCTTCTGCATGTTGGTGAATTATTTTGATCGTACCGGATAGGGAAGCTTTAAGCTCATTGATGCAGTCTGCCAGAACCAATAAGTAAGCGGTATGACCATCGTGTCCGCAGGCATGCATGACACCTTCATTTTTTGAACGGAACGGAACTTCCGCTTCTTCTGTAATCGGCAATGCATCGAAATCTGCACGGAGACCTATCGTTTTCCCAGGTTTTCCGCCTTCGATTGTTACGATGATCCCTAATCCATTTCCTACATTCGTTTGAATCGACACATCCTTTCCCTTATAAAAATCAATGATATATTGTGCCGTTTTCTCTTCTTTGAAGGATAGTTCCGGATTCTCGTGTAAATGACGGCGGATTTGAACCATTTCCCCTTTACGGGCTTCCAGCATGTTCATTAATTTGCTTTTCACGTTCACGATCATTCTCCCCCTTATTTCAAGTTGAGCATATTAGTAAGTTCCATGTTCGCTGCAAACCTTCTTATACAAAGTGCCAAATAAAAAGGGCAGAGAAGATTGCGTAAACTTACCGCTTCCTTCTCTGTCCTTTTACCTGAGTGTTTGCCTCCATTTCGGTCATGGAGATTTCCCCGTTGGTGGCACTCTTCCTGCGCGCTCTCCAGAGTTACGTCCAGCTGCGGTTCCATTTACCTGAGAGATTTGCTCCAAGGTATATTTTTGGAACTTGCTCCTTTGGTGGCTCAAAGCTTTGCACACTCCCACAACGTTCATTTGCTCATTCTATTGTTTTATTCCATATTTTCAAAATACTACAATTATATTATCACCGATTAAAAAATAAATATCAACTCTAAGTGTAATAAACTCTATTAAACTTTAAAAGGACCGCTGCCAGATGCTGACACGGTCCTTATGTATTCAATATATTATTGTTCACGCTTTTTGTTTTTACCCATGATGAAGATGGGCTCCAACTCATTTTCTTCGTAAAGAAATGATAGAGCCGTTATTGGAACATGACCGCTGGCAAAGAAGCTCATCGCCATTTGCGCAAGAATGTCATAGCCCGTATCATTCTTCACATCGGCAATGATGATGACGTCCTGATGGGGAATGGCCACAGCCATGGTTCCCTCGATCTTGTCCTTCATTTCCCGAAGCCATGATTCATTCAGGATCCTGCTGGCATCATATCCATCATTCGTGTTCAAAAAATAAAATGCATTACCTGCAACGATATCCGACTTCATTTCAGTGGAGAGGGAACGGGCATTGAAAAGGGCAATTTCACGGATCCTGTCACCCTGCCAATTTTCCCGTTGAATCATCTTTTCATCTATAAGACGGTAGGTTTTTCCTAAATCAAGGGCATAAAAAACCCGGGTTTCAGCCGTATGCTCATCGAATAAAAATGGATTTCCTTCTTCCGATTCCATTGGAAAGGAGGTCGAGCGGATGACTGGGAAAATGAATTTCTCCTTGCCTTCCATGCTGTGTTCTCCCCCCATCACATTCAGGGCCTCTTCCACGTAATAGATAATTTCATCGATGGCCTTTTCCTGTACGTTTTCATAGTTAGCAAGTACAGGAGGCAGCTCGATGGTGATACCCTTTCCGGTCTTCACATTTTCCACCCGTAACGTATCTTGCTTGCTATCGAATTTGAATGTGCGATTTTCATCTTTTAAACGTTCCTTCAGAATATTTTTCAGCTTCGTGCTGTCCATTTTCATGACTGACCCTCCTCTTCATTGAAAAATCCCCAGCGAGAAGGGGATTTTGATTATAATGATTGAATGAATTCCTCAATTTGTTCTTGCGTTTTGCGATCCTTGCTCACGAATCTGCCTAGCTCTTTACCATTCTCATACGCGATGAAACTTGGTATACCGAATACATCATGAGCCGCACACACATCGATGAATTCATCACGGTCCACATGAATGAATGTAAAGTCTGGAAATTTCGTTTCAATCTCCGGCATTATCGGTTCGATGACACGGCAATCCCCACACCATGTTGCTGAAAAAAGAAAGATATGTTTGCCTTCATTTTTCAATGCATCATATTGCTCAACGGTTTGTAAATTTTCCATTTGTATATTCCTCCTGCTCTAAATAACACCTTAGTTTTTATAATCCCATCATACCAGACTCTCCAGAAATCAACCATTAATACGGATCGGTTGAAAGGCAAGGGTCCGCTTATTTCTGAGGCACGGATGAAACGATTTCCATCATTTGTTTTGCATCGGTTTTTAATTGGTCTTTATCCGTTTCGGTTGTCAGCTTCACCCCGCCGATCCCCACCGCAAGCTCATACTTTTCTTTCGGTATCTCTTTGATCGAGATAAAGCCGAATTTATCATCAGTCTGAAAAGAATGCAGCATTACATTTTGATCATCTTGTTCCTTTATCGCCAAATATAACACGGAGCTGTCTTCTTTTTCATTTGGATTGACAAATAATATATAAATCTTATCATCTTTTTGTAAAATCAAATTATTATCATGTTCTTCCACTACTTTAAAATCCTTTGGCAGATAGACCTGAATTAGCCCAGCCTCTTGATTGGGCTGTTTTTCATCGTCACGAAAAGCCACTTCAGCAGCCTTCATTGCCTTTTCGGTTTGTCTCTCGATACCTGAGCAGCCCACGATCAAACTGCTTATCAACAGGAAAACAAGAAAATTCTTATTGGATAAAGCCATCGTCATTCCTCCAGCCGTCTCTTTTACTACCTTATGGATAATATTATCCTTATTTACGGAATTCATCCATTTTCTAAAAAACATGGTACAATGAAAGCAATTTTATTATCGAGGAGGAAAACAATGAAGTTAATCGTGTATCTTGCTGGGGAGATCCATTCAAATTGGAGAAGTGAGCTGAGAGATAAGGCCGCTGCACTAAAGCTTCCTTTAGAATTTGTAGGACCGATGGAAAATCATGAACGCTCCGATAATATCGGTGAAGATATCCTCGGGGAACAGCCGAATCCCATCCTGAAGGATGCGGCCGCTTCCCAAATCAATAATTTGCGAACAGGTCTTTTGATGAAAAAAGCTGATCTTGTCGTCGCTCTGTTTGGCGAGAAATATAAACAGTGGAATACTGCCATGGACGCAAGCACCGCCATTTCCCTGGGTAAACCGCTTATTTTGATTCGTCCGGAATCCCATCATCATGCCTTAAAGGAATTATCGGAAAAGGCGAGTGTCACGGTAGAATCCGTTAACCAAGCCATGAAGGTTCTTTCTTATATTTTTGAAGAAGGGCTGTAAATCCTATTGTCCCTTAACTGTCCAGCTCAAGTATGGAGGACTGATCATTTTAAAGAAACGAATAAAAAGCTTGCAGGGCCTCCCCTGCAAGCGAAAAACGAATATTTTACCTTATCCCTTTTTAATGGGAATCCAAATTTCGGAGTAATAGTCAGGGTTTGAAGCGTCGTCATTCGCGTACACTTCCAATTCTGGAGTTCCGGCATGTTCATAACCGCTGGTAGGGAACCATTCGGAAAAGATTCGTTTCCAAGCTTGTTGGATGCTATCAGGCATAGGTCCGTGAACTTCGAATGCTACCCACTTGGAAGCCGGTAACGTAAGGGTTGAAAACTCTTCAGGCACTTTCCCGGAATACTCTGCACCTATCCAATAATCCATCGTTTCATTTTTTTCCACCGCCCGCTTATCGACACATACACCAATCAAGCCATCTATTTCGCCATTGTTCAATTTCGCTAACCTATCACTTGTTCCATCCGAATTCACTTTCTCCCACAACTTTGGAATCCCGATCAAATTCTCTTCATTAACCAAGGAAAACTCCTGCTTGATTCCAATCAATTGAAAGGAATCCCTTTCAAGGATATTGTATTTCATCGGTTTTGCCCCTTTCAGAATTACCTGTATCACCAGGCGTTCATAGAATTTCAGCTTCCCCATATACTTTCGGGCTTCGCTTGGAGATACCCCATGCTGCCTTCGAAAAGCTTTCGAGAATGCCTCGGGGGTGTCATAGCCATACTTGTAGGCTAAATCAATGACCTTGCCATTTGTTGATGAAATCTCCTGGGCAGCTAAGGTCAGTCTTCGACGACGGATATAGTCACCAATGGTTATATCCGTTAAAATGGTGAATGTCCGTTGAAAATGAAGTGCCGAGGCATTCGCCTGCCTGGAAATGCTCTCGATTGTCAGGTCCTCCAATAAGTGCTCCTCGATATATTCGATGGCCTTTTGGATTGATTCAACCCACCCCATTTCGTTCCCCCCTTGTCACTATACTAGCAAGGCCGCTCAATAAAATCCTGTCCGTTCCTGCTCTGTTTTGGCAGTATTCGTTTCCATCATTCGAAACCCGCTTTTCCATGACAGTGATTCAAAAATCCTGCTTTTTCATTTTCAGCTTATACTCGTGTTGACCGGCAAGCATCCTCATGATATGAAGGAACATTTCCTCCCTGGTGATTCGCTCATTTGTAAATACGCCGATCGCTCCTTCCTTTTTGCTAATATTCTCTTGCCTTGTGAAGGCGTCCATCACCGGGCCCAACTCTTCACCGTCCAGCAGCTTCTCAGCAACAATTCCCGGAACTGGGATTCTCGCTCCGGCAGCTACTAAGACCTCACCGTCCCTTGTTGCCATTGCACCCCAATTACACAAAAACAGGGATTGTTTCATTTTCACGACACCGCCTTCAAGCCCGATGCCCATTTCGGCATCACTGTGAATCAAGCAGTTCCTGGCACGTGTCATTGCCCCCTCCATCGTTTCCTCGTCTGAAAAAGGCTGTTCCGGGACCCCGCTCTCCACTTGAAGCGAAATGATTTCTGCATCTTCATATACACCAAGCACGGCACTAACTTTCGCCGGGTTTTTACTGCCTACTGCTATTTTCAATATTATTACCTTCCTTCTATGTAAAAAAAGCTGATGGAAAAGGATACATGACAGCATCTCTTTCCATTTCAGCTTCTACCATCAACCGTTATTAATCAAGGTCTCGAATGTCGTTTTATCACAGGAACGAACCAATTTCCCAATCAGCTCACGTGCAGCGGCATAATCATCAATATGAATCATGGATGCATGTGTATGAATATAGCGGGAACAAATGCCAATCACCCCGCTTGGAATGCCTTCGTTTGCAATATGGACTTGCCCTGCATCCGTGCCGCCTTGGGAAACGAAATATTGATACGGAATCTCATTCGACTCGGCCGTATCAAGGATGAATTCCCTCATGCCGCGATGAGTGACCATCGAACGATCAAAAATGCGGAGCAATGCCCCTTTTCCCAGCTGACCAAATTCATTTTTACTGCCGGACATATCGTTCGCCGGACTTGCATCCAAAGCGAAGAAAAGATCCGGTTTGATCATATGAGCTGCAGTTTGCGCACCCCGTAATCCGACTTCCTCCTGGACGGTTGCCCCGGAATATAAGACATTCGGTAACGTTTCACCTTTTAAATCCTTTAACAATTCAATCGCAAGTCCGCAGCCATAACGATTATCCCACGCTTTTGCGAGGATTTTCTTCTCATTGGCCATCGGCGTGAATGGACAAATCGGTACAATCTGCTGACCTGGCTTAATACCGATTCTCTTAACATCTTCCTTATCATCCGCCCCGATATCAATCAGCATATTTTTGATATCCATTGGTTTTGAGCGTTGCGACTCATCAAGCAAATGAGGCGGAATCGAACCGATGACACCAATGACCGGACCGTTATCGGTTATGATTTCGACTCTTTGGGCCAAAAGCACTTGACTCCACCAGCCTCCTAGGGTCTGAAAGCGAATCATTCCATTTTCCGTTACGGAGGTGACCATGAATCCCACTTCATCCATGTGGCCGGCAACTAGTACAGTCGGCCCATCTTCATTGCCTCTTTTTACGCCAAATATTCCGCCAAGGCGATCCTGGACAATTTCATCCGAATACTTTGTCAGCTCACTTTTCATGAAACTCCGAACTGCATGTTCATTTCCCGAGGCTCCCGGTAATTCCGTCAATGTTTTAAAAAGCTCCAAAGTCTCATGATTCATTTTTCTACCCCTAACCTATGTATTGTTTCTTACTATTTTACAGAACTTAGCATCGTGTTACACTAGAAAGTTCTAATTTATCAGTTAATGGGTAAAATTTCAAATTATTAGTCAAATAAAGCGTTCTTCTGTATACTGAAAGAAGTGATTTTAAAAAATGCAATGGAGGAGAAATCAATGAATTGGAAAACGTTTTTACTGGGTACTGCAGCCGGGTTTGCTGCGGGCTATGCGACAAAACAACTATTGGATCAATCAAGTAAACCTTCTCCCGATAAAGTCTTGGCCCAAGTGAAGGAAACAGTCAAAAAAGATGGAAATATATATGGCTCATGGATCTTGATGAAGCCGGAGAACTATACAAAAAATGATTTGGACTATGAAGTGTACAAAGGCGGGATCACCAGAAACACGGAGGGTAAACGCGAGCAATTCGAATTTGTTGCAGATGCCTCAACAGGAACGATATTGGAGCTTAATGCGCAAAATGATTGAAACATAAAAGGAGGGCCGTCATAATGACGTCCTCCTTTTCTCTCGCTTACCGCTTCCGTTTCAATTCGTCTATTATCTCCTTACCCGTTTCATCCCATTTGATGGCACAGTATTGGGCATCATGGTAAAAGCTGTACCAAGACCCATTTTCCAGTCCGGATTTCATCCACTTTTCCTTCGCTTCGATGGAAGTCATGGGATAATCATCATATGCGAGGACCCAGAGGACATTCGCATGGGCGTGCGTCGGCATGATATCTGCCATGTGAATCAATCTATCCCCGCCATCCTCAATGATGATGATCGCATGTCCATCACTATGTCCGCCAGTATGGATCATTTTAATCCCGTCCGTAATTTCCAGCTCACCTTCAAAAGGACGTACAAAAGAAGCGACAGCCTCCCAGTTTTCTGCCCAATATGTACTTTTTGAACGAATATTCGGGTTTTTCATTTCATCCCATTCAGTTTGGGTCGTAATGATTTCTGCACGTTCAAAAACAGGCACCCACGTTTCACCTTCACGTTTCGTCAACCCGCAGGCATGGTCGAAATGTAGATGGGTCATTAAAATGTAATCGATATCATTTGGCTGAAGCCCAAGTCTGCTAAGATCTTCGACAAGATTGGATTCCTCCGTCACCCCAAAATTCCGTTTCTGCTTGTCATTCAGCTTTCCATTGCCAATACCGGAATCTATAAGCATGTTCAATCCATTAGCCTGCACCAAAATCGGATCCGTTCGTAGTTCGATTTGGTTATTTTCGTTAACAGGATACTTCTTGGCCCAAAGCGGTTTCGGTACAACACCGAACATTGCACCGCCATCCAAGTGAGTCACACCGCCATTCAACCATGTTAATTTAATTTCCCCTATTTGCATCTTTTCCATTATACCCCTCCTCTTCCTTTAGTTTAACACCCACTTCCATATATTGAAATCGATAACAATCAAGTCACCCTTCTGAATGAAGTACACCGCCTTAACAAGGAAAAAAACCAGATGCTGTGCACCTGGTTTTTAATCGATGATTATTGGAACATTGCTTCCAATCGGTATATCCGGTTGCCTTTACTCGAGAACTTTTCTTCATATTCAGTCATGATATTACCTTCAAAATTGCTGTTATGCAGATCAAGGCTTACATATTTCAAGAGCATGCCGTATTCGGAAATACTCTTCAAGGAAGATTCGAATAACCCTTGGTTATCCGTCTTGAAGTGGATCTCGCCTTTGTCTGGCAGGATGCCTTCATATACTTCGAGGAAGGTCTTATACGTTAACCGACGTTTTGCATGACGTGATTTCGGCCACGGATCAGAGAAATTCAAGTAAACGCGATCCACGTCACCTTTTGCAAAATAGTCCCCCAAGTTCGCTGCGTCAACATTCAACAGCTTTAAATTTGGAACATCCGCTTCAATCAGCAAGTCCAATGCAGCTACAATGACGCTTCCATATACTTCAATTCCAATGAAATTCACATCAGGATGGGCTTTTGCCATTTCTGTGATGAATCGGCCTTTGCCCGTACCCACTTCAATATATAACGGATTATCGTTACCGAAAACTTCATGCCATTTACCTTTATGGCTCACTGGCTGATGAATTACATATTGTGGAAAATCATTCAAACGGTCTTCAGCCCAAGGTTTATTTCTTAAACGCATGATGACACCCCTATTTATAATATAATCGTTCAAACCATACCACGAGTGGATGGATCCCTGCAAGTTGATTTTTTCAGGAAACAGCCTGCATGCACCGACTTAACAAATAAAAAAACTGCCGGCCATCCAGGCGACAGTCTCTGTAGTTTTCATGTATAAAACTTATCGCAAAACACACCATAAATAAGTGAAGGGCAGGCAAGAACCACCTGAGAATCCCTTGAATCCATATTTAAGAAAGGAGTGGTATTATATGCCGCTTTCCCATGAACATCAAATGTCACTATTGAAAGATATATTGACCAATCATCAATCAGACTGCTGCGGATCCGTTTCTGAATGTGAACAGGTTGAAAGGCTCGTCAAATCCTTAATGGTCAATATGGATATTGACAGCAATGTGAAAACGATACTGACGGAGATTTACGAATACAGCCAGACTGGCATCGGCACCGCCGATTTAGATGCACATATTTCAACCCACCAGAACGACTTGTCCCAGTGGGTGGATGATATAGATCAATTCTGATCAGCCAACCATCAATAATGCTTCCAGTTTTTGCAGTAATTCATTTCTTTCCTCGTACCGCTTTCTGCGATGATGCCATTGGATGGAAAGCACAAGTTGTGAAACCGTGTGCCATTTCATCCTCATCTCCAGACCTGCGTCTAGCTTCTTGCCGTAGCGGGCAAGCCATTGATTCCATTCTTCCCTTGGGACATATGAATATAGGAGTATGCCGAGGTCAATGGCCGGGTCGCCAATGACCGCTCCGTCCCAATCAATCAAGAACAATCCGTCGGTTTCAGTCATGAGCCAATTATTATGGTTCACATCACAATGACAAACGACCTTTTCATCGCATTCAATCAACAGGAGATTATTCTGTAAAAAATGGATGGCCTGCTTAATAATCGGAATATCCGTAACATCCGAAGATAACCCGGTTTCTATGTCTGTAAGTATACTTTCAGGTCGTAAAGGGGATTTCCCAAGCCTTTTGAGCATGCTTAACAAAGGATCGGATTGATGAATTTTTTGAAGCAGCTTTGCGACTCTTATATTGTTCATTTCCTGCTGAGATAGCTCCCTGCCTTCCATCCAATGCTGGGCCGTAATTACATCCCCGTTTTCCAGGCGTTTTGTCCACATTAACTTTGGAACAATGCCCTCAGCTGAGAGAACAGCTAAAAATGGCGATGAATTTCGTTTAAGGAAGAGCTTCTGTCCCTCTTTCTCGGCAATAAAGGCTTCTCCCGTAGCTCCTCCAGCAGGGGATATATCCCACTCCTGACCTAATAAATGTTCCAACTGGTTCACCTTCGATTTCCTCGCTTAATCATACAAATGTGGGTACGTTCACCTAGTGTATGTATTACCACTACTTTGAGTCCATGTTTTATAAAAAATCCGCCTGCTGGCGAAGCTGCATATATACTTGCATCGGGATGATACCCGCAATTAAAAACATCCTCATTTTAGAGAAATAAAAAAATAGCTATTGAGCAATTAAACAATAGCCATAAATTAAATTTTAGTTGAAAAACGGTTTCTTCGTCAAGTACTATAAAACGATTATACGCATAAAACAAAAACAAATAAATCATTTCATATTTTTGTATGGGATATCACCCTTGAACATGACGCGCATTTTCTCTTTCAGAACCACTGCAGCTACTTCGTCCCTACCAACAATTTCTCCATCAGACTGGATTTTTACTGACCCATGATTCTTCATTTTTATCATTTTACCAGAAAAAGAATCAACATTTTTAATGTTGAGGTGACCGCCCCATAAAACGGTGATGAAGACGGTCAATAATTTCAACAAAGTAATATCATGGACCGCAATCACGTTCAACCTTCCATCATCCACCTTCGACATCGGTGAAATTTTCATTCCACCTCCAAAGTAGGGCTGATTCGCAATGACGATGAACCATACCTTTTTCAAAAGATGCCGTTTTCCATCAATGATCAATTCCATGCAGCTGGGCTTGTAAGAAAATAACTTTTTTATAAAAATGAACAGATAAATTAATTTACCCGCCCTGACAAAATTAAACCATTTTTTCAGAGGGGAACGGTTTGCTTCATCGGAAATTTCAGCATCAATGCCCATTCCCAGGCTGTTCACGAAATAACCCACCTTGCCATTCGTCTCGAACTGTCCAATATCAATGGTATTAAAGGCATTATCCTGAAATAAAGAAAGGGCTTCTTCCATACTCTCAGTTTTTTGAATGCCCCTTACATAATCATTGCCGGATCCAGCCGCAAGGGAGCCGATGATTGCGTTAGGGAAACCCATGGCGCCATTTATCATTTCATTAATCGTGCCATCTCCCCCGACAGCAATCACCCGGGTATCCTGATTCGTCCCTGATAGAATTTTCTTCGTCAATCTTAGCGCATGCCCCTTTTCCCGTGTAAAAAACACCTCATGGGGAACAGCTTTTGATTTCAGTATTTCCTCGGCTTTTTTCCAAATCTTCAAACTCTCTTCATTTCCAGCCATTGGATTGACAATGAAATACACTGTTTCATTAAGGTGCGGCATGCTCATTTCCTTCTGTTTGGTTATCTTCAGCTTCCCATTCAGGTCTCAGGCTGGATGTAGTTTGGCAATATTCAAGCAATGCCTGCGCCCCTTTTAACTGCTGCGCCTTAAGAGGAGACGATATTGCCCGCATCCTTTCAAACCATTCCGCGAAGGTCCGTTTATCCAATATCGTAATATCATAAGGGGCTTCGGGATAATCCACATATCCATTCCGGGATAAAATCACCTTTTTAATCGGCATGTTCACTTCATATAGCTCAAATAACTGGGTGACGATGTTCGTCATCCGATTTGCGCCCAACAAAGGATTGAGCACTTTTTTATCAGGATGCTTATGATGCCTGCGGACCCAGAACCGATCACTCGAACCGATGAATGCAGCTTCTTCTTCCGCTTCCAGAAAAGTGATGCACCAAGCATCAACAGGGGTCAATAAAATGACTTCGACTTCAACAGGCGCATTTTTCAATAGAAAGATAGGTTTATATAATACGAGAAACGTATCCGGAAAACGCTGCAGAAAAAAGCGGAGCCTCTCATCCAAAAAGAATGATTGGTCCACAAATGACTTTTCACGAAGCGTCGAACTCCCCCATTTCATTTGAAAGCGGAGCAATTGATTTAAATAATTTTGCTTTAATTCATCCAGACTGGCCGGTTGGAACGGAAATCTTAACGAAAAAACATTATTATCTTCGATTTGGTTCGGTATTAGCAGTTCTTCTGCTTCTGCCTCCTGTTTACCCCGGTGGAAGATGCCTTTCACCTTTTTTAACAGGCCCTTTGACTCTTCCTGAGGCGGATCGAATTTAACTTGTGTTTCAGTATGTTCGCTATACAACCGATCTAGCTCGCCCGCATGATAAGCAGCCTTCAACTTATCCCATTGCTGTTTTTTCAACCGTGCAAATTGTGTTGGATAACGATAAATATCCTGCTCATACCGGGAAATATAATCCTGAATCTTTATGAGCTGTGCCATTCGACCACCACCCATCTCTCTCTCTATTTTTGAAGGTTTATCGTGAAAACCTTCTCGTATGAAGGGGAAGCTCCAAGATGCGTTTGATATAACGCAACCTGATCTGCTTCAAAATGCTTATCCTTCAAATTCGCTATCTGGCGGACACTCTCCAACGAAAAGGGACTTTCACCCTCGAATTTTCTTGCCAGCGTTATATGAGGCTTAAACGGCTTCTTATCAAGTTCAAAACCCGCTTCGATACAAGAATTATAGACCTTCCTTTGGATGGCAAATAGCCTATCTTGCTGCTTGACGCCTGCCCATAGGATCCTTGGACTGTCACTCCTGCCAAAACCGCCGATATCGCCGAGCTCCAAGCCGAATGAATCCTCATTGGCAAGCTCGCTTTTCACACGCCCCATGGCATCCTCTTTCAATGTATCGGGAGCATTGCCCAAAAATGCCATCGTAATATGATAATCGGCTGGATGCAGCCATTTCTTAAATGAAAATTCTGGCTTCAGTTGTTCCGTAACAGCATTTAAATGAGCCTTAATATCATCAGGCAATACTAAAGCAAAGAAAAAATGAGTATTCATGGTCACTTATATTCCTTCCTATTTTCCCTTTAATTTTACCATAATTCCCATTGCATATACCTTTTCTTGGGCCTCCTAATAAATATTCCCTCCATCGGGAATATTTCAAATCTTACATAATATGAACGCAGTCCAGGAAGGTTTTTTTCGGGCTGGGTCGAATTTCGGTAGGTCGGATTATACCCGAGCTGGGTCGGATTATCTCCCATCTGGGTCGGATTATACCCGAGCTGGGTCGGATTATACCCACGCAAGGTCGGAAATATCCAAGCTGGGTCGGATTAACGAAACACACAGCAAAAAATCCAAACAAAAAAGGACCAAAGATTGGTCCCTCCCTGCTTCTTTTAACTGAAAAGTGTTTCGTAAAGCAAGAACAAGTTCAGTCCAATGATAAGTACAGCTATAAGCCAAGCGATGCAAGAGGTGATTTTATGGTTGACCAAGCTGCCCATGATTTTTTTATCGCTTGTAAACATGATCAAGGGCACTAGGGCAAACGCGATGCCGAACGAGAGTACAATTTGGCTCATCACAAGTGCTTTGGATGGGTTCACTCCCCATAATATTATGAGCAGGGGCGGAACGGTGGTAATGACCCTTCTTAAATAAATCGGTATATGTCTTTTAATGAATCCCTGCATGACAACATCACCGGTCATTACACCAACGGATGAGCTGGATAAGCCTGCAAATAAAAGCCCTATTCCAAAAAACATCGCGACTGATGGTCCAAGCATGGCCCCGAACTGTTGGTAGGCAACATCCAAGTCCTCAACCAGTGCTCCATTCTTATGAAATAGTGCAGCTGAAACAATGACCATGGCGGCATTGATCGCACCTGCAATCAACATGGCGATGACAATGTCAATTAGCTCAAAACGATAAATCCTTTTTCTTTCCAAATCGTTTACTCCGACTATCCTTCTTTGAGTCAAAGAAGAATGAAGGTAGATTGCATGTGGCATTACGGTGGCACCAAGCATGCCGGCCGATAGCAAAATACTGTCCACTCCCTCGAACTTTGGAGTGAAGAGTCCTAATACAACGGCTGAAGTGTCAGGTTTCGCATAAAAAACTTGAGCGCCAAATGCTATCACAACGACAAATATCATGACCGTGATCAGGGCTTCGAATGTTCGATAACCCCTGCGCTGGAATTCGAGAATGGCAAAGGAACCAATCGCGGCAATTATTGCCGAAGTGATAAGCGGTAAGTCAAATAACAAATAAATCCCTAGTGCAGCTCCTATGAATTCAGCTAGGTCGGTTGCCATTATAACGGCTTCGGCCTGAATCCATAATAAGAAAGATGTTTTTTTCGAAAATCTTTCCCTGCATAGCTCCGGGAGGTTCTTTCCGGTGGCTATCCCCAATTTAGCGGATAGTGATTGGATTAGCACAGCCATTAAATTGGATGCGAAGATAACCCATAATAACGTATAGCCATATTTAGATCCGGCTGTAATATTGGTCGCATAATTCCCTGGATCAATATAGGCAACAGCTGCTATAAAGGCAGGCCCTAGATAGGGAAGCAGTTTTTTTATTCCTCTCGAAGAAGATTGATGCAACACATCGGACATATCTATTTCAACTCCCTTTTACACGCAACTCAAATTGTTGCAACAGGTAAACTTTTTAGGTTATTAGCAAGTATATTCCTGGTTTTTGAAAATGTCAAAAAGGGAGCTTGAATAGGAGTAATTAACGTGATCGGGGATTCGGGAAGAACATCTCGCTTCCGACTACACAGATAAAAACCCCTTTGCCAATAGTGGCAAAGAGGCTTTTATCTAGTTAACGGAACCGCATTGCTTCTCGATTTCCTCGGAAAACAGCTTCTGCAGTCTTTGAGTTATCGGACCGGGTTCCCCGGCTGCAATCGATTGGCCATCGATATTAATAATTGGTGTCACTTCGACGCTAGTGCTTGTATAAAGGACTTCATCGGCTGCCATCATTTCCCCGACCGTGAAGGCTTCTTCGACATAGGGAATGCCATGATCAGCGCAAAGTTTCAGCATCACCTGACGGGTAATTCCATTCAGGATCAAGTTTGTGGCTGGATGCGTTTTAAGTTGACCATCCACCACGATTGAGACATTTGACGAACTTCCCTCCGTCACCGTACCATCACGATGCTGGATCGCTTCATCACAGCCGGCTTCCACCGCTTGCTGTTTAGCCATTATATTACCCAGTAGATTTAAACTTTTGATATTACAGCGCAGCCAGCGGATATCGTCGGTGGTAACAGCATTGACCCCTGGCTTCATTTTGCCTGTATAAGGCATTTCCTTGGTATAGGCGACAAAGACCGGTTCCACCACTGCTGTTGGAAAAGAGTGTGTACGCGTTGATACTCCTCTTGTCAGCTGCATATAGACAATACCGTCCTTCAGTTGATCTTCAGCGATCAGCTCTTTCATGCGGGTTTTGATTTCCGCTATGGTAAAGGGAACTTTCATCTGTATCAACTTCGCACTGTCGATCAGCCGGTTCAAATGCATATCCCCCGCAAATAATTCACCATTATAAACCCGAATGACTTCATAGACGCCATCACCGAATTGATATCCCCGGTCTTCAATATCTACCTTTACTTCGGACCTGCTTTTAAGGTCGCCGTTAAAAATGATTTTTCCCATGTCTTTCTCCCTCTTTGCCTCTTATTTAGCCAATTCATGAATGGCACGTGCATAAATGGACGTTGCCTTAAGCATATCTTCAATATCAATATATTCATCTTTCTGATGCGCAATGTCTTCGCTTCCAGGGAAAAGCGGGCCGAATGCTACGCCTTCTTTCAATGAACGGGCGTATGTTCCGCCGCCAATCGAAAGGAGTTCAGCTTTTTCACCTGTCTCCGCTTCATATACTTCCTGCAAGGTCTTAATCAAGAAGCTTTCACTGTCCACAAAATGTGGAGTCGAATGCGAATTGGTCTTCACTTTCAAATTATATGCTGCAAGTCTTTCTTCCAATGCCGCCTTTTGCTGTTCCCACTCAAACGTCACCGGATATCGCATACTGAAACCGATCGAGCTGTCCCCTTGTTTTGAATAATTGAAAACACCGGCATTGAGCGTCAGTTCACCTGTTTGCTCATCCGAGTAAGCCACACCTAAATTATTCCCGCGGGAATCTTCAAACAAACGATCCTTAATGAAAGTGAAATAGGCTTTCGCATGTGGATCGAGAGTAAGATCAGCTAAAAATGCTGCTAAAAGGAGACCTGCATTTTTTCCATTCTTCGGTTCCATCGCGTGTGCCGAGACACCATTCATTTCAAGCAGCACTTGATTTTTTTGCGGAACGGCTTGGCCGCTCAATGAGTATTTTCGCAAATAATCCTGATAGTTTGCCGCCACTTCAGCAGGGTTGGCCGCTTCCACAATGGCCGTTGCAAAATCCGGTACCATATTCGTCCTTCGCCCTGAAGAAAATTCGATAACATTCACGTCTGAGTTCGTACCATTTCCTGCATCGGCAGGATGTATGACCGAGAAATCCCAGATTCCTTTTTCCGCACTGATGATCGGGAAGTCAGCATCTGGTGCGAAGCCGATCGAGGGCATTTCCTCCACCTCAAAGTACCGGTCAACGCAGCGCCAGTTCGATTCTTCATCGGTTCCAATGATCATCCTCACACGTTTATTCAAAGGTTCTCCTAGCTCCCGGACCAGCTTCATCGCATGATAAGCAGCCATCGTCGGCCCTTTATCATCGATTGCCCCGCGAGCATATATGCGGCCATTGCGGATCTCAGCGCCGAACGGATCCGAACTCCAGCCATCTCCCTCAGGTACAACGTCGACATGGCATAATATCCCGATTAACTCCTCGCCTTCACCCATTTCAATATGACCAGCGACATTATCGACATTTTTCACAGTAAAGCCGTCTTTTTCGCCTAATTGAAGCATGAATTCAAGCGCTTCCTGCACCCCCTTACCGAATGGGGCCTCCTCTGTAGGATGTTCCTCATCCAGTACACTTTTTATTTTCAATAAGTTTTGTGTATCCAGCAATAAGTCCATTTTCCGTTTTTCAACTTCTTCTCGCCAATTCAATTCACTCAAAATACGACAACTCCTCTTTTATATATATTTTTCATTTTATCACTTTTACTACCTGATTCGCCAAGCGTTGCTACCTATTCTTCGTATTCCCGTATTATCGCTACCGTCAAACTACCGATAAAACCCCTTACATAAATAAAAAACACCCTCTTTTATTAAAAAGAAGATGATTTCATTAAACTATCGGCATCCATATGCTTTGTTACTTTTCGGTTTAGCCTTGGGATGTATAATGCTAAAAACACGGAACGTCCTAAACTGAAAGCCAGGAATGCAAGCCATAATCCATGATTGCCATGATTGCTGACTGCTGAGAACTGGACAATCAAAAAAGCCATTAGTGCAAGAAGCATCGAGTTCCTTACTGGAACGGCTTCGGTCGCACCGGTGAACACTCCATAAAAAATGAGTCCAATAAAGGCACTGAACGGGAATAGGATTATCCAAAGTCCATATTCATGGGCCAGTTCGATGACACCGGGAATATCCGTGAAAAGGAGAATGACCTCATCGCTGAATAGATAGTAAGATGCGGCAAGTATGACAGAAGCATATAAGCCCCACCGCGCCGATAGTGAGAGTGTTTTTTTATAAAGGTTTATATCTCTCGAACCAATCGCCTTCCCGACCAGAAGACTTGATGCATTCGCGAAGCCATCAAAGCAATAGGCCATCAGGTAATGGATTTGTATAAGTACGGCATTTGCCGCCAGTGTCTCTGTCCCGAAAGTGGCTCCCTTGGCCGTAAAAAGATTGAAAACCGTGATCAGGCAAATGGTCCTGATGAATAAATCCCTGTTGACCACCATCATTTTTTTTAGGGAAGCCCGATCGAACCCCTCCCGGAATGAAAATGAATCCGGTACGTTGACCGCTTTCCGGATCACCCACAAACCCAGGAAAAACGCGGCAACCTCTGATATCAATGAAGCGGCAGCAACCCCTGATACAGACCATGAAAAGCCATTTACAAAGACAAGGCATAAGACTATATTGATCACGTTCATGAAAACTTGAATGAACAAAGATGTTTTTATCTTGGATTTCCCGATTAACCAGCCTAAGATGACATAGTTCAATAATGCAAAAGGTGCACCCCATATCCGGATGCCGAAATAGTCTGCGGCAAAGGCGGAAACGTCCGATTCCGGACTGATTGCGCCTAACGAAACATTCAAAATGGGCTTTTGGATCAAGATAAAAAGAAGACCGATGATCGCTGCTATGAAAAAAGGCCGAACCAAGGCCATTAGGCTTTGCTTTTCATCCCTTGCCCCCTCCGCTTGTGCAGCGAAGGCAGATGTACTGACCCGAAGAAAACCAAAAAGCCAATACATCGTATTAAAAATAATGGTTCCGACAGCCACCCCGCCAATATAGGCGGGATCGCTCAGCTTCCCAACCACAGCCGTATCGACCGCACCGAGCAAGGGTGTACTCATCGTCGAAATCGTTAGCGGGATGGCCAGGGAAAGATACATTCTGTTATTCATAAAATGATGACCTCCAATGTACAGAAAAGTTCTGAAAAGTTAGAATTGGAATGACGTTATAAAAATTTGTATTTAAAGTACAAAAAGATTGCAGTATTCGGTTTTAATCACTAGAATTGAATATATGGTGCTCCCCAGCATCATACGATGCCTCTACAAGATTACTTGTGAATCGGTTCAAATAGAACAGATTAAGCTATTTTAGATATTGATAATCTACGGTATCAAATTGTAGATTAAAAGATTGATAACGCTCTCAACGTGGAAATTCTTTTTCCACAATCATTTTATTATCCAGCAAGAAAAAGTAAAATCGCAAGCGGAAAAATAAAATGCTTGACGGATTCTAGAAGGAGTTATAGTATTGCTCGTTGATAATATAACTTTTGAACTATGCTTGAACATATTTTCATCGTTATAACAACACATTAGGAGTGATCATGATGGGAAGATTGACTAATAAAGTAGCCATTATCACTGGCGGAGCATCTGGTATGGGCAGGGAAATGGTTGACCTATTCACAAAAGAAGGAGCACAAGTCATTGCTGCTGATATCAATGAAAAAGCTGTAGCTGTTGTGAATGAATTGGATAACGTCCACGGAGCCGTACTTGATGTATCTTCAGACGAAAGCTGGAAAAAAGTGACGGATGAAGTTATCGCTAAATTTGGCAAGATCGACATATTGGTTAACAATGCCGGTATCTCAACGGAAAAAGGCATTAACGATACGTCATTGGCCGATTGGCAGCTAATGTTAAGCATCAATGGATTTGGACCATTCCTTGGAATGAAGCACGTTGTTCCTTACATGGCTAAAGAAGGTAAAGGCGCAGTCGTGAACATTTCTTCCTTTACTGCTCAAATCGGAATGGGCTTAAACTCTTATTCTGCTTCAAAAGGTGCCGTTCGTGCTATTTCCAAGGCTGCCGCAACGCAATATGGCCGCATGGGTGTCCGTGTCAATGCTATATTCCCTGGTATCATCGAAACACCAATGACTCAAAAATTAGAAGAGTCAAAAGAGTTAGTGAACCAAATGATCAAGGCAACGCCATTACAACGCTTGGGTCAGCCGGCGGATATTGCAAATGCCGTGCTTTATCTAGCATCCGATGACGCTTCATACGTAACTGGTGCCGAGCTTGTCATCGACGGCGGATACTCAGCTCAATAAATATAGGCAGAAATGGAAAAAACCGTTTCCGGAATCCAGAAACGGTTTTTTCTGATTCAATAAAGAAATTTTGAAGTTGAAATGAGTTAAGTTAACACACCAATGAAATAGCCAAAAGTCGTAAATACCAAACACCAACTGAAAGCCCCTGCTCCGGCAAAGATAAAGTACTTTCGTTTCCCCATTCCATTCATACCGGAAATGTAACTGGCGAAGTGACGGACTCCTGGGATGAAATAGGCTATGATAATGGTCCAAGGACCGTATTTATTGAACCATTTCTCCAATTTTTCCAACCTCGCGGGGGTCATTTTAATCCACTTACCATACTTCCTCAAAAAAGGCTTCCCTACCTTTTTCCCGATGAAATAACTGAAAAGCATCCCGGATATCGATCCAAGGAAACTGACAAGGAATGCTCCCTGGACATTCAAAACGGAAATGGATGACAAATAGCCGACAAAAGTCATCATGAACTCATCAGGAACCGGCAAGCCAATAATCCCAATGGCCAACAGCCCATATATTGCGAAATAACCATAGTTTGATATTAAATCCTTTACCATATCCATCTATAGTACTCCATCTCAGCACCCTTTTTTAAAGTAATCCAATTTCTAATGCGGGCCTGGGTAACGTGATTACTTCTTTTTAATAGGATAACCTAATTTAACCCAAATGAGTTGATTTTCATAAAAAAAGATAAAAAAAAGTAGAATCGACACGTTTTTTGTTGAAAAACCTGTATGATAATGGAATGAAAAACGCAACAAAAAAGCGGACTCTAAACCTGAGTCCGCTTCTTCTTATTTCACAATCTTTATTTCATTGATCGGCCAATACACTAGATTCGCCTTGCCTACAATTTCATCGACGGAAATCGTACCGATTTCACGGCTATCCAAACTATTTTGGCGATTGTCCCCCATAAGGAACAGCTGACCTTCCGGCACAGTCATGCTGCCTGTAATATCTTCGAGCTTGAAGGATTCAGTCAGCGGCACCCCTGCCATCTGATTCTTATATTTGTCCAAGTATGGTTCTTCATAAGCTTTCCCATTAATATAAAGCGTATCATCTTTATATTCAATATGGTCTCCTGGCAGACCGATCACTCTTTTTATATAATCTTTATCGACCGTTGCATGAAAAACGACAATATCAAACCGGTCGATATTATCGATATTCGTTCCAAACTTGGTAAGAACAATTCTTTCGTGGTCTTGCAGAGTCGGCATCATTGACTCACCGTCCACGACAATCGGTGCAAAAATATACGTTCGAATTAAAAAAGCTAGAATGACTGCAATCAATATCGCTTTTATCCATGAAAAAACTTCTTTTCTATTTTCCAATCGAAGTCCCTCTCTCTGTTTTTTATTCATGCCATTATATCATAATCCTTTAATGATCACGTCATACAAATACCCACATTTTACACATTATCAATTACTTCCATTTTTCATATTGGATATCGATGCTTTCCAACTCTATTTCCCTGCGTTGCATTTTGGCTGGACAAATCGCATTATATGTATGGACTTTCTCATTTATTTCATCAATTCGTTTCATTATTTCAGATTCAGGTCCATTCATTTTTTTCAATCGAACTAATCCGGATAGCTCTTCCCGAATTTCTTTTTGCCATTTTATCCAAAGCGGAAGGTAGCCGGCATCCTTGGCCTTTGTCAAGAAATTGTCATATATATTTCCCGATAACGCCGATTCCGGAAGCGGTTTTCCAAAGCCAGGATTATTCTTCAATCCGCCGTCACGTTCATATTCCTTAAAAATCTGATCCATCCAGTTTACATGCCCGTGTTCTTTGCCCATAAACAATCCCCCTTCAGATCACTTTATATTACATCTATTTACAATTATAACATTTTTATCAATAGCCACTCCACCCTGAAGGACACTTTCTACTATTATATATGCATACCTATCAGCGAAACATATTCAGACATCAAAAAGGATTCCCTATGGCGGGAATCCAACAGATTGTAGACAAACTCGATGAAAATCAAGTGTATCTATATTTTTTATGAGGATTTGTAAAATCTCGGACGTCGATTGAAACGTAGGGCACTCGCTTTCCGTCAATCAACTTTGTTTTAAACTTTAGATAAAATAATAGTAACATGATAGACTGGTGATTGCTGGCACAAAAAGGGATATCACCCTAAAATATCCTTACACCAAAAAAAGGAGCTTACCCGCATAATCAGACCAGCTCCTTTTTTTTCAAATCACAGAACTATGTATGGTGTAGGATCATTCAATCACTTCCACCGTATCCCTTGGCTTCCTTACAAGGCACATGATTCCCGGTATGATGAAGAAGATAAGCGGCCAAACATGAAAAATCGTCAGAATGCCCGTAATGATCAATAAGATCCCGGCTCCCTTCGCTTTGCCGCCCTTTAATAGAAAGATAGCGATCAAACCGCCTGCCAAGGCAATGAACAGCGATATGATCCCAGCCCATAATAAGCCCATGAAAAATTTGACTGACATATCAATTTCAGATGAGGAAAACTCCTGAGAATCTGTCATTAATGAGTAGTCCACCATTTCTTTTAAATCGATACTGTTGAGATAAACGGCCGTTATGATCGTCACGATTAAAAAAATTGCAGCGATGCTCACGCCTATGATACTTAATACGTATTCCCATGTCCGTTTCATTTGCTTCGCCTCCCTGGAAAAGTCACTTATATATAATACCCAATCTGGGAAGGAATAAAAGACTTTTACTCTTTACTCCTCAAAATCTTACGAGCGTCCATTTGGCAAGGTTAAGTCAAGCTATAACTCGCAAACAGGAAACCGAACCGGAGATACGGCAGTCACTCATCCTTCTTTTTCAATCGATCATGTAATTCATCTCTTTTATTTTCAAGGTTATTCATTTTTGTCATATGTTTTATAAAGAAACGGATCGACTTCACGACCATTACGAATAGCAGAACTAGTAGGGCTAGGTAGAATAATTGCCATAAAATATCAACAACATTAAACATTACGTCACCCCCTGTCTTTGAATGGTAAACATCAATTCTCTCATTTTCCAGTTATGTCCCATAATTAAATGATAACACGATAGGCCATAACACTGAATGTAAACAACATTTCTATAGAAAAATGAAGCCCTCCAAAGGAAATAGACTCTGTTTTTATCAGAGCCTAAAAAACATTCCTATTCACGATCAACTCCACCAATTGTTCGACAGACGGTTCTTTGGGCATCATATCCAACGTAAATCCATAGTCTTGAAGTCTATTGCCGGTACTTTCCCCGATCACCCCGATGGAGGCTTGATTTAGCAGCCCTTCAATATCCACGTCTGCCTTGTTCCCATATTGCATCAGCATATCAACAGAATGCCGATTCGAAAAAAGCACCGTTCCTACAGCTTTCCCATCCAGCATTCTCGGTAAGATTTCAAGGAATCTTTCATCGACAAATTTAGCGATTGATTGAATATAGTCTCCGTCCCCATGAGCCGAATCTCTAAGATCCCTGTCTCGATCTCCAACAACCAACAGGGTTCCGGCTTCTGTCATCTCGGATTTGAGCTCGGCCGTCAGTCCCCGTTGCTGTAAAGCCTTTTTTGATTTCCTTGATAATACATATAACTTAGAAGAAATCCGGCGGAAATCAATAGCATGTTCTGTGAGTGAATCCAAGAATCCATAGACACTTTCGGGCGAAGTGAAGAGTATTCGATCATACGAAAGAAAAGAGAGCAGCTGACTTTCTTCTATTTTCACTTTTGCCGCATTCCATTTAGGAAACTCGATGACTTCGCCGCCAAGTTCATGCAGGGCTTCCGCCAAGGAACTCTTTGCCGTTCCGGTCCGGGCCACTAAAAACCGCTGTCCATATAGTGGCTTCTTTTCGAACCATTGCAGTTTCCCCCTTAGTGAAATGATATCCCCGACCAAGGTGATCGCAGGATTGCCAAGCGACCTTTCATTTACCCTTTCAACGATATCATCCAAGGTCCCCTCGACACTTTCCTGTCTTCCATATGTCCCCCATTGAATGACGAGTGCCGGCGTGTTCCCCGCCTTTCCATGATTGATCAAATTTTCACGGATATACGGAAGATTGGCCACACCCATATAAAAGGCAACCGTATCTATACTAACAAGCCCGCTCCAATCTATATCCTTCTTCGTTCGGTCATGGCCCGTCACCATCGCAAAGGAGCGTCCGTAATCCCGATGTGTGACGGGGACTCCTGCGTACATGGATGCAGCAATGCTGGACGTAACCCCCGGAATGACTTCGAATGGGATTCCCTCATCCTTCAACGATTCCGCTTCCTCCCCGACTCTTCCAAAAACGGCAGGATCACCGCCTTTCAAACGGACGACCCGATGCCCTGCGAGTGCTTTGGAAACTAGCAGCTCATTGATTTCCCCTTGACTGATGCCAGTAGTATAAGGTGTCTTGCCACAATATATCAATTCACAATCGAAGGTGGCAGCCTCCAACAGTTTGGGATTTAGCAATCTATCATATAAAATGACGTCCGCTTTTTCAATCGCTTTTTGACCTTTGACGGTAATCAGGCCCACATCTCCCGGACCTGCACCCACAAAATAGACCTTGCCCTTGGTCATGCTGCACTCTCCCCTATCTGCTTGCTATTCCCTGATAATATTTCACCAGCTCCACCATTGCACTGCCCATCCGTTGATCTTCAGGATAAATGACACGCTCGATCCCTTCATCGATTACCACCTGTGCCGTTACCTTTCCGACCGCAAGAGCAATTACATCTGATGCAAACAGGTCGGCTATCTTATCCTCCACACCTTTTTCACGGACAAATCTCATTAAATTTCGCGGCTGCGGTGCACTCGTGAACACAACCGAATCGATTTTGCCTTCAAGGAGTTCTTGGATCAGCTGCTGCATCGTTTCTTTTTCGGGCGGTATATGTTCATATGGCAGGATTTCTTTATGCTCCACTTTTTGTTCATCCAACCAGTTCATCAAAAGTGGCGCCGGATCGCCGTGAAGCTGCAAAGCAACCTTTACACCTCTTGGCAGATGGCCTTCCAGATTGCGAACAAGCCCTGCCGTACTGCCATCATCATCACGGATTAATGGCTGCAGGCCAAGCTTTTTCAGCATATTCACCGTTTTATAGCCCCTAGCTGCAATCTTCATAGACTGCAAGGCTTCTATGAAACGATCTCCCGCTTCCATCTTCACGGCCGTTTTATATAATAATTCCGTCCCCACTCCCGTCGTAAGGATAATCCAATCGAACTCCCCTTCCATCAACCGGGTTACATCTTCTTCCAAATGGGAATCATCAAGGAATACCGTCCCCTGTGCCGGGCGAACGAGCGGGACTCCCCCAAGATTTTGAACGATTTTACTAAGTTCTTCCGTCTTCCTTGCTCCCAATAAAGCAACGGTCCTGCCATTAAGCTTACTCATCCATGCCCCTCCTATATGTACATTCAATTAAATCCATCTCACCCATTATACAAATTTTCAGTCTTTGAAACTATAAAAAACCAATTCCAAATCAAAATCCAACGCTTTTTCTTTCTTTTATCCTATATAAATTCAAAGGAAAAAGTGGATTAGCAGCATTTTTCTTCTTATTAGTCTCACCCTCGTAAGTTTGGAGGGGATACTCGTAAGTTTCGAGCGTTTACTCGTGAGTTTCGAACGTTTACTCGTGAGTTTGGAGCAAATACTCGTGAGTTCCGGGCTTTTACTCGTGAGTTTCCTAGGAAGTAAATCTTGACATGGCGTTCCACTCCAAGTTGTATACTGTCCGCATCATTTAAAAATAATTATGAAATGGGATGTAGTATGTATGAACACCGGCAATAAAAAAGCTGCCATCAGGACAGCTATTTTCAACGATTTACCTTTTGTTAATTCTTGTTTAGTGCCCTTTGGGCAATATGCTTCTGTTCTTTTTTTACAAAAACATCATATTGAGTGGTTTCATGGCGATTCTGAATTCTTTCGGAGCCTAAATTCATAGGCGTTTTCGTTTTGAATTGTACCCCTTCCCTTTCCAACTTCGCAACCGCCTTAAAATAATTTTCGTTCCCGAATGCTGAATAAATACATGTCCAATATTTATAGGAAATTAGTTTGGCAGTTACTGCACATGCAATCACGAAGACTAGTATTCCAATCATTATATACACCTTTTAGCTCCCTTTCATTTCGTACTTTTTTGAAAAGCCATCCTGTACACTATATTCTTTGCCATACATAACATTTCCTTTTTAAGTAAAAAAGGAGACCCCAGTTTCGGGTCTCCTTCTTCATATCTTCATTATTTTTCCGGCACGTTACAAGAACCGTCCGTACAAGCGTCACCTGTTGCTGGATCATTCACGATCGTAAGCGGATTTTCCTCAGCCCATACTTTTTTTAGCGTATCCAGGAATGCTTCTGGTGGCTGGGCACCAGAGATCCCATACTTGCGGTTAATGACGAAGAATGGCACGCCTGTAATTCCAAGCAGGCTTCCTTCTTGCTCATTTCCCCTAACCTCTGCCGTGAATGCCGTTCCTGCCAGCATGGCCTCCGTCTCGGACTTTTCAAGGCCAACCTCTTCAGCCAAACTAGCCAACATAGCGTGATTGCCAATATGTTTGCCTTCCGTAAAGTAAGCTTTAAATAGGCGTTCATTCATTTCATTCTCTTTACCTTTTGATTCAGCAAAATGCATCAAACGGTGGGCATCGAATGAATTCGTTAAGACCACTTTGTCCAAATGATAATCGAGTCCCAATTCTTTGGCTTGTTGAGTCAGGTTCTGGCTGTTCGCTTCCACCTGCGCTTGAGACATGCCGTATTTCTTGGCCAGCATTTCATTTTGAGTCATGTTGATATCCCGCTCAGCCTCTGGATTCAACTCAAAACTGCGAAATGAAACCTCTACCTGATCTTTATTTTCGAACTGCTTTAACGCCTCTTCGAATCGACGCTTTCCTATATAACAGAACGGACATTGATAATCCGACCAAATTTCCACCTTCATGTAAATACCTCCTTATTTTAAATGCAATCACACTAAGCACATTATATAATCCTGGGTATCCTCTTGCAAGGATATTACCCTAGACACTCATTTTCAAAATTGGTGAAGTCGACTTTTTTCATGAATTCTTCCAATGTATAGCCCTTTAGCAGGCGCAATGTTTCCTTTTCGGCTTCGTTCATGATCTCCTCCAAAGCCGTATCCAGCTGCTTCCCGACTTCACCGCATTCGCTCGTTTCCATACAAACAAGACATTCCGGCCGTACCGCTTGATACACATCCGCCAAAGTCAGTTGAGATGCAGGCACCTTTAAGCTATATCCGCCTTCCCGTCCCTCCTTTGTTTCGACAATCCCCGCAGTTGCAAGCTGTGCCATCACCCTTCTTAAAAAAGTGGCATGTGACTTCACCTTTAAAGCGATTGCCGAACTTGTCAGGAGCTTTTCGCTTTGTGCGAGCCAAACCAGTGAGTGAATGGCAATAGCGAACCGCGGCGGTCCAATTTGATTGTTTCGATTACCTGAAGACAAGATTATCCCCCCTTACACTCTTTTCCATTGTAAGGCCATTATACTATGTTACGTTCTCCCGAACAAATGGACCCTTTGACTTAATCAGCACATCCATATAGTCTGAATAGCAAATCTTTATCACAAGAAAATTTCATGTAGGAAAAATCCCCCTATTTACTCGTCATCCTTGGCGCAATGCTGTGGGGAACGACCGGTACAGCCCAGTCATTCGCTCCCGATAAAACCCATGCAATGGGGGCCGTCCGCTTGGCAGTCGGCGGAGCCGCATTCTTGATCATTGCAATCTGGCAAAAAAAATTAACGCGATGAATGAAACCATCTTAGCCACATTAGGAATGGCCTGTTATCTGCCGCTATTTTTCATGGCTTCCAGCATGACCGGAATGGCCATCGGCATCATCATTACACTTAGCAGCGCCCCCATCATCGCCGGATTCCTTGAATGGCTATTCATAAAAGAACGTCCATCAACAAGGATCGCCACAAGTTTATCGATTGCCGGATGTTTACTGCTTTTTTCCTATCAAGGGTCAGTTGCCATCGATCCAGTAAAAATAAGCCAGGATATTATCGTGGCTTATTTTTTCAACTTTCCTTACGATCGAATCAACCTTTGAGTTTAACTAAGTAAAATAAAAACCAGACGGCATGGTTTTGTTCATCGGCAGCAGCACGCCTGAACGCCTTTCGAATGGTTCTATCAGACGCACCATCTGCAACATCCAGATAAAAATCCACGGTTTCCTGTTCATCCTGAACGGCAAATTCCACTCCGGCCGCATAGGAGTCCGGACATATTTCCGTCACTTTAGGCTTTGGCTGCATCCCGGTCAAACTGTTGTAAATACGGGTGAATGCTTGAAAATGTTTTATTTCATCTTCCCTTATTTCTATGATTTGTTTCCTCTGTTTTTCATCCGGCGCTAATGCAGCTAATTTCTCATAACATTGGATGGCACTGTACTCGCCATTTATCGCCTTTTCAAGCTGGTTAATCAATTTATCCTGCTGTCTAATCCACTCACCTTCATGCCCATACATGGCCTACCCCTCCCTGTTCTTTATCCCATATAGTATGAAAATGCAAAGAATCAGGTGCCCTTAAGGTCATCGTTCGCCTTCAATTATGAATGACAGAGGAATTCTCCTTCCCAGTTTTCATATCTTTAATTTTATGAGATTCGCTATCACTACACTTCTCCAATGATCATGACAGTTTGTATTCCTTCTTTGTTTGCCCTGTCCAATTTTTTTGTTAGTTATTTACCTGAGTGTTCAACTTTGACCTTATATCCCTTTTGGCAATATTTCCCCCACGGATAACGCTTCTTTTCCATCCCGATCGGAAGGATAATGACACCAGTGGAAAACCCGGCAAACATCCTTTTGCCGGGTTTTCCGCTTCTACTGAATGATTTGTACATTTTCATATAAATAAGCTTCTTCGGGTGCCTTTATTTTCTTCGACTCTTTTAAATCGATCACCGGTACAGGTTCCCCTTTATAGCTTCCTTTTTTTAATGTCCCTGTAATCCTATACCAATCATTCGTCTTCATTCCTTCCACGTTCCCATTGACCATATATCCGTATAACGTCGCATCGACCACACAGCAGGACATGGAGAGGCGGGAGATGGCCATTTGTTTTTTCGTAAATTCATCCTCACGGTATATGAAGCCGGAAATCTCTATTTCCTTCCCCTCGATCGTATCGAGGTTGTTCAGTAAATCATCCAGTACTTCAAAATAATTATCATCGGTTACGGAGATTTCCTCCCCATTCGCATGTTTCCCTGAATCATATGAACTTACCATTTGTGCCTGCTGCTTTGCCATCCCCCTTTTCGCCAGCACTTCCCCGCTTAATGTAAAATCGGTCAAGATGAAACCCAGAAGAATAGGAATGAAGAACAAACTATATTTCAGGACCAGTGCGGACGAGGAAGACTCTCCATTCGATCCGCAATCACAATGATGTCCACTTTGCTTTTGTTTTTTCATTCGGAGAAGGCTGATCACTAAAAAGGCAAAAAGCGCCGCCAATGCATATGGAATCATTTTGGGTGCAATCAATTTCGTTAAATATCCTGAAACATACAATTTAAAGATCATGAGGCCCAGTCCAAGCAGCAGCAATCCTTCAAGTCTTTGGATAAAAAAACGTCCCATCAGAAGCCCCCCTTACTGATCAATCCACCTGCAATCAGGCATAGGCTGAAGACGACTGCGAAAACAAGCAGGACATACGTGACGACGAAGCTCCGTTTAAAACAGGACATCATGATCAAAACATTTTTCAAATCCAGCATGGGACCAAATACAAGGAAACCCAGTATGGAGCCTGGCAGAAAACTATGGGAAAAGGAGGCCGCAACGAATGCATCAGCTGATGAACAGAGTGAAAGCACAAATGCAATTCCCATCATCAACGCCGTTCCTTTTATTGGCGCCTGACCAATATCGGCCATTACGGACCGATCCATGAACACTTGAAATACACTGGCAAACAAGGCCCCGATGATAAAGTATCTGCCGACCATAAAAAATTCCTGCGAAGTATGATCAATGAAGCTTGTCCATTTACTGGACTGAATATCATGTTCATGCCCTCGTACCAGTTCCAGCTTGTCCTCTTTCACCACATCTTTCGTGCTGAACATATGAATGAATAAGCCTGCGATTATGGCCGTCAGGACACAAAGAATGATTCTTCCATATAGAATGGCCGGATTATTTTGGAACGCATAATAAGTTGAGCCAAAAACGATGACATTCAATATTGGGGCAGTTACGAGCAAAACAACACCTGCATGGACCGGGACACCCTTTTGAATCAATTTCCGGACGACCGGGATGATCGCACATTCGCAAACCGGAATGATCAGCGCCGCCCCTATCGCGGCAAAAATGGCCGTCAGGGGTCTTTTTGGTATCATTCGCTGAATGATTTCTTCACTGATGAACAACTGGATGAACGATGAGGCAATGGCCCCGAGGAACAGGAAAGGAATCGATTCTAAAAACAATCCCAAAAACACGACGAACAGAGAGTGAAGCATCGGGTAGTCCGAGAAATCAATCGCTTTGGGAATGAAAACATCGCCTAGAAAAAAGAATGCCAGCAGCAAAAACAGCAGAATCAATAACAGCAAATTTCCCGTGTAGCGTTTCAAAAGCATATTTAACCACCTCGCAAATCATAATTATTACGATTTAAGTTTGGATTCGGTCTAGTATATGCTTTTGATAGGATGGACAGAACAAGAAAAAAAGAGAATGGAAGACATTCCCCACCCTCATTTATTTCTTCGATATAGATCCCTGCTCTTGTAACCTTCTCCTAAAATCGTTTTCATTTCCTGGCGCCGTTTCACTTGTGTCGCCTCTTGTTTTGCACTATATACGTAACGGGCCCAATCCTTACGGTACCCTGGGGTAAGTGATTGATAGAACGCAAGCAAATCAGGAGAATCCTGCAAATCTTTCTCAATTTCAGAAATCATTTCAATATAATCATCTACTGATTGGCTTGCTTTGGTAGATGGACGGTTTCTATTTTTCGAATCTTCTTTCAGTCCGACTACCGTAAAGACCTCATCCAACCCAACCATACGTGCAAACTTCAGGTCGCTCGAGCCTACATACCCTTCATCATTTGCACCAAGACCTTGCATCAGATCATCACGATGAATATATGTAGCATATTCTTTATTCCCCTTCTTGGGGTACGCCAAATAAATATAGCCGTTTTTACTCAAATGATTCTTCTCGATCACCTTATCCACGATTCTCCTTAAAGTATCCATATCCAATACAAAGGCAAATATAAGATCATAGGCACTTTCAGTAAGCTCTGTATCGTAATTCGGCAGCTCTGCTAAATAATCCGTCCCGGCTGGCTGATTGAGGACTGCCACCCGCTCATATTTATGTAAATTCAGTTTTTCAACTATTGTTTTAGCCATTGGCATTCACCATCCCAGTTCATTTTTTCTATCTTCAGTTTATAAGCTTCCCATTGCGTTAGCAACTTTCCTTATTCAAGAGAAAAAGGACGGGAAATAATTCTCCCGCCCTTTTTAAATATATTGGCTCATGCTTTAGAAAAAATCAATTCCAATGCCCAGCTTCCTCGAGTTTCCTTTTCCCTTTGAATGCAAGGATAATCAATGCTAAATTGATGATTAACATGATAGCGATCACATAGAGTACGGATGTATAGCTGCCTGTGAATTCATAGATATATCCGTATCCCGGTAAAGCAACGATCCCCGCGACTGCTAAACCTACCACAGCAGAAGCATAGATTTCACTGTATTCTTTATTGCCGAACAACGCAGATGTCAGCAGCGGTCCCAATGTGCCGATAGATGCAACTACAAATCCATAGATAGCAATGGCCAATGTAAACATTGCTGAATTTTCCGGTATGGCCAAAAGGATTACAATTGGAATCAAACCTACTATCATCGCAAAAAGTGCTGTGTTTTTCGCTCCAATTTTATCCGATAGAACACCGAAGGCTAAAGCGCCTAATAACACACCAATCGACCAGCCTCCCATTGCATTACCCGCAAATGTAACATCATAGCCCAAGCCCATCGCGAATGGGGCTACATGCTGACCAAAACTTCCTATCGCCGTTATAAAGAAGAAAAACAGAAGCAATGTATAAAATGCTGAAGATTTTCTTGCTACTGCTGCTGTGACCCCTTTATTAGCACCCACTTTATGAATAGCCTTTTCATCATTATCAGCTTCGTCTTCCCCAAGCCGCTGCATGCCTTTTTGCTGTGGGGCCATCCTGATCGTTAAGAGTACGATCGGGATTACGATTGCCATCACTAATACACCTAAAATGATATACGTATTTCTCCAGCCTTGGCTATCAATTAGATTACCTGCCATTGGTTGAAGGATTGCCCCGAATAACCCGCCTGAAGCCACCATGATTCCCATTGCCAGGCCATTATGCTTTTTAAACCAATTATTGATCAATACTGGACCAGCCATTTGGCAGACAAAAATGGATCCGATTGACATAGGGATACAGAACAAATACCAGCCCCATACGGAATTCATTAAACCAAACATAGCAAATGAACCGGCTTGTAAAATAACTCCTATCACTAATATTGTTCTAATATCATATTTCGCCATCATTTTACCTGCAATCGGCAGGAAAATCATGGTGACGATTGATGAAATGCTGAAGTACAAGGATAAGCTTCCCATCCCGATGCCCAAATCCCCTGTCACAGGTGTCAAAAACAATCCGCCTGCAGTCATAATGCCGCCTTTAGCAACACCGACCATAATAGCTAATCCAGCTAATAGCCACCAAGCAAAGTGAATTTTTTTCTTCTTACTCATCGATGTTTCCCCCTAAGCTACCGTATTGCATCAAAATCTCCGCAGTAAAAGCCAGTAGCGTTATCGATTTGAAATAACACTACTGGTTATTAATGGACATTATCTTAACTCCATATATCCAATTATTGTTTAATCCTCAAAAACACCCAGCTATCATCCGCTTAACGCAATTTAATGGAACCGCCATCCACCATGATTGTTTGACCCGTAATATAATCAGAATCCTCACTTGCCAAGAATACAGCTGTACGTCCGATGTCACTCTCAAGTTCACCAAGTCTTCTGAGAGGAATCTTCGCTAGCATATTTTGATAATATTCTGGTTGCTCCTCTGCCCATTGAAGCATGCCTGGTGATTTGGCAATCGGGGAAATGATATTGACATTGATTCCGAATGGACCGAATTCATTTGCGGCAACACGGGTAATTCCACGGATTGCTTCTTTTGCTGCTGCATACGAACCTTGATTGACATCACCATTAATCCCGGCACCTGATGCAAAGTTAATGATTTTGCCCTGTGTTTCTTTTAAATAAGGCAGTGCAGCCTGCATGAAGTAGAAGGTCGGATAGAATCCGGTATTAAAGGATAAATCCAATTCCTTTTGTGTTGTGTCAGCAATGGAAGCCATTCTAGAAGCGTGTGCATTATTTACCAAGATATCAATTTTACCGAATTTATCAGCCACTTCTTTAACGATTGAAGCCAATTTGTCATGCTCTGCAAGATTAGCTTGGATGAATATGGATTCTGGTTGATATTCTTGTAGTTCTTTAATGGTTTGGTTCCCAAGCTCTTCATTTAAATCGATGATCGCCACTTTTGCTCCTTCTTTAACAAATGCCATGGCCATACCTTTACCAATGCCGCCAGCTGCCCCTGTGATGATAGCGGTTTTCCCTTGTAGTCTACTCATTTTTCTATCCCCTTTTCAATGCATGTATTTTTTGAAATGCTATGAACTGCTTCTCTATGCATATTTTTATATCAGTATCATGAATATGCACATTAGCATGAACCAATAATATATAACGTTGACTTGTAAGTCAATCAAAAAGTTGACTGATGAGTCAATCAAAAAAGTATTCGGTGAAGAACGAGGATAACCGCCCTTTTCTATCGAATAAGTTAGTGAATGTTAAAAAGCCCCATCACTATTTTTTTTGATAAACTTATATGGTAGAGTGTTTATGAAACAGAAAAGTTTCGTACCGGTCTTATAAGCCCATAGGCGACAATGATGAAATATTATTCAGCAAGTGAGGAATCAACGATGGCTCCAAAAAATGATGAACAATTTAAGATAATCCGAGATCAACGCTATGAAGAAATCAGCAGTGCTGCACTGAAGATTTTTGCACGCAAGGGCTTTGCTGCAACAAAAATCAGCGATATTACTTCATCCGTGAATTTAAGTCATGGACTGTTTTACCATTACTTCAAATCAAAAGAGAATATTTACGTTTCCATTATCATGAACGTACTGGATATGTTTATTGAAACCGTGAATGAAGCGGAAAATAGAAAAGGCACACCTTGGGATCAACTGGTTTGGTTCACTGAACTTACTTTTTCCGGTTCACCAGAGGAAGCCTTGGACCGCCGTGTCCTTGTTATTGAAGCCCAACATTCCGACACACTCTCTAATGAGATTAAACAAGAATTGAATCAAAAATATGCCGCTGCCATGAAAGGGATTGCCCGTATTATCAGTAAAGGACAGCAGGATGGAATTTTTGTGGATGGTGACCCATTGGAACTGGCTATTTACTTCATTTCACTTAATCAAGGTCTTTTATTATGGAATTCAAAAGATATCCATCCCATTAAAGTTTCCGTTAACCAAGTAATGCGTCAATTACAGGCATAAACTTAAGTAATGTGCATAGGCATTAGGGTATCAACGCTCCTGAAAAAATGATTCTCATGGAAATACAGACCTGGCTCCAGATCTGTATTTCTTCCTCAAAATTATAAATACCAATGAAACATATCCTTTCGTTGTACTATAAGAGATATCTTTTAACACTCATTATTAAAATAGAAACCTTGCTTCAAAGCATAGTGTCTCACACCTTCAATCATCAGGAATCCACTTTAAATCAGGTGTTTTTTCCGTAGTTTTTATACATTCTTTATGCAATCAGATATCCCTTTGTTTTTTCCTATATCAAAAAATTCAGTGATGCTTTCTTTCATATTGGGGTGTCACAAAAGGGGAGTTCTCATGAATTATATCGAGTATGATTTGCTATTTGAATCAAGAAAACAGTTAATTGAGGAAATTACGGAGTTGGATGAAAAAATGCTCCACCATAGGCCTGTGCCTGAAGTATGGAACATCGCCCAAATTTGCCATCATTTATATCTTACGGAGCAGGTTTTTACAGAGGTTATAGCAAATGGCATTCGGGAAAGGGATTTTAATAATATCATTCAAAAAAACATTTACTTCGTTACTGATAGAACAAAGAAATTCTCATCCCCTGAGGCCATTTCACCCTCTTCAACCCCATTTCAATTATCGAGCCTTATGGATTTGCTGGCAGAATCAAGGGATCGATTATTACAGGTTCTTTATGATATGGATTCAGATATCTTGTTAAATAGAAAGAAAGCCAAGCATCCCCTGTTCGGGGACCTCTCATTGGATCAATGGATAGAGTTATTATCCTTACATGAACAAAGGCATATCAAACAGATACAAGAAATAAAGTCCGCCCTTATATAAGCCTTTCATGACAATGACACCATTAAAGGGTCAGCCGGAGACAGCATAAAAATCGATTTTCAAACAAATAAAGAGACCACTTCATTTTGTGGTCTAAGACTGTAAGGCTTTTTACATTTTTGTACGTTTCCTCCAGGCACTCGCTTTCCGCGGGCGGTCCGGGAGCCTCCTCGGCGCCTTTTCGCCTGCGGGGTCTCCCCTGGACACGCTTTTCTAAGCAGGAGTCCCGTACTTTCCGTTCCAATCAACTTTGTTTTTAAATTTAGATAGAACACCTATTGTCTACAAACCGAGACCATTTCATTTTGTGCTCTTCTTTCATGCATGCTATGACGAACGTGACTGTCAGGGGCTGCATCAAATTGTCAGATGGGCATACCCCATATTTAACCATTCCAGTATCAAGATGATGCTTTTAGTTTCCTTTTGATTTGTGTTGCGAAGATTTCAAGACAGATTGCGATTATCAGGATAAAATAAGTGATTGCTCCAATTTCACTCAAGTCAAAGTAAAATCCACTTGCCATGAACATATCGAAGCCGATTCCTCCTGCGCCTGCCGCTGCGCCCATGGCGACCGCCACTGCAAAATTGATTTCAAAGCGCATGAAAGTCCAGGAAATGATATAAGTGATCGAAGATGGAATGATGACTTGGAACACGATTTGCCACCAATTCGCTCCGCTTGACTGCAGGGCTTCTATAGCACCTTTATCGATTTCCTCGAAGGATTCCGAGTAGGCCTTTACAAGGTAACTTATGGAGTGAAACGTCATCCCTATAACTGCCGCTACACTGCCCAACCCTGCTGCGACTGCAAAAATGAGGACCCATAACACAGTAGGTACGGCTCTAATCAGGGCAACCGATCCCTTTATGATAATCGATAATGGCTTGGACGAGATATTTCCAGCCGCTAAAAGTCCCAACATCAGCGCAATGATCGCACCAAATATTGTCGTCAAGAAGGCTAAGCCTAATGTAATCGACACCTGATAAAGCGCTTGAGTAAAGGTAAAGTGCTTTAGATGCGGCTCAAAAAACATGGTCTTCAAATTGTCGACTGTCAATACTAGCGCGTCCCACATTTTAACATCCTTATAATCAAAACTGGCAAAAGCGTATATGGTCAAAACCGCTAGTACCAGCACACTCAACCTAATCGCGATTGAAGATTTCGAGAAAGGCTTTTTGGATAGCCGTTCAAGCAGCATTTTATCTAAATCCTGACCAGTAGGAGAAGGAAATGGTTTGATTGGGCCCTCTGCCTGCATTATAAAATCACCCTCCTCACATAATTTGAGATCAATTCAATAGATAATATCGAAATGATGATCGTAATGACGACAAGACTGGCAATGTCATAACTCAGGTTTTTGTAATAAAGATTAAACGTAAAACCAATACCCGATCCTGTAAGCAGTCCGACCAATGTTGCATTCCTGATATTCGTTTCAATCATAAAAAGTACCCAGCTAATCATTTGCGGAATGGTTGAAGGGATAACAGACTGCGAAATGACGGTTAGATAACTTGCTCCGGTTGTCTGCAAAGCTTCTACGGAACTGCAGCTCACTTCATCGATCGTTTCAATAAAAGCTCTTGTTAAAAAACCGAAAGATCCGAAAAACAAGGCAAAATAACCGGTCAAGGAACTTTGCCCAAATGAAAATAACAGAACCAACGCCCATATTGAGACATCAATATTTCTAAATAAAACGGCTAACCCTCGGCTAAAACCTCCGAAAAAGGCATTCACCCTTGTCGTATTGGAACCCAATATCGCAAATACAAAGGCCAATATTCCCGCGAGTGTGGTAGCTGCAACGGATATTAAAAGTGTTTCTTTCAGCTTTATCAAAATGTCTGGCAGTTTGGTAAGGGAATCCTTTGTTGGATAAAAATTCGATAACGACCATTGTATGGCCTTAGGAACGGAAGTAACCCCTTTTGCGATGCTGAATTCTGTAATGATAATGGAAACAGCCGACGCAGCCCCGATAAGCAAAAACAATACAAGTGAATTTCTTCTTTTTCTTGCAAAAACATCAGCCGACATGGGAACCTCCCAAATCAAAAATCAACTTTCCTTCATCCGATCCATAAATCTGATGGATATCATTTGAGGTTATATTTTGAGATGTGCCATTAAAAACAACCTTGCCGCCATTCACACCGATGATTCGATCCGAATATTTCAGGGCCACATCGACTTGATGCAGGTTGACTACAACTGTGATTCCCATGGAAGTGCAGATATTCCTTAAATGATCCATGATCACCTTGGAAGAATTCGGGTCAAGAGAGGCAATCGGTTTATCGCACAATAGCAATTTAGGGTTTTGGATAAGCGCCCGCGCTATTCCAACCCGTTGTTTCTGGCCTCCGCTCAACTGATCGGACCTTTTATAGATTATATCTTCCAGACCGAGAATTTGGAGAACTTTAGCAGCTTGAAGTTTCTCCTCTTCACTATAAAGGCCAAGGATTCCAGCCAGTGTAGATTTATAGCCTAATCGTCCATGCAGGGTATTTTCAATCACACTTAGTCTATTTACTAGATTGTAATGTTGAAAAACCATCCCTATTTTCCTGCGTACTTTCTTTAACTCCCTATTATTCACCTTGTATACATGATCATTATCAAAAATGATTTCTCCGCTAGAAGCATCGATCATCCTATTGATGCATCGAAGAAGAGTTGATTTTCCTGCTCCAGATGGCCCTATGATCGAAACGAACTCTCCTTCTTTCACAGTGAAGTCAATATTGGATAACGCCTTTGTACCATTTCCAAAATGTTTTGAGACATTTTTCACTTCCAATAATGTTTTCATGTATGATCCTCCTACATATTACTGCCTTTATTTAGATAATTCCCGAATTGGATTGAACCAGTCATCCTCGACTTCTACCAATCTTTCTTTTCCGCTCACCCGTTTAAATAGACCTGATAACTTAGAATCTTCCGGTACAAAAACTTTCTCGTTATTTGCCATTTCATCAGACATCAACGTTTCAAGAATTTTTTCACGTGTTTCCTCACTGACTAATTCGGTGTTAACAACGAAAGGTGCATTCAAAACTGGTGTCACTGAAATGAGTGAGAATGTCTTATCTGTAACTGTGTTAAAGGGTTCAGCTGCATCCTTCTTTACCTTATACACGGCACCTGCTTTATTTTCTTCCCCATCAGCCAGCTCCACATAATTATTGACACAAGTATCACAAAAAGCTGCCACTTCCGCTTTTCCGGTTAAAAGGTTTACAGCCGATCCTTGGTGTGAACCGCCATAAAGCACTTCACTGAAGAATTTATCTTTCCCGCCTTCCAATAAATCCTCGGCTTTTAATTCCTTAAATTTATCTTGCTGTGAGAAATAATCAACGATTCCTGTGGAAGGAACTTTAAAGCCGGATGTAGAGCTATTTGATACGAAAGAGAACTTTTTCCCTTGGATACCGTCTATCTTATATTCGCCGTTCATTTTATAGTCATCCGCATTTTGAACAGCCAGCCAGCTATTATAGACTGCATCTTCCAACGTACCTGATTCACCGCTTGGAACAACCAGGGGTTGAACACGATCGTTTTTGTTGTTTGCTTCAATATATCCTTGTGCACCCAGGAATGCTAAATCTGCATTTCCATTAGCAATGGCCTCGATTGCAATGTTATAATCCGTAGTTGTCTTATGTTCCACTTTCTTTCCTGTGGCATCTTCTAAGATCTTCCCGATTTCATCGCGTGCTTCCCCTAAATCTTCCCCGGATTCATTTGGCAGCCATGCTACGGTCAATGTATCATCTTCATTTGCACCTGTTGAACTGTTAGAAGAACAGCCTGTAAATACCAGCAAACTAACTAACATCAATATGGACATCATCGATTTTTTCACGTTAAATCTCCCCTCCGATTAAAAGATCTTTTCTCATTTCAGCCACTTCCCATTTAACAATACCGGTACAATGCTAACCTGCCGTTAAGGAGGCTGAATATTCAGTAAAATTTATGTGAATACATCGTTAAATTTTTTGAATATCTTGAGTAAAACATCCATTCTGCATGCTATATTCCTTACTTACTAACCGATTCATGAACTCCAAGTCATGAAAAATGCCCAGCATTGTCGTTCCTTCGTTCATTAGCTGTTCAAGGAGGGTTTTCACCTTCACTTTAGAATCGTGGTCCAAACTTGCAGTCGGTTCATCCAACAGGAGGAGCCGCGGCCTTTTCACCATTGCTCTTGCTATATTTAACCTTAGTTTCTCTCCTCCTGAAAAAGTAGCAGGGTAACTGTCCCATAGCTCTTTTCCTATTTCAAAGTGGCCGAGGATTTTTTCCGTTTCGATATTGGCCATTTCCCTGGTCTGTCCCATTTCAAGGATGGCCCCGGTAACGAGCTGCCTTGCTGTAGTTCTTGGCATGACATTTAAAAATTGGGATACATAGCCTATCTCATGCTTACGCAGGTAAATCATTTCCCTTTCTGTTGCTTTTGCCAGATTGATCGCACCATAGTGGGAAGAATCATACCAGATTTCTCCTTCTTGAACCCGATAACTACCATAAATCGATTTGAGGATGGTTGATTTGCCGCTGCCGCTCTTGCCTGTGATGCCGATGAATTCGCCTTTTTTCACTGTGATTGTAATGTTGCTGACCGCATGGATATTCTTGCGTTGATTATGTAAAATAAAAGACTTGGATAAATCATTGATTTCCAATATGTTCTCCACTTTCCCACCCGCTTTTCTAAAATTCAGATCCTGTAATTCGTTTTTTGAATTAATTTCCCGTCTACAACCACGGTTGTTATGACAGGGAAATCACCCGAAATTTTTTCAATAATAAGTATGTCAGCCTTTTTCCCTTCGTGAATAGATCCAATTTCGTCCTCCATCTTGACTGCCTTTGCGGGATTTAACGTAACTAGCTTAATCATATCGACAAGATCCATTCCATGGTTTTCGACTAATTCAAACATTGAATGCAGCAGGGCCGCAGGGTAGTAATCACTGCATAATATGTCTATGCTTCCATCCTGAATGGCTTCAGAGGCACTTAAGTTCCCGCTGTGGGAACCTCCCAAAAGCACATTTGGTGCACCAGCTATAGTATACATCCCCATATCATGGGCCTTACGGGCAATCTCAAGTGTGATTGGAAATTCACTTATACTCGTTCCAAAGCTGTGAACCAATTCAAGCTTCTCTATTGAATCATCATCATGTGAGGCAACGGCAATATTGTTTTCTTTTGCCAGCAGGGCAATTTCCTTCATTCTTTCAATCGTCAGCTTTTCTTTCACTTGGTGAGTCCGGATCATGACATCAATCGCTTCATCACTATAATTGTTATACCCCCTTAAAGTGTTTCGATATATCTCTAGATGCCGATACTGCCCTTGTCCTGGAGTGTGGTCCATGAATGAGACCAGATGCACTTTCTTTTCCAAAACATATTCTCTTAGACTATCAATATCCTCCAAATTATCGATTTCATAACGGGCATGAAAACGATGACGTACTAGGTGCTTCATCGTATGTGTTTGATCAATCAAGTCAATAAGCTTCCTAACATTCTCAGGCTCCCGAATAGGCTTATATGCGTATTCAGTGGATTTATTGAGCGACAGAGAGTGGAACATGGTCGTGATCCCGTGCGTAATCAGTTCCTTTTCCGTTTCTCTTAAGCTCAAATTAAAATTCATTAAAGAAGTCGGGCGCGGCGCAGTCATATGTTCAATATAATCCGAATGGAGATCAATGAAACCGGGTGAAACATATCCGCCCATAGCGTCCAGCACTTCCATCCCAGGGCTTCTTTCGATTTCTCCCACAGGTGCAATCCGGCAAATTCTATCATCCTTAATTAAGAGATCATGGTCCATCAGGATCGAGTCTTCCGTTATTATTTTTCCATTTTTAATCAGCAACAATGTCTCTTCCCCCATTTTGTTTGGTTTCTTTTACAGCAGCGAGTGTACTAATTGCTGGGTATAAGGATGCTGTGGATCTTCGAGTATTTGATCTGTTAATCCTTGCTCGATTACTTTACCCTCCAGCATAACGAGCGTACGGTCAGCAAGCATTCGGATTACGCCCAAATCATGGGATACCAATACAATGCTGATATTCAAATCTCTTTGGAGACTTTTAATTAAATCCAATACACTTGCTTGAACTGATAAATCCAAACCCGTGGTGACCTCATCCAAAAGCAGTATGGGTGGATTGTTGGACAATGCTTTGGCTATCTGGACCCGTTGCTGCATTCCGCCTGAGAAATTCCTTGGTTCTTCTTTCATTCGATGGATGGGAATATTGACTGCCTCCAGGAGCTCGGCGCCTCTTGATTCCATGCTGCCAACATGTCTGTTCCCAGCTGAAATTAACTTCTCGGCAATATTGCCTATCGAGGAGAAATCCATTTTCAACCCTAGAATCGGATTCTGATAAACCTTCCCCATCAGGTGGTTTCGAACGTATCTTTTCTTCTGGGCAGACTCCATGAATAAATTCTTTTTTCCATTCTCAAAGCCAGCCACATACAGTTCTCCATCGGTCACTTCTTCGTCAAAATACAAACTTTTCATTAAAGTGGATTTGCCGCTGCCGCTTTCCCCTACTATTCCGAGAACTTCACCGTGATACAAATCAAATGTCAGATCTCTGCAGGCATAAACCGTCCCGCATTCGTGACAATAGTTTTTTGTCACTTTTCCTAATTTCATATGTTTGCATGCCGAACATCCGTCACCATACTGTTTGTTCATTTGTTTAACCGATAATACGGGCACCTCAAGCACAGACATTTAATTCACTCCCAATGATTGTTTTTGATTGACCATTTCAAGGCAATTGCTTGTATCATTGCATTGGAAATACGTTTCACCTGATTCCTCATCAACAAGTTCATCCAAAAACACATCGTTGGACCCGCAGAGAATGCAAGCATGATTTGCAAAGGACTCGATTTCAAATTCGTAATCATCAAATGCCAAAGATGATACATTTGTATATGGAGGTACCGCATATACCTTTTTCTCCCTGCCTGCACCTAGCAAAATGAGCGCTTCATTATCGTCCAGCTTGGCATTATCGAATCTTGGTATTGGACTTGGTGCCATGACATACCTGTCGTGAACCATCACCGGATGGTCTGCATCCGTCGCCATTATTCCGTACTTCATAATTTGTTCAAATAACATAAGCCATGCACCGCTATACTCTTTCTCGGCATGCAGCTTTTTCGTTTCATGTTCGCTCGGCTCAAAATTCCTTAAAGGTTCCGGTAACGGAACTTGAAGAATTAAAATCTGGTCTCGTTGCAGCGGCACTTCCGGAACCCTATGTCTTGACTGGATTAAAGAGGCTTCTTTTGTGCTATCCGTTGTCCTTACCCCAGTGGTATCAGTTACGAGTTTTTTTATGTTAACGGCATTAACGGATTCATCCGAGCCTTGGTCGATCACTTTAAGGACGTCATCCTTTCCGATCAATGACAATGTCAACTGCAGGCCGCCCGTGCCCCAACCACGCCCAATCGGCATTTCCCTTGAGGCGAATGGGACTTGATAACCGGGAATGGCAATTGCCTTCAGTGTTGCTCTTCTAATTTCCCGTTTCGACCCTTCATCAAAAAATGCAAAATTATAGGTTTTATTCATGCCATCCAACCTCCTGCTCTGTGGTCTTATCTTTTGACTTCCGGATGCTATCAAGCTTGGATTGAAACGTAACATAATGAGGCATCTTCAAATGGGAGATGAAGCCCGTTGATTCCACTGAATCTATATGATAAAGAACGAATTCCTCGTTGTGACTTGGAAACTCCTTGTTCGGTTTTTCCAGGCAATTGTCCAGGATGCCCATTGCGATTGCTTTCGTTTCATTTTGTCCCATGCACATGCCATAGCCAATTTCAAACTCTATTTCTTTTTTGCCTTGTTCTTTCTCTACCGTAAGCGGAATGAGCATCTCTGCCTCCGTTGCTGTGAAGTCCCCAATATAATAGCTATCTTCCTCTTGTCCTTCGTCCAGCAGCGGGTGATCGAGATGGACGGGCAGCTGACCTACCCGCAGCTCCCCTACTGTCGGGTGCAGTGCACCATATCCACGAATGACTGCATAAGCAAGTGATGTCACTGCACCGGTTTGGCCTCTTGTTAAAATTTGCAGGCGTTCACTCCGCATTGAAGGAAACTCCAGACTCTTCCTTGTCACATCCCCAGGCTGCAAATCATTGTTTTCACAGCTTGCTAATAAGCCCTCACTTCTTAAGTAGTCCAAAACTTTAGGCAGAGAGTTCAAATCCTCCATATCGCTCTCATATTCCGTTGAACGATTTTCTTCATGAAAAGCACGTAACCAATCTTGAATGCTTATATCCGATTCATTTTTCAGCTCCGAATCTAGTAACCGATGTGTATAATCGGTCGTGGCACCTAAAATCTGCCCGCCAGGTACATCCTTAAAACTAGCTGAAATCCGCCTTTCCACTTTCATATTTTCAGAACTGATCACTCGTGAAACATGCTTTCGCGGTAAAGTGGATCGATAGGCCCTCAAGAGGAAAACAGCTTCTTCCGGATTGCCTTCAGCTTGTTTAATGGCAAGTGCAGCCAGTGATTGATCATACAAACTGCTTTCTGACATAACCTGATCAATCAACCCTCTCATCCCAGCTTCTATCTTATGCAGCTCTATGGCCGTCCCTTTTTTGACCCGTTCAAACTTTAAGCGTTTGATGGATTCTTCAATCGCCTTTGTACCGCCCTTTACTGCAACATATCCCATATAATCTCACCCCCATTTTCTCTGATTTGAGTCGTTCTCGGTAAGGCTATTAAACGATCTTGTTGATCCACAAAATACATATCGATTCCTAACGGGAATTCTATGTTTTTTTCGTTCCTTACACCAAGCCAGGCGGAGACATTCGGGAGGCTTATGAATGATTCCTCTTGAATTCCCGGTCCAGAAAGGATCATAGAGTCCCCTTTCGTTACATCCGGTACTTCTAGAATGATCATTGCCGATTCATGAGGGTTCAACAGATCTCCTATCTTTGCTTTAGTCATCGCTTCCTTCATTTGCTCCTCGGAGGCATCATGTAAAATAAAGATAAAATCCGCTTCCGGCAAATCGACAGGCTTTGAATAAGTAAGCTGATTGATCATTCTTGACACCGCCTCCTCCTCCTTTGCAATGACTTTAAAAGTCACTTCAGGGTCAAGTACAGTAAGTGCAAGCAGGATAGTAGAAGAAAGGCATTCCATTTGAACTTCCAATGTCCTGGCTTCCCTCTCCAAAACCACTGAAGTTCCAGGTCTTGAAGTCGCCGTTACAAGCTTTCTATAAACAGTTTGTATATCATGAACTACATCCAAATTCATTGCTTTCCCCCCTCTTATTGAACATCCATCGTTTCAAAATTAACCTTGGTTCTTAAGATTGATCGATTCAGCTCTTGAAGATTTTTCTGTATATTCTTCTTCTCATTTTCTAAAACATGTGACCATGATCTCGTTTCTCCAAGACCAGCCTGATAAGCAGCATCAATGATCGCTAAACGATGTGCCAGTTCTTCCCGATGTCCCTTAACGATACCAATCCCGATTGAATCCTGGATTTGGACCGTGCATTCAGTCACCAGCATTTCCCCAAGATAAAACAAGCTCTTTTTTGCCGTTTCCCTTGTCTTTAGCAACACAAGGGCACTCTCTGGCTTTTGAATGACGGTAACTTTATATTTCATTGCTATTTCCTTGGCAAATTCCTTCGCAATGTCCTCAGAGCCTTGAATCAAAATCTCGGTTCTTTCCCTTCTTCTCATTCCATTGGCCTCCAAATGTTTTAGTTTCAAGCTAACATCTTCAATGTATCTTGTTGCCAAGTGAACGTACGTTAAGAAAGAGTAAATCTTTGTATGAAATTTGTTAAAGCCGGACCTGCACTATTCAAAATTTCGTGCCATTACTCGTGAATTCGAGCTTTACTCGTGAGTTCCGTACTTTTACTCGTGAATTCGAAGCATTTACTCGTGAGTTTCGTACTTTTACTCGTGAATTCAGAGCATTTACTTGTGAATTCGAGCGATATCTGGAATGGAAGTTTTTATATAACATATGTGAAACAATCGCTTCGATAGATTATGACTGTGTGCTCAAGGACTTGATTGCTCCGCTTATCCCGGCATAATGATTCCACTTGCAAAAGTGGAATTAAACTTGAACACTGCAAAATATCCCGTTCGAAAAGAGTAGGAAAAATCACGTTCAGTGTGCTGCTGCTGGATCCGAATTCCACGAAGCCACGCTGCCGATAATATTGAAACATAGAGGTAATATCAGGACCGTCCTTTTCAATTTCAGGAAATGTTGATTTTGCCACAAAAGATGTATGAAGAGCAATCGGGAAATCGTCCATTAACCTAAGCCTGCCAATTTTAAAGACCTTATCATCACTTTCCGCCCCTAGGCTTTGAAAAATCTTCTGATCATAAGAAATTTCTTCGCAAAAAATAGTACTCGTTTGAAAGGAAAACTGGAATTCTTTCATTTTCTCGGTGAAACTGACATCACCGGATAGAATTAACGGAATTTGCTTTTTGCTTTCCTGGACATAACTTCCCTTACCTTGCTTTGAATAGATAAAGCCTAAATCTTGAAGCTGCTCGTATGCCTTCCTGACAACCATTCTTGGAACATTAAATTGATCAGCGAGTATGTGCTCTGAAGGTAACTTTTTATCCAATTGAAAGGTCCCACTCTTAATTTCCGATATTAAATGATCCACTAAAAAGTTTTTTTCCTCCAACTGAAATCCCCCTTTAACTATTAGATCTGTCCAATACCTGTTTTTCCTTGTTAATGTCAGTGTAATGAGAAAATATGAAGCTACCATGATTTTCTTGTAAAAAAAAAGTCCTGGTCAATTACCAGAACGAAAGAGAATACTTATTTTTTGGATCTTTTCAATACGACATCCAGCATATGATCAGGTCGCTTTCACAGCAAAACCCCTGGTTTCATAGATCGATATTTTTCAATACCACATCATTAATGGACATGCTTTTTTTCCTTAATTTCAAAGCATCCACACATTCCTTTCCAGGGCTCATACTGCCAAGACGAATCGGATTCTCCCCATAATCCCCATGAAAATCCGAACCTCCTGTCTTAATGAGATTATATTGATCTGCATATGAAATCGCTCTTTCCTCTTCTTCATGACCATGATGAGGGTGAAGAACTTCAATCCCTTCAAGGCCTGCTTCTACAAGATCGGGAATAATTTCGAAGCTCCCGTATTGTCCAGGATGCGCAAGGACCGGAACGCCTCCGGCAGCACGAATCGCCTTCACAGCAAGGATGGCATCCACATACTCCATAGGAATGAAGGCAATGCCTGGCACTTCTCCATTTTGGCCGCGACTGAAGATCTTCTTATACAAATCTCCATAGATAGAATCCGTATACCCCGATTCCCTTAGCGCTAGCATAATGTGCTGTTTATAAACACCCGTTCCTCCCCTGAATTTAGATACCTGATCCCACGTTATTCGATAGCCTGCATGAATCAGTCGTTCCACCATTTTTTCAGAAGCTGCATTCCTTTTTTCAATCAATGGATTACAAAGCTCATTAAGTGCCTTATGACCAGGCTCAACAAAATAGCCCAAAATATGTACACGCCTGCCTCTTGCAAAGTCATAACCAGAAACTTCTATACCAGGGATGATTTCAATTCCTATTTCCTTTCCCCGTTCCACCATCTCTTGCAATTTCATCGTTGTATCGTGATTCGTAATCGCTAAATGGCCAATTCTCTCCCTTTTTGCAACCTCCAATAGTTCTTCAAAAGAACTGGAACCATCTGAAATGTTCGTATGACAATGTAATTCAACCTTCATGCCAATCCCCCCATTCTTTTTCGTTACCCATTATCATTTTAACTTAGTGCCATGTCGGTCCCGTTAAGAAGATGTAAAAAAACGTAAAGGTGTAAAAGTCATACAGATTGGTGAAAATACTTAAGTATTTCAAGACTGTAGACAAAAAAATCTAGTTGATTTCAGAAATCCGCTCCCTTTCCGCCGATTGTCTGCCAAGCTTCATCAAAGCAAGCGCCTGTGGGGACTCGGCAATCCAGTTATTCGGCAAGAGTGTCTTTCTTCGTACAGTAAAAAAACCGGAAAGTAAACTAGTCTTAAATATGGTTCGGAATAAGACCAGCCTGCAGTTTTTTCTTTTAAAAATTCCAATTGATTGGAACGGAAGGTGCGAGACTCCCGCGGAAAGCGAGTGCCTGGAGTGGAAATCAACGTTCCCATTTTACAAACCCACAAAAAAACTGTCGGCAAACAATTATTATCTAGTTTGTAGACAAAAGAAGACCTATCTTTTTACACAAAGTTGATTGGAACGTAAGGCGCGAGACTCCTGCGGGAATACGCGTCCAAGGGAGACCCCGCAGGCGCAAAAGCGCCGAGGAGGCTTCCGGACCGCCCGCGGAAAGCGAGTGCCTGGAGTGGAAATCAACGTTCCCATTTTACAAACCCACAAAAAAACTGTCGGCAAACAATTATTATCTAGTTTGTAGCAAAGGAAGTTCTATCTTTTAAAACAAAGTAGATTGGAACGGAAGATGCGAGACTCCTGCGGGAATACGCGTCCAAGGGAGACCCCGCAGGCGCAAAAGCGCCGAGGAGGCTTCCGGACCGCCCGCGGAAAGCGAGTGCCTGGAGTGGAAATCAACGTTCCCATTTTACAAACC
>NZ_JAKXEE010000001.1:108228-508426 GCF_022603275.1 Peribacillus sp. Aquil_B1 | reverse complement strand
CACAAAAAACTGTCGGCAAACAATTATTATCTAGTTTGTAGACAAAGGAAGTTCTATCTTTTAAAACAAAGTAGATTGGAACGGAAGGCGCGAGACTCCTGCGGGAAAAGCGAGTGCCTGAAGAGGAAATCAACGTTCCAAAGTATCATTTTCGTTGTCTATTTCGCTCCCTATCCTGTTACGGATTTCCCATCAAGTTGAAATAAAATCAAAATAAAACCAATAAAAATTTTGACTTACTGTCAAAAATGATGTACATTACCTAATGGGCGAACAATTTTTATATAAAAAGACAAAAATATTCGTATATAGAGGTGCATAACATGGAAAACGTGTTTGATTATGAAGATATTCAATTAATTCCTGCAAAATGTGTAGTAAATAGCCGTTCTGAGTGTGATACATCCGTTACTTTGGGTAAACATACATTCAAGTTACCTGTAGTACCTGCCAATATGCAAACAATCATTGATGAAAAGATTGCCATTTACTTGGCTGAAAACGGTTACTTTTATGTAATGCATCGTTTTGAGCCAGAAAAACGCCTGACTTTCATTAAAGACATGCATTCAAGAGAATTGATCGCTTCCATCAGTGTCGGCGTTAAAGACGAAGAATACGGATTCATCGAACAATTATCGAATGACAACATTGTGCCTGAATACATTACGATAGATATTGCACACGGACATTCCAATGCCGTGATTAAGATGATACAGCATATTAAAAAACATTTACCTGAAAGTTTTGTCATTGCAGGAAATGTAGGAACTCCTGAAGCGGTACGTGAATTGGAACATGCTGGTGCGGATGCTACAAAGGTGGGTATTGGACCAGGGAAAGTATGCATCACTAAAATCAAGACTGGATTTGGAACGGGTGGCTGGCAATTAGCTGCACTTCGCTGGTGTGCAAAAGCGGCAAGCAAGCCAATCATAGCTGACGGCGGCATTCGCACGAACGGTGATATTGCCAAATCAGTTAGATTTGGAGCTTCAATGGTCATGATCGGTTCACTATTTGCCGGACATGAAGAATCTCCAGGTCAAACGATCGAGAAAGATGGAAAGGCCTTTAAAGAATACTTCGGTTCAGCTTCTGAATTCCAAAAAGGTGAAAAGAAAAACGTTGAAGGCAAAAAGATGTTTGTCGAGCACAAAGGATCTTTGGAAGATACGTTGAAGGAAATGGAACAAGACCTTCAGTCATCCATTTCATATGCAGGTGGTACAAAGTTAGAGGCCATCAGGAATGTGGATTATGTAGTTGTTAAGAATTCCATCTTTAACGGCGACAAAGTTTATTAAGAAGTAATGTGAAAAAACGGTCTAATCAATGGATTAGGCCGTTTTTAATTATACCTTTTTAACAAATTGGGATTTTAATTTCATTGCACCAAAACCATCAATCTTACAATCAATATCATGATCACCATCAACTAGACGGATACTTTTGACTTTAGTGCCCATTTTTAAGACGGATGAGCTCCCTTTCACTTTAAGATCCTTGATTACCGTAACGGTATCACCATCGTTCAAGGCATTTCCATTAGCATCTTTGATAACCTTCTTTTGATCGCCATTTTCCGTTTCGGCTTCCACCGTCCACTCGTGGGCGCATTCCGGGCAAATAAAAAGACTGCCGTCTTCGTATGTATATTCTGAATCACATGCAGGGCAATTAGGCAAATCAGGCATAAATTCACTTCCTCCATTCATTATGCCAATTTTAATATAATAATGGTTTACACACAACCAGTAGTCTATTACCTCCCCTGTCCCTCCCTTGCTCTAGAACCTATAAAGGTTTTACTATATACTTTTAAGAAAAAGCTGGAAAGTGCGGTGAACCCATTGTTTAAACTTCTATTGATAGAAGATGATACGACGTTATTCAATGAAATTAAAGATAGATTGGCGCAATGGTCTTATGATATTTACGGAATCGGTGATTTTAGTAAAGTGGTTCAGGAATTCACGGACATAAAACCTGATTTGGTCATCATTGATATACAGTTGCCGAAGTTTGATGGATTTCATTGGTGCAGAATGATCAGGGCCCATTCAAATGTTCCCATCATCTTTTTATCATCACGTGATCATCCTACCGATATGGTGATGTCCATGCAGCTTGGAGCAGATGATTTTATCCAGAAGCCTTTTCATTTCGATGTACTCATCGCGAAGATACAGGCCACCCTTCGCCGTGTCTATAATTACAATACGGAAAAGATCGAATTGAAAACCTGGTGCGGCGCCACCGTGGATTACGAGAAGAACACGGTATCGGCCGAGACGGGCACAATCGAATTGACGAAAAATGAAATTTTCATCTTGAAAAAGCTCATTGAACAGAAAAACAAGATTGTAAGCCGCGAAGAGTTGATCAACAGCTTATGGGATGACAAGCGTTTCATAAGCGATAACACCCTTACAGTGAATGTGAACCGTTTACGAAAGAGGTTGGATGAATTGGGTTTAGGGCATTTTATCGAAACGAAGGTCGGACAGGGCTATATCGCCGTAGAAGAGGCAAATGCATGATTGGAAAATATCTCGTGGAAAGGTTCAGCTGGATTACATTTTACATACTTCTTCATCTATTCATTATCTTTGTCGCTTATCTGGATTCGGCGATTCCGTTAAAACCAATACTGTATATTGTTTTTTTGTCGTTGCTCATATTCAGTATGTTTTTGATATTCCGCTATAAAAAAGAAACGTTTTTTTATAAAAGTTTAGAAATGAGGGAAGACAACCTGGATATTACGAATATAGCCGAACCGGAAAGCCCTTTCGAAAAAATCATAGAAAACAGCATCATTAATCAAACTGAAATATTGAAGCAATCCGCAGCAATTGGCCGAATGACTTTAGAGCAGGAGAAGGATGAATTATTATCTTGGATTCATGAAGTGAAGACACCGTTGACGGCGATGCATTTAATGATCGACCGCTTGGATGATGAATTGCTGAAATCGCATTTGACTTATGAGTGGCTGCGCATTCACCTTCTTCTTGATCAGCAGCTCCATCAAAGACGCATGCCTTTCATCGAAAATGATTTGTATATAGAGAAAACTGATTTGGAAACAATAATCTTTGATGAGATTAAAACGCTGCGATCATGGTGCATTCAAAAAGGGATCGGCTTCGACATACAATTGGATGTAACCGAAGTGCTTACTGATGCCAAATGGCTGGCCTTTATCATGAGGCAGCTCTTGACCAACTCCATTAAATACAGTGAAAACTCAGATATCATGATATTTAGCCATGTGCAAGCGGGACAAACGGTTCTTGAAGTGCAGGATTCTGGACGGGGCATTGACCCAAAGGATTTATCCCGCATATTTGAAAAAGGATTTACATCCACGACAAATCATCGTGACACTGCGGCAACTGGCATGGGTTTATATTTAACAAAGAATGCAGCCGAGTCCCTATTCATCTCCATTGATGTTAAATCAGAGCTTGGAACCGGGACGTCCGTTACCTTGACCTTCCCAAAAAGAAATGATTTCGTGAATATCACAAGCATGTGACAAAAGTGTCACATGCTTTTATTCTTTGTTCGTCCAAACGAAGGAAAAGAAATACATGGCCTTTTATAATGAGGATATAGAAAAAAAGGAGTGTATCCAAATGAATATATTAGAAGCGAAAAAAATCCATAAAAGCTATGGTAATAAATTCAATAAACAAGAAGTATTAAAGGGTCTCGATATAAGCATACAAGAAGGTGAATTCGTAAGTATCATGGGTGCGTCCGGTTCAGGAAAAACGACTTTGCTGAATGTCCTTTCCTCGATTGATAAAATCAGCAACGGTACCATTACGATCGATGGAAAAGAGATTTCGGGGATGAAAGAAAAGAATTTGGCCGAATTCCGTAAGAACCATCTGGGCTTCATCTTCCAGGAATATAACTTATTGGACACACTGACTGTCAAAGAAAATATCCTTTTGCCCTTATCCATTACAAAAACGCCCGCTAATGAAGCGGCACAAAAGTTTGATAGCGTGGCGAAGGAACTGGGCATATATGAAGTGATGGATAAATACCCAAATGAAATTTCCGGCGGTCAAAAACAGCGTACTTCTGCAGCACGGGCTTTCATCCATGATCCAAGCATCATATTTGCGGATGAACCGACTGGGGCGCTTGATTCAAAATCAGCTTCCGATTTACTGAACAAACTGGGCGAAATGAATCGGAAGCACAAAGCGACCATCATCATGGTAACCCATGATCCCGTGGCCGCCAGTTATTGCAGCCGAGTCATTTTCATTAAAGATGGACAAATCTATACCCAATTGAATAAGGGTGAAGAATCCAGACAAACCTTCTTCAAGGACATCATGAAAACACAAGGTGTATTGGGAGGGGTTCAAAATGAGCATTAATCAACTCATCTTGCGAAATCTGAAGAAGAATCTGAAGAACTATTATCTATATGTGTTTGCCCTGGTCTTCAGCGCTTCCCTTTACTTTGCTTTTGTCACCTTGCAATATGACCCATCGCTTGATGAAGCGGAGGGTACGGTGAAAGGGGCCGCCTCCATCAAGGCTGCATCGATTCTGCTTGTTGCGATTGTTTCCATATTCCTTTTATATGCCAATAGCATTTTCATAAAAAGACGCAGTAAAGAAATTGGTTTATTCCAATTGATAGGCATGACGAAGAACAGGATATTCCGTATCCTGAGTGTGGAAAACCTGATCCTGTATTTCTGTTCCGTATTCCTGGGAATCTTTGTAGGGTTTGCCGCTTCAAAATTGATCATCATGATACTATTTAAAATAATGGGTGTCGAGGCAATTGCGACTCTTACATTTTCTTTTCAACCGCTAGTGCAAACCGTGCTCGTTTTTAGTGCCATCTATCTTTTAATCATGTTGATGAATTATGCCTTCATTAAAAGGCAAACCATTCTATCTTTATTTAGAGTGACTTCAATGACGGAAGGAAAAGTGAAAAAGGTTTCGATGTTCGAAATGATCATCGGGATATTCGGAATCATCCTGATCATTGCTGGCTATGTCGTTTCATCCAAATTATTCGATGGAGCTTTCACACAGATGACCGAGCTTTTTATGGCCATGATCTTCATTCTGGCAACCGTCATCATCGGTACCTACCTATTCTATAAAGGATCCGTAAGCTTCATCTTTAATATCATCCGTAAAAAGAAAAATGGCTATTTGAACATCAATGAAGTATTGTCCCTTTCATCCATCATGTTCCGGATGAAATCGAATGCGATATTATTGACGATCATAACGACCGTTTCCGCTTTGGCAATCGGTTTATTATCATTAAGCTATATCTCCTACTACTCAGCGGAGAAAATGGCACAAAGCAGTATCCCTACCGATTTTTCGATGACGGATAAGGGAGATGCGGATACATTCAAAAAAGCTTTATCAGACAGTAAAATTGATTATGACGAAAAGGTCATAGATGTCATTCAAGTGGATGTCAACGTAAAGGAAATAATGGAAACGAGCCTCGAAGGAGTGAACTTCGATTCGGACATCATGACCGTTCCCGTCATCAGTGATGAATCCGTTAAAGAAATCAACCTTACTGACGATGAGACCCTTTTCAGCGGATACAGTAATATGATGGAGAAGGTCATATCCTTGAAGGATTCCGGAAAGATTGAACTGAAGGGCAAAAATGAAGTGATTCCGCAAACATATATGGGTTTGAATGATGATACGTTCCTGTCCTATTACTTCACGAGTGGCGGACTGCCCGTTGCCATTGTAGACCAAACGATATTCGACCGTTTGAAAAAGGATGTCGACCCGAAAATCCAAAAAGTATCATCCGTTAATATCGGCATTGATGTGAAGGATGAAGCTGAACTTGAAAAAGCGAATGATCTATTCAGTAAAATGAATTTTAAAGAAGAACATGTAAATGATTCCCAATTAGAAAATTTCACCAACCAGAAGAAGAATATGGGTCTTATGATGTTCATAGTCGGCTTCTTGGGATTAACCTTCCTCATCACATCCGGCTGCATCCTTTATTTCAAGCAAATGGATGAAAGTGAAGGGGAAAAATCCAATTATACGATTTTAAGAAAACTGGGATTCACGCGTGGTGACTTACTAAGGGGAATCCAAGCAAAACAAGTTTTCAATTTCGGCATTCCTTTAGTCGTCGGGCTGCTTCACAGTTATTTTGCAGTCCAATCAGGATGGTTCTTTTTCGGGACCGAAGTTTGGACACCGATGATCATCGTCATGGCATTATATACGGCATTGTATTCGATCTTCGGAATCCTATCCGTTTTTCATTACAAAAAGGTCATTAAAGAATCTCTATAATTTCGAAGATACTAAAAGCTCCAGGGCCAATGAGGCCCTGGAGCTTTATTCCGTTTCCCTTTAAAGTACTCCAGCCGGTTTCATCATTTCCTTGATCAATTCCCTGTTGCGCTTTTTAAAGATTTCATTATGGGAAGAAACCATCCCCACTCCGTGAGCGTCAGGCTGGATATATTGCTTTGCCTTGTTTACGGCATTTGCAGCATCTTGAAAAGTACCTGCTATCAGGTTCAATTTACCTTCATGCTTTAAGATATCACCAGCAGCGTATATTCCATCCATCGAGGATTCACTTGCAGAAGTACCTTCAATATAATAATTGTCGGCAATGGCAATGTCCACTTTACTATTTCGAAGCAGCGATGTATCACGCTCATAACCATGATTGATGATGACCTCATCGATCGGTAAGTAAGAAACCTCTCCCGTTGCGTGATTCGTCAGTTCAACATGTTCAATTGATTCATGATCAGCGCAAGCGATCAATTTTGTAATCGTCGTATTCAAGAAACAGACAGCAGAGCTTTCCATCAATTGCCTTGCTTGTGATTCATGTCCTGCTAAACTATCTTTCCTGTATGTCAGATACACCTTTTTGGCGATGGGCTCCAATTCATTTGCCCAGTCTATTGCAGAATTCCCGCCGCCTGAAATGATCACCGTCTTATCCTTGAAACGATTGAAAGACTTGACAGTATAGTTTAAATTGGAGACTTCAAACCTTTCTGCCCCGTCTATTTCCAACTTTTGCGGATTCAGGATTCCGCCGCCAACCGCGACAATGATCGTCTTGGAAAAATGCATTTGACCTGAAGCCGTATGTAAAACGAAGATACCTTCTTCATTGCGTGTGATTGATTCCACTTTTTCATTCAAGATGACTGTTGGATTGAATGTTAAACCTTGCTCCACTAACTGCTCAATTAATTTTTCCCCAGTAGTGGGTGTCAGCCCTCCAACATCCCAAATCATCTTCTCTGGATAGACATGGATTTTCCCGCCTAGCCGTGGCTGGTATTCAATCAGTTTAACTTTCATTTCTCTAAGTCCGCTATAAAAAGTGGAGTAAAGGCCTGCTGGCCCTCCTCCAATAACCGTTACATCAAATAATTCCTGCTGTTCCATTAACGTCCACTCCCCGGTAATCAAATGTGATTGATTATCATTCTCATTTAATGGTACACTCTTTTTTCATATATTACAATAAGCAGTCGAGTTAAATTTCAAAAATATCATCATTCTGCACGTTTGTATGAGATTGAAAATAAGCCATGTAATGATGTTCAGGCAAGCGAAAAAAAAGTGCAGCTATCCTTCATCTCATTTAAGGATGAAAGATACTGCACTGAATATTAGCTTGAACGAGGTCTTTTCCCTTCTGCTATAAGAAGGTTGATGCGATCTATGAGTTCAGGTAGTTCCTCCATCGTTTTGATGGTGAAGTCGGCTCCGTTTTGCATAAAGGTCTCTGCTGTTTTAGAGATGAGGTTTTGTTTATCTCGTTCTGGTAAACTTGTATACTCATCCAAACTCAATCCCATTTCGGAGCTTCCGACAATGATTCCGACCGACCATACTCCAGCGTTCACTGCCTCTTGCATATCGGAAGTGGTATCGCCTACCTTCACTACCTTCCATGATGCCGCTAGTTTCAATTCTTCCATATTCCGATAGATCATGTAAGGATAAGGCCTGCCAATCGAATGGGTTGCATCAGGGGTTACATGGAAATCCGGCCCATACCCTTTTTTCAAAGCATTGGCTACGACGACCTCCATCATTGAATCCGTATATCCCGTTGTCGACCCAATCTTCAGGCCGCGATTCCTTAATGCTTCCACCGTCTCGATAACCCCTGAAATGGGATCTGTATAATCCGCCAATGACATCATCAGCGCCGGTTCGAATTCAGCATATAGTTTTTCAACGTCTTCCTCATTGAATGGTCTTCCGTATTGTTCTTCCCATAACGATGATATCCTTGGCATGGTCAGCATCGCACGAATATGGTCGATTTTCAGCATGCCCATCGGTGCTCTGGCTTCCTCCATCGTCACATCAAGTCCAGCATTCTTAAAAATATCCACAAAAACATTCACTGGTGCAAAACATCCAAAATCCACAGCTGTTCCTGCCCAATCCAAAATGATTCCCTCTACCTTATTCATACTGTCACCACTTTCATATATTTTTCTACGATCCTGCCAAGTTCCTCGATATCTTCTTCATGGATTTCGCCAATATTGCCGATCCGGAATGTATCTATGTCAGTCAGCTTTCCGGGGTAAATAACATAGCCCCTCTCTTTGATGAAATTGTAGAAGTCCTCAAAATCAAAGGTTTCAGTTGGAAAAAGGAATGTTGTAATGATGGGCGATTGTTTATCAGGTGAGATATATGCATGAATGCCCAATTTCCCCATCAGCTCTCTCAGCCTATCATTATTATTTTTATAGCGGGCGAATCTGGCTGGAATGCCGCCTTCTTCCGTTAATTCTCCCAATGCTTTAGCAAACGCTGCCACTACATGCGTCGGAGATGTGAAACGCCATTTCCCATCCTTGTCCATCTCTTTCCACTGATCATATAAATCCAGGGACAAACTGCGGGCATTGCCTTCACAAACCAACAATTTCTCAAGCTTTGCAATGACAAAACCAAAACCGGGGATCCCTTGAATGCATTTATTCGCACTGCTGATCAAATAATCGATTCCAAGTTCATGCACATTCATCTCCACTCCGCCAAAGCTGCTCATCGCATCAATGATCAAGATTTTCCCTTGTTCCTTTGATATCTTCGAAACCATTTCTATCGGATTTAAAATCCCTGTCGTCGTTTCACAATGAACCATCGCTATATGTGTGATGTCACGGTCTTCCAGTAAAAGCTTCCGGATTTCAGTCTCCTTTGGAAATTCATTGTATTCAACGCCATATTCCACATGATTCAGTCCGATGCACTCCGCCATTTTCACAATCCGTTTTCCATATGCGCCATTCGTAATGATCAGCACTTTATCGGATATTGAAAGTGCAGTCGTCAGCACTGATTCTACAACAAACGAGCCGCTTCCCTGCATAAGTACAGCCGTATATTCTCCGTTTGCAGCATATGCCAATTCAAGAAGCTGGGATCTGATTTTTTGCGTGATTTCTTTATAATCATTTTCCCACGTACAGCGGTCAACAAGCATTTCCTGTTTCACCGTACTTGTTGTGGTCAGCGGTCCAGGCGTTAATAGTTTATAAGTATTCATTTTCCTTCACTCCTCACTGTATTCATCATTGTGCTGATTTAAAGAACTCTTGATGCTGTTTTAATAATTCGACCGTTAGGGGCTGCTTGTATTTCTTAGGGTGGGCCGGTTTGTTCTTTTCCGTTACCTTTTCCCCTTCATAAAGTGCGACCGGGTAATGTTTCAGCAATTCTTCTCTAGCATCTTTACTGATTGTTTCTGCCATTTTCATTGCTAAACTTGTTTTAGCTTCATTATCTTTATTCACGACAGCCACAGATTCCGTGTAGGAGAAATTCCCCTCAACCGGATCGACGAACTTGATCGGTAAGCCTGACTCTTTAGCCATCACAGCTTGGTAGCGTAAACCAAAACCGGCAGCCACTTCCCCTGCTTGCACTTTATTGATTGGGCCTGAACCTGAGCTCTCAAGATGCGGACCGCTATTTGCTATTAAGTCATGGAGAACCTTTTTCCCCTCTGCGTCACCGTATTGGCTGATTATTGCTTGAACTAACAGCCATCCTGTTGAAGAGTCCAGGATATTAGGAATTGAAACGAACCCTTTATATTCCGGCTTTGTCAAATCCTTAATCGAGGTAGGCATCGGCAGGCCTTTTTGTTTAAGCACTTCCGTATTGACAAAAACGGAACCGGTATTTGCCAAAATCGGCGTATAATAGGCTGGATTTTTTTCCAAGGCGTTGGTACTGAATGAAAGGTCCTGGAACATGGAGTGCTGATCTTGTGCGCTTTCGATGAAATAAGAACTCATCGTCACGACATCTGCCTCGATTTCTGCGCCTTCTGCCAGCAGTTTCCCGCCTAACTCTGATGTGCCTAATGATTGAAGGACATATTTCCCTTCGTATCCGGCATCTTTCAGGGAAGTCTCCATTGCTGCAGTGGCTTCTTCATCGCCATTCGTATAAATGACCACCTTATCCTCATCCGCTTTGCCGCTATTACGGCCCACCAATACAAATACCAAACTTAAAGCAACTAAAGAAAGTAAGGCTATCTTGATCGTTTTAGACATAATATCCCCCTCATTAATGTTTGAATTGTCTTTTTTGATAATGATCACAAAGCAGCTTCACGACTAGATTTGTAAAAAAGATAAGTAAAGACAGGATGAATATTTCATTGAATTTGGCAAAATGCTGAAGCTCTTTAATTTTACTGGCCACTAATGTGGTTTGGGCCGTGACCAAAAAGATGATTCCGCTGATCGTCACCATACTATTGATGAAATAGTAGCTGAACATCTCGATTACCGTAGATGCCGAGTTAGGCAGGATGACACGATAAATTGTCCTGATCCAGCTATCCCCCAATAAATTCCCGGTGGTTTCCCAACCAGGGTTCATTTTGGATAAAGAGTTCTTCGCCATTAAATAGGGTGTTGTAAAGAAGTGGACCATGTTACATAGAATGATGATGGCAAAGGTCCCCTTCCAGCTGCTGCCGTTGAACAGAAGCAAATACGATAAGCCCAACACCATTCCCGGTACTGTATTCGTCAGCATCGAAATGATATCCATTGACGATTTTCCCTTAAGGGGCGTCCGGACATTCAAGACCGCCGAGCTAAAGGCAATGAACGTTCCCAGTACGGCCGTCATCAAGGCAACGAATAAGGAGTTTTTATAGACTTCCGTTAAATCGCTCGATTGGAATATGTCGATAAAGTGCTTTAAGGTGAACGAGAGATTGTAAGGGAAACTAGTTAAAAATGGTGCAATGAACATGACTGCAAATACAGAAAACATCCCTATTAAGACCAACAGCGAGATACCCCCAAAACATATATCCCTCCCTTTGTGCTGTGTCAATTCGATATCGCTGAACTTGTCATAATGGAAATTAAGTTTTTCGAGATAGTTTAATAGAAAAACACTGAATACTACCGGAATGAGCATGAGAATGGCAATCACTGCACCACTATTGAAATCAGGGATTGAACCTAACATGACTTGATACAGTTGCGTCGCAACAACGGAGTAGGTTCCGCCGACTGAAGCCGGTATCCCAAAATCGGTAAAGCTCAAGATGAAGGAAAGTACAAAAGCTCCACCTAAAGTTCCCGCCAATGGCCGTATAATCGTATTCATGAAACTTCTTATCGTTCCGTCACCCATTAATTTTGAAACGATGATGAACTTTTTATCCATGTACTTGAAAGAATTATTAATGAGCAGAAAAGCTGATGGCAATGTATAAATCACATAACCTATCAATAATCCATTAAATCCGTATATATCGAATAGATTCCTTCCAAAAATCTTCGTTATGATTCCTTGGTTACCGAAAGAGTAGATGATCGCAAACCCGAATGTGATTGTGGGCAGCAGCATCGGAATTAGGATCCCTGTTTTGATTACACTTTTTAACGGCCTATATAATCGGGTGCAATGGATGGAATAGGCCAGGAAAAAGGCTAAAACGGTCGTAATGACGGCTGTGAGACCTGAGATTTTCACGCTGTTTCCAAATGACTCCATCAGCTCTGCATTTGAAAGGACCGTTAGATAATTCGAAAGATTGATTCCATCAGCCGTTTCAAAAGAGCGGACGAACAATGTGCCTAGCGGCAAGAAAAGAAAAGCGGCAAATAGCAGTAAGATAGGTATATAAATGACTCTCATTGCCGGTTTTACATCAGGCATACTTTTCACCGAATAAGTTATAAATATTTTCTCTCTTGATCTCCAGTTGCTTAAGAATGAATTGCTTAACAAAATCATTGGCTGGCTGATTGATGATCTCTTGTGGTGATCCAAATTGAGAAATGTTCCCTTGATTAATGATCAAAATTTTATCGGACATCGTCAAAGCCTCTTCCGGGTCATGTGTCACTATGATTGTCGTCAGCTTATATTCCCGGGCAATGGATTTGATGCGTTCCTTTATCGATTCCTTGATCACACCATCCAAAGCACTCAATGGCTCATCAAGTAATAGGATCTTCGGTTTCATTACAAGAGTCCTTGCGATCGAAACCCTTTGTTTCTGACCCCCGGATAATTCGCTGATCCTTTTTTTCAAATGCGGTGTTAATTCCAGGAAATCGATGTATTCCTGAAGCTCTTCCTTGGAAACGGATCCCTTCCTGTTCCTCAATCCATAAACGATATTTTCATAGGCATTTAAATGAGGGAAAAGAGCATAATCCTGGAAAACGATATTAAATCCCCGGTCTTTCATGGGCACGTTACTCAAATCGGTATCATTGAAAATGATTTTTCCGTGATTGATACCCGTCAAGCCCAAAATTATATGTAATAAAGTAGTTTTGCCGCTTCCACTTGGTCCTAATAGTGAAACGATCTCCCCCGTTTTAATTTCAAGATTTATATGATCCAAAACTGATTTCCCATCGAATTGCTTGCTAATATTTTGTAATTTTAGCAAACCGTTCACCTCCTTTAATACACCCTTAGTATAAAAGCCGTTTGTAAAACGAATTTGAGATTTTTGTAAATACTCTGTAAATGTTGAACACTTTGTTACTAACTTTATACTAACTTTTGACCAATTAGTGATATTTTTATCATCTACTTGTTGAATATACTTGCGCTACACAGTACACTTAAAATGAATATCAGGAAGATAGATATGAAGAATAGGCGGGTGAAACTTATGCTTCCTCTTGAAAGGCAAAAGAAAATCATCGAGTTATTAACGATTAGAAAAGTTATGAAGATTGCCGAGCTTACTGAAGAAATGCAAGTTTCCATCGAAACCATCAGAAGGGATATAAACCTTCTTACAAGGCAAGGAAAAATAGAAAAGATCTATGGCGGCGTTAAGCTGGTTCAATCGAAGTTTGGAGAATCGACGATAGATGAACGGATGTTCAGTCAATTAGAAGAAAAGGAATCCATCGCCCAAAAATGCAGTGAGTATATCGACGATGGTGATTGCATTTATATCGATAGTGGTTCAACAACCTATCAAATCGCTAAATATATAAAACAGAAAAAGAAACTGACCGTGATAACCAGTTCGATTCCCGTTGTAAATGAGCTCATTCATAGCGATATCGAGATATTGATCATTGGGGGAAAAGTCAGGCGAAATGAACAATCCATCGTTGCATTTGACTACTTATTCAACTTTAGTGAATTGAATATTTCAAAAGCATTCATTTGCGCGAGTGGCATAACCGTTGAAAAAGGCATATCCGACTATAATTTAGAAGAAGCGAACACACGAAAAAAAATCATAGATTTATCCCAAGAAGTCTATGTTGCCGCTGACAGCACAAAGTTCGGGAAGGACGTGACCATCGGGATATCGTCACTGGATAAAATTGATTACATCATAACCGACGATCAATTACATAAAGAATTCATCTCTTCGTTTAAAGAGACCGACACACATTTGATTCTTTCTTAAAAGCAAGAAAAAAACGGGAACTATACTGTCGTATAGTTCCCGTTTTTCAGTTTGTAGACAAAAGGGGGTCGGCGAATGCCCAATGCATTTGGGACGAAGAACGTCCTAACAAATGACGGGGAAATCCATAATAAATGATGTTCAAGGACCAATTGGCCCAAAGCTTCACCTTCATCACAACGTTGATTTCCTCTCCAGGCACTCGCTTTCCGCGGTCGGTCCGGGAGCCTCCTCGGCGCTTTGCGCCTGTGGGGTCTCCCCTGGACTCGCATTTCACACAGGAGTCTCGCCCCTTCCGTTCCAATCAACTGGTGCTCGATTCCCGATTAACGTTTCCGCACAAATAAAAAAATGCCCTTTCATACCGAGGGCATTTTCATTTTAATTTACAAATAGATATAACTTCCTATGATATTCCTCAAATGCCTGCTGGTCCTTTTCCGTGTAGTCCATCCACTTCACTTTCTTGCATCTTTCCTCTAATCTCTCATTCAGTTCATCTTCTATTTCATTCATGAAACGAATGATTTCCCCATAAGGCATATTGAAATGACGGGCTGCGAGCCTGGGCGGAGAATGCTTTACCAGCAATCTCATGAATTGATCGACCGTGTCTGCCTTTGATGCAAGATAATCTTCTTCGTTCACGATGAATTCATACACTTGTTTTTTGACGCCAGAAAGTCTGGTTACTTCGTCGCGCAATAAAAACTCCATTAATCGTTCGTTCATATGGCTCTACCTCGAATTGGTTTATATTTAAATCCTTTTAGATATGTATGAAAAGTCTATACTGCCCGATACCTCATTATGACATCGTAACCGCAACCCTACAAGCAATTCCTGTATCAATACACAAAGCGTAATTGTTACGATTTACCATCCATTTTAAGTAAAATAACATGTATATGCCTTAAATGTCAATGTTCGTGTTGTGTGCATAGTAAGCATCCTGTAATGGCAAAATATGATCATGAACAAATGGAACAGCTCTTTATTAATTTTTCTATAGGTATGGAGAATAATTTTGTTAAAATTTGATATAATAAATGTAATATTTAGTCAATTAGTATCTTTTCCTAGAATTTGCTTTTGCAAAGGGGTAGAATGAAGCTAATGACATCTTATTTTTTCTAAATGTTTCCGAGGAGTTATAGGGTGGGTATAGCAAGTACATAGTGACAGCTGAAATGCTGTCCGACATATCGGTTGTTTTCATTTGTTCAAAATAACAATGAAAAGAATAAGGAGTGATTTTTTGAAACCTTCAACAAATCGCATGTTAACCCGTATTAAATCCGTTTATATGTTCATTAGTAATAACGGTACGGTTTCTACTCAAGAGCTTGTAGAAGAATTTGGCATCACTCCTCGAACTGTGCAGCGCGATTTAAATGTCTTAGCATACAATGACCTTGTTCAAAGCCCAAGCCGAGGCCTTTGGACGACAACAAGTAAAAAGGTGAAGATGTCATCGTAAAAAGAACGACCACCCGAACAAGATCGATATGTAAAATACTTTGAGGCGGACAATATTGTCCGCCTCATTTTTTAGTGTCCAGCTATCATTCAGCCGGTTGGCCTGCCTTTAACTGTTCAAGCTCCTCCGCCGTCAACTCACGGTATTCACCAAGCTCAAGTTCCTCATCAAGCTGTAAACTCCCCATGGAAAGCCGCTTTAGGTAGACGACTCGCTTGCCAACGGCCTCAAACATCCGCTTCACCTGATGGAACTTTCCTTCCATGATCGTTAGCTCGATATCCGATGTCAAACCTGATTTTAAAATGTTCAATTCACCTGGTTTTGTTTCGTATCCATCATCCAAGGTCACGCCGTTGCGGAATGCCTCGATATCCCGTTCCGTCACTTCGCCATCAATGACCGCAAAATATGTTTTAGGGACATGTTTCTTTGGAGAAAGCAGTTGGTGGGCGAGCTTTCCGTCATTCGTGATCAGTAATAAACCTTCTGTGTCCTTATCAAGACGGCCTACAGGAAATGGCTCGAATACCGAATCTTCCGGCTCCAAGATGTCGATGACCGTTTCTTGGTAGTTGTCTTCCGTTGCCGACAATACGCCTGGCGGTTTATTCATCATTAAATAGATGAATTCCCTGTATTCAACCCGTTCACCATGAACCGTAACGATTTCCGTATCAGGGTCCACTTGTTCCTTCGGGTCCTTAAGCAGCCTGTCATTGACCTTGACGGCGCCGGATTTCAGGAGCTTTTTCACTTCTTTTCTGCTGCCATAACCAATATTGGATAAAATCTTATCTATTCTCATCGTTTCCTCCTACAGCCTTTTTCAAGAAAAAGCCTTGCCCTCTTTAATGACAGGCAAGGCCAATATATTTTAATCTGGGGATTCACCATTCAATACCCTTTATTTTACACATCAAACTTCCAGCTTATAATCCTAATTTAGATTTTAACCGATCGATCCGGGTACCGAACAAACGATGGGCAAGTTTGCTTTTTAAGGAAAGCGCCGCATAAATGAGCGCTCCAAAAATTGCACAAACGGCCACGATCAAAATCGCCTGGAAGCGCCCTTCCGTTGTAAGCCATAGCGATAATAAACTGTTCATGCCCCATGCAGCCAGTCCCATGATCATTGAAAAAACAGTGATCAAAACAGACCTTCTGATGGTAAGGCTGTAACGATATCCAGTAAAGTAGGTAATGACATACAAATTCAGCAGCACAGCAGCCAAGTAGCCAAATGCCGTGGCATAAACGGATCCTTCCGTTTCAAACAGCTTGATCATCGGGATATTCAAGCTAAGTTTGATTAAAAAGCCTACAAGCAGGCTGAGCACCGTATATTTTTGCTGATTGATGCCTTGCAAAATGGCTGCCGAAACGGAAAAAAGCGCAAATAAGATGGAAACGGGCGCATATGCCTTCAGGACACTGATTCCAAGTGGATCATGGCTGTAAAAGGCACTATAGATTGGATCGGCTAGCACCGACATGCCAACGACCGCTGGAATCGTAATGAACAGCAAAATTTGGAAGGCCTGGTTCAGCTGGCGGTTTAACTCTTCCGAATCCTCGCTTACATATGCCTTCGTCACCGAGGGAAGAAGTGCCATTGAAAATCCGGTTGCAAGCGTCATCGGAATCAAGACAAGCTTTTGGGCATATACATTCAACACCCCAAGTGCATCTTCTGCGACGTGCTGCAAACCGATTGAAGACATCGCCTTATTGAAAGACAATAAGTCCGCAAACTGAAACAATGGCATCGCGATTCCGACAAATATGAAAGGAATCGACGAAAGAAATATTTCTTTATAGATCTCCTTCAGGGAAATTTCCATCGTCCCCCGGTCTTTCTTCATCAAGCTGTCCAAATGGGGTTTTTGTTTTTTCCAATACCAAAATAACACAACTAAACCGCCGACAGCCCCGACCGTCGCCGCGAAGGTAGCCACTTGGATGGCTCTCACTAACTCTCCATCCAGGACATTCAAAACAACATACACACCAGCCAAAAGAAATACGATGCGGACAATTTGTTCGATAACCTGAGATATGGCCGTTGGTTCCATCGCTTCATGACCTTGAAAGAAGCCGCGGATGATGCTCATGAACGGTACAAAAATCAAGGCGAAGCTGACTGCCCGTATGATCTCCGTGACATCACTGACATCTTCCTGCCTGACCCCAAAGACTCCAGTAAACAGCGGAGCCATCGTATAGAGAATCAAAAAAGCGAGAAAACCGGTGATTACCATTAATTTCAGGCTCGATTTAAATAACTTCTCACCGACTGCGTATTCCTCAAGAGCATTATACTTCGAAATGAATTTAGAAACAGCAAGCGGCATGCCTGCCGTTGCAAAGCTAATGAAAATGGTATATGGAACGTACCCATATTGATAGAGGGTAGCCCCTTTATTCCCAACCATATGTTCAAATGGGATGACGTAAAATAAACCAAGTATCTTGGAAATGATCGCTCCCAGCGTTAATATAAAAGCCCCTTTTAAAAACTTAGATGACATCTAATCCCTTCCTGCCTCTGTCAGTTACGTTTCACACGCTCTTTATCTTATCATATTAAAGTATTTTTTCTATAGAAAACTACACTCAAGTTTATCGTTTTCGATGAGAATACACAAACAAATAATTCCTTTTCTTCTACATTCGCAATCTGACGGGCTCTTGCTATATAATGAAGGGACTGAAAATGATAAAGTGGTGATCAATTTGAAATATGATGTAGTGGTAATTGGCGGCGGTCCTTCCGGATTGATGGCAGCAATTGCAGCCGGTGAAAAAGGTGCCCATGTCTTGTTAGTGGATAAAGGCGAGAAGCTTGGAAGGAAACTTGCAATCTCGGGCGGCGGTCGCTGCAACGTGACGAACAGGCTCTCAATCGATGAAATCATTCAGCATATCCCTGGAAACGGGCGATTTCTATACAGTGCTTTCTCAGAGTTCAATAATGAAGACATTATTCAATTCTTTGAAAAATTGGGCGTCGCCCTTAAAGAAGAGGACCATGGCCGGATGTTCCCTGTCAACGATAAAGCGCAAAGTGTCGTGGATGCCCTTCTGACGCGCTTGTCTAGTTTAAAAGTAACGATCTATAAGAACTCTCCAGTAGCGGAAGTTCTCTATGAACATGGAAAAACAAGCGGTGTCCGGTTAAAAGATGGCCAGACCATTGACACGGAAGCCGTCGTGATTGCAGTCGGCGGGAAATCGGTTCCCCACACCGGTTCAACGGGAGACGGCTACGCATGGGCTAAAAAGGCGGGACATACGATTACCGAGCTGTTCCCAACTGAAGTTCCCGTACTTAGCCATGAAACATTCATTAAAGATCGAACACTCCAAGGTCTCGCACTTCGCGATGTTTCATTGAGTGTCCTTAACCCAAAGGGCAAGGCCCTGATCACACACCGAATGGATATGCTCTTCACCCATTTTGGCGTCTCCGGTCCAGCTGTTCTAAGATGCAGCCAATTCGTCGTGAAAGCGATGAAAAAATGGAACCTGTCGGAAGTGACAATGAAACTCGATGCCCTGCCGGACCGAAACAAGGAAGAGGTCTTTCAAGACATCATGAAGGAAATCAAGGCCGAACCGAAAAAAGCCATTAAAAACACCTTAAAAGGCTTAGTTCCTGAACGATACCTTCACTTCCTGCTTGAGCGAAGCGGCATCGACCTTCAAGAACAAGGAGCGACGATATCAAATGAAAAAATCCGCCGCTTTGCAGAATTATGCAAGGACTTCCAATTCGGAGTGCACGGCACACAGCCGCTGGAAAAAGCCTTCGTCACGGGCGGCGGCGTATCCGTCAAAGAAATACATCCAAAGGAAATGGCATCCAAACTAATGGACGGACTGTATTTCTGCGGTGAAATTCTGGATATACACGGATACACAGGTGGCTATAATATCACATCGGCATTAGTAACCGGAAGACTTGCCGGAATGAATGCTGCCATGTATGCCCGTTCATAATTCAAAGAGGCTAATCCGCTTGGATCAGCCTCTTTTACATGCGTTTTCGCAAGCCTACACACATTCCGTGTTTGTTAGCTTTGATTCCGGTGTAGGTGCTGTTATCTGGGCCTGCACCGTGCTTTTTTCGTCCGCAGCCGCGAACCCTCTATTATCCGGCGTTCATTTTAAAACATTTCTGGATGATGGCGAAATGCTTCGAGGTCAATGGTATCCCGTTTCGTGAATGTGACGCCTTCACTCTCGAGCATCGCCTTCTGATGTTCGGCGGCTCCCTCCGCTTTTATGCCAATTTCGCCTTTGGCATTGATTACCCGGTGCCAAGGAAGGTCATGTTTTTTGCTGCTTGAATGAAGGATCCTTACGACCTGCCTTGCACCGCGCGGGCTTCCGGCGAGCTGTCCAATTTGACCATATGTCATCACTTTACCGGAAGGGATTTGTTGTATGATATTAATTACCCGTTCAGTAAAACTTTCCAAATAACTCGCCCCTTCCATTCTATCCGTTTGCTAAAATCGTGATTTTTTCATCGGTTACCAGGACCCCATGATGCTTGACCAAGTTTGTTTTAAGCTCGGCAGGCACTCTGCAGTCATCGTACGCACAAACAGAAATCAATCCTCGTTCCTTGATCAGTTTGTTGATTCCCTTTTCATATTCGCCTATCGCTAAGCTGGCTTGATCGTCATGGCCCCATTCAACATGGCCCCAAGTCCGCACGTGCTGATTGCGTTCAGTGTATGTATCGATATTTTCCAAAAAATAATTAACCATCGTCGAAGGATGGAAGTCTCCATGAAAACAATAAAAATCAAAATTATTCATAAGATGCACTTGCTCCAATTGCTCCTCGTTTAAATGAAGCTGCAATTTCTTGTACACGAGAGGAAAGATACGGTCATTTTCGACGACCAGAATATGGTCTCCCTGTTTAACACCCTCAATGATGAATGTTGCCTCATTTTCAATGTAGGTTTCCAATTCATTAAAACAGTATAAGATATGTCCACCATCCGATTGCTGTAGATTTTTTATTAGTTGTTTTATATTGTTATCCAAAATGGATCTCCCCTTTAAATACACCAGTCCGCTCTATGTATTATGTATAACTTTACTCATTATCTCCGTGTTTGTAAAATTCATAGATAAATATAATCAGTTTTTCTTAATGACGCCTGTCATGATCGGGAATTGAGGCTGCTTTTAGTCCACTCACCGAAAGACCAAGGCAGCCCATTTCAGCAAACTCCTATCCTCTTGCATTTTCCCTTAGTATGTTCACCCTTAAATCACGGGATAATACGGCACATAGCGCGGGTTATAATAATATGGCGGTCTCGGTCCTATAAGCGGCAATTCAAAGGTATTGGGGTTGGAATCATATAACAACTCCACTTTTTCATCCGATTGATCGACCAATAACAATTTCACTTCTTCGCTATAATAATATGGCATATTAAGGCCTCCATAAACTATTTTTCTACACTTTAGCATATTCGAGCTGTACGGCAACGAGCCCGTACCCATACATGTTCTTCATGCACGGCATATACGTGATCGTCATAGAGTAATCCGACTAAATTCTTTTTTAGGAGGACTCCTCATGGCAGAAGATAAAAAAAAGAAATCATCATGTGAAGGCTATCCCATGCAGCCAAATTATGGAAGGATCACTCGTTATCAAGACGTCCCCATCACGGTTCCGGAGCAACGGCAATTTCGCCAGCCTGGTGTAGAAAAATTAATGGTGCCCCGGCCCATCATCGAAAATCCCAATTATAAGGGCAGTGGAAAATTAACTGGTCGTGTCGCATTGATAACTGGCGGAGATAGTGGAATTGGCGCTGCGGCTGCCATCGCTTTTGCTAAAGAAGGCGCAGATGTTTCCATCGCTTATCTGGATGAACATGAGGATGCCAATCGGACTAAAACGAGAATTGAAGAGCTTGGGCAACGTTGCTTACTGCTGCCTGGTGACTTAAGGGATAAACAGCAATGTATCAAGATCGTGGAAGACACCATCGAAACATTTGGAAAGCTCAATATTCTTTGTAACCACGTGGGTATTCAATTTCAGCAATTAAGCTTGCTTGATATTACGGATGAGCAATTCGATGATACCTTTAAAGTGAATATCTATTCCCACTTCTACACGACCCGTGCTGCCCTTCCCCATTTAAAAGCTGGGTCCTCCATCATTAATACCTCTTCTGTCGTGACGTTTAATGGGAATAAGCAATTAATTGATTACACGGCGACTAAAGGGGCCAACATTGGTTTTACCCGTGCCTTGGCAAACAGTCTTGTCGATCAAGGCATCCGGGTGAACGCGGTTGCGCCCGGAAGGTTTTGGACACCCCTCATCCCGGCAAGTTTCTCGGCAGACGAAGTGACACAAGTCGATAACCCGATGGAGCGTCAAGGCCAGCCATTTGAACTGGCTCCCACCTTTGTCTATCTCGCTTCTGATGACTCCCGTTTTGTGACAGGACAAACACTTCATGTCAACGGCGGGGAAGCGACATCGTCCTAATTTCCACATCGTATAGGCCTCCTTCCCAGGAAGTCAAATACCTGATTTCCATAAAAAAAAAGACTACCTATTGCCTGCCAGCAAGCAATAGGTAGTCTAATGTTGATTATAGACCAGCCGGCCTTTATTTTTTTTTATAGATGATCATCGCGCTAAAACAGTAGATCTGTTCCTCTTCCTCTTCACCTGTAGTGGCCACATTGTATTTGATATCGACGATTTGATTATCACGAATGTCTTCAAGGAAAAAGTTCATTTCATCCTCAAGATCCTTTTCATGCTCATAATCAAATAATTTGACTTGTATCATCGGCTCTCCCCGCCCTTTTACTATAATGATAGTTATTGTGCAGGATGCCCATTTTTCAAAAATATTATACTTGATTTGTTTGTAAAGCGGATATTAATGCAACCACTTCATCCCCGACTTCTTCTGTAGAAGCCGTCCCGCCCATATCAGGGGTGAGCGCCTTTTTATCGACCATCACCTGTTCGATCACATCCAACACTTTAGCACCCCAAACCTCATGCCCGAAGAAATCGAGAATCTGACTGGCGGACCATATGGCCGCAAGTGGATTGGCGATGCCTTGATGTGCTATATCCGGGGCTGAACCATGGATCGGTTCGAACATCGAAGGATAAATCCGTTCCGGGTTCAAATTGGCACCGGCCGCCAGCCCCATCCCGCCTGCAATGGCAGCACCTAAATCGGTGATGATGTCACCAAACAAATTGGAGGTGACAACGATTTGAAAGCGTTCGGGCTGCTTGACAAAATACATGCTCGCCGCATCGACCAGATAGGAATTCGTTTCTACATCCGGAAACTCTTGTCCAATTTCTTCAAAAACCTGATCCCAAAATACCATTGAATAATTCAATGCGTTCGCCTTGCTTATGCTCGTCAGCGTCCTGCCCGACTTACGTGCAAGTTCATAAGCATAACGGATGATCCTCTCGGTTCCCTTTCGTGAAAAGACCCCCGTCTGCAGGACGACTTCTTCCGGCTTGCCTTTAAAAAGCCAATCACCAGCACCGGAATATTCCCCTTCACTGTTTTCACGGATGACAACCATATCGATTTGGTCACATGTCACGTCTTTTAATGGACAGGGTGCACCTTGAAGCAATTTAACGGGTCGAACATTCACATATTGGTCAAATCCCTTTCTGATCTTCAGCAGAAGTTCACGTAAGGAAATATGGTCCGGGACACCAGGATAACCGACAGCCCCAAGATACACGGCGTCAAACTTCATCAGTTGTTCCAGTCCGTCGTCGGGCAGCATTTTGCCGTGCTCAAGGTAATATTCACAGCCCCATGGAAAATAGGTGAACTGGAAAGAAAAATCCCCGGCAATTGCCGCCACTTCTTTAAGGACCTTTACACCCTCATCAATCACCTCAGGGCCTATCCCGTCACCCGCAATGACCGCTATTTTATGAACATTCATTCTCCAACTCTCCTTTTTCTATATTTTCTGACTTCAGCACCCTAATTTTAGCATATAATTTATACATCCCCGTTAGAAGAGGTCCATACAGAAAAAAGAGACCTTTCATGATGAAAGGTCTCTTTTTTTTACTCCTTCAAATATGCGCGTCTTTCCGCATATTCACGGCATTGTGAACAAACCATGATCTTTTTTCTTTCTTCATTCAAATAAACCGTCACATTCCTGGATTTACGCTTACAAAAGTAACAGGTCTTTTTGAAGAACCTCACTTAACGATGACTTCGCCGTCCCATTCAAGCATTCCGCCAACCATGTTTGCCACTTTATATCCTTGTTCCTGAAGATAATGGCATACATTTTCACTGCGGCGTCCTGAACGGCAGATAAAAATATATTCTTTTTCTTTATCAAAATAGTCAAGGTTCGCCGGGATATCATTCATGCGAATATGTTTCGCGCCTTCGATCATTCCCTCTTGCACTTCTTCGTCTTCACGAACATCGACAAGTTCCATCGCTTCGCCTGCCTCAAGCTTCGCTTCGACTTCTTCAGTTGTAATGATTTTGATTTCTTCCATAATTAGCACCTCGAATTATCGTTTGATTTATCTTTTTCATTATAGCAAAATTTCCAGATAAACATCACGTAATGGATTTCCTGATGAAAATTTCCTCATGCTTATGTAAAAACGCCGGCGAATATAATATTCGCCGGCGTTTTCAAGCATAAATTTGAATTAATGCTTGAATCCCAGTTGATATTGTTCAGGGATCTCCGTTTTTTTATTCAAAGTCTTAGATGCTTCCAATGCCCAATAAGGGTTTCGCAGCATTCCTCTGCCGACTGCAACCAAATCGGCCTCTTCATTACCAATGATTGAATTTGCAAGAATCGGATCATCTAATCGACCTACAGCAATCACCGGAATATCCAAGGCTTTTTTGATTTCCCTGGCCAAAGGAGTTTGATAGCTAGCATGTGTACCCGGCCTTCCGTCTGCTCCAATCGGGCCTTCTCCTCCAGAGCTTACATGGAACATATCGACGCCTGCTTCTTTAAAGACTTGTGAAAAGGCAATGCTTTCTTCAATACCATATCCGCCTTCTACGTATTCTTTTGCAGAAATGCGCATGATTAAAGGCATGTCGGCAGGCATTTCGCTTTTCACTGCTTTAATGACCTCCACTCCGAATTTTGTCAGGTCTTTTCCATATTCGTCATCGCGTTTATTCGTAAGCGGTGATGTGAATTGGTGGATTAAATATCCGTGTGCACCATGTAATTCAATTACGTCAAATCCTGCTGTAACTGCCCTTCTGGCCGATGCCCGGAATTTATCGACCATTTCCTTCACTTCTTCCGTTTCTAAAGCTCTTGGTGTTTTGTATGTTTCGTCAAAGGCAATGGCTGATGGTGCCACCGGAGTTTCTGCATCCTCCGCTTTACGGCCTGCATGGGCAATTTGTATCCCGATTTTTGCACCGTATTGATGTACTTCCTTAACGATGTTGGAGAAAGCCCCAATTTGGTCTTCGGACCATAATCCAAGATCGCGATTCGAAATGCGCCCATCAGGATCCACATCGGTCATTTCCACTATAATTAACCCCGTGCCGCCAACTGCCCGGCTTACATAATGCTGCTGATGCCAGTTTGTTGGGATACCATCTTCCGCTTCGACGGAGTATTGGCACATCGGCGGCATGACGATTCTATTTTTAAGTTCAAGTTCTTTTATTCGATAAGGTGAAAATAAATCATTCATAATTTTTATCTCCTTTTTTATAAAATGCATGCACATGCATTTATATCATCTCAGTAATACCATGTCAACTAATCAGATTCGCGAAGCTGTCATTGTGAATGCCGATGCGGTAATCCAATAAAAAAGAAGGACGGGTATCCCGTCCCTCTCCTTCCTACGTGATTAAAAGTCGAAATTATCAGGATCTGGACCAACACGGTGATTCTGGTTCAATCCATCAATTTGGTTCATTTCTTCTTCCGTCAATTCGAAATCGAATACAGATGAGTTTTCTATAATACGATGTTCCTTAGTGGATTTAGGAATCGTTACAATCCCATTTTGTAAATCCCAGCGCAAAATGACTTGTGCAACTGATTTACCATGCTTGGTTGCAATAGCTTGTAAAACCTCATTATCCAGAAGTTCACCTTGCATCAAAGGAGACCATGCTTCAAGTTGTATTCCTTGTTCCTTACAGAAAGCCTGAACTTCTTTTTGAGTTAAACGCGGATGGCATTCCACTTGATTGACCATCGGCTTCACTTCTGCATCTGCCATTAAATCTTTAAGATGGTGAATCTGGAAATTGCTCACACCGATCGCTTTCACTTTTCCTTCTTTATAAAGAGTTTCCAACGCTCTCCAGGCTTCTTTATATTTTCCTTCCACTGGCCAATGGATAAGATATAAATCCAAGTACTCCAAGCCAAGTTTCTTTAAGCTTTTTTCGTAAGCCGCGATTGCCGATTCATATCCTAAATCGGCATTCCAGACTTTTGATGTTACGAATAAGTCTTCCCTTGAGATTCCAGCTTCCTTTAAGCCCTCACGGATTCCTTGGCCGACCCCTTCTTCATTTTCATAAATGGCAGCCGTATCGATGCTGCGATAACCATGTTTAATGGCCACTTTAACTGCATTTACCAGCTCCGGTCCTTCTTCCACCTTAAATACGCCCAATCCGAACCAAGGCATTTTGACGCCGTTATGCAATGTTGTTGTATCTTGTAAATTTTTCACCATTATACTCTACCTCCAAATTTTTTCTTCATTGTTTTTATAGATTGTAATGCGTCTAAGTATCAGTATCATTACATCCCTTCAAGGAACCTTCCATCATTCGCTGAAGGGATGCAATGATACTTATGTTATCGATACTCTATAACGCATAGCATGCTTTTTCTAACTTGCATCACTTTTAACCCTATGCTATTTTGTCCGTTCCCTTGGTACGGTCTTTACTTTCCAAGGCCCGGCTCCAGCCTGTTAAAATCACTGCTGCAAACACCATGACTCCACCTATCCACGCTGTATGAATCAGTCCGATCGAATCCGTAATCACCCCTCCTAAGTAGGCACCAATGGCGATTCCTGCATTGAAGGCGGCAATATTGATGGCTGACGCCACGTCCACTGCACTCGGCACGAAACGCTCCGCTAACATGACGACATACACTTGAAGCCCCGGCACATTCATGAATGCAAACAATCCCATTAAAATGATCGTAATTAAACCAGCTATCTTAAACGGTGCCGTGAAAGTCAGCACAACAAGTACAATGGCCTGAATAAGAAACATATAGAATAGGGCATTAATAGGATTGCGATTGGCGAATTTCCCGCCAAGGGTATTTCCTATTGCTATGGCTACTCCATATATTAGCAAAATCAAGGCCACAGTTCCTTCTTTATACCCTGTCACTTCCTGAAGTAATGGGGACAGGTACGTGAAGACAACGAATGTACCTCCATACCCTAACGCTGTAATGATGAATACTAGCAGCAATCGGCCATTCGTCACCAATTTGATTTGGTCACGGAACGTGGTCCGTGCAGCCTTTCTTAAATCGGATGGTACGAGGATGCCGTTTCCTATGAAAGCAAGCAAGCCGATTGCCACAATGATGATGAAAGCGTATCTCCAACCGAATTGCTGACCGATGAAGGTTCCAAAAGGAACTCCGGTCACCGTAGCAACCGTCAGACCTGTAAACATGATGGCGATGGCACTCGCCCTGCGGTTTTCAGGGACTAAATCAGCGGCAATCGTAGCGCCGATTGACATGAAGATACCATGTGCAAGCGCTGAAATGACACGTGCAATCAATAATACACTGACCGTGGTAGCAGAAGCCGCTAATGCATTTCCGGCAATGAACACGATCATTATCCAAAGCAATAAAGTCTTTCGCGACATATTCGATGTCAGTGATGTCAGGATAGGTGCCCCGAACATGACCCCCAAGGCATATAAGGATACCGTCAATCCCGCCGTCGTCACTGTAATGTGTAAATCTTTAGAAATGAGTGGTAATAATCCCACGCTGATGAACTCAGTTGTTCCAATCGCAAAGGCACTGATCGCTAAAGCCAGCAATGCCCATGTACTTCTATTTTTATTTGAAATCATATCCTCTTCTCCTTCTTGTCATTTTGTACTATCATTGAAATTGCCTTAGCAACTTTTTTTATAAATGGTACAGTGGAATTCGGTGTGCAAATGTTATTATGAGATATAATAGGAATAAAAAACAGTACGTACTTCAAAGTGATATAGGCACCTTTTAGTACCTATCAAATAAGGAGAGTATGCAAATCATGCAAAAAAGGAAATACAATATATCCGTTGAAGCAACACTTGAAGTAATGGGCGGAAAATGGAAATGCGTTATCCTCTGCCATCTGACCCACGGGAAAAAGCGGACTAGTGAATTAAAGCGCCTCATGCCGAACATCACCCAAAAAATGTTAACCCAACAATTGAGGGAGTTGGAAAAGGACGAAGTCATCAATCGGATCGTTTACAACCAAGTCCCCCCAAAAGTGGAATATGAATTAAGTGAATATGGGCAAAGTCTGGAAAGTATCCTATCCGCACTATGTACATGGGGGGAAAATCACATAACAAGAGTGTATGGAGATAAATTTTCCGTTCTAGAGGAAAGTGTATTGAATGATCCATTAAAATAATCCCAAACAAAAAGGATTAGCTCGAAGTGGCTAATCTTTTTTGTTTATAAAGAATTCTCCTGGTTTAACTAATAATGAAAGCTAGCCCTAATTTCCCATAAATTTACCCTTCGTAGGAGGCACCTGTTTTATTCCCCTCTCTCTTTTTGGTATAATATGTAATACTACATCACTTAAAGTTTTTATTTTTTAATCGAAGAAGTATAATGGTGAAACCAAGGAGTGACATATGAGGGTCTTATTAGAATTGATACGCATCATATTAATATTCGGGATAGCCGGAACAATCATTTCGGACATTGTAAACGGCATATATATAAACATAGGTGTGAATCAGTATGGCTGGCTAGGATCGATCGCGATACTGCTTTTATTATTCGTCTGGTATAGAAATAAACTTCAGTTCAGTGGCTGGTACTCGGGAAAAGGGAAGGAAAAGCTTCCAAAAACGGCCTCAAAAATCCTCATTCAGTGTTCACTATTTTTGTTATGTGCCCCACCTGTCTTAAGTCTGGTGCCGATGATCTTTCATTAAACGGGATTTAATATCCTGGATAGAGCAGGAGTGAACGATTTGCGGAAATTGTTTAATATAGTAGTCCTCATACTCCTACTCTCTGGATTATGGTATGGATATGGTAAGGATATTCAGGAGTCTGGATTCAAAGCTGGGGTTAGTGCCTTTGCATCAGATGTTCGTTCCTTTATAAACGGGCCCGAGGTTTCAACCGCGTTGGAAAAACTGAGTACCGGAGTCAGCAGCCTGATTGGCTCACTTTCGGAAACATTGGATACCGCTTCTGAAAAAGAATCGCAAGAAACGGAAAAAGTGAAAAAACCAGCACTGGAAGCACCTGCTGATGCATCCTTCTCAGTCCGTAATATCGAAATTGGCGACACGAAGAATGATGTAGAAAAATTGGCTGGTAAAGCTAAACGGAATACACGAAATGAATATGGCGTAGACTGGTTTGCCTATCACGAAAATTATCAAAACTTCTTCATGGCTGCCTATGATAGCAACAATAAAGTTGTTGGATTATATACGAACCAAGATTTGATTTCCTCAAAGGAAGGCATTAAACGCGGCACTCCCAAAGAAACCGTGACCGGGAAAATGGGGGAACCTGTAACAAAACTGCTTAAAGGAAACGTCTATTACCAGATTCGAAGTGACAGCGGCGAATACGATATGTTTGAAATGGATAATAGCTATGTGACCATTTTTTATGACAAACATGAGAAAAATACAGTCACGGCAATCCAAATCATCGACGCAAAACTCGAAAAGCAAAAGAGCGGCTATTTTGCAGAAGCCGGTCCCGGATTAAAGAAGGGCTTTGAATATCAATTATTCGATTTGACCAATGCCTCACGAGTCAATCATGATCTCTCAGTGCTTTCCTGGGATAAACAAGTGAAGGTCACTGCACAGGATCATAGTTCAGATATGGCCGTGAATCAATACTTCAACCATACAAATCTTGAAGGAGAATCCCCTTTTGACCGGATGGAAGATGACAAAATCAATTTTCGAATGGCTGGGGAAAACCTTGCTGCCGGTCAGAATAGCAGTATCTTTGCCCATGAAGGCCTGATGAATTCCATTGGACACAGGGAAAACAAATTACAGAAGGATTTTGAATCGCTCGGTGTCGGAGTTGCCTTCGATGAGGAAGATAAACCATATTATACGGAGAACTATTTGACGAAATAAACGAAAAAGCTGTGCATGGGAAAATCCTGCACAGCTTTTTTCATATAAAAGAGGGCATCCATTTATAAAAATGGATGCCCATGTTTTAAATCACCAAACGAATAATCCAACAACCATGGCACTTAGCAAGGAAACAGCCATCCCGCTAACCAACAGCTTCCAAACATTCCTTCCGATAATGTTCGATTTCTCATCATTGAGAATGGAATTGAATGTTCCATAAATCATGCCCACTGTACTGAAGTTGGCAAATGACGTCAGATAAGTGACAGCCACAGCGACTGTATGCGGAGGCAGTGTACTGACTTTATCTTTTAAATCGAGCAAGGCTACGAACTCATTTGTGGCAAGCTTGATTCCCATCAATTGAGCGACATACATGGCATCATGTCCTGATAATCCAAGCAGGAATGCAAATGGACTAAAAATGACAGAGAATATCTTTTGAATGGTCAATCCATCCACGAAGAAACCGAAAATGCCGTTTACGCTGGCCGTTAACGCCACATAGCCGATAACCATTGCCATGATGACGAAGACCATTTTGGCCCCAACCAGCATACTGTTGGAAATGGTGGAAAAGAAATCTTTACGTTCCTCTTTGGAAGGTACATAAACGACATCTTCTTCTTTACTGACATCGACAGGATTCAGCATGTTAGCTATCAGCAAGGCATTTAAGCAGTTCAAAGGTATCGCTACAAAAACATAGGTTGCCGGTACCATGGACAGGTAGGCTCCAATGATCGAACCACTGATGCTGCTCATACTCATGATTCCAAATGTCAAAAGACGCTGATCCTTAATCGCACTGAGCTGCATGCGGAGAACGGCAAGTGCCTCGGTATTTCCTAAAAACATCATCTGAATTGAAAAGAAACTCTCAAGTTTTGGCAAGCCGGATACTTTTGAGATGAGCCATCCCACTTTATCAATGATCCAGGTAAGTATACCGAAATACGATAAAACATCAAAAAACGTGATAATGAAGATAATTGGCATCAATGCACTGAAAAAGAAATCCACTTGTTCATTGGCCATAAGTGAAGGAAAGACAAAAGAAATCCCCTCATTCGCACATTCAATCAACCAGGTGAAGAATGAAGCGATCAGATTGATGACCCACGCCCCTATTTTTGTCGATAACATGAACCATGTGATAAGCAATTCAAGAACCAGTAAGGTAAGAATGGCTTTCCACTTAACATTCCTTTTATTAGGTGAACAAAGGTAAACGATGCCCATTACAACTAAAACACCTAATATATTCAATAAGAAATACATGCTTTCATCCCCTTTGGCTATATCATTTCCCATTCGTTTTTTTTATATAAAAAGCCCTCACCTTTTTACACCTTCAGCCGCAGGAAGAAAGTGTGAAAAAGTAAGAGCCTTCATTCAAACATGTTATATGGATCACAAGCGAACCAACATAAACCTGTCCATCTCTTCTATTTTCATACTTCCTTGTAGTCCGGCATTACGGCTGCCAGGTAGAAACTATCAGACCATCGTCACTGATATTATACAAGGATATTTTTTAAATAAATTTCTTAGGAAAGATATCATTTTAAATCAGTTTATTTTTAATTACAATACGTTTTAAAGTTGTTATATTAATATAAATTTTTTGAAAACAGTCAAGAAAGTCTTAGAAGGACCGATGTTGGGTAATACTTAAGAAGGAGCTGTCTTAAATAATAAACGGCCCATCTAAAGCGGTCTTTAAATAAGTTTCCCAGTCATCCTACTGACCATTACATTTCCTTTGCAGGAAATAAGGACGTGAATTTTTTGTGGACTTTTTTAATAGCCAGGAAACTCTTACTGCGATCCAGTGGACTTTAAGAGCCATTATATCCTTCTTCTTCTTACTTTTTTCAGTTAAATTGATGGGGCAACGGTCCATTTCCCAGTTAAGATTACTTGATTTCATAATGGCATTAATTATTGGAAACATTCTTGCCCACCCTTTATCAGATGAACAGTTAGGTTTAAAGGGTTCAATGATTACGACCTTTGTTTTAGTGATTTTATATATAATTAGTGTGTTTACGGGTCTTAAATGGGGCAAAATCCGAAGGTTTTTTGACTCTGCCCCCTTTCCACTTATCGAAAATGGGCAAATCATTTACAAAAGCTTAGCAAGGGCCCGAATCTCCATCGATTTTTTATTATCGGAATTAAGAAAAGAAAAAGTCGAAGATATTCAAAAAGTATCTCTCGCACTATGGGAACCGAGTGGTACCATTTCATTGTTCTTATATCCTCAATATGAAGCTGTCACCCCAGCAGATATGCACCTAGCAACAAATGCCTTCGCTTTTCCTAAAACGATTATTAAAGAAGGGAAGATCGATTCTAAAGAATTAAATCGGGGCGGCAAAGACGAAGCATGGCTTAAAAACAGAATCAAAATAACATATAATGCCGATGTGAACGATATTTTATTGGCTACTCTTGATAATAACGATAACTTAAAGGTCTTTTTCTACAAATAGATGCAAAAACACTTTTCAGCCAAAAATAAAATCCCCTCAAGCATTATGTAAAGCCTACATATGAATGCAGGCATTTTACACGTTTAACTTAAAGGGGATTTACAAACTCGCTTATTATTCCGACCAGTTCAGTGTATTTAAGAACTTATACACATCTTCATACACCTGCTCACGTTCCTTACCCAATGTGATAATATGGCCTGAATTTTCATACCATATCAAGTGTTTATGCTGCGTATCGACTTCATTGAAAATCGCTGTCGCACTCTCCGTATAATCGGGATCATCCAAGCGCCCTTGTAAAACAAGAGTTGGTGATGTGATTAAATCTAAATTTTCACCTGTCTCATTTATAATATTCAGCACATCTTTTAGTTGAGGCATAGGCTCTTCTTCCAGCAGCTTCACTTCAGCAGCAATTTGGTCTGCGTCTTTGCCCTCAAACTTCTTATAAGCCTGTGCATAATTGAGCAAGCGGTTCTTTTGTCGTTCGATACTTTTCCCTTGCGTCGGAGCGCACATAGAAACTACCCCTTTTACAGGCAATTCAATTCCCACTTTTAATGAGAAAACTCCTCCTAAAGAAATTCCTACAACTGCAATTTCCTCATAGCCTTCTTCTTTAAGGAATTTATAGCCATTAACTACATCTTCCCACCATTCCTTTGGACCAGTCTGAACTAATTCCTCACCAGACACTCCATGCCCTCTATAAAGAGGTCCGTGGCAAGTATAGTCAAGATCATTCAAGTATTTCCCTAATTTCTTCATATCTCCTGTACTTCCGGTAAACCCGTGAAGTAAAAGAACAGCTCTCTTTCCACCAATATATGTGAATGGCTCAGGTGCTTTCACTTTCATCTATCTAGGACCTTCTTTCTTTGCTCTTGTTGATAAATAGAATCTAAATGATTTTCAAAAAAAAATCAATTAATACCCCTTGAGTAGGGAATCTTCTATCCTATTCCGTATTTTCATTAAAACAATTAAATCATGTATATAATATCCTTACCACACTCTTCACAACTCATCCGTTCCGAAGCACATTTTACTATGATTAAATTTATTTAGCAATCGTCATTTAACCATTTTTTTTAAGAAAAGTAAAATGCACCTTGTGATACGATGTACAACGTATTACACTTTAAAAATGAAAAGGAGGAGAATTTATTTGGATAAAGAATTAATGAAGGGAAGCATTGACCTCCTTTTGCTTTCACTTCTTTCACAAAAAAAGCTATACGGCTATGAAATCACGAAGATCTTGAAGGAAATGAGCATGGGCAAATATCAAATTAGTGAGGGCACCCTCTACCCCGCCCTTAAACGGTTAGAAAAAAAAGAATTCATAAAAGGCCATTGGAAAGAGTCCGAGTCAGGCCGCAGGAAATATTATCATGTCACCGAAAATGGACAAACCGAACTAGAGCGGAAACGAGAATGCTTTTTCACCCTCGAAAAATTAGTTCGAAAAAGCACAGAGCTATTCTAAACAAAATACAAAGCTTCCTAGCCCCAATAGAACGGTGCAGGAAGCTTTTTTTATGTTTTACTCGTGAGTTTGGGCGGCACTCTTAATTTAGTACTGTTTAATCGTGAAATTCGGGCTGCTCTCTTGATTTCGCACTAGTTTACTCGTAAGTTTTGCACTTTTACTCGTGAATTCATGCTGAACTCTTGATTTTGCACCGTTTACTCGTGAATTTCGTACTTTTACTCGTGAATTTCGTACTTTTACTCGTGAATTTCGTACTTTTACTCGTGAATTTTGCTGTTTTACTCGTGAGTTTTGCTGTTTTACTCGTGAGTTTGGGCTGTTTACTCGTGAATTCATCCTGAACTCTTGATTTGGCACCGTTTACTCGTTAATTTCGCACTTTTACTCGTGAATTCATGCTGAACTCTTGATTTAGCACCGTTTACTCGTGAGTTTGGGCTGTTTACTCGTGAATTCATGCTGAACTCATGATTTCGCACCGTTTACTCGTGAATTTCGTACTTTTACTCGTGAGTTTTGCACTTTTACTCGTGAGTTTAGGCTATTTACTCGTGAATTTTGCTGTTTTACTCGTGAATTCGGGCTGCTCTCTTGATTTCGCACCGTTTACTCGTGAATGTGCACTGCACCCATGATTTTGCTCGTTTTCTGGTGAGTTACTCTGTTCACGCAAAAAAAGGACCTAATTTGGTCCTTTTTTGTCTATTCCTTTATGCTTACGATAATTGGCGCAGGAGAGCTTCATACATTCTCCTTGAACATGCGGGCCGTATTTTTCACGAAACGCCTCGAGACAATAGCATTTATCTTTTTCTTTTTTTGTTCCATCCATGTAGTGCATCCCTCCTGGCATTTAACTGGAGACTACACGTTTCTCCAGTTCTACGTTGATTCGTCCCAAAAGTACGGCACCTATTGACTGAATGATGGTTTTCACGATGATTTGGCCGATGACCGCAGCGGGTACTGCTTCCCATGGTAATATATTGGCACCCAATGGACTTAGACCAATCACGACAAATATTACCGAATCGAAAAACCCTCCAACGATCCCGCTGTAAAACACCCTCCAACTCATCGGGAGCTTTAATCGGGTATAGATTTCCGTGTCCGCTGTTTCTGCGACCACGAACGATAATGCGGAAGCAAATACAATCAATAACGTATCTCCTAATAAAAATGATACACACGCAGATAGAATAAGTGCAGTGACGATACATATATAGGTCTTTGTGCGGCCGAATTTATTCTGAACCAGATCTCGAAAGATGAAGGTTCCCCCAATTAGCAATGTACCCATCGGAATGATGAACATGCCAAAATGTAATGGCGCAAAAGCTGCTGTAACCACATTCGCCGTGATGATGGATACCAAATACAATAAAATTCTTAACATTTCTTACTTCTCCTTATACAGAAAAAACAGCACCCTAAGAAAGAGCACTGTTCTCCTTAGTTTTTTTGAGAGGGTAGCTAGAACCTCTTCCGCCCGAGCGGATTATCATTTTCCTTATTTATCGTAGCTTGAAAACGATTGGAAATCAAGAAGTTTCCATATGGTCAATTTTAGTATGTATTTGCGTATATCGTTTGGTATTAGCCATGCACTTCAAATCTACTTCAATGCAATGACTTTGCCGATTTCTGTCGTAGAAAACCGCTTGACCGGTGGTATATGAAAAGCGGACAATCATTGGTAGAGAGATGCTGCGAACTTGATATGAGGTATAAAACGCAAGGAGGAAATAGAATGATGGAAAAAACTACGTTTGTTTATCCTATTTATATCGCAACCACACCAGAGAAGCTTTGGGAAGCCCTGACGAGTGGTGAAGTCACGAAGGAATACCACTTCGGATTGCAAGTACAGTCTGACTGGCAAGAAGGATCAAGCGTTAAATATTTACTCGAAGATGGGCGGATTACTGATCATGGGAATGTACTTAAGTGTGAGCCGCTAAACCTGCTCTCGTTTACATGGAACATGGCAGGAGACGAAACACCTCGCGAGCAGCCTACCCAGGTCACTTTTGAATTACAGAAAATGGATGATTCGACTGTAAAGTTAACCGTTAGGCATGAGGAGCTTTTGGAGACAGATTTCGTATATGATGACAATACCTTTGAAGGCTTGAATAATGGATGGCCAGCTATACTGAGTAACCTGAAGAGCTTGCTTGAAACTGGACAGACTCTGCCGCCAATATCAGTAGATTGGGAAAATGGAAAACAATAAAAACAAATCGAAAGAGAGTGGAAGTATGGATACCCAAATAATTACGAAATTTAAGATAATCAAGCCAGCTAATGAAGTATTTGAAGCCATAGTGAACCCTGAAAAAATCGGGAATTTCTGGTTCTCATCCAGTTCAGAAAGATGGGAACAAGGCAGGACACTTACATTGAGATACAACGAATACGATGCTGAGGTGGTTATTAATGTAGTGGAAGTCGAGGAAAACAGGAAAATCGTGTTTGCGTGGGGCGGAAATAATCAAGAAACGATTGTTACCATTACACTAAAAGCGTTGGATAATACGAGTACAATTATTGAAGTAAACGAATCAGGATTGAGTGAAGACGACCCTGAAATAATAAACAAAATGATCGGACAAAAGGAAGGTTGGGTTTATACATTGACCTGTTTAAAGGGTTATTTGGAAAATGGCGTTACTACTTTGAGAGCCTCATTAGTTTTTTAATTATTAAAGGGTACTGGTTCAGATGTATAAGGTATCCGTTATTCTAGCTCCTTTCTAGATGTCGATTGTCTAAATCAACTCATTTTTATTCGGGAGGATACTTAGATGTTTCCGAGAAAAAACTCAAGGATGACACCCTTGAGTTTTTTTACTATCCGTATGGTTTGAAATCGGAAATCACTTTTAGATACATGCCCTTTGAAGCTTTTTTATAGGCTTCAATTCCCATCTTCTTTACTTTTTCTGATAAACTGGATGCTCTTACTAATTGGGTTCCTTGAATTACAGAAGGATCTATCATACGCATTTTATTTTTCAGATGTAAATCGTATTCCACTTGATCTTCTTTCACCTTTACGTTACCATGGATTCGTTTTAACAAGCGTTGAACTTCATGGTCTTCAGTGAAGCTTAACAAGGACATAACTTCTTCATCTGTACCGAGTAAGTCATCAAGGCTGATCAGTTTTTTAGCTAAAGCCACTTTCAGGGTCTTTGCCAAGATATCATAGCCATATATATTAAGTGGGTTCATGAAAAAATCAATAACTTCGCTGTAATACGTTTTCACAAACCATTCCGCCGATTCAATATTATCCAGATACATCCTTCCATTTATTATGATTACATGTTGTAGAAATTCTTTAATGGCTTCGATTGTGATATGTCCATATTGATACATATCCCTGAGAGTATAATCTACGCGATCGGCACATAACTCAGGTGCTGGCTGTTCAAGCAATTCCCATTTTGATTGAAAAATGACTTTACAATCATATCCATATTCCTTCAGCATAAATGGGATTTCGGATTCCATTATGACTTGATCATATATCTTTTCATGATAATCTTCATCCTTACAATCCAGAACAAAGTCAATGACATGTGAAAATGCAGTGTGGGATACGTCATGCAGCAAGCCCGCAATTTGTTCCTCTAATGAACCTCCAAGCGTTTTTATTAAAAGCATCACACCAATTGAATGGTCAAATCGTGTGACATTCCACTTCTCATTAACTAAATAACTTGCGCCGCCTTGATGTATCCCCTTCAATCTTTGGATCGGTTTGCTTACTATCAGCTCTTCCAGAACTCCCTCTACAATGTGTTCCCCATAGATACTATCCAAAACTATCAATAACTGCCGCCTCCCCCATTCGTTTACTCATAACAGGTAGGTGATTTCACTGATTTTTTTCTGTAAAAATTATTTCCCCCTTTTGACTTTGCTCATATTGCCTTTTTGCCAATTTTTCCAATTCCTCTTCATCATTCAAATCGATATTATCCGGATTGTCCTCATCAACTCCCTCTATGATCATCATTTCATGTATTATTACCTGATCTCGTGGATACTCTTTAATAAAGTCTTCTACAGAGTTTGTTTTATTTTTATAAGGTTTAGTGAATAAAAAAAAGCCGGTCAAGACTATGAAAATTGATACCAAAATACCGAAATTTTTTTTCATTTATTCATCCCCTCACAACGCTAATAATCCCATTATTATAACATATAAAGGTATTGTAGGTAAAAAAAGTAACATGAATAGAACGATCATTTTTTCCTATGATTACCTGTCTCATTGAGCTGCTATGGATACGGCAATATCGTACCCACTAGTATTTAAGTTAATTAGTTGCGGGGAATAACCCATAGGCAATGTCCTGCAACCTCACCTTTGCTCTCATTTTTTCAGATGGTAAAGTTCACTCTTGATAACAAGGTTTTGTAATTTAATCTAATAATTGACATTTCTGAATTAGTGAGTTATCATCCTAATTAACCAGTGGTCAATAAATAAGGAGGTGACGAGATGTCGCCAAGGAAATCGGCAGGTAAAGAGTTATCCAGGGAAATGGTGTTGAATGAAGCTAGAAGCCTTTTTGCAACGTTAGGGTATTCGAATGTCTCAATGAGGCAATTGGCTAAATCATTGGATTGCAGCCATGGAGCCATTTATTATCATTTTAAAAATAAGGCGGAAATATTTTATAGTTTGGTAAAAACGGATTTTTCCGTATTGAATCATTTAATCGATGAGATCATCATGTCGGAAAATGATCCTTCTGTAAAAATGGAAAAGATTTTATTGTGCTTCTTGGAGTTCGGTTTAACCCAACAAAATCATTATTCCATCATGTTTTTATCGAAGGAAAAGGAAATTCAGCAATTACTTCAATTTGATTCTAATAAAACCTATGAAAAGCTAATCCAGTCCCTGACGGACCTAACGGACAATAAATTGAATCCTGCATCCATATGGTCGATTTTTCTTTCTCTTCACGGGTTCATAACTTTTTATATTAATTCTGAGCTAACTTATCAAGATGTAAAAGGCTTAGCTTATTTTCATGTAAAAAATATCATTAGGAACATCATATAATTCTTTTGAATATTATTGACCATTGGTCAAATAGACTTTGGAGGTTTTAATATGGTAAAGAAATTCATTCATATTGAAGGACTCATGGTCCTTTTAACAGTGATTTACATCTATTCGTCATATGAATTCAGCTGGTGGATTTTCCTTCTACTGATTTTATCGCCTGATGTTTCCATGCTGGCCTATCTGATCAATGATCGGATTGGAGCAAAGGTTTATAACGTATTTCATACTTATACCCTGTCCATTTTCATGATTTTGCTAGCCATTTTTCTAAAGTCGGATGCATGGATGCTGATTGGTTTGATTTGGACCGCGCATATTGGAATGGATCGCTTATTTGGATATGGTCTTAAATACACATCATCCTTCAAAGCTACACACATTCAAAGGTTGTAATAAGCTTAAAAGGCAGTGTGATTACACTTCACACTGCCTCCGTCTCTTTTGTTTATACGCCCCTCTTGTTTCCCCATATATAGGTATGCAGCTGGGGCAGCACTTTCACATCATTCAATTCATCATCCGCTATCACTTTATCAATTAACTCTTCGTACTTCTTTAAAAGACCGCTGATCAATTGAAGATCATCCGCCGTCCTGCTGTCGTCATTGCCGACCTGCAGATAAAAAGGAATTTCCGGGTAACGACCATGTACATGTTTGGCATATTGATAATCTTCCTCGTTAAAGACGACGATCTTCAATGAGACATGGTTTTCAGGATTTCGATTATCAAGGTTCGAGATGATTTGGTCGAGCACCGTAAAGTCCGTGTTCATTCCAGAGCTCGGCGGCTTAGGTGAAATCGTCAGTTCATCAATATCGAGAAACCAATCCTGCCATCGGCTCCCTTGGGTTTCGACACCTATTTTCATTTTATTTTCATGTAAGATCGCTATCAAGCCGTTTAAGTTTTTCAGCAGAGCCGGGTTTCCTCCTGATATCGTCACGAAGGAAAAACCTGAACCCCCAATACGCTTCAGCTCATCCCATATTTCGCTAGCAGTCATCTGGACGGTATCTTCCTTACCGGTGCCATCCCAAGTAAATGCGGAATCACACCAGGCACATGAATAATCGCAGCCTGCCGTCCGAACGAACATGGTTTTTTGGCCTATGACCATTCCCTCTCCTTGGATGGTCGGCCCGAAGATTTCCATAACCGGGAGTTTACTCACTTTCCATCCACTCCCGTCTGGCTTCGGCATAGCTTGTCGGCGTTTCGTACAGTCGAACAAACTCGACTCTAGCACCCTCATATTCTTTTAATGAAAGGGATTCGGCCATTTTTTCGTAAATCCAGACAACCATATTTTCAGCCGTTGTATTCATGAGCGGCAGGGTTTCATTCAAATAGCGGTGATCCAGGTGGATTTCAATTTCATTTTTCCATATATCCTTGATGTCCCCAAAATCTATCATCAACCCGCGTGAATCTGTATACCCGCTTAATCCGAAAATGACCTTATACGTGTGGCCATGCAGGTTCTTGCATTTCCCTTCATAATCATGCAGATGGTGTGCCGCATCGAAGGTGAATTCCTTACTCACGAGAACCCTCTTGTTTGTATACTTCAATTGGCTGCGCTGAATATCTTCATCTATTTTTTGGAGTTTATCCACTATAGTAAAACCGTACATCATGAAAGCACCTTCCGTCTGCTTACATAATCATCAAGTCCTTTTTTCCGCAGTATACATGCCGGACAATCTCCACAGCCGTCGGAGATGATTCCGTTATAGCAAGTCAGGGTCTTTTCGCGGACAAAGTCGAACGCGCCTAGCTGGTCCGCTAGCTCCCATGTTTCCTCTTTATTAAGCCACATTAGCGGCGTATCAATCACGAATGACTGGTCCATCGACAAGTTCAAGGTCACATTCAATGATTTAATGAATACATCGCGGCAGTCCGGATATCCGCTGAAATCCGTTTCACAGACACCTGTGACAATATGTTTAGCTCCAATCTGACTCGCCAGCACTCCGGCAAACGAAAGGAACAGCAAATTCCTCCCTGGTACGAACGTCGACGGCAATTCCCCTTCTTCTCCGTCCGCCACCGCAATATCACTTCTCGTCAGCGCATTTGGTGCCAGTTGGTTCAGCAGCGACATGTCAAGGATATGATGGTTTATGCCCAATTCCTTGGCAATGTTTTGAGCACATTCGATTTCCAAGCTATGCCGCTGATTATAATCAAACGTCACCGCTTCCACTTCCTCAAATCTCTCCATCGCCCAGAACAAGCACGTCGTACTGTCCTGACCTCCGCTAAACACAACCACTGCCTTTTCTTTCTTCTTCATTTCTATAAAACTCCTTTTTACGGAAAAAAACAGCACCCTAAGAATAGAGCACTGTTTCTCCTTAGTTTTTTTGAGAGGGTAGCTAGAACCTCTTCCGCCTTAACGCGGAATATTATATTTTTCCAAGTCAATAGTAACTTGAAAACGATAAGAAATCAAGATGTTTATATTAAGAGAACATTAGATCTGATGGAAAATTTGGTTAACTTTTCTTTGCTTAAATCTCCTTTTATTTATCCGATAAAACAGTGTGAATAAAATATCGATAAAGGGGTCCAATAATTTGAAAAGCATTAAAGCAAAGGTATTGGTGGCATTTTCACTCATCATATCTTTATGTGTCATCTTAGGAGCATTCAATATCTATAGCAGCAACAAGTCACTGGTATATTCCCAGGATATCATCGAAAAGGAACTTCCGCTTCTTATCCAAGACGAAAAGCTGCTATACAATCTAGCACAAAGAACCGCATACGCCCGAGCCTATATTCTTTATGGAGACGAGAGCTATAAAGAAGGGTTCTTACAATATACGGAAGAAAGCCAGGTCATCCAGGAGGACCTCCTTGCCTTAAGCGATTCTGATAAAGCGAACGAATTGATCGAGAAAAGCGTGGATTGGAGGACGATGATTGTAGACCGGGTGTTTCCACAATATGAAAACGGAAATGAAGAACGCGCTAAAGAGATACTTAAAAATGAGGTGGCGCCAATAAGCAATGAAGTTATGGAGGGTTTCAAGGAGCTTGCTTCGGAACGGGAGGAATTGATTGTCGCTTCAGGTGAAACCGTCATCGCCAGCGGGAAATCGGTTAAGACGACAAGTATCATCATATCCATTGCGGCAGTCCTTATCGGCCTAGTCCTTGCGGTTGTTACTGCCAACCTCATTATCACCCCCCTCCTTAAAATCAGGGATAGGATGAAAATGGTGGCTGCAGGAGAGCTGAATCATGAGCCCCTGGAGCAAAAGTCAAATGATGAAATGGGCGAACTAACGGTATCCGCCAATCAAATGCAGAAAGACCTTCGTGATACGATCGAAAAAATGCTCATTGTATCGCACTCCGTATCCAACCAAAGCGAAGATCTGACTCATTCAGCAAATGAAGTGCAACAGGGCAGCAAACAGATAGCGAGTACGATGTATGAACTTTCGGAAGGTTCGGAGTCACAAGCCAACCGGGCATCTGAAATGGTTCGCATCATGGATGATTTCACCAGCAGGATTAAGCTTGCCCACCTAGAAGGGGTGGATGTAGCTAAAAGTTCAACCGAAATCCTTTCCTTGACCAAGGAGGGTACCACTTTAATGCGCAGTTCGGTCCAACAGATGCAAAGTATTGATGGCATTGTCAAAAATGCCGTAGAGCAAGTGAAGGGGCTCGATTCTCAATCACAGCAAATTTCGCAGCTTGTGCAGGTCATCAAGGATATATCCAATCAAACCAATCTATTGGCGTTGAATGCAGCCATAGAAGCTGCTCGTGCTGGTGAACATGGCAAGGGCTTTGCCGTCGTCGCCGATGAAGTGCGGAAACTCGCTGAAGAGGTCACACACTCCGTTGGGGATATCACCAATATTGTCTCCGCCATTCAAACAGGTTCAAAAACGGTCGTCCACTCCCTGGAAGATGGTTATACACAAGTGGATGAAGGCACAAAACAGGTCACGCTCACAGGCCGAACCTTTGAAACAATCAATCATTCTGTCGGGAATATGGAAATGAAAATTCAGCATATAACAAACGAATTGAACTATATCTCCACAAATAGCCAAAAAATCAATCAAGCTATCGAAGATATCGCAGCCGTTTCTGAAGAGTCCGCTGCAGGAATCGAACAAGTCTCCGCCTCCGCTCAGCAATCCAGCTCTTCGATGGATGAAATCACGAATCATGCCAGTGAACTTGCTTCTTCGGCAGAACTGCTAACCGAACAGGTTAAGAAGTTCCAATTATGACACTAGCAATTTCCCGAATGCGGGAAATTGCTTTTTTCCTCCCAGTATAAGGTTGTTTCATATTCGTATATTCGGGGAATAAATAACTATACACAATAATAAATCATAAAAAAACAAATCTATCAGGAGAAGCTGGAAGTGAATATTTTCCTTTGTTTTCAGAATATTTAGTGTATAATTGATTAAAGGAATATTTTAACTAAAATAATCATCACTTCCAATATCTGCTACTGCAAATCCCGACATTTCCTTTCAACACCATGCACGGGAACATATACCCAGAAAGGCTCCATTGCATGCTTTCTCGAATCAAACCATTCACAACTTAATTCACACAAAAATACGATTCTCACTCCGTTTTTTTTAAAAAAGGTTAAATTTCACTAATGATATGTTACTATTAAACCAAGACCTTTTAACCCCATAAGGAGGAATTCATATGAAACGTTTTTTCAAATTCATTACAGATTATAACGAAAGAAAAGCACTGGAACGGGAAACCGAAGAATTCTTTCGCCAAGAATACGAAAATTATATGAAGATGAATCCTGACAATCAAAGAAAAAGAAGGAGATTAGCTCCTAGACTTTATGTGATTGATGGCGGTAAAAAGGGCTCCAACCTTGAAATTTCTGACAGAAAGAAATCCAGTTAACTTGAATCCTTCCATAATCAGCTACCCAGGCTGCAGCTCAAGACCCACAATCGTTAAATCTCCAGGATGAAACGACCATTCCATTCATTTACAATATATAAGCCGAAAGCTCAGAAATGTTTCTGAGCTTTTTTATTTTTCATTCTTCTATAAACACTATATCTATAGAAGAAACTAGGTATTTTTTTAAAAAAATGGGTTAACTTTAGTTTATTTCATGTTTTAGGTAAAGGAACAATGATAGACCCATGGGTATTACCTAAGGAAAAAACCGGAAAATATCAAAAAAAAGAGATGTGTTCTTTTACTCATCTTTATCCATATTCAAAAGAGTTCAACTAATTGAGTCATTAGATGCAATATTTCACATTGAATGACAAATGGATAAAAATTGTTACGTTTATGTCAAACAATGGGTATAAACAATTAACAAACTGTAATAAACCTCACTTTTCAAAAACAATTATTATTCAAATATAGCCATTATGAATTAGGTTTAAATGCTCATGAATCTATTTTGATTTTAACCAAAATGGGTTTTTATTAAACTTTCCATAATTTAGTGTAAATAAACCGAGGATCCCCTTCATTTCCAGCCATATCTTTGTACTCATGAAACAATTTATCCCATTAGATACTATTACACTCCAATATACATTTATTTGAAAAAGCTAAGAACAACTATATTGCAATAGAATAATTGACCCTTGCCTATTAAGTTTAAAATCATGTAGTGTGTATTCAGTAAATCAAATATTTGAAAAAAGAGAGGTTAAAAAATGGCACCAATATTTATTTGTGCGATCTTTTTGCTTGGCTATGGCATTTTCGAACAAAAGCGCCATCAGAAGCGTCTCGACTCCATCCCGGTACGTGTGAATGTGAATGGGATTCGAGGGAAATCGACTGTAACGCGCCTGATTACAGGTGTGATCCAGGAAGCTAAGTATAAAACAGTAGGTAAAACAACCGGAACATCAGCAAGAATGATCTATTGGTTTACCGACAAGGAAAAACCGATAGTACGCCGCCCTGAAGGACCCAACATAGGAGAACAACGGCGTGTAGTTAAAGAAGTTGCCGACTTAGGCACGGAAGCACTGGTTTGTGAGTGCATGGCCGTACAGCCTGACTATCAACTAATCTTCCAAAACAAAATGATCCAAGCAAACATCGGGGTCATCGTGAATGTATTGGAAGACCATATGGATGTCATGGGACCGACTTTGGATGAGGTTGCTGAAGCCTTCACTGCTACCATTCCCCATAATGGTCACTTAATAACCATTGAAAGTGAATATTTGGACTTTTTCAAGCAAATTGCCAAAGAACGCAACACAAAAGTTATCGTTGCTGACAATTCCAAAATATCGGAAGAATTCCTGCGTGAATTCGACTATATGGTATTTCCGGATAATGCATCACTGGCCTTGGCCGTTGCTGAAGCATTGGGCATTGATGAAAAAACGGCTTTTCGCGGCATGTTGAATGCGCATCCCGATCCAGGTGCCATGCGGATCACCAAATTCGGAGATCCCATCCAGCCAACTTTCTTTGTCAATGGCTTTGCTGCAAATGACGCGTCATCGACGCTGAACATATGGGAACGTGTCAATACGTTCGGATACAGCACTGAACCTCCTATCGTCATCATGAATTGCCGTGCCGACCGTGTGGACCGTACCGAGCAGTTTGCTAGAGATGTATTGCCTTACATAAAATCTGAAATCGTCATTGCCATTGGTGAAACCACGTCACCGATTACAAGGGTATTCGAGCAAGGGAAATTGGATACTAAAGAATATTGGGATTTAGAAAACTGGTCAACTGAAGAAATCGTGGCCCGTCTCCGCCCATTGATGAAAAATCGCATCGTCTACGGTGTCGGGAATATTCACGGTGCAGCGGAACCATTAATAGAAGCATTCATGAAATCTAAAACAAAGCAAAAAGCAAGTTAAGTAGGAGGAACCTTAATGTTTGGATCGGATTTATATGTAGCCCTAGTACTGGGAGTAACGCTTAGCCTTATATTTTCAGAAAAGACGGGTGTCGTACCCGCAGGACTTATCGTGCCAGGTTACTTGGCATTGGTATTTGATCAATGGGAAATCATGCTGACCATATTGATCATCAGTGTCGTAACTTATTTAATCGTCACTCACGGACTTTCAAGATGGGTGATTTTATATGGAAGAAGAAAATTCGCCGCCATGATGGTGACCGGGATTTGCTTGAAGCTCCTGTTGGACTTAGTCTACCCCGTCATGCCCTTTGAAATATTCGAGTTTCGGGGAATCGGTATAATCGTACCTGGATTGATAGCGAATACCATACAAAGACAAGGAATGCCATTGACACTTGGCAGCACGCTTTTATTATCCGGCTTGACTTTCGGTTTAATGAACGTGTACTACCTATTCTGAGGTGCAAAAAATGAAACGGACTTTAAATGCAAAAGAAAAAACACTTATCTTTATTAAACGCACGAAGAAAAAGAATCTTAAATACACTGGAATCATACTACCTATATTACTAATCGCTTTAGTCATTACCACATGGATGGGACGGGCTGAGGAAGTGAAAACAGTCGAATTAAATTCCGATCAACCATTGACGATGACAATGGTCGGTGATGTGATGATGGGACGTTATGTTGAAGAAGTGACGGAAAGGCACGGGTATGATCACCTCTTCCGGTATATGAAGCCCTATTTTGCCAATTCGGATTATGTCAGTGGGAATTATGAACATACCGCTTTAAAAGAAGAGGTATCTAACTATAAGGAAGCAGATACGCCCATCCGGTTAAACTCGAACACTAGTGGTGTGGAAGCCGTTAAAAATGCTGGCTTCTCTGTGGTGTCTTTGGCCAATAACCATATGATGGACTATGAAGAACAAGGACTTCTTGACACGATTGATGAATTCAAAAGTGCAGATATGCCCTATGTAGGTGTTGGATCGAACACTGCGGAAGCAAAAAACAGCATCGACTATGCGGATGTTAATGGCGTACGTGTCGCAACACTTGGCTTCACAGATGTTTACGGTAAGGATAACGTGTCAAAAAATGGTAAAGCTGGATTATTGAACTCCAATCCTGATTTATTATTTGAAATGATCGGCAAAGCGAAGGATGCCAAGCAAGGCAACGCAGACTTGGTTGTCGTGAATATGCACTGGGGACAAGAGTATTCAACATCAACAACCGATCGACAAAAAGACTTGGCTAAAGCTATCATCGATGCGGGCGCTGACATCATCATCGGCCATCACCCCCACGTGCTTCAATCGTTTGATGTGTATAAAGATGGAATCATTTTCTATAGCTTAGGAAATTTCATATTCGATCAAGGCTGGACACGCACAAAGGATTCGGCTATGGTTCAATACCATTTAGCGGAAGACGGAAAAGCTACAATTGATGTCGTTCCACTGCAAATTGAAGAAGCAACACCAAGGCCAGCTACCTCTTCAATGGACAAATCACGTGTTTATCGGCAGTTGACGAAGGAAACGAGTGAAACAGTCCAGTGGTCGAAAAAAGAGGACCGCATCGAGATTACCTTGGATCACAAAAAGGTAATCGACCATAAGGCACAACGTGAACTAGAGGAAAAGGCAGCAATGGAAAAGAAAGCTGCTCAAGAGAAAAAAGCAGCACAGGCTAAACAACTGGACACGCAACCCATTCAGTAAGGAACGCTTTGTTACTACTATTTGAAGAATGAAGACAAACAACTTAGAAGCTCAACGAAAAGGGGGAACAACCGATGATTAACCGTATGACGGGAAAAGTACTCATATCCCTTAGCATGCTCATATATATTGCTGGATGTTCGAAGACACCCCCTATTTCTGACACGAATGATCCGATAGAGAGTAAAACGGAACAATCATACGGGGTCAGTTCTTCAAACCCAATCGCAATAGATGTCGGGATGGATATATTGGAAAACGGCGGAACGGCGGCGGATGCCGCCATTGCCGTATCTTATGTATTAGGTGTAGTTGAACCTTATGGATCTGGCGTGGGCGGCGGCGGCGGTATGCTGATTGCCCCGGAATCCGGCGATCCCAATTTTATCGATTATCGTGAATCCTCTCCAGAAGACCCAAGTTCAAGACACGATACAGGGATTCCAGGCTTAGTGGCCGGCATGCAGGTTATCAGTGATAAGTATGGGAGCGTACCGATGGAGGATCTTCTTCAGCCGGCGATAGATTTGGCTGAAGACGGATTTGAAGTCGACGAATCGTTATCATCACGCTTAGAAGCAGCACAGCCAAGGATATCTTCCGATGCGACTTCTCTTTTTTATCCTGATGGTGATGCCATTGAACCAGGCAAAACTCTCGTCCAAGAAAGACTTGCTGAAACATTGAAGCAGATTCAAAAGGAAGGTCCTGATGGTTTTTATAAAGGGGAAATTGCGCGGGATATTAAAAGAGAATCAGATATCGACTTGATGGATTTAAAGCGCTATGAGGTGAAAGAACGTAAACCGGTCCAAGGAGCATTTGCCGGTTATGATGTTTTTACCGCCCCTCCGCCCTTTTCAGGAATTACTGTTCTCGAAATGTTAAAGCTCGCCGAGGAAATGAACCTAGGTGATTCTTCAAGCAAATCAGCTTATATGAAAGTCTTGGGGGGCATCACGGATACTGCTTATCAAGATCGGTCCGCCCATGTTGGAGATGGAATAAGTCACTCTAAAGCGGAAAAATTGCTCTCCCCCATTCACTTGGATAATCTTAAAAATAAGATTAAAAGTGAAAAATGGGAAAATAAAGAATCGAATGGTTCAGAAGAACATGAAAGTACGACACACTTTGTGATAATGGACAAGTATGGCACTGTCGTTTCCACAACAAATACGCTCAGTAACTTTTTTGGATCTGGGGATTATACGAATGGATTTTTCCTTAACGATCAATTGAAAAATTTCCGGTCCGGCTTGAATTCTCAAGAGGCATATAAACGGTCAAGAACGTTCACCGCTCCGACCATTCTCAAGAAACCAGGGCAGGAATCGATTGGGATCGGCTCACCAGGCGGTGATAGGATTCCGCAAGTATTGATGCAGGTTCTTTATTCTTACACAGAGAATGAAGGCCCATTTCAGGATATCGTCGACCGTAATCGGTTCGTCTTTGATGGAAAGAAGATTTATACAGAATCCAGGCTTTCCGATGAAATAATATCCGACTTGGAAGATTCAGGATATGAAGTCATTCAGAAAATTTCTCCCATGTTTTATGGCGGTGTTCAAGTACTTGTTAAAAACGAGAAAAATGGACAATTATCCGGAGCTGGGGATAAAAGAAGAAATGGAAGCTGGAAAGCTCAGCAATAAATAGGCAATCCAGCTCCTCCTTTTCTAAATATCATATGAATTTTAGCGATGTATAAGGGGACTTAAAATATGAATATCGTAAAAAGAATAACGAGCTGGGTCATACCCGTTTTTATAATAGCTGCCCTGCTTGTAACCATGAATACGTTTAAACGGACAGAAACTTTAACACCCGACGAGCAAAAAAAGATAGAACAATATACGACTGTCGAAAAATAAAAAAAGCCGGGGCATCCCCGCTTTTTTTATTTTGCCGTCAAATGGTAAAAGATTAAAACCAGTACAGATACGGAGGATAACCATGAAGGAAAATAACTATACTGATTTTATTGAACTGAAGCAAAATGAACAAGAAGACCTCGATTACCGTATCATCGTTCACCACAGGAACCCTAATATAGCAGTTCTAGCCATACATGGCGGGAACATAGAACCAGGAACTAGCGAGATTGCAGCCGCACTTGGAGAGAGACTTTATGCAAGCACCTATCTATTCGAAGGTCTTAAACCAAGGGGTAACCAGGTCCTCCATATAACATCCCGCTTGTTCAATGAACCGGTCGGCGTTTCAATGGCATCGAACGCACAAACCACCCTTTCCATCCATGGCCACTACGACGTACATCATGCGCTGGTTTATATTGGCGGAAGGAACGAACCCTTTAAGAACCTGATACAGCAATGCCTCACCAAAGCCGGATTTCAAACTGAACATGCACCGCAGCACCTTTCAGGGATGAAAGGAAACAACATCACCAACATATCCCAAACGGGTGCAGGGGTGCAATTGGAACTTTCCACTATGCTTAGAAAAAGCTTTTTCAAAGGTGATGACTTTACCAGTAAAAACAGGAGCAATCACTGTGATCTTTTTAAACGGTTCGTTACTGCCATTGAAAAAGCGACTCTAGAATATAAACAGATTGAATGACCATCTTAGTCCATAAGGCTTTGAACTTGACCGAAGCCTTCGAATTTATCGGCAAAATAACCTGAAGAAAGATTGGAGATATGAACGCCCGTGTTTTCCGTTGTATGGAGAAAACGGCCATCACCTAGATAAATACCTACGTGGGTCACACCCAACCTTGTTCCTGTATCCCTAAAAAACACTAAATCCCCTGCCTTTGGATTTTCGATTTTGGGCAGTAAGGAGAAGTAATCCGCCGCAGATCCCCGTTTTACTGAAAGGCCCTGTTCCTTCATGACCCAATAAATGAATCCGCTGCAATCCATTCCGATCATCGGATCTTCTCCCCCGAAAACATAGTTGAATCCGCGTAGAGTGTATGCATACTTGATGACATCATATGCTTTATCATATGCAGCCTCCTGGTTTACATAAAACGGATACAACGGATTGCTGTATAGTTGAAGATACTGCCCATGCATCAACTCATCCGTACTTAATGCGTTACGATTTTTAATCGTACTCATGGAAATGCTGTAATTCTCCGATATACTTTTAAGCGTTTCTCCCGTTTGGACGATATGCTCACCTTTAGGCGTATATGATTTATACGCCACTTGGTATTTTGCAAAGTAATCTTCTGTAGTGGATCTCACCTGAACCGTTTCTGCTCCATATCCAGAATTGACAAATTGGTTTTTGCCGATATAAATACCCGCAGTCACGACTTTTAAGCTGTCTTTATCAAGAAAGAATATAATATCCCCCGTTTTTGGAGTGGCTGTATCCATCCCTTGCTTATAAAAACCATCTACTGTCAAACGGTCAACCGGCACATTTTGCCGGGAAAGCACCCAATGAATCAATCCGCTCGAATCAAACCCTTTTTCAGGCGTCTCCTCTCCAGCTGTCTTTTTAAACCCTATAAAGGATTTCGCATAGTTTGAAATTTTTTTCCCTCTCTCCGACCATTGATAGATGGAAGGAGTATACGCCGTATGAATGATTGTCAACCTTTGGCCCGCAAATAACTTATCATCCGGTAAACCATTCGTTTTCATTAATTGCTCAGCCGATATATCATATGTCTTGGCAATCGATTCTACCGTTTCGCCAGAGGTTACAGTATGCACAGGATCTGCTGCCTCGGCCTTTAAGCCAGGTAAAAAAGTGAAATTGACCATGAATAACAATGTAAGTATCATACCGCTTAATTTTCCATTAAACATTTTAACCCTTCCTTAATAGCTGAAATATTTTTAAATATACGATGTTCATGTAAACTCCATCATATGAATCTTTTATCCTATCACCCACCCGAACAGATGAGTCTTAACTCTCGCTCCAACAATATTATCGGCGAATCAAATAAAACATTTAGCCTATTTTTCGCAAATAATCATCCATCCGATTCAATAAATCATTTTAAAAATAAACCATTATTCCTATACTATGTTCTTTTACCGTCACAGTGTTACTTTCCCTAGAGCTACCCAGGTCATGGAGAAATGTTCATGGTTGGAAATCGAAGATTTTATTTTTTTGCACCGAATGGGTAAAGTTAGATTAGGCCAGTGATGATAAAGTCGTACTATCGATATAGGAGTGAAGATATGCAACAACGTTTAGGAGGGGCAACGTATTTGAGGTTTGGCATAAACAGACCTTGCTGTAACGTGATGAACTACACATTAAGCTGGCAATCTCTAATAAGGAGCATGAGGAAATTCTCATTTTACATAATATAAAAATATTGATGGACCCGTCGGACTCCGATATTACAGATCAAACGGAAGGAACCCGAATCCATTGGCATCACCCATCATCCAGCATAAGAAAATAAGGGGAAAGCTTAAATGGCCTTCCCCTCGTTTCTAAGAATCTATGGCATGTACACCGTTTTAATATGTGAAAGCTTCAAAAACACATGATCTCCATTGGCTGTCGTTAATTCTACCAAGTTGTTTTCCGCCTTTTTAAGCATACCGATTTTCATCGGGTCCTCTCCCCCATCAAATACTACTAGCTTTCCTGCATTTTTCTTTAATTGGTCTTCCAAAGAACGTAGCATCGGTACATCTGAAGGGTTGACGGGAAAACTCTCTTTACTGAGTGTATAGGGTGTGGCATTTTGATTGTACGGAGTAAGCCATTTAAGGTGATGCAGCGAGACATACATCATTTTATATACAGGCGAGTAGAATGCGAAGTAATCATTGAAAACATTGGTGATATAGCCGTGTAAAGGAATGTGTCCAGCAACATGGATTTCTGAAAAAACTCCTTTTGCGTTCATTAGTGTTTTACGATAGGAAATTGACGCCATGTCTTCCATCATGGGGGACTCCATAGGATTTTTAATCTCGTTATCTATCTCTGTACTCAGATTGAATCTATGGACGTGCAGCATAGGAAAATATAAAAACTGCTGTCCATCGAACAACACTAGAATATCCGTGCTCAGATCAGTTAGAATTCCTTTGAAAGTTTTTTTTCCTGAGATTTGGACATCAATCTGTTTACCCAGTAATGCAAACGCATCACTCATTACTATCTCCTCCTAGGGGGTTATTCAGCTAAAAATCATTTGCACCCAATAAAATAATAAGAGCAGTGTCACCACTGTCGATATTGGTATGACTATCAGGGATACACTTAAATAATCTTTCCACTTTATTTTCACTTTGTATTGTTTCAGGATATGCATCCAGATAAGTGAGGCGAGAGTACCGATGGGCAATAACAATGATCCCATGTCACTACCGATTATATTAGCTAGATAGATAGTTTTTAATGTGATCGGATCCAGTCCCATTTCGGTTAAGGTAATGGTTCCTATCATTAATGCGGGATGATTATTGAAGATGTTTGATAGAATCGAAACCAATCCTCCCATGACAAAGCTCGCACTCAGTAACCCTTGATTTACAATCGGTTCGCATATCTGTACGAGCATGGCTGTAAGGCCAACATTATGGAGACCATAAATGATGACATACATGGAGAATGCGAATATCAGGATGTGCCATGGGGTCTTTTTTAGGATATCGACAGGGTTTGTCCGTAAATGATACCATCTCCAGATCAGTAAAGATAAAGAGCCAAGTACAGCAACCCACTCGATTGGAATGGAAAAATAAGAAGCTACAAAGAGTAAACAGCGCACCACAAACACATAGAGCAATACTTTCAACATGAATCTTGTGCGTTGCCTTTTTGTTTCAACCGTCATTTTTCCCTTTAAAGGATGGAAATTCTTAGTGAAGAAACTTTCCTCAATGTCATAAGAAATATTCGGCAGTTTCTTGGGCAGTTTTTTCTTGACTACTACGAACATCAACCATGACATGAAGATCAACCCTAAAGTTGCAGGTACAAACATCATGGCAGTATGCATATAAAGCGACATATGCACAATTTTCAAAGCGATTAAATTGACTATATTACTCACGCCTATAGGCGCACTTGAAGCTGTTGCAATCAATGCTCCACTCAAAAGATACGGGATGGCTTCATGTGGTTTTAATCTGAGATTTTTCAAAAGCAAGATCAAGATGGGGGTCGTAATCATGATGCTGCCGTCGTTATTGAATAACAAGGTCATTAAAAAGCACAATAATTGAATGTACCAATACAGGCGATACCCCGATCCTCTGGCAAGGTTGGCAAGTCTCGCAGCCGCCCAGTGAAAAAAGCCGAAACTTTCCAAGATGACTGCCATGACAATCGTTGCCATGATGGTGATCGATGCGCCCCCGATTTTATTGATGATATCCAAAATATCGCCTTGGGATACTGTGCCAGTCAGCAAAATTATCACTGCACCGATTGAAGCTGGCCATGCTTCATTGATACCTCCTGGCCTCCACAATATAACTATCATTGTCATGACAAACACAAAAATAGTCATTCCTATTTCGAAATGCATGTTGTTCTCCCCTTTTTGGGCCTTGAGCCATTGGACCCTACTTGTCCGATTCCTATATATTATTCCCCTTTGTAAAAAAAGCATGGATACTTGACCAGCTCCTCTAAATTGTACTTTTGTACTTCTAGTGATTTTGTCCACTAAAGAGAGATGCCCTGTTCACAGAAATCAAGGTCAATGGCAATACAACAAAAAAGGGGAACCACTTTTAGTGGCCTCCCCTTTTCGCAACGCTTATGGTTTCCGTTCCTCTAATTCTTCACCTGGAATTCCCCAAGTGTATGCTCCAAATCATTTATCAACTGTGTAAGCTGCTGTGTATATTGAGCTAGTTCATTGGATGAAGCGGCTTGTTCCTCCATCGATGATGCAATTTCCTCTGATGATGCAGTCGTTTGCTGAGATACGGCGGTGATTTCTTCTATCACTTTAATGACCGTTTCTTTCTGTTGATTGATGCTTTCAATGGATCGTGTTTCTTCCTGAATCGAATTGGATATCCTCGCGACGGAATCCTCCAGCTCTTTCATGGCTTCACTAACCGTGATCACGGCATTTTTCTGATCCTTGCTGATTTGATTCGTTTCATTGGTCGTCCTCAGCAATTCCTCTGTATCTGACAGAATGCTTTGGATGATGGCTTGAATGTTTTTTGTAGCTTCTTTTGAATCATCAGCCAAGCTCCTCACTTCATTCGCCACGACAGCGAACCCTTTGCCGGACTCACCTGCCCTTGCAGCTTCTATGGATGCATTCAGTGATAACAAATTGGTTTGTTCCGATATTTTCGAAATGGCATTCGTGACATCGGAAATGGTTTTAGATTTTTCCACAAGTCTTAAGCTCATGCTGGTAACAGCTTCGAATGCCATTTCAAGTTTTTGGTATGACATTTCCAAACCACTTACCTGTTGTTTCCCTGACTCTATATTTTCGGATGCAAGCTTCAATACGGATTGTGTCTCCCTTGATTTTTTTGATAATCCATCGATTTCGCCACTAAGAACCTGAATCGTGCCTGCACCATGCTCCACTTGTTCAGATTGATTCGATGCACCCGCTGCAATCTCTTCTATCGCACGTGAAACATCTGTTATGGCTGCACTATTTTCAGCAGCTATTTGGCTTAAGCCGGCATTGGCTTTTGTCACCGATTCCGCATTGCCGTTTACCTTGGCAACCAATCCTCTTAATTTCCCCAGCATCGAGTTATAGCTTTTGCTTAAGTCCCCAATCTCATCATTGGATTTAATGGCAAATTCGGACACTAAATCCCCATTCGCCGTCTTTTCTATGATTTTTTGGAAGTCGGCCATGATCTTCGTTAACTTTCCTGCTAGATAAAGAGCACATGCAGTCCCGAGTAGAAGACCTAAAATACCTGATATCACTACGATTCTATTAATGTCATCGAGCTTTGATTGCAGTATTTTGTCTGGAGTGAGCGCCAATACCTTCCAGTTCACTTCAGGGACCGTATTCAGTTCACCTGTATAATCTTCACCATCCAACGTCAAGGCCTGATTCGCCTTGGCGTCCCCATTATACATGTCGGCTACCCACTTGAACTCTGAATTGAACTGGTCAGTATCCGCCATGAAATCCTCCACACCTTCTTCTATGCCGCTTTTTTCAGGATTCATATTCTTCCCGTCCATCCCCTGCATGAATGAACTCACGATAAAACCTTGTGAATCCAATATAACCAGATTGCTAGTAGACTCTTTTTCGATCGTTGCCCTCATTTTCCCGATTGTCGAAAGGTCGATATCATAACCAAGGGCCCCTGCCATTTTCCCGTCCGATAAAACAGGCGTGACAACGGACGTCATGATCATCCCTGAAACTCCATCCTTATACACATCCATCCATTTCGTTTCCGGTCTTTCGGTCAGCTGCGTATAAGTCTTAGTCTCCCTTGCATCCTGATTGAAATCCATTTGGGGCGAAGCATACAAGGAACCATCCGACCCATCCATATAATAAACAGAAATTAAATCTTCATTGTTCTTTTGAAATGCCTCTATCGTTTTTTGGATATCCTTGATTGAATCACCATTTTTGATCTGATTGGAAACCAGCTGTGATAATTGCTCTAGCGAATTTTCATACGTGGCCATACTCAAATTGATCTGTGCCGCTGCATTTTGGGCCGAGCTTTTGTTGATGGATATACTATCTTCTTTAAAAATGGAGGTCACTTTCACCCCCATTATCGAAACGGATACGACTATAGCTAGAAAAACGGATGTACATATAAATAATAACCATTTTATCCGAAGCGATATCCTTCTCTTCACTTTTTCTTTTTTGTCAATCGATGAACTTCCCATTGATAATTTCCCCCTTTTATTTGACCTGCAAATGCCCTCGCTTACCTGTGTGAAAACAAAGATTCAATCTATGCTCAAAATGGATCCTTCCTTATTTACGATCACTTGCTTTATTTTTCCACATAAACATACTATATACCTAATTAAATCTTGTCAATTGCCAATTATGGATAAACATGTAGGTAAAAAGGTCTTATTGCATTTTCAAATTCAAAAAAACCTTGGATTACATAGAATCCAAGGGTTTCACATGGGGAATATTAGGTCAGCAGTAAAAAGAGATTTAGCGTAATACTGCGGCTAAGCTTTCACTAAATTCTTTTGCGCCATCCGGACCATCACCTTACCTTCCGTTTTTATAGAAAAACTTTAGACCGACAATAGAATATGTCAGTCTTTTAAACTGGCCTTTTCCATTAAAAAGGAAACAAGGTACCTCATTTACTTTTTACCCGGCTTGGTGAATTGCTGACCAATTGCACCTATTATTAAAATGATGATCGAAATGAGACTGTAGTCCTTAAAAAAGGTCGTAAATGGAATTTCCAGAAATAAAAACGCCATCGTAAGCAGTCGTCCTATAAGTAGGATCATTCCGATAACTACCATCCAATTAAATACTTTTGCCAAAAAATCCATCTTTCCCTCCTTAGCCAATCTAATGATGACTTTCATGTTGTGCCAAGAATAAATAACTGGAGTGCTGCCTAATATCCAATACCCATCTGGCTCCATTCCTTCATCTTACATGGCGTTCCGTGTACCATTACGCATCTTTCGAGATTGGTTTTCCGGCTTGGATCAACACTTTGCTGCCCAGCAGGAAAAAGCCTTGAATGAACAGCAATAAACCAGTCCCCATAAGCAGCCATTCAATTTTAATGATGTCGGATATCGGTCCGAATACTAGCATTCCCAGGGGCATCATCGAAGTCGAGATCATCCCTAAAACACCAAATACCCTCCCAAGAAGATCACCCTCGACCTTCTCCTGTAACAAGACCATGGACGGCGTATTAAAGATGGGCATCGCCAATCCAACTACCCCCATGATGATCAAGTAAATCCAGAAAACGGGGATGATTCCAAGAGCGAAAGTACAGGCCCCAATTATTAGGCTCGCAAGTGTCATCGTATGGATTTTGTTTTTAAAGCCTCCCCACGAAGCCATGAAAATCCCGCCTAGCATCATTCCGATGGCAAAAGTGATCTCTATCGCAGTCAACCGCCAAACATCATTCCCGAAAGAGCGTGTGACCTGAAGCGGTGTAAGAAATGCAACAGGTGCGGCAAGCACGAAGAAAAATGCGAAAAATATAAAGAACTTCTTAAGAAAGTCATGATTCCTGATATAACTGAACCCTTCTTTCAAATCGGTGAAATAGCTGGTTGTTTGCTTTTGTAATGCCTTCGCATGTGCTGGAATTTTCATAAATGCCAGCAAAGTGAAGATGGCAATTGCAGCTGTAATCACATCAATGAAGAAAATGGTTTCGATTGAAGCCATCGTAAGCAGCGCGCCGCTCACCATGGGGGAAACGAGCATCACTAGCGCTTGAATGCTTCCATTTGTCCCATTCACCTTCGTAAGCTTATCCTCTGGCACAAGCTGGGGAAGAATGGCCCCGACTGCAGGAGTCTGGATTCCAGTTCCTATCGCCCGGACAGCAGACATGACGAAAAGCAGCCACAGCTCATCGTAGCCGATTAAAAACAAGATGGCCAATATTAGCGTTGAAATGGCAATCAATGAATCCGAAAGAATGATCAGCATCTTCCGATTATAGCGGTCTGCCCATACCCCCGCGATTGGAGAGAGTATAAAGGTAGGCACGAAACCACAAACGATGGATATCGTCATCATGACACCCGACTGTGTATTCAACGTAATATACCACATGATGGCATACTGAACTAAGGATGAACCAAAGAGGGATATGGTCTGACTGCCTAGAAAAAGAGTGATATTCTTTTTCCAATTGTCTTTTACTTGTTCATTTAATGATTTCATCTCTTAAACACCTCATTCTATTTTCAATTTTTTTCTTAATGCCCTAAAAAAAACACAGGCTATCTGCCTGTGTTTGAAGTAAATGGATCAGAACTTATCTAAAGAAACCTGATAGGATGATTATCACAGAAAAAATAATCTCCCACTGGCCTTCGGTTTGGTCAATACAATGGAGAATCCACCACTTTACGTATCCAAAATGACCTCATTGGATACGTAAAGTATTTCTCCCGTTAATCATTCTTCTATTTTGAAGTCAACTGGATAGCGAAAACCTTTGATCACAAAGGTTGCTGCGGCTTCAGCTGAAAACCAAAAAAGAGGTTGAATCGTCTCTTTTTTCACAAAAGCGTAAAATGAAGGTTTCCTTAAAAATAGACAGACCATTCCCATTTACCCTGCGGACATGCAGAGCCCTTGAACGTATTCAATTAACGGTTCAAAGAGTGGAAACGCAATCTGATAAATGTCACAAGGAAAACCTCCATTTCTTAAAAGTTAAAATCATCTTAACATGGAGCCAACTGGAATATCAATTAATAACTTCCCTACATGGCAGAAGCATCACTTCGGCTTTAGCTGAAATTCACTTTCCGCTTCCTTATGGAGCCACCTGCATGCCATTCATCCATCCATTCGTTTGACGGCGGCAGTATATTCCTTATGCCATTTTTCCCATTCATCCATTGGGAAGTCCTGATGATGACCGTCAAGTAAATCACTAAACATATCAAGGCATATATGCCATCCTGCCAAATCTTTTGATGTATGATCATTAACTGGCGTGATGAATTCCTTCAATACTAATGAGCATCCATCCTTTTCAGGGGAGACCTCGAAACGAACCCAGCCGTCCCCCCATTCAAAATCTAAAACGGCAGATTCTTGGAAGTCCCTGATCTTCATATCAAAAGATTTCCCTGACCCATCATTGAAATTGAATTTTATGGTCCCGTCTTTTCGAAGGTTTTTCATTTCCAGGTTGGACATCCATTTTTCCACTTTATCATTCTCCGTTAAAGCACTCCATACTTTTTCAACCGAATGATTGAGCAGGCGATCGAATCTTGCTAAAATCCCATTCCCTTCTTTTTCGATGACAGCGTGCACTTGAAATCACCCTTTCAATTCATTACCCGATATAATTTTAAAATAAAAAATGGTCGGATGTAATTCACCATTTGCAGATTTCGCATAATCAGGAATCCTGCCTGCCTGAGTATATCCCAATGAAGTATACAGGGAGTTAGAAGGATCTCCTTCCCTTGTATCCAGGACCAATAATGTCCGACCCTCCTGCTTGGCCCTTTTCTCAGCCTCTAGCATGAGTGAACGTCCTATTCCATTTCGCCTATAACCAGTATGTATCATTAATTTTGCGATTTCCGCACGATGGCTGCCATTTTGCTTTGAACATAAATGTAACTGTACACTCCCGACTATCTTACCCTGTAATTTAGCAACTAATAAAATCATATCAGGATTTATGTCACTACTCCAATAATCAACCGCCTCAGACCGTTCCATGGGAGGTAAAAAACCGATGGACGCGCCATCATCCACAACCTGCACCAAGAGGTCGGAAAGTTCATTAAGATGGTATTCGATTGACGTCAATTGTTCGATTTTCACATCGGCATTCACAGTAATCACACCTTTCCCAGTCATATTCACCATCCCAAGCGCTTTGATAAAGAAGTAATATGTGCCAGATGATGGCGCCCATGCCACGCATAAATGCCTATATTTTCACAGACAGTCACCTTTCCTGAATCAGGATGGATGAATGTCCGACTCAGATCGTCTGCATGAAGGTCCGATAAAAGTTTACACATTCGGATATGTATACTTTCGAGCAGTGAAAGAGAAACTTCAATCGGCAAATCATAATCAGGCAGCTCAGCCCATTTCCCCTCCTCGTACGGTTTAATGACAGGACTTTCTTCCGTAAGGGCCAATTTGAAGCGCATATACGCATTCATATGACTATCAGCAACATGATGCACCACTTGGCGGACCGTCCATCCTCCAGGCCGATAAGCCGTATCAAGCTGTTCATCATCCATGTTGCCTACCGCTTCACGCAGCATCCGAGGCAAAGCTTCAATCTCGTTGAGCCACCCTTCGGCTATACCACAAGTAATTTCCCCGTCAAATTGAAACTTCCCGACCGGGTATCTTAAATCCATCTTCATTCCCCCCTGAAGTTCAATAAAAATTGCATCTATATGTATTCTTTATCGATTAAGACAAATCCTTTTTAAAGGAAAACTTTGCTTTGCTCTCCTACTCATCATTAACCATCAGGAAATTTAATCCATAACATTAGCACGTATACTATTTCCACATTTAGCAAACATAAACAAATGAATGGCATTTGCATCAATCCAACCTTTAAACAATGGAAATGGGGATAGGCTCACCTTGAAGAAAATCAGTTCGATACAAACCCTTAGCATCTTCTTTTTATCAATCGGCCTTCTTAATCATGTTATTTTGATCCCTTTCCTCCTATCCACCGGCGGAAGGGACGCTTGGTTTTTTTCTATCCTGACTATTGGATTGATACCGATTTGGGTCTACATATTATCGAGAATAATCAAGAATATGGATAATCAATCCCTGACGGATTGGCTTGAAAATAGATTTGGAAAACACATTAAAAATATCGCTTTATTCTTAATCGTGATTTATCTGATCAGCCTTGTTTTGGCCACTACAAAGGAAACGATTGATTGGATAACTACAAGCTTTCTTTTTGAAACCCCAAGTTTAGCGATTATCATTCCGTTTACTTTGCTATGCATTTTTCTTGCCCATTCTGGTATGCGTTCCATCGCCATTTGCTCTTCTGTATTATTGCCAATAGTCGTCATTCTTGGTATTTTCGTTGCGACAGGAAATATACCGACAAAAGACTACAGCCACCTCCTTCCCCTTTTCGAGAATGGCTATTTTCATGGAATTAAAACCATTCAATATTCTGGTTATGGCCTTGCCGAACTGATTTTAATCGCTTTTTTTCAAGAAAAACTATCGGATATGCTCAATCTAAAGGTACTAGTATTCTTATGCCTCGGGTTAGTGTTTTTACTTCTTGGCCCATTAACAGCAGCACTCGCTGAATTCGGGCCGAGCTTAGCCGAAGCCATGAGATACCCCGCCTTTGAACAATGGCGGTTGCTGACAATTGGAAAATATATCGAACATACAGACTTCTTTTCCATTTACCAATGGCTTGCGGGTGCCTATATCCGTGTTTCACTGGCGTTATTTCTAATAACGGAAGTCTTTAAAGGAAAACCCAATAATATAAAGCTTGGAATTCTTTTCGCTGTAGGATTTCTTATGGTCGTCATCTCCATCGTACCATTCAGTAATTTCAAGTTCTTGCATGTAACCCAGACATTCTACTATCCTGGCGCTCTTTATTTCCTGTTACTTTTGTCCGCCTTTTTGTTTATCGGCACTTTCATCAGATCTAAGGAGGGGAAACGACATGCGAATGAAACGATCCAAAAATAAGCCACCCCTCTTAGAATTAAGGGAGGAGACATTTAGGGAGTTATTCAGTTCAAGCTCAGATATCAAGTTTGACACGATTTATATCGGAGAAACCGAAAGACCCATTCCTGTCCTTATTTTTTACTGCTCGGGTATGGCCGACATCAGTTTACTGAACGAAGGAATTTTGGAAAAGTTAAACAAAATGATGGAATTGGATGAGAGCATCGAGGCCGAAGAATCAATCAACAAGCTAAAACCCTTGATAGACCTCAGGAAAGTAACCATCGATAGTGAATTCAATAACGTTCAGCAGCTGATTTTCTCCGGGCATGCCTTATTATTCATACCCTCAGTCCAAGAGTTATTTTCAATCGAATTGTCCAACTTGCCGAACCGGCAGCCCGAGGAGTCTTCCTTTGAGGTCTCGGTAAGAGGTCCAAGAGATGGGTTTGTCGAGGACATTTCCATCAATACTGCTTTAATCAGAAAGCGGCTAAAAACAAAATCGCTCGCCTATGAAGAGTTTATCGTTGGCAGGCGCAGTCAAACGAAAGTCGGACTGATGTACATGGATGACATCATCAATAAAGAACTCATTAAAAATGTAAGAACGGAAATTAACTCCCTTGATTTAGATATATTGGTGAGCAGCCAACAATTGGAGGAATTGATCACTAACAGTAAATATAGTATATTTCCACTCACTCATTATACGAGTCGCCCTGATTTTGTAGTCGAAGCACTCAATCAAGGAAGATTCATTCTAATCGTGGACGGCATGCCAACGGTAATCGTGGCCCCTTCTACCTTACTATTGCAAATAAAAACCGCAGAGGATTCGAATCTTCCTTATCTATTTGTAAGCCTTGAGCGACTACTTCGCTTTATGGGGCTTGGCATTACCGTATTATTGCCGGGGTTTTGGATATCCATTTCCGCCTTCAATATTGAACAGGTGCCGTTCCCGTTACTAGCCACCATAACCCTTTCAAGGCTGGGACTTCCCTTATCTGCCACGATGGAATTCATTCTCATGCTCATTTTATTTGAATTATTCCGTGAATCCGGGGTCAGGCTACCTAAAGCGGTTGGACAGACAGTTGCGGTTGTAGGCGGTCTCATTGTCGGTGATGCCGCGATAAGGGCAGGTCTGACCTCACAAACCATGCTTGTGGTCACTGCCGTAACCTCTGTCGCATCTTATACCCTTGTAAACCAGTCTTTAACAGGTGCCGTTACCGTTCTGAGAATGTTTGTGCTGTTATTAAGCTGCATCTATGGAATCTACGGCTTGATAATCGGTTTCCTTTCCATTGTCACTTTACTATCCAGGCTTGATTCATTCGGGGTTTCATATATTGGCGGAATGAACCCGCCAAGAATCAAAAAAATCCTGGATTCATTCCTAAAGTCGCCATGGAAATCCATGAGCAAACGATCCTTGGCAGCTAATGATAAAACCAGAAAGGGGCAGTAAGGCCATGTTCCGCATCTGTAAAATTTGGTTGACCCTACATTTACTCCTATTTCTTTCAGGTTGTTGGGATGAAAAAACGATTCAGGACTTTCATTATATAACGGCCATCGGGATAGATTTCAAAGATGGGGAATACATAGTCTATACGCAACTTGTAGACTTCGCTGCGGTAGCTAAAACGGAGGCAAAGCCGACGCAAGCTCCACCCGTATATGTAGGGAAACAAAAAGGACGGTCCATTTCGATCGCCATTAATAAACTAATGCGCAATACTCAACAGTCTCTCTATTTAGGGCATGTATCCACATTTGTAATCAGTGAAAATGTTTTGAACCGGCAAAGCACAGAAATAGTGGATTATATATACAGAAACCAATTACTCAGATACTCATCCAATATCTTTGCCACAAAAAATTCCATGGATGAGCTTTTCTCCATTAACGGCTTTTTTAATTTGTCACCTTTATATACGACATTATATTTCCCGGATGATGTATACCGGATTATATCATTCATCCAACCCATTACAGTCCAAAGGTATTACTCTGACCAGCGGGAAAAAGCATCTACCACCATATTACCCTCCATTTCCTGGAACGATAAAGTTTGGAAGGAAAAAGATAAAAAGCGAAAAAGCCTCTATATGGATGGTGCATTTATCATTTACTATAAAGTGTCCCAGCCCTGGTTCTCTGAAAAAGAACTGAGCGGTTTACGCTGGCTCACTAAAAGGACCAACAAAACTCCAGTGAACATCGCAATGAATAAGCAAGACATCTATGCCTCTTTTTCCCATCCGGCTCATAAAGTGAAACCTGTTCTCAAGGATGGCAAATACAAATTCGATATTGAAATTGACGTTTCCGGCAAAATACTGGGGCTTGATACCCAAATCGATATCGAGGAAATAAAACGTAAATTCGAAAGCCAAATAAAAAAGGAAATCCTATCAACGTTTAAAACAGGGCTCCAAAAGAACGCAGACCCTTTAAACCTAGGCAAAACCCTTTATATCAAAGAGATAAAATACTGGCAAAAGAATCATTTAAAAGAGCCGAAGGATTATTTAGATAAGGATTCAATACATGATATAAACGTAAAGGTACATATCCTTAACACAGGTGGCTTAGAAGCTAAACCACTGGAGTAATGAAGATTTGAGGATTCGGTTTGGAATTTATAGTACCCAATATTATTGGATAATGTTGAATTCACGAGTAAATCGGCTTAATTCACGAGTATTTGTTCCATTTTCACGAGTAAATCGACTATCACGAGTATTTGCTTCAATCTCACGAGTAAATTGGCTTTTTTCACGAGTATTTGCTCTAATTTCACGAGTAAATTGCACCAATTCACGAGTATTTGCTCCAAACTCACGAGTAAACGCTTATCATCCATGAGTTTGCTGCTCAGCTTGGTCTAATAGCCCGCTTCATGAAAAACTAAAATCAGGATGGCACCTTTTTGGGCTCCATCCTGATTTTTGGCGCCGGAAAATGAGTTCCAGAATTTGTCGGACAGCATAATTAAATGGTAAATTTAGAGTATTCTAAATTTGGGGGTCCATTTATGAGCATACAGAAGGCTACATTACATGAGTTGGAATCACTGACGGAACTTTTTGATTTATACCGAGTGTTTTATGAGCAAGCATCTGATCCTGGTCGTGCAAGGGAGTTTTTAAGAGAAAGGCTGACAAATGGGGAGTCTGTGGTTTTTATCGCCTTTGATGAAGGAAATCCAATTGGTTTTGTACAATTATATCCTTCTTTTTCATCTGTGAGTATGATGCGGTCATGGGTGTTGAATGATTTATTCGTGAAGGAATCCGCTCGCAAAAAGGGATTTGGCGAGGAGTTATTGAAAGCGGCCATCACATTTGCACGCGAAACAGGTGCCAAAGGGGTATCACTGGAGACAGGCAAGGATAATGTAAAAGCACAGAAGCTTTATGAAAAAATTGGTTTCGTCCTTGAATCGAACCATTTTTATTATTTCACCATTTAATATAAAAAAGTGTAGGGAAAACCTCCCTACACTTGGATGCTATTTATCTAGCATAGTAATTATTTAGCAGTTTCCATGCTGGCTTGAATTTCTTTAATTAGAAGTTCGGCACCTTCAGGGCTAAGTATTAATTTACCGCCAACAAGTTTCATATTGTCATCGGAAACTTCACCTGTAACCTGACAAGTCATGTTTGGTTTATATTTTTGAAGGATGATGCGCTCTTGTTCTACATAAATCTCCAGAGCGTCTTTCTCATTAATTCCTAATGTCCGGCGAAGTTCAATTGGAATGACTACCCGTCCTAATTCGTCAACTTTACGTACAATACCTGTAGATTTCATTTAATTTACCCCACTAACTTTCTTGCGAATGTTGCATCTATATATTTCGTCACCATTCGACATTATTTGCACTTCTATAAAGATACCACTACCTACCATATTCGTCAATTCTCGTATCTTCATATATTATCTGCCTCTCTATGATTTTTATATAAATTATTAGCAATCCCTTCATAAGGCGCGTCATAACAGCGTTTCCCGCTTGCAAGGTTGGTACATTTTGTTAATCAAAATGTTAAAATGGAAACGTCTTCATTAAATTCCAACAAGCATTCTTTTCATTCCATGTCGAATCCTGGAGAATGAACTTCACTAGTCTAAAAGAATCCTGTTGATTTTCTTTTGCTTTTGAAGGACAATTTAAATTGATCGCTTATAATATTCCGAAAATTCATTCCGCTTTTAACACAGTGGATATATCTGAAAAATCTTCCAGAAAGCCGAAACGATTGCCATCCTTCCAGAGTCTAACTGACTCATAAAACAGATTGAGGTGAGTCAATTGCGTCCGATTATATTTGGTATTTGTTCTGCTTTCTTTTTTGCATTTACTTTTGTTTTAAATCAGGCCATGGAGTTATCTGGCGGCAGTTGGATATGGAGTGCTTCTCTGCGTTATTTCTTTATGGTGCCTTTTCTGTTATGTATCGTATTAAGCAGAAAAAATCTGCGTCCCCTTTTACGGGTGATGAGAGAAAAACCAGGACCTTGGCTGCTTTGGAGTTTTGTCGGTTTTGGGTTATTTTATGCTCCTTTATGCTTTGCATCCGCCTACTCACCTGGCTGGCTAATCGCCGGCACTTGGCAAATCACGATCATTTCGGGTGCATTACTTGCGCCGCTGTTTTTTGAAAATGTCCAAACGAAAGATGGGCTCGAAAGACAAAGAGGAAAGGTTTCTGTGAAAGGTCTCCTCATGTCCATGATCATCCTGCTAGGAATCATCCTGATGCAACTGGAACACACCAAGCATATTTCTATGGCCAATCTTTGGTTGGGAGTGATTCCTATCGTCATCGCCTCGTTTGCATATCCTTTGGGAAATCGCAAAATGATGGAAGTATCAGAAGGACGTTTGGATGCTTACCAGCGTGTATTGGGAATGACTTTGGCGAGTTTGCCATTCTGGTTCCTGCTTTCATTGTACGGTTTCTTTACAGTAGGGGCGCCGACGAAGATGCAAAGTTTCCAATCCCTTTTGGTCGCACTATTTTCAGGTGTCATTGCCACGGTCCTTTTTTTCAAAGCGACCGATTTGGTAAGTGGAAATATGCAGAAATTAGCTTCAGTCGAAGCCACACAATCGATGGAGGTCCTTTTTGCCCTAGCCGGCGAGTTGCTATTCCTATCTTTACCGATCCCTTCTCCATTATCGTGGTTCGGTATCTTTATCGTCATCATAGGAATGATCCTGCATAGCTATGTATCACATAAAAAAGAAGGTTCATCCCGGAAACGGACAGTGAGTGCCTAAATAGCAAGTCAAAAAAGCCCCGGATAAAATTTCGGGGCTTTTTGACCTGAAAACAGAATACTGACTACGTTCTTTTTTTCCATTGACAGGTCATGATAAATTGATGATTTTTTAAAGTGGCAAAAAGCTCACCATCCATTTTTTTCATTAAACTTTTTGCAATAGATAACCCTAGTCCCGTTCCTTTTTTATTTCTTGCTGTATCTCCTGTATAAAACCTATCAAAGATTCTCTCTACATCTTGTTCTGTCATTACATTTGTTTTATTACGAATAGTAAAGACTATGGAGGATGATTCTTCTTTTAATGATATCACTACCTCACCACTTGCATGCTTAAGAACATTACTCACTAAATTTTCAACAACTCTTTTAACTGCCGATGGATCTGCATTTAACATGATCTCTTCATCAGGCATGTCGATATCCACTTGTAACTGTCGCTCATGAAATGCATCATAATAGTTCATGAGCACGTCCCAAATACTCTCATTGAGATGGAATGTTTGAATCTGCAGCTCATAGTCCATGGATTCCACTATAGATAATTCAAAAAATTCATTGAGCAAATCTTGTAATCTTTTCGTTCGCCTTTTGACAATTCCATTATACTCTGCTCTTTCTTCTAAAGTTAAGTCCTCATCTTCTAACAACTGAATATAACCTAAAATGGAAGTTAGCGGCGTTCGAAGGTCATGGGACATATTGGCAATTGCCTGCTTCAATGTCTCTTCCGTGCGCTTTTGTTCCACCTTCATCTCCATCATGGAATCAAAATAACCATTGATTTCCACTGCCAGTTTTTCAATATCCCGATCAAAATATGAAATATCCAATTTCTTTTCTGTATATCGATAACGATAAGCTTGGAGCTGTTTCGTCATTCTTTTCATTTCTCGCTTCATGAAAAAAATCCGGAAGAGAAAAACAATCGCTATGAACATACATAGTACTGTTAAAATGATCATTTGCCTCCCCCTTTTTTCTTACTTGATTTCTTTGCGGGAAAATACAATGCAGCTTCCTATTGCACATACGGCAAAAGTTAAAATTGGAACAATAAGCATCGTAAATGACTCTGTTTGTTCTAATATGGCAGTAGGAATATCTTTTAATAATTTAATGATGCTATGATCATATATAGTTTGAATGATAGGAGAGTTTTTCGAGAATAATGAAAATGCAACCTCCAGTCCAAAGGTGAACACAAATAAAAATGAAATGGTCTTTCCACTATCAGTAAAGATGAGTCCTATGAGTGTCATAAAAGAGGCAAATGCTGCCCCATACAAAGCAAGTAACCCTATCATTGGAACAATACTTTCCACTACGGACATATTAGGGAATAAATGCGACCCTGATCCAAAGAATACAGTGGACACTATCCAAAGAACAAGTGGGAATAAGATAGAAATAATGATTGCTCCGATCGTAAAGACTGACAGTTTTGCCAGAACGATTTCCATTCTATTATTTCCACCGGATATCATATTTTTCATCACGCCTGTTGAATAATCACTTGATATAAAAAATCCAGCCAAAATACAAGGGGCATATTTCAACACAAGTTCATTCTGGTTAACAAACGCTATCACAATGTCTATTCCTTTCATCTCTCCACTAGTACCCCTAAATAGCATCTCACTCGGAGCAAGAATTCCTATTAATATAATCGTTATAGTAATAGCCCAGAAGGAGCGATCATGCCTTAGCTTATACAATTCCGCTTTTATAAGATTATTCATGGTTGCCGCCCCCAATAAGCTTTGTAAAGTATTCTTCTAAATCTTCACCCATTGGCATAAACTGCTCAATCACTGCCCCATTGGCAGCTAATGTTGTAGAAACAAGGCCTGGTTCACCTACAAACTTATATAATTTGATGATTCCAGCAGGCATTACTTCAAATTCTTTCGTACCCAATTCTTCTTCCAGCACTGCTACTCCCAGATGTGGCTTATCTACTTTTATGTGTAAATAATGCTGACACTTTTCTTGTAAATCTTTCGCTGTTAACTCCTCTAATAATTTTCCTTCGTGAATGATTCCATAATGAGTTGCCAATAAATTCAATTCACTTAAGATATGACTGGAAATAAGAATCGTAATTCCTTTCTCACGGTTTAACTTTAATAGCAACTCACGGATTTCTACTACTCCCATTGGATCCAAGCCATTTATCGGTTCATCCAAAATAAGAAATTCAGGCTCTGACAACAACGCCATCGCCAGTCCTAATCTTTGTTTCATACCTAATGAAAAATTTCTCGTTTTTTTCTTTCCTGTATGCTGCAGCCCTACAAGCGCTAACGTTTTTTCAATGCATTCTTTTCCGGGAATGCCTCTTTGCACTCGGTGGACTTCCAGGTTTTGCTTAGCAGTCATATGAGGATATAAAGCTGGCCCTTCAATAATGGTTCCTACTCTTTTTCTTGCCTCAATCAATTTTTTCGGATCGATTTCGCCAAATAGTTCAATGCTTCCCTCACTTGCAAAGGCTAATCCTGCCACAAGTTTAATAAAGGTTGACTTCCCTGCTCCATTCTGACCAATGAAGCCATATATGGCACCTTTTTTGATTGATAGATTCACGTTATTTAATGCAGTGGTATGTTTATATTTTTTTGATAAACCGGATGTCCTTAATATATATTCACTCATTTTTTTTCCTCCCTTATCTGTGATTCATCATAAAATGAAAATCATAAGGGATCATAAAGAAAACCTTAAGAAAACCTTAAGTTATTTTAAGCGATATCCCATTCCCCAAATGGTTTCAATATACTCTTCATTAGGGTTCGCTTTAGCCAATTTACTTCTCAGATTACTCATATGGACGTTCACCGTATTCTCATCCCTTAAATAATCATCTCCCCAAACCGCCTCAAACACATTTGCTTTCGAAAATATTTTTTGAGGGTAGGAAATAAGTAATTCTAAAATGGCATACTCTCTTGCCGTTAGTATTACCTTCAAGTCATTTACGATAACTATTTTCGTATCAGTATCCACTGTAATTCCTCTATACGTAAGCTGATTCTTTTCCTCTATTCTTTTTATGGTTGAAGATCTTCTTAAATGAGCATCTATTCTTGCCATTACTTCTTCAATATCAAATGGCTTCGTAATAAAATCATCTGCCCCCGCACGCAAATTATTTATCTTCGTTTGCTGTTCTCCTTTTGCGGAAATAATCAAAACAGGGACATGATGATTCTCTCTAATTTTCCGAAGAACTTCCTCCCCATCCATTCCTGGAAGCATTAAATCCAACAACACCATATCCCATTTCTTTTTCTCTACATATAATATTGCTTCCGTCCCTGAAAATGCCGGCTGAGGGACATAGCCACTTTTTTTCATCATATTACAAAGCAATCCACTAATATCATTATCATCTTCAACAATTAAAATATGTGCCTGTTTCTCCATAAGAGCCACCCTCTTTTCCACTGCAATCTATTTCTTACTAGCATTCATTGTTAAGGTCCCTTTCATTATATCGATGTTTGTTACCTGACAAAACACCAACGGGAATCGATTGTTTTAAAAAAATGTTCAAGTGTTTCAGATCGCCAGCTCTAGTCAGTTTTTTGCCGCAAATTTCTTTAAACCAATGAGGGTTTCATAAAACAATAAAAAATCATGAAGAATAACCTAGTCTATTATAATCATGGTTCGGGAAGAAGCCATTCCGAATCCCTCCGGACTATTTTCAAATTCGAAGAAAAGCCAGTTTTCCTATAGTTTTTTATTCAAAAAACATTCCAGTTGATTGGAACGTAGGTACGAGACTCCTGCGGAAAGCAAGTGCCTGGAGTGGAAATCAACGATTAACAAACCCTCAAAACACGTTTCAGTGATTTCATTCCATATATATAAAAGTGAAAATTCATGAAGGATTACCAAGTCTTGCTTTAAGATCATGTCACTCGATAAAATTGACGCAGTGCAACTCACTGCGGCTTTCTGTATTCAGATGAAGTGCATTTTTTCTGATGTTAATTCAGTCATCCAAGCTGCAAACGTTACGTGACATTTGCGGATATTAGGCTAAATTGGGCATGGCCTTGGCAAAACTTTTACCTTGAGTAAGTTCAAAAAGTATGTATAATGAAAGGTAATTGCATATGTCAAAGGTTTTCTAGGGTTCCGCAGTGCGTCTCATTGCTGGTCTGGTCCGAGAGAAAACTCACAGCATGCTGTGTCACGGAAGGATAAAAGCCTGGGAGAAACTGTTTAACAGTTATCTCTTGGGCTTTTTTTGTTTTTTTAGTAAAGAATAAAATTGGAGGTGCGATATTTCATGAGCACAAACTGGATTAAAGTATTCATTGCAGCCTTTTTTGAAGTATTTTGGGTGATTGGCTTAAAACATGCAGATGACTTTTGGACCTGGTCTGGAACGGTCATTTCGATCATCATCAGTTTTTACTTGATGATAATGGCTGGCAGGAAGCTTCCTGTCGGAACGGTATATGCCGTTTTTGTCGGTATGGGGACAGCCGGTACCGTTTTTTCCGAAATCATTTTCTTTGGTGAATCCTTCAAGCTGAGTAAAACGCTATTGATCCTCCTCTTATTATCAGGGGTGATCGGTTTGAAGCTAGTGACTGATGATAAGGCTGAGAAAGGAGATGAATCATAATGGCTTGGGTCTCTTTAATCTTAGCGGGGCTATTTGAAATGTTTGGCGTTGCGATGATAAATAAATTGCACAAAGACCGTAATTGGCAATCGTTGCTGCTGTTATTCATCGGATTTGGAGCAAGTTTCCTTTTTCTTGCTTATGCCATGAAAACCTTGCCGATGGGAACGGCATATGCTATCTGGACAGGGATCGGCGCATCAGGAGGAGCGATAATCGGGATGCTATTATATGGGGAATCCAAAGATTGGCGAAGGGTCGTTTTTATAGCCATGGTCCTTGGCGCAGCAGTGGGATTAAAACTTGTTTCATAGGAATGAGTGAAGGGTGATTTTACTTTTGTCTGTAGAAATTCGGAATATGACACACCGCTTTACCATTATATGATCAAGTATTTAAAAGCATGGAGAAACAAAGACGACACAGTTTAGATATCGAATAATGTGTCGTCTTTTATTTATTTTCTTGTTTGAAGTCATTTTATAAAAAATGATTAGCATCCATCTTAGTGGAATCTTTCCCCTTAACCTGCTTCAGCGTCGCTACTATAAGAAAGCTAACAATCACTAATAAGAGCCAGGAGCTTACCTTTCCTAGATGAACAAGACTCCATGCATCGGTTTGGTTTGGATATTCCCATGCCCCAAAGAACGTTGCGATATTTTCGGCTATCCATATAAAAAATCCGATAAGCACAAAAGAAAGTGCGATTGGCATACGATACCGAGTTCCACCAACCTCGTATGTGACCCATGACCGCCAAAAGACGATGATGACAAGACCAGATAACCACCAACGAACATCAATCCAATAATGGTGGGTAAAAAAATTCAAATAAATCGCAGCTGCAAGAGATACAACGACCAAAAACGGCGGCCACTTGACCAGTTCAACCTTTAACCTCCTCCAAGCCTGGCAAAGATAACTCGCTACACTTGCGTACATGAATCCGCTATACAGAGGCACTCCAAAGATTTTAAATATACCTTCCTCTGGATAAGTCCAGGAGCCCATATGTACCTTAAAAAGTTCAAGAGCAAGACCAATAAGGTGGAACAATGTGATAACCTTTAGTTCATCCCGTGTTTCAAGCCCGGAACGCACCATCCACCACTGCATCAGAAGGCAGATGATGAGCAGCCAGTCATACCGCGGCAGGAAGGGAAGCGGTATGAATTTTGTAATAGCCAAAGAGGCAAAAATAACGGCAGGAAACAAACATGACAGGGCCTGCTCCCAACCAAACCGAACGAGTTGTTTTAGTGCTCGCATGATTGGTGTCTCCATTTTTTTAATGGTTAAATTCATGTTTTACTCCCCTTTACCATTATCCTTGGGTGTCTTCATCATTACGGTATTCTAAAATATCTCCGGGCTGACATTCTAACGCCTTGCAAATCGCCTCCAAAGTCGATAATCTAATAGCTTTCGCCTTGCCGTTTTTCAATATGGAAAGGTTAGCCATCGTTATTCCAACCCTCTCAGAAAGTTCTGTAACACTCATTTTCCTTTTAGCCAGCATCACATCAATATTGATTATAATTGCCATGTCATTCACCTCAGACTATTAAGTCATTTTCTGATTTTATATCGATGGCCTCTTGCAAAAGCCTTTGAAGAACAGCAGCAAAGACTGCAATCACCATTGAAGCAAAAATGATGACCAATCCGATTACTATGATGCCTGGGGCGTCGTCCATCTCCGCCATAAGATAAAAGAGCGGCATTCCTGCCACATACAAGCCGCTGATTGTGATTGCACAATTTTTTATAGTCTTTAAAGCTCTTACAGATAATTCCGAGAAAGCTTTGTTGTTGTCAATATAGCTTAAAAGTTTAAAGGCTTGATATAGAGCAAAGTAAAAAGGTATCGCCGATGCATACAAATCGATTAAAACGAGATATTTCAAATAAGTCATATCCGGATATAATTCTGCTGCAAAATTCGCTATCTCAGGCACCACAAAGATGCACAAAGCAAGAACCGGCATTCCAATAAGAATAACGGCTATCTTCAAAAAGATCGTTGACACTTGTTTCATATAAAGCACCTCATTTATTTTTTATCAATTTGAATTTAACATATATTTTATCGTTTTACAATAAAACATTGTTGTTTTTTATTATATTATTATTGTTACCTAAATATCCTTTTCTTTTTTAAAATGGCTGTTTTCACATACTTTATTGCTATTTACCAGGTAGTGAGTTGTGGTTGATTTCCACTCCAGATGCTTGCTTTCCGCGGGGCGGGAGGTGAGCCTCCTCGGCGTAAACGCCTGTGGGGTCTCACCTGTCCTGCTACTTCCGCAGGAGTCTCGCACTTCCGCTCCAATCAACCTTAAATAGTTTCGTTTTATAAACAACAATCTTTACGAAAAGTTCCTTAAAAACAAAAGAAGCATTCCTCATTACAAAGGAATGCTCCATAACTGAACTATTCATTTCACTGCTATTACCTTCAGCTGAACCCTTATATCATCAAGATTTCCCTGATATCCTCTTCTGTAAGCGAAGACGACGACTTGTCTCCAGGGTCGATGATTTCTTCAATAAGGTGTCTCTTTTTCTCTTGAAGTTCATTCATTTTTTCTTCGATTGTGCCACGGGCAATAAGTTTGATGACTTGAACTGCATTCTTCTGTCCCATTCGATGGGCACGGTCCGCTGCTTGTTCTTCAACTGCCGGATTCCACCAAAGGTCATATAGAATGACTGTATCGGCACCCGTCAGGTTGAGACCCGTACCTCCCGCTTTCAATGAAATGAGGAAGATATCCCGCTCTCCTGCATTAAATCGATTGCAGATTTCCACACGTTCCTTTGATGGGGTTTGTCCATCCAGGTAGAAAAAAGGTTGTCCCTTCATGGCCAAATCCCTGCCGATAATTTGAAGCATTTTTGTAAATTGCGAGAAAACCAGCACCCTTCTTCCAGAATGCTTCGATTCCTCGACAATTTGCATCAGTTGCTCATATTTTGCTGAACTGCCTTTATATCCGTCCACAAACAAGGCGGGGTGACAGCATATTTGCCGAAGCCGGGTCAAGCCAGCGAGGATCCTGATCCGATTTTTCCGGAGGGTGTCCTTATCCAGGTGTTTCAGCGTATCATGCCGCAGCTTAGCCAGATATGCGCCGTACAGTTTCTTCTGATCAGGAAGCAGTTCCATCGATTCCAGCGACTCGATTTTTTCCGGAAGTTCACCTAGCACGTCCTCTTTCATTCTCCGCAGCAAAAATGGGCGGATCCTGCGGGAAATCTGTTTCCTTGAGAGATTGCTATACTCCTTTAACCCCATGAATAGTTCAGGGAATACGACATGGAAAAGGGACCAGAGCTCTTCTAGTGAATTCTCGATAGGTGTACCGGTCAATGCGAAGCGATGTGCCGCTTTTATCTTCTTGGCCGCTCGTGCCGTTTGTGTCACCGGGTTCTTAAAAGCCTGTGCCTCATCGAAAAACACCGTATGGAAGTCCTGTTTTTCAAACGACGCGATGTCTTTCCGGAGCAATGGATAAGAGGTGATCACTACATCCACATCCTTCGCTCCCTTAAGCAGCTTCGTCCTTTCCGTCTTGTCGCCATCAACGACGACGGCTTGTATATCAGGAGCGAATTGGGTGAATTCGTTCAGCCAATTGTAGGTCAATGATGATGGGCAGACAATAAGCGCCGGAACCCTTTTCTCACGGATGTCAGGCAGCACGGAAAAAATGAACGCGATGCTTTGCAGTGTTTTTCCCAGTCCCATATCATCAGCAAGAATTCCGCCAAAACCGTATTGGGCAAGTATTTTCATCCATTTATAGCCGTTTTTTTGATAGTCGCGCAAGATCGGGACTAGACTATTTGGCACCGTGAACTCCAAGGAGCCCGGATTCACGATGTTATCCAAAAACTGACGGAATGACTCCTCCATTGTGAATGTCTGGCTGTCATTCACGGAATCAAGGAGCTGAAGCCCTTTTACGATTGGCATGTTCAGCGTGCTCTCCAGGTCTTCATCCTGTACAGGCAGTGCATTCAGAAAACGATTGATTTCCTCGTATTCCCTTGTTTCAAGGGAAAGCAGCGATCCATTCCTTAAACGATAGTACTTCCTCTTTTCTTCAAGCGCTGCTAAGACCTCACGAATTTGTTTATCTGGGATATCATCCATTTCAAATTTGAATTCGAGCCAATTCGTACGTTCTTTTTTGATATTCACCCTAATGCGCGGTGCAGCATTTCCACGGGAAATCCGGTTTCTTACTGCAGTCGTGGCATAGATTTGTACCAGCTTTTGGAGTTTCGGAACGATGTGGTACAAAAACTCATACTCCAACTCTTCATTATGCAAGAAATAGCCGCCGTCCGTCTTGGCAAACTGGCTATCCTCCATCAGCTTTAGTATCTCCGCCTCCTTCTCAACATCCCTTATAGCCTTGGATTCCTGCTTTTCCAAAGGGTTGATCACGATATTTTCATAATGGAACTCCACCCCCGCTAGCAGCCTGTTTTTTACTCGATCCAAGTATAGCTTTGCAACAAGCGGTGTCTTCAATAATAATTCATTGATGGATCTTGCTATATGGACTTCACCGAGTCTTTTCAAACCTGGTACCACTTTGTCCAGGAATAGTTCCAGCTGGTCATCGTGGATTGGAATTTGATTCATTCCCGAATTCTCCATCATTTGCTTTAACTCAGAAAGGCGCTGGCAATCCTCACTTTCGAGCCGAACCAATTTCCCTTTAAATAGGACCAGTTTGTATGCATTCATGATAATCATCTCATGCAATCCATTAATTTTCAGTTGATACCCTTTGACCTTGCTTTCGGAAAAGTCAAACTGTAAAGGAAGCGGTCCGTTTAATAAATGAAAACCATTAAATGTATCGCCCCCATTGGAAAGCTTCACCAATGGCGCTACTTCAAGGATAGGTACAAGCCTTTGAAAAGAAGATGGAGGCAAAAGCAATAAGTGATTGTCCAATGTATATTCAGATTTATCCGTCAGGGCGTCAACAAAGACTTTTTCATCCGATATTACTGTGATGAGCTCCTGAAGCACGGAATCATTTTCATTCTGAAAACAATGCAATACCGGGTCATATATAAATGAATGGGACACTTCGGCAGGTTTTCCATCTTTAACGCGCTTCAGGAAATCCCGGACATTCCACACATTGAAAGAACCGATTTTCATTTCCAGTCCTAACATATATTGTTCCGTTCCCAACCATACTGGTTTGCACGTAAACTCTAATTCAAGCACCTTTCTTTTTTCAAAGTGGCGCTGATGACCGCTTTTACGGACAGGCTGATTATCGAAAAGTGTCAGCAAGCCCTCTGACAACTTCTTATTGGCTGAAGGATCAGAACCGATTGAATGCAGGCCCTCAGGCATTGTTCCACTTTGCTGATGGTCGTATACCGACAGCAGGACGGCTGCAATATGCTGACAATCCCGCTGGAAGGAAGCTAGCGTAGGACAGCTGCATTTTGTCTGAAAACCGCCAACGGCATCCGCCTCGATCGTGACATGGAAGTCTTCCTTGCCTTTAACCGTTGCTTCACAACCATCATGACGGTAGCTTTCAAATTTCACTTTATTGGCACGCTGAAAAGCTTCCCCTCTTTTGAAGGAGACGGCCCCGCACATGTCTTTTATGATTTTTTGATTCAACTTGATATCCAAATTGCCGTCCTCCTCCCGGGGGTTTTGTTGTTGAGTGATTTTACATTACGCTAAAAATTAAACTCATTTAATCATCATACTATGAAATGCGTTAACAGGGATGGTAAAAAACAAAAAGACAAACCCCCAATTCGGAGTTCATCTCTATTTCATCAAGGGGAATTTCACCATCATTGTTGTCCTTTTGTGTTGCCTTTCTTCTTTTTTCGATAAAAGAAGCTGAACACAAGGAATGCAAGAAGAATGAGAAAAAGGATAAGTTCAGCGGGGTCCTTCACCAAAAATGGGTTAAAGGCATGCTTGATTGAATTATCCAAATCAAATCCTAATAGAATATCCATACCTAAAGAAAAGGCCACTAAAGGAAACAGTATCAAAACAGTTATACCGAAGAATTTCATTTTTGATCAACTCCGCCTTGGAACTTATTTTGGTGCTGCCCTTTCCTTTTTTTTCGATTCTTAAAAAAGGCAATGATCAAGAGAAGCAACGGAATGATCACCTGAAATGGCAGATGAACGTAATTTGGTACGGCATCCAGCCCTTCATAGATATGTTCCGTATAGCTGCTTGACATAATAATTGAAATCAATAAAATGACCATGCCAACAGGGTATGCAAGTCTGGAGGGCTGTTTAACATTGAAAACATTCGCCGTACCCGTTACCGCTACATAAGTAAATACACATATCTTGATGAACCCGCCAATCATCAACAAAAACAAGAAGTACACATCGAGACGTTCAAGAAAGCCAGCGACCTCTATTGACTGAATGAGGGTAAGAAGAGGGTATTGCGAACGTGTCGTAAGGTCCACACCAAGTACAGAAATATTCACTGCCATTATTATCGCGAGAAAAATACCGCTTGTCGCCAAGCTCCCTATCCCAATTTTTTTCAGTCGCTGAGGTTCATTCAAATAAGGAAAAATCATTAAAAACACTATGATCTCGCCAAATGGAAAAAATACGGTTTTAGTGAAAGCCATCTTCACCATCTCTGGCCCGCTCATTTCAAAAATGGGTTTTAAGTTGTTTAAATGGATCATGCCTGAAGCAATAATCAGAAGCATGAAGGTCATTAAAAGTAAATTCTCCAAGACAAAGAATAGTTCCCCCGTCCTCGTCAATACTTCTATCCCTTTACGGACCGTATACACCACGACTAAAATGAATGCAGCGTTCGCAACAAATAACGGAATATGAGGATAGGCAAAAGTAAGCAGCGTATCTCCGAAATCCCTTAGCACCCTTGCAGAAAGATAGATGAAATAAAGGATGTATAGAAAAGCTACGATCCTGCCTAGAAAATTCCCCAATATCTGTTTTACAAACTCTGTTAACAGCTGCTCTGGGTAGTATTGAAAAAGGCCATAATAAATGAAAAATAATAAAAATCCTCCTATCATCGCAATAAGGATGACTAGCCAAGCAGCCTGCTTGGCTTCACCTGCAAGCGGAACCAAAAGTGCACTGCCCATTTCAAATAGGAAAATAAGGACGAACAGCTGGTAACCGCTGATTTTTGCCTTTTCCATGAGGATGCCACTTCCTTTCCATTATTGATCTTTCTTTTTTAAATTTGAAAGAAATGGCTTATTACGTAATCCGGTACGGCGAATGAAAGTTTCTACCTGCACATCTACTTCCAGTTTAGGAAAAGAATCATCGTCCCAATTTTCCTCTAACTTCTTCCATTCTTTCGGGTGGGATTCGTGCATGAGCTCCCCAAAACCAAAAATATCGGATTTATTTTTTTGTGCCCGAACAATCGCATCTTCCATCTCCTTCTTCAATTCTTTCGCTAACTTCTTTTCAATATCTATCAGAACATGCATATCGGTTAGATTCAAAGGAACATTCACCTCCCGGATATCTCCCTCTGCACGGACCTTTATCGATATTTTCGGTTTGCCGTTTACCAATTTTGCCCCAACGTTGGTTTTTTGGCGAATTACCGAATAGGTGATTGCGTCTTTTTTACCCTCCCAATCAAGGTTTAAATGGGTATTTTCGATCCTATCCATTACCCACATTGATCCTATTGCCTTATCGCCATCCAGCCAGTCAATCAATTTGCCGTCTTTAAAAACACCTATCCCTGCTGCATTAGGGTTTGCCTCAATATCCGAAGACATGGTATTCTCCATTTTATCCTCTTTACCTGTGTTTCCTCTCACTGTAAAACCGCTTATTATCGGTTCTTTTCCGGTACTAAGCAGATTCTTGATCACCTCTTGGAGATTGATGCTAATACTTTTCCCCTGGGTTTTTTCAGTGGTTTCAATCGTCCTAATGACTTTTTCAGCAGATACCTTATCGATTGCAGTTAACGTTTCGACAATATCCCTTGCTTTCACACCCCGGGCAATCGCAATCCTCGTAGTTGCCCTGAATTCCGGTGAGCGCTCAAATGCATCAAAAATATCGTTGAGGCCCTCTTCTTTTGCTAGTTCCTCACCGATGACAATCAGGTTGGCATGGGCAAAATACATATCTCGGGAGATTTTAGTTGAAGCGATACTATCCAGTTCAAGCACATTATTTCCAGTGGCCCTATAAATGGATATCGGTGGATTTGTTCCGCCGCCACCCTGAAGAGCTCCCGCTACGTTGCCTGGATTAATGATTTGGAACGTTCCCACTATCTTTCCCTCTTTATTTCTATCGAGTCCAACCGCCGAGACGATGGCCATTTCGTTTAATTCTGTTTTATCCCAGCAGCCTGTGGTGAATAGGGTGGAGATCAACATCATCAAGAGCGGAACTAATCTTTTACGTTTCATTGCCTTCACCTTTTTTCTCGTCAGAAGTTTTCATTCCGCGCGATTCAGGAGGCAGGGGTCTTTGATTATCGCCTTCCCTTATCAGATTATTTTCGTTGGTTAAAAATTTTGGCCTTTCCTTGAATGCCCACATAGGTCTTCTGAAGAATGTGTCGCCCAGCCCTTCAGGATTCAGAGGAGCGAGCGGTGTCATATAAGGAACTCCAAGTGAACGCAGGCTGCATAAATGGACGATGAGAATGATAAAGGCTAAAATCATCCCATAAAAACCTAAAGTGCCGGCACAAATAATGAATCCGAACCGCACAATGCGGGCAGAAATCGCTATGGAATAAGAAGGGGTTGCAAAACTGGCAATCGCCGTGATCGAGACGATGATGACCATTGCCGGCGATACGATACCAGCCTGGACGGCCGCCTGCCCGATGACCAATGCTCCGACAATGGACATCGTCGAACCAACGGCCTTTGGCATCCGAAGACTTGCTTCCCGTAATATTTCAAAGGTCATTTCCATAAGAAGCGCTTCAACGACGGCAGGCAAAGGAACCGTTTCCCTTTGGGCCGCTACGATGACCAGCAACTTCGTTGGAATCATTTCCTGATGAAAAGTAGTGGCTGCAACATAGACAGCCGGCCCGACTATCGAGATGATGAAAACGATGATCCGTAAAAAACGTGTGGCAGAAGCAATGTCAAAGCGATTATAGTAGTCTTCGACAGATTGAAAAAACTGAACGAATATTGCCGGGGCCACCAAGACGAAAGGCGTTCCATTAACGAATATCGCCACTCTTCCTTCCAGAAGATTTCCTGCGACCATATCCGGTCTTTCTGTATGGTTAAGGGTTGGGAATGGGGTCATGACCTGGTCTTCTATCAATTGTTCAATATATCCTGATTCAAGAATGCTATCAATGTTAATTCGATTTAAGCGCTTCTTGACCTCCTCGACAATCCCTTCCTTGACAATTCCATTGATATACATGATGGAAACGTCCGTTTTGGTCACTGTGCCTATTTTCATCGACTCTATCCATAAATCCGGGGTATTGATGATCCGGCGTAACATGGCGATGTTCGTTCCATTCGATTCCGTAAACCCTTCTCTCGAACCCCGGACAGTCAAATGCGTGCTCGGTTCCTGAATCGAACGCCGCTCCCCCCCTTTTGTACTGGCAACCAGGGCGATGTTTACTCCATCAACCAAGATGATGCTGTCCCCTGATAATAATGTCAAAAATAGTTTTTCCCAGTCCGTGACCCTTTCTACGCCACCGAGGGAAACCACGTCCTCAGAGATGATTTCCAATGCTTCCAGTGGAAGTATGTTTTCTGAAAGGTGAGGATTTTTCATGATTGATTCAATTAAAAAGTCCGTAACGCTAGGATTATCAATCAGACCCTGCACATACAAAATAGTTGTTTTTATCTCCGGATTTTGACCGATTTTCAACGTTCGGATAATGATGTCGGGACTTTTTCCCGTCTTTTTCTTCACGATTTCCAGATTGGCAGAAAGGGAACTTTCAATATAAATCGGCGTTTTGCTTTTTGATTGATTGTCATCTTCCTTTTTCTTTTCACGTTGCTTTACTTGTCTCTTTTGTTTGAAAAAAGAAGCCATATACCGAACCTCATTCCTTTTTCGTTTCACTCATTTTGCCCAAAGCATTCCCCCTTTATTCTGAGTTCAGCCTACTTCCTTCCATAAGAAAAAGGCTGTCACAATGACAGCCTTTGGCGGTTATTTTCCGTTATGTAATGAAGTGCCGAATATAACGGCCCCATCAACTAAACTCTAAATTATACTTTGCCTTTATTCCTTCTTAAAATCAAAACAACGAAAATAATCAATAACAAAGCCAATATCGCATAAACGATGTTTGAATAAATGTCCATATATCCTACTATATCTTCCCAGGAAGACCCAACAGCTGCCCCGATATTCACTAGGATGATGTTCCAAATTAATGTTCCGGATGTTGTGTAAAGCAGAAAGAGCCAAAAGCTCATATGGGACATGCCTGCAGGAATTGAGATCAAGCTTCTGATCAACGGAACCAATCTGCAGAAAAACACGGTCCATGCCCCGTACTTGTCAAACCATGAATTCGCCTTATGGACGTCCGATACCGTTAACCGAAGAATATGGCCCCATCGTTCCACGAACTTTTCAATGACCTTAACATCAAGAAGTAAACCAATTCCATAAAGGACAACTGCCCCTGCCACTGACCCTATAGTCGCAGCAATCACGACGCCGATAATCGTCATATCCGCTTTTGTTGTCATATAGCCGCCAAATGTAAGAATGACCTCTGACGGGATCGGCGGGAAAATATTTTCCAATGCTATTAATAGAAAGATTCCTATATACCCAAAATCATTCATGAATTCCGTAATCCAGTTTTCCATTTAATACGCTCCTAACTTTCTTGAATCAACAGCTGACTTGTTACCCGCGGCTGTTTATCTTGCATTAATCTTGCTCCCTTTATTAACGATCTTTGTTCCCCCGGCGGTCTTGATACCTTTGAAAAACCCAAATGGCAATCGCGATCCAACAACCACCCGCCAAATATCCGGCTATGATATCACTAGGATAATGGACTCCCAAGTAGATACGGCTTATACCTATCGTGAGAATCATCAGCATGCTGATCAGAATCAATAGAATCCTTGCCCACCTAGCCGTAATATGACGCCATAGCAAAAATGTAAGAATACCGTATAAAGAAAATGCATTCATGGCATGTCCACTAGGAAAACTGTACCCGCCTATATCGATGAGTCGATGTAAATCCGGCCGGGCGCGTTGAAACAATAGCTTTACCATTAAATTAAGAAGAGGTGAACCGATCATGACTGCAGTGAATAAGACCAGTTCCAAACGATGCTTCAAAACCCTATATAAGAAAAACAAAATGATCAAGGAAAGGATGATAATGGAACCGGTTGAACCTATGTAGGTAAAGAACTTCATGATGTCCGTGAGAAGCGGGGACTCCCATCCCTGAACCAAGGAAATCACATCTTCATCAAATTTCAGGTATTCATTTGCACTTATGGTAAATGCCATGAAACTGAACCCGATTAAAAAAAGTACACTTATAATAAAGGCAATGGTTAATTGCTGCTTTAATTTCATAATAACATCCTTTCACTTATTTAAACCGATTCATATGGAAATTTCTATTTTATCATATCTTCTTCATTGCATGGTGAGTGTAATCGCCCGCGAATTTGCCTGGGCACAAAATTTCCTACTTTATCATACTACTTCATTCGTCATTGTCACCTCAACTTCAGGTTACTATAAGATTTCCTGTCGACTTCATGAACATCAATCGATTTAACAGGTGCCATTCAACATATATGCCATGCGTCCCACTAAAAAGAAAAAAACCTTATGCAGGTTAGTGCACAAGGTTTTTTTCTTTTTTTATACTGTACGGAATGCCTTAAGCGGTAGTGATGTCAATGTTTGCCCTGTCGCTGAATCGGTAAGATTCTCTTCTAACTGGAATGATGGCACCGCTTCAATATGCTTGAATTTCTTCAGGAAGGCAGTAAGTGCAATCTTTGCCTCCAGCCTGGCTAGCGGCGCTCCCAGGCAGAAATGGGGACCATTTCCGAAAGTAAGGTGCTTCTTATTGTTAGGGCGGTGGATATTAAGGGTGAAGGCGTCTTCAAACATCTCTTCGTCCAAATTAGCTGCGCTCATCCAAACAACCACGTTATCGCCTTCTTTCAATTCCACTCCCAATAGATCGTTATCTTCCTTTACGGTGCGATCCAATTTAATAAGATTGAAGCGGAAACGGAGCATTTCCTCTACCGCCTGCGGAACCAAATCCAGGTTTTCATGTAACTCTTGATAAACTTTCTTGTCATCATATAGCAGGGAATAAAAGCTATTGGCCAGTAAATGACTTGTTGTCTCGACCCCCGCTCCTAAAATCAGCATGGTCGTCCGGACAACCTCATCATCCGTAAACATTTCCCCATCCACTTCCGACTTCAATAGATCTGAAATGATATCATCTGCCGGGTTTAATCGTTTTTGCACAACAATCGGATACAAATACTGATAGTATTCTTTTGCTGCCACTTGCTTCAATTCATTTACTTCTTCTTGTTTTTCTTTATCAAAGGGAAGGAATAAGATATCAACCCATTTCTTAAACAATAAACGATCTTTCGAGGGAACGCCCATCAAATCCGACATGACAATGATCGGAAGCGGACTCGCCAATGATTGCACAATATCGATTTCCGTTTCCTCATCCATTTGTCCAATCAACTCATCTGTAATTTCCTGAATGCGAGGTTCCCAATTTTGAAGACTTCTAGGTGTGAATGCCGCGGCCAGCAGTGAACGGCGTTTTCTATGCTCAGGCGGATCCGCTTCAGTGATTTTGATTTTATCAGGCACAGAGCCTTCATCACTATCCGTTCCAACCGATATGGTAGTCCGTTTCCGTACACTTGAAAAATGTTTATAATCACTGAGAACCCGCTTCACATCTTCATATTTAAAAACATTCCACGTATCCGTTCCTTCGTGATAACTCACCGGGTCATTTTCTAACATCCGTTTACACCAAGCGTACGGACTAAATTCCTCAGCCCGTGTTTTAAACCTAGTAATTTCTTTTACTGCAATAATTTCTTTCATGATACCGACTCCTCCCACTTCTAAAAAAGTTACCTAACAAAAGGATCGAATGTTCAGCATTACCATCCCAGTCGATTTGTTATAGGGTCGAGCATTCCTGATAGACTTTTTTCACCAAATCCTTAAATACACATCTATTCCATTATAGGGAAATATCCTGCAACAAACCATGCATCTTCCATACCAGCAGCCTTACATGAAATTTGCCCCACAATCCCAACAACCCTATGTAGAACTGCTTATTTTTTACAATTTACTTTCTTTTTCTATTTTTTTATGTCTCTCAATTGATACTTAAATTCCAATCCTCTTTTACAAATTCGGTCAAAGTCATTTTCACTGATTTATTTCAGTATAATTTTTTACGTAGATTTCCACTCCAGGCTCTCGTTTCCGCGGGCGTTCCGGTAGCCTCCTCGGCGCTCTTTACCCGCAGGAGTCTCGAACACCCGCTCCAATCAACTGGAACGTTTTTCAAATAAAAAAAGCAGACAACATCGTGTTCGGAATGGTCTCCTGCCGAATACCTATCAAGATTTTTCAGAGGGAATGATAACCATGATTTAAAATTAGATTAGGTTATACTCAATGATTTTTTTACTCTTTTATAAGATGAAAACCTTACTAGATTGAAGAAATTTGCGACACTCCTGCCGAAAATCTGGTTAGCCGAGACCCCACAGCCGCTTGCAGTGAAGAGGCTTGGCAGACAGTCTGCGGAAAGGGAGCGGATCTCTGAAATCAAGCTGTAATTTTTAAAAGAAAAAAACTGCAGGCAAACTCGCTTTTCTTCGAGTTTGTCTGCAGCCGTCAATTTTTGCCCCTTTTAATCAGTTCATTCAAATCATCCATTTTCTTTTCCATAATATCCAGTCTGGTTTTACGGTGCTTGATTGAACGGAAAAGGGATACGGTCCCTACGATGATCAGGATTAGAAATACAAGGCAAAACAATTGGTATATCAGATCCGCAATATTATACCCACTCACTATGTAATCCCCCTAAATGGCATTCTCAATATTCTATTATACACCAGGAAAAATGATCAATTTAACCTTTTTAAGGGGAATCGGAAATAAAAAAACCGATAGCCAGTTGCTATCGGTTGATCTTTTATACCTCTATTTGTTGATCGTCATCTTGAGGCACAATTAATTCATTATAAAATGCAGCCATTGTTGTTCCTGCATAAGGAATCAACCATAATAAACCAATTCCCAGCGTGAACATGCAAAGGATGCCCCATCCGATGAAGCTTAGGTGCATAAGGAAATACTTCCATTTTAAGCCATTCATCCTTTTTCTGCTTTCTGTAATGCTTTCAAGGACCGTGTATTCAGGATGATCCTTCAATAAGAAAAACACCTGCGAATAGGCGATGCCTTTAATGATACCCGGAATGATTAATAATAATGACCATAAAAAAATGAAAATGCCTTGTAAGATGGATGCCCCAATAAGCTTGAAAGAGGTTTTTCCTTCTTTATAGATAGCAAACACTTCTGGAATGTCAGGATTTCCTTCTCTAACCAAATTCAGGTAGAACCAAGTGGTCGAAATGGTTAGCGGGATTAAGGCAATGGAAAAGACGAGGCTGAAGATATCAGACCATATCGGTGTTTCTTCCTGCATGAGCCATTGTGAAAACCCACCGCTTCCGATCACTTCGACAATTAAAGGCAAAATGATGTTGATCAAGAACAGAAGCAACATCAGCGATACAGTTACTCCCCATTTACCTCCCAACGACTGAAGGGCGTTCCTTTTTAATTCTGAGATTCTCATACTCTTATTTAACTCCCCTTTTTTAAACAGCGGAATTCTGAATATTCACCATTTTATTGTAAATTCTGGTTGAATTAAGAAAAACCACTATTTTTTTGATGTTAAATCTCATGTTGTATTTTAACATAATATTTCTTTCCGTGGGCTTAATTTCCTAGAAAGCACACACGGATAAAGAAAAGCGGTTGAATCGTTTTCGAGCAACCATGAACAACTCCTTTCTGGCTCTTGATCAATTGGCTTGTTTGCTCATAACATTTTATGAAAGGGAATATGGCAATATGCCCTTCCAAATGAAAAATACCTTCGCCAGACCCTACGATGTTAAGGTGTACGGTCTGCGATCGGCCTTGTCAGTTCTTCAAATTCCCCTTTTGAATTCAGGACCGCCACAACTCCCAGAATAGGTAGTACAATTCCCGTAAGAATGAAGCACGCTAGAACCGAAAGCCAATCCGACCCTGATGCAAGGGCGATCGACGGAGGAAAAATCAGATTGCCAGCCCAAAAAACTCATCACTCAATGAAACCAGCTATTAATACGCCTATAACTTATATAAGCGAATGTCGTGCCAATCTTATTTCTTGCATATGACGCTACACACAAGGCAAAAAAATGGTCACGATTCTAATTAGCGTATAGAATCGTGACCCTTATTATCAAAATCCAATAAAAGTGGTGAAATTTTTTCCCTCTAGCGTAAAAAAATTTTTTACCGCAATTTATGTTTTTCGATTTTATATTTCAATAATTGTTTGGACATACCAAGCTGCCTGGCAGATTCCGCAATTTTCCCATTCGTATTTCTCAATTGACGCACAATAATCTCTTTTTCATATTGCTGAACCGCATCTTTCAAGGAATTCACATTAAGACTGTTGTTATCAGCCATTGGAGCTCCCGTATACTCTCTGATTCTCCCAGGAATATCATCAAGGGTGATTATACTGGACTGGACATGATTATATGCCGTCTCGACCGCATTTTTCAATTCCCTGATATTCCCTGGCCATGGATATCTTTTGAAACACTCCAGCACATCATCCTGAACACCATCAATATATATATTCATCGTATTGTTGTAAAAATTCAGATAATGTTCAACAAGGACTTCTATATCCTCTTTTCTTTCCATCAAGCTTGGCAAGTCAATCTGCACGACACCAATTCTATAGAATAAATCTTCCCGCAACCGCTTCTCCGCCAGTAAAATATCCGGTACCTCATTCGTTGCTGAAATCACCCTGATGTCCAAGCGGATATTTTTCTTCCCGCCCAGTCTCCTGATCGTTTTCTCTTCAATCGCCTTCAGAAGCTTCACCTGAAGATTCATATCCAGGGAATTGATTTCATCCAGAAATAAAGTTCCGCCTTCCGCCTGTTCGAATAGACCTGGCATGTCTTCCGACCCGGTGAAGCTCCCCTTATTCGTACCAAACAAAGTGCTTTCCCATAAACTAGCAGGGACCGCACTGCAGTTAAGTGAAATGAAGGGCTTTCCAAATCGATCGCTTAAATTATGGATCGCCTGTGCGATAAGTTCTTTACCTGTGCCCGTTTCCCCAACGATCAAAACATTTGAGGTCGTTAGCGCAATTCTTCCAAGTTTATCTTTAATGCTTTCCATTTTAGGGTTAACCGTGATAATATCATCGACCGTATAAACGGTATTATTTCTCCTGAAGATTTTATGGCTCGAATATTTGTCCAAATATTGGATAGCATCTTTGGAAAAGAAACGCTTAGAGAATTCTACGGCTCCAATTATTTTACCGTTTTCGGCTATCGGAAAAGTGGAATTGATCGTTTCGATGACCTCTCCCGTTTTGGTGATCATTTCTTGTTTTATATTACATAACGGTTTTCCCGTCCTTAACACATTCATCAGCGTACTATTTTCGTTCGTGATGTTTTTATAAAAGGAAGTGACACTCTTCCCCATGAATTCTTCCGGCCTTATTCCAAGCTCTTTAAGGACATTTAAATCTGCCATATCATAAAAAATGATAATCCCTTTATCATCTACGACCAAAACATTATCAAAATCGGATAATCTCCTGAATATATCCCCATTCATATTCACCCTTCCAGCCCCCTCTCAATTTTACATACAAACCGTGGCAATCTCCGCAGATCGGTCCATCCACTTTGTAGCTTCTTGGTTTGGAACTGCTTGATGCATTGTCCAATCATTCTAAATATTTTACCATGAAACAGGGCGTTTTTTCTTTTCAAACTTTTTCCTGGCTTTGTCATCACCATATAAATGACCACAACAAAAAAGAGCATCCCAAAGCAGAAATCGCTTCCGCCTTTGGAACACCCTCTTTCCTATAATCAATCAGAGCCAGTTATAACAAAATCGTCTTGGAGCAAAGCTAATGGAAGCTTTCTATTTATAGGATCCCCTGCCGAAACATTAATTTCAGTAATGTGACCACTGGCACCTATTGAAACATCAATCAATTTCCCATCCTCCGTTTTCACTAAAAAGAGCCTCTCCCATTCATAAACATAGGAATTCTTTTGAACGTAAACTTGTTCGACGGTCCCATCCTGAGCACACTCGATGGTATGAATCGGTTTTAACACGGAATCACTCCTCCACTCTCCATTATTTGACTAAAGCTTATACCCAGCCACGGAATATCGAGGCTTCTGCCATTTTTCTGACACCCACCATATACGCTGCCAGCCTCATATCCACTTTTCTCGTCTCGGACATTTCATAAATTTGATTAAATGAGTTGACCAATAACGCTTTTAATTTGGTTTGGACCTCTTCATCTTCCCAATAATAACCTTGATTATTTTGAACCCATTCAAAGTAAGAAACTGTCACACCGCCTGAACTTGCCAATACATCAGGTACGAGAAGCACATTCCGTTCCGTCAAGATCTTGGTTGCCTCCAAAGTGGTAGGTCCATTTGCTGCCTCCACGACAATTTGGGCTTTGATAAGATGTGCATTTTCTTTGGTGATTTGATTGGAAATGGCAGCAGGTACTAAAATATCACAATCTTGTTCCAGAAGCTCCTGGTTGGTGATTGTATGATCGAATAGTGTCGTTACCGTTCCAAAGCTATCCCTTTTATCAAGTAGGTAATCGATATCCAGACCATCCGGTTTATAGATGGCACCATATGCGTCCGATATGCCAATCACTTTCGCACCAGCATCATGCATGAATTTGGCCAAAAAGCTTCCTGCGTTCCCAAACCCTTGGACGATGATGCGTGCACCTTTCAATTCTATGCCCTTACGCTTTGCCGCTTCCTCGATACAGATGGTGACACCTTGTGCCGTCGCCTTTTCCCTACCGTGTGAACCACCCAGTACCAGTGGCTTGCCTGTAATGAAACCAGGAGAATCGTGTTCTCTTATTCTACTGTATTCGTCCATCATCCATGCCATGATTTGTGAATTCGTATAAACATCCGGGGCCGGAATATCTTTAGTCGGCCCCACTATTTGGCTGATTGCCCGAACGTATCCACGGCTAAGCCTTTCCAATTCACCGATGGACATTTGGCGCGGATCACAGATGATACCGCCTTTTCCTCCGCCATATGGCAGATTCACGATTCCGCATTTCAAACTCATCCACATTGAAAGCGCCTTGACTTCTTCCTCATCGACTTCGGGATGAAAACGGATTCCGCCTTTCGTCGGACCGACAGCATCGTTGTGCTGGGCACGGTATCCAGTGAAAATCTTCGTTGTATTGTCATCCATCTTGATTGGAATCCGGACGGTCAGCATCCGAAGAGGTTCCTTCAAAAGCTCGAACACCTCTTCAGAATAGCCAAGCTTATCAAGCGCCTCCTTGATTACGACCTGTGTTGAATCAAGCAAGCTGGCAGTTTCTTTTTCTTCTTTGACAGTTGTACTCAATGGAATTCACCTCATAGGTATATTAGGATAAAACTCTTTTAATGCGTTCGATTGCCCAATCCAAGTCTTCTTTAGTAATCACTAATGGCGGAGCAAAACGGATAACTGTATCATGCGTTTCTTTACATAGCAATTTCTCTTCTTTAAGTTGCTCACAATAAGGTCTTGCTGCTTCGGTTAATTCGACTCCGATGAACAAACCTCTGCCGCGGATATCTTTAATCATTGGATTCTTGATTTCTTTTAAACTATCCATAAAGTATTGTCCAAGCTCCAATGAACGTTCTGCAAGCTTCTCTTCTTCAAGGACTTCCAATGAAGCGATGGAAACCGCACATGCCAATGGGTTGCCGCCGAATGTAGAACCATGTGAACCAGGATTGAATACGCCAAGGATTTCACGGTTCGCAGCTACGCAAGAGATTGGGAAAACCCCGCCGCCCAAAGCCTTACCTAAAATGTACATATCGGGAACTACTCCATCCCAGTCAGAGGCGAACATTTTTCCTGAACGTCCAAGTCCTGACTGAATTTCATCAGAAACGAATAGGACATTATTTTCTTTACATAAGTCGTAAGCTTCTTTTAAGAATCCTTGTGGCGGAATGATGATTCCCGCTTCACCTTGAATCGGTTCGATTAAAAATCCAGCCGTTTGCGGTGTAATCGCTTCTTTCAATGCATCTAGGTCGCCGTAAGGGATAAGCTTGATCCCTGGCAGCATCGGTCCAAAGCCCCTTCTATATTCATCATCGGATGACAAGGACACGGCTGCCATCGTACGGCCATGGAAGTTCCCGATACAAGCAATGATTTCAGCTTGGTTTTCTGCGATTCCCTTAACATCATAGCCCCAGCGTCTAACAGCTTTGATGGCTGTTTCAACGGCCTCAGCACCTGTATTCATAGGCAGTGCCATGTCTTTTTGCGTAATGCGTGAAACCATTTCATACCATGGTCCTAATTTATCACTATGGAATGCGCGGGATGTCAATGTTACGCGATCAGCTTGTTTCTTTAATTCGTCGATGATTTTCGGATGCCTGTGGCCTTGGTTCACTGCTGAATAGGCACTAAGCATATCCATATATTTGTTGCCTTCAGGATCTTCCACCCAAACTCCTTCTGCCTTTGCAATGACGATTGGAAGTGGATTATAATTGTTTGCACCATATTGTTCTGTTTGCTCTATTAATTTTTCCGTTAAAGTTGTCATGTTGATTCCCCCTAAAATTTATAGCGTTTCAGATGTTGTTTTACCTTGAAGGTGAAGAACTAAATAATCAGGACCGCCCGCTTTTGAATCTGTACCGGACATATTGAATCCGCCAAATGGCTGGTATCCTACAATGGCACCAGTACAGCCGCGATTGAAATACAAGTTACCTACATGGAAATCCTCACGCGCTTGTTCAATGTGTTCAATGTTGTTAGAGATGACTGCACCCGTTAATCCATAATCCGTATTATTGGCAATCTCGATTGCATGATTGAAATCTTTTGCCTTACAGAATGCAACCACCGGTCCGAAAATCTCTTCTTTCATGACACGTGCGTTCTCATCCACATCGGCAATGATAGTAGGCTGGATGAAGAAACCTTTTGAATTGTCTCCTTCTCCACCTGCAACGATTTTTCCTTCTTCTTTACCGATTTCAACGTAGCTCATGACTTTGTCGTAAGCCGCTTGATCGATGACCGGACCCATGAAGTTGTTTAGATCTGTTGGTTCCCCGACCGTTTTTTCTTTCGTTAATTCAATGGCACGATTCAAGACTTGGTCATATACATCTTCCACTATGACAGCACGTGAACAAGCAGAACATTTTTGACCGGAGAATCCGAATGCAGAAGCGACGATTGATTGTGCCGCCAATTCCAGATCAGCCTCTTTATCAACTACGATCGTATCTTTACCGCCCATTTCAGCGATGACACGTTTTAACCAAATTTGGCCTTCCTGAACTTTTGCAGCACGCTCATAAATACGGATACCGACATCACGAGATCCCGTGAAGCTGATGAAGCGTGTACGAGGATGATCTACCAAGTAATCGCCTACTTCGGCGCCGCTTCCTGGAATGAAGTTCACAACTCCTGCAGGCATGCCCGCTTCTTCCAGCACTTCGATGAATTTAGCTGCAATGACCGGTGTTGTACTGGCCGGTTTCAATAAGACTGTATTTCCTGAAACAAGAGCAGCCGTCGTCATGCCTGCCATGATCGCAAACGGGAAGTTCCAAGGTGAGATGATGACACCGACACCAAGTGGAATATAACTGAAAGCATTGTGTTCAATCGGACGGCTTTCCACTGGCATGCCGTCTTTAAGCTTCAGCATTTGACGTGCATAGTATTCCATGAAGTCGATCGCTTCCGCTGTATCTGCATCCGCTTCATTCCAAGGCTTTCCTGCTTCTTTCACCAATAGAGCCGAGAAATAATGTTTTCTTCTCCGAACGATGGCTGCAGCCCTGAATAAAATATTTGCACGCACTTCCGCTTTCGTTTTTCTCCATGTTTGGAATGTCTTATCTGCCGCTTGCATCGCTTGCTCAGCAAGATCTTTATTCGCTTTTGATACGGTTCCGATAACTTCTTCTTTATTTGCTGGGTTTACAGAGGTAATGACTTCATCAGCAAACACTTTTTCACCATTAATGATTAGCGGATATTTCTTCCCTAGATCATTAGCTACATCATTCAATGCCGCTTGAAAAGCTTTATTGTTTTCTTCGATTTTAAAATTAGTAAATGGTTCGTGTTTATATGTTTGGACCATTATGGCTCATCTCCCTAAAATTTTATGTTTTTTCTTCTCCCTTACTTAACAAGCAAGTTCCGTGCCAACTTTTCATTTTTTAGAAAAATTAATGATTTTCTTTTAAAAATGCAATGAAATTCAGCACTTTTGGGGCAAAATTGACATAGTATGCCATTATTTTTTGCTCTAAACCCTATTTTTGTCGCTTAAACCTTACACTTTTTATTAATGCAAAATTCATGCCAACACGAAAAACGATAAAAAACAGCTTTTTTTCACTTTTTCCGCAAAATATTTTTGCACTTCCATGCAAAATAATCTTGCTATGCAAATTTTATTTGCGCCTTTGCTTCAATTCCTCTACAATAGCTCTAAGAAAAGAAGAAAAACGGGAGGCATTCATGCATTTAGATCAAATTGTTAAAATAGAAGGTTTCCAAACCATCCTCCATTCACTAGTGGACGTAATCGATATCGGATTACATATAATCGATATAAAAGGCCGGACCATTATATATAACAAGAAAATGGCTGAAATAGAAGGCATGGATTCAGAAGAGGTATTAGGGAAAAAGATTCACGAGATCTTTATATTCAAGGAAGAAGCGGAGAGCACATTAATACGAGCGCTTCATTCTGGAAGGAAAACCGAAAACTCGAAGCAGACCTACTTCAATAATCTCGGACAAGAAATTACAACAATCAATAATACGTTCCCGATTTTGGATCAAAATCAAAATATCATTGGAGCCATTGAAGTGGCAAAGGATATAACGAATCTTGAACGAATCATTAAAGATAATATCTTGAATAAAGGCGATACGAAATATACGTTTGACAGCATCATCGGAACGAGTGAGAATTTCTTGGAAGTCATTGAAAAAAGCAAGCGTTCGACCAGGACGGCATCCTCCATCCTCATCGTCGGGGAGACGGGAACGGGAAAAGAACTCTTTGCCCAAAGCATCCATAATGGCAGCAGCCGTTCGACACATCCTTTCATCAGCCAAAACTGTGCTGCCCTGCCAGATAGTCTTATTGAAGGAATTCTTTTTGGTACGAAGAAAGGGGCCTTCACCGGATCGATTGAAAGGCCAGGTTTATTCGAACAGGCCCAAGGCGGGACCATCCTTCTTGATGAAATCAATTCCTTAAATCCGAATATGCAGGCGAAATTATTAAGGGCCCTTCAAGAAAGGACGATTCGCCGTGTCGGGGATACAAAAGATAAACAAATTGACGTACGGGTCATAGCAACGATAAATGAAGATCCGATAGATGCCATTTCAAATGATCATTTACGGAAGGATTTATATTATCGATTAAGCGTCGTTTCGTTATTCATCCCGCCTCTTCGTGAACGGAAAGAGGATATTCCCTTGCTGGCGCAATCCTTCATCGAGAAATTCAATGCGCTGTTCGAATTGAATATTGAAGGGATCAGCGATGAGGTCTACTCGCTTTTTTATGATTACGACTGGCCCGGGAACGTAAGGGAACTTGAACATATCATCGAGGGGGCCATGAATTTAATGGAACCTGGCGATACAAAGATTGCCATCCCCCACCTTCCGACTTTATTTAGGAAGAAAGCTCATTTGGAAGACATTCATCCCAAAAGCAAAGAGACTCCTGCAAATGGAGATATACAGGAGTCGACCTTATCTCTTGATGATTATATCGCCCATACTGAAAAGCAATACTTGGAGAAGATTTTAAAGGAACATGGAATGAATATCTCCAAAGCAGCCAAGGCCCTGAATATTAGCCGCCAAAGTCTTCAATACCGCTTGAAAAAGTATCAGGTCAAATAAAACAAAGAAGGCCCCCATTACATGGAGGGCCTTCAGTTTATAGGAGGAAAGGGAGCGGGTTTAATGCGTAGTCGAATACATGCATCAACGGTCGAATTTAGCGCCGTGTAGGTCGAATACATGCGTGAACGGTCGAATTTAGTGCCGTGTAGATCGAATTAATGCGTGAACGGTCGAATACATGCGTGAACGGCCGAATAATGCCGTGAGATCAAGGCAAACTCACTTTCTACGAATTTGTCTACAGTCTGAAGGCCCTCACTGATAATGAGGGCCTTTTTTGCTTCTATTCATTTCACTTCGCAATCAGAATGTTTCAGCAGCTTTTACAACGTTTTCCAAACCATCCGCGATGATTTTTTGTGTCCGATCCGGATACTGATTATGTCCTTCAATGACCACGACATCCGGATTGTTAATTCCCCATAGGCCAATGATATTTTTCACTAAATTCACGGCCATTTCAGCAGAAGCCATTCCTTCTAATGCATAATCAGAACCGCGGGCATTCAATAGCATGACTTTTTTATCACCAGCATACCCTACAGGACCTTCCGCCGTATAATTGAACATTTTACCTGCTTGTGCCAAATAGGAAAGATATGTGATAAGCGGCGCAGGAACCGTGGAGTTCCATAGAGGGAAAGCGAATACCACTTTATCCATCGCCATGAATTGATTTAAATATTGGTCAACCAGTTCGGCCGCCTTTTCCTCTTCGGCTGTCAGTTCAAGACCTTGGTTACGTTTATATAAACCGGTAATTGCCGTATTTCCATAGTAAGGAAGTTCTTCTTTAAATAAATCCAGCTCGGTCACTTCATCTGTACGGTGTGTCTCTTTATATGCTTTTAAGAATGTGTCATACATTTTCGAGCTGATTGCCTGATCTGCTGGACGATCATTCACTTTTACGAATAAAACTTTTGTCATTTTTCCATTCTCCCCTGCCGCGGTTTCTTTATTTCTAAATAATCTACTTAAGAATCCCATTATCCTCTCACCATTGCTTTCTGCTTTATATTTTAGACGACTAAATGAATCTCATTGCCTGATGGATCTGTTACAGCGAAAACCCCTTCTTTTTCCGTGACGACTGCCCCGATTCCTTTCAGTTGTTCCGTTACTTTTTTTCTCGCTTCTTCATCCGCAAAAACGAGAGTATACCAGTTTAGCCCCACACTATTTTCCTTAGGAGCAGGGGCGCCAACACCATTCCAAGTGTTTAACCCGATGTGATGATGATATCCACCGGTTGAAGTAAAGAGCGCTCCTCCATATCGATTCACGACGCTAAACCCAAGACCTTGCATGTAAAACTCCTCCGTTTTACGTAAATCCGCTACATGCAGATGTATATGCCCCATTAAGGTACCTGCAGGCAGTTTGCTCCACGCACCATCGCTTTCTTTCAGAAGGTCATTCCCATCCAGCGGATCCGTGCCCATTGCGACTTCCCCATCGGCCCATCTCCAATCAGTGGATGGCCGGTCAGAGTATACTTCAATGCCATTGCCATCCGGATCGGTAATGTACAGCGCTTCACTCACTTCATGATCCCCCGCTCCAAATGGATACTTCGTTTGAAGTAAATGGCGTAAAAAAATCGATAAGTCAGCACGACTTGGCAGCAAAAGGGCAAAGTGATATAAGCCCGTCGTCCGCCCTTCTTTCGGAATCACATCAGCAGGCTGCTCAAGTGTCAGCAACGGGGTTTTTCCGTCTGTCGTTAAAACAGCTTGCCTGTCGGTTTTCTTTAATACTTGAAGACCGATAATTTCTTGATAAAACTGAATGGCATTATTTACATCCAATACGTTTATACTGACCTCGCCAACAAAGGTAATTGGTTTTTGATGAAAATTTTTATCCATATTGTCACTTCCCTTTTTTATTGAAAATCACTTGATCCAAAGAAAGAACCGTGCGGTTTGCACACGCTAGATAGACAGACATGGCAAGCAGTGCCAAGTCCAGTTCGTAGCCTGCCGCTTGCCCGTTTCCAAGAAAACCAGCAGGTAATTTAGCCGCGAAAATCGCCCCCGCCATAATGACCGCAAATAGGACGGAAATGATTCGTGTTCCCAAACCCAGTATAACCGCAAGTCCCCCGATCAATTCGATTCCTGCAACGATGTACGCCATGAAGCCAGGAATGCCAAGGCTATCGAAAAATCCCGCCGTATTTCCTATTCCCCCTTGAAACTTTGAAACGCCGTGAATGAAAAAAGTAAGACCTAATATTACCCTTAAAAAAACTTGACCTGCTTCATTTTTATTCATATATGAATTCTCCTTTTTGTTGGTTACTTTATGTAAGTGATTATATTTTAATAAGTTTATAATGTCAAGTAAGTTTATAGGAATATCTTTTTTTCCCAAAATAAAAACGAATTGCCTAAGCAACTCGTTCATCGATTAAAACTCAAAAAACACAGCCTCATTATTCAAACATCGAAATCAATTCTTTTGTGTATGAATGGCGATCGCTGCGAAAAAGCCGTTCGTTTTCGAAAGAATCCACAATTACACCCTCTTTCATCACCATGATTCGATGGCTCATCTCCTGTACTGCCGACAGATCATGAGAAATAAAAAGGTAAGAAATGTCCAAAGTTTCCCGCAGCCCGCCTAACAATTTAAGCACCGCCGCTTGAGACAGAACGTCCAGGCTTGAAGCCGGTTCATCCAATATAATGAGGGCAGGTTCAATGCTGATTGCGCGTGCGATGGTTACACGCTGCTTTTGTCCGCCGCTTAGTTCATGAGGGTAACGTTCAGCAAAACTCCTTGGTAGCTCCACAGATTCCAGCAGCTGTTCGATAAAGTTCGCTTCATTTGTATACGAAAAATGTTTCAGATTGACCTGGCTGCCAAATTGAAGATATGGATCCATTAGTGAATCTTTTATCCTTAGTTTTGGATTCAAAGCCGATGCAGGATTCTGCAAAACGGCCTGGATGTTCTTGCGATACGGTTTTAAACTGCGTTCGCTTTTATTTTGCAGCGCCGTTCCTTCAAATAAGATGCTGCCTTGGTCAAAAGATTCAACCTGAAGGATAAGTCTTGCCAATGTGCTTTTTCCGCAGCCGCTCTCTCCCACTAACCCGAGGCATTCCTTCCTTTCGATGCTGAAATTCACGTTTCTTAGTATTTCCACTCCGTTATCATAGCTTTTATGGACATTTCGCACGTCTAATAAACTCATCCTGACACTCCTTCAAGCTTAAATGGGACTCTGCTCAATGATGGCGATGATTGAATCAGTTCATTCGTATAAGCATGCTGCGGATGATTCAATACCTGATTTTTATCACCGGTCTCAATGATGGCCCCGACTTTCATGACCGCAATGCGATCTGCATACTTCCTGACATGACGTAAATCATGGGTAATGAACAAGATCGCACATCCGGTTTCTTTTTGGAGCCTTGATAACAGCTGTAAAACCTTAAAGGAAGATACACTGTCCAAGGCTGTGGTCGGTTCATCCGCTATCAAAATATCCGGCTCAAGCAGCAGGGCTATCGAAATGGATACGCGCTGAAGCTGCCCGCCGCTTAATTGACAAGGGTATCTGCTGTAGATATCTTCATTCAGGCCCACCGAAATGAGCGCCTTGACCGCTTGCTTGCGTCTTTCCTTTTTGGAAAGGTTCAAATGTGTTCGCTGATATTCGTCGAAATGTTGACCGATGGTAAGGAACGGTGTAAAAGAACCCTGGTAATCTTGAAAAATGTAAGCCAGGCGCTTTCCGCGGATCTTCCTGATTTCTGAGGAAGATAGCGTTAATAAATTCTTTTCCCCGTACCATATTTCCCCCTTCGCTTGGAGATTGGGTGCAAGCAGCTGACATATTGCCATGGCCGTCATGCTTTTGCCGCTCCCGCTTTGTCCGACAAGTGCGAACCACTCTCCTTCCTGCACGTCTAATGAAACATCCTTGACGATATGATTTTGCTTCCCCATGATATGCAGCTGCCTCACGGATAAAATGCTCATGATTCCACCTCCTTTTTCACATCGAATGCATCGCGAAAATAATCACCGAGTATGTTGGATAGAAGGACGACAAACACGATGGCGATTCCAGGGTAAATCATCAGCAACATATTGGATTGAAAGTATGGACGGGCATCATTCAGCATGGCTCCCCACTCCGGTGCCGGCGGCTGCGCCCCGAGCCCGATATATGATAAGGAAGATATGAGCAAAATGATTTTTCCTAAATCAAGGCTAGAAAGGACCATCACGTTCCCGATAAGGTGCGGAAATAGATGCTTCCGCATGATCCCAAATGAACTTAATCCATTGATTTTAGCAACTGTGACATAGTCCTTCTGACGTTCGGTGATCACCGTACTTCGCACAAGCCGGGCATAATTCACCCATTTCACCAGAACGATCGCCAACAGGAGATTTTCGATTCCTGGTCCCAATAAACCACTAAGCACAATGGCAACGATTGTATCAGGGAATGCGAGAAACGCGTCTGCAATACGCATGAAAATCCGATCGATCAGACCTCCTTTAAAACCGGCAATCACACCGAACGGGACGCCGATGATAACCGCGGCAAACAGAGATAAGAGACCGTAGCCAACCGTCAGCTGTGCGCCAAGCAAAAGACGTGTCAATACATCACGCCCTAGATGATCCGTCCCTAACGGATGTTCCATGCTTGCCGGCCATAGCCTTTCTCCCAGATTGACCAGTGCGGGATCATGTTTCAGGATAAGAAAGGTGTAAGCCGCAACGGCAAGGACTGTAGCCATCACCGTAAAAAGGACTGTCATTCTCCAGCGCCTTTTGGATTTTTTTTTGATAACTAACTCCATTTTCCATCCTTCCTTTCCTTCAGTCTTAGCTCCGGATTTAAATAGCGATATGATAAATCCACGGCACTATTAACCATGAATACAATGATGGCCATGACCAACAGGTACCCTTGGATGACTGGATAATCCCGTGACCGAATCGAGTCCACGACCATCTTACCTATGCCTGGATAGGCAAAAATCACTTCGATCACCACTACACCGCCGATCAGGCTGCCAAGGCTGACACCGAATACGGTAATGACCGGGGGCAGGCTATAACGAAATGCATGGGCAAAGAATATCCGTATTTCTGATATCCCCCTAGATCGGGCAGCCCTGATGAAATCATGACTGAGGGAATCTATTAAACTCGAACGCAGCAAACGCACGTACACACTTGTGATGGCCAGCCCCAGCGTGACTGACGGCAGAATCAAAGAACGAAATCCGTCCCTGCCCATTGTTGGAAGGGCTCCCCACCGTACCGCAAATAAATCCATCAAGAGCAGCCCCAGCCAAAAGCTGGGAATGGCTGCGCCCAATAAAGAAATGGCACGGCTTATCTGATCAATCCAGCTTCCCCTGTACAAGGCAGCAAGCGAGCCTAATGGAATGGCTATACCAAGCATGACAAGCAATGCGCCAACCGCCAGCTCAAGTGTTGCAGGCAGCCCGCTCATGATCATCCCCATCACAGGCTGATTCGTCAGATAGGAGTGCCCGAAATCCAATTGGATAAAATCCGTAAACCAATCGCCATACTGCACTAACAGCGGATCATTGAACCCCAATTCTTCACGAAGCTCATTGACTTGCTCGTTTGTGATCGACACATCATCCACTTGAAGTATCGAGAGAACCGGGTCCCCTGGAGCAAGCCGAACAAAAAGGAAAGAGATGAATGTAATCAAAAGGACAAAAATCACGACCTCAATGAATCGCCGGACTAAGATGCGAAACATTCACATCACATCCAGTTCATTCGTCAGCATGTAGTATTCGCTTCTCGAAGTGATCCAGTTTTTAATTTTATCGGCATCATAAGCAACAAGTGTATTCGGATGTAAAATGAAAGAATTATACACTTGTTCATCGACATACATCGCAACCTCCTCAGCTATATCCGAGCGCTTTTCCTGTCCGACGGTTACGTTCAGCTTATCAATCAGGGACGTCAGGTGATCATCATCAGCCCCACTGAAGTTCAAGGCTCCCTTTGGATGATAGGTAGCATTTAAATAATAGCCGGCATCCCCGCGCGGAGCCGTTAAATTGCTGTAGGTCGTTAAATCCCAATCGCGATTGGCAGCCATATACTCTTCAGGGATTTCGATTTGCTTGATTTTCACATCAATCCCCAACTGGCCGGCATCCGATTGAAAAACTTGGGCAATTAACGGCAGGTCGGCACGTGAACTGTATGTAAGAAGTGTAAACGTTAATGGTTTGCCGTCTTTTTGCATGACACCATCCACTTTCTTATATCCCGCCTGATCAAGATACCCCATAGCCGCTTCCATTCCATTCTCTTTTTTCTGATAGTCCGGAGCAAAAGAGAATGTAGATGGAAATGGACCAGTCGCCACTTCGGCATGACCATGCAAAATCGTATCCGCAATCGATGAACGGTCGATCATGGCATCTATCGCCTTTCGGACGTGTATGTCCTGCAATGCTTTTCTCTCCAAATTCATCGTCATTTGATGGACGCGGAAAGTGGATGTCGATTCAACCTTCACACCATCTATCGCCTTTAAATTTTCCAGACTTTCCACTTCCGGACGGAAAACAATATCGGCGTCTCCCGATTCAAGGGCAAGAGACCGTGCATTGGCATCTTCATTAAACGAAAACCTGGCGCTCTCAAGCTTTGCGGCCCCATCCCAGTAAGACTCATACCGTATTAAATCAACAGCCGTACCTGGTATGAATTTCGAAACGGCAAATGGCCCTGTTCCAATCGGCTTGTTTATATAATCACTTTCCTTCACGTCAATAATCGAAGTATTTGGATGAACCAATTCAGAAGGAAACTCAGGAAAAGGAACCTCCGTCTTAATCGTCAGCGCATTTCCGTCCGCTTTAATCGATTCAATGCGCAAGGCATTCTTAATCGCCGGACTATCTTTCATCGCCCTCTCCAACGAAGCCTTCACTGCTTTGCCATCCATCCGCTTTCCATTCTGAAAAGTCACACCCTCCCTCAACTCGAAATTCCATAATTGACCGTCCTTGCTATCCCAGCTTTTCGCCAGCCAAGGCTCGATGGTCAAATCCTCATCATTGAGATGCACCAATGTCTCAGTGATCCCAGCCCTTAGTGACACATAACTAGTATCGACATTCGGGTCTAATGAGCTAGTCGCAAAATTAAAAAGCAAGTTCACCTTCTTCTCCCCTCCCACTTGATCATTCGCAGACTCGGTGGAACAAGCAGTCAAAAGTAAGAATGCTAGACATACAATAAAAATCAATCTACATTTTCTGAACACGATTTATTTCCCCCATTACCTCAACTATTTTTATTGGACACTTTAAAATCGTATTGATTACGATTTATAATCCAGCTTTGCTTTACTATCATGACAAACTACGTAACGCATTGTTGAATGCTTATCCAGAATCAAACTATGTAATGCTCCTCGACGAGAGTAAACACCAATTCACGAGTATTTGTGCCAAATTCACGAGTATTTGTGCCAAATTCACGAGTATTTGTGCCAACTCACGAGTAAATGTGCCAAACTCGCGAGTAAACACGCCAAACTCACGAGTAAACACGCCAAACTCACGAGTAAACACGCCAAACTCACGAGTAAACACGCCAAACTCACGAGTAAACACGCCAAACTCACGAGTAAACACGCCAAACTCACGAGTATTTGCTCCGAACTCATGAGTAAATGCGCCAAACCCGTGAGTAACAGCTCTAAATCTCGCAATAGCACCCAAATTCTTAAGTAAATGCACCTAACTTTTGATTTACTGCACTAATCCGCATTTTTTTAAAACCTAATCTCATAAAAAAGCTCCTTTCAAACAAATCAAAATGATTACGATTTAAACCTTAAATAAATCCACTTGTTTTGACTGCCTTTCATTATAAAACGTAATGATTACTGTTTACAAGTTTTTTTTGAATTTTAAAGATTATCGGATGCCAGTTCCATCTTTTTGATTAAGAAAAAACTCCTGAAAAAGGATTTCAGGAGTTCTCGGCTTTTATTTCAAGTTGTTGTAGTGGTTGATAACTTCTTTGGTTATTTCGCTATTTTCGTCCAATCCGCTAACTTCTTTAAGTGCGGTAGCTACACCGTGTTCTTTGATCATCGTTTGCAGTTTAAGGGCTTCTTCATCTTCGTTAAAATCAAAGAGTAAAGCGGCGGCTATCGCTTTCGCCAGATTAGTATAGGAAAGTCCGGCTTTTTTAGCTTGTACGGCAGGGCGCACGAGACGGTCGTTTGGCCCGAGCTTACGAAGCGGAGAACGGCCGACTCTATTCACCGAGTCATTCAGGTAGGAGTTTTTAAATCGATTAATGATTTTTTCGATATACTGCTGATGCTCATCTGCGTCCAAACCGTATTGCTGTATTAAATAAGCGCCCGTTTCCCCCAGGGTTTTCTTGACTTGCTCTACGATGCCTGCGTCCTCCAATGATTGGTCAATCGTCGATTTTTTATTTTTGAGATAACCGAGGTAAGCAATGACGGCGTGTCCTGTATTAACGGTGAACAGTTTTCTCTCAATGAATGGAGCGAGTTCTTTTACAATGGTCATCCCTTCAACGGCAGGAATGCTTTCCTTCGTTTCAACGACCCATTCATAATAAGGTTCCACCAAGACATCGAGTGATCCTTCGTTATTTTGGATAGGAACGATGCGATCGACTGCTGAGTTAAAGAAGTAGACTTTATCGGCTAGTTTTTCTTTTGTATCTTGATCCAAGTTTTCTAGAATGTAGCCTTCTAAAAGGTCTGTTGCCGATATTTGGTTTTCACAAGCGATCACATATAGTTTTTCATCGGTTTCCTTCACCCTTGATGCTAACCCTTTTGCAATTAAAGGAGCGATATGAGGCAAAATATTGGGACCGATAGCAGTGGTGAGGTAGGTTGCTTCGGAAATTGCTTTTATGATTTCCTCTTCCTGCTTTAAACTGTTTAAACCCGAAACATTTTCTACTGTGACGGATTCTTGTTGATCAGTGGCCAGTTTGACTAGATATTGCTTTTTATCATTTAACTGGTCGATGATTTGATCAGCTATATCTACAAATGTCACATGATATCCAGATTGTGAAAAGAGCGCTCCGATAAAGCCTCTTCCAATGTTTCCTGCACCGAAATGTACTGCTTGTTTCATTACAATCATCCCTTTATCAAGTTAGTATATAAATAATCCAAAAATATGGCTTCCAGCCTTCTGTTAATCATTTCTTCGTCCGAAGATGAAAAAATCATGATGGATTCATTGCTTTCAATTAAGCTTGAGCTTATTAAGCTGACAATTTCCTGCTGTTTTACACTCAATTCTTCAGGTGCCAGCATCAGCAGTAAATTTTTCATATGGACGTCATTTCCGTCCATACCTTTGACCAGACGATATTCCTCCAGGTGGGCCACCTGGAATATCAGTTCTTTTACATTCTTGTGTCTCGTATGGAAAAGGCCCATTCCAGTGCCAGGAATGCCTAAACCGCCTTTTTTTTCCCGTTCCTTCAAGGATCCGACCACATCATCCGCACCCATTAAAAGTTGTTCCGCTTCTGCCATCCTGACCATTTCTTCAATGATTTCTGGATGTCCTTTCAAGTGCGGCAGCCGATAAAACCGGAAATTATCCATGATCGACTCGATGCTCTGCTGGGCATCTTTCAATTCATGCAGCACTTCTTTCAATTCCCCATCCTCTTTTTTGGTCACGGTATCCTTATGGGCTGACTGAATGCCATAACGCTTATTCTTCGTGAAGTTTTCGATATTCTTCCTTAAATAATTCCTGATGTTCAAAATATTCTCTTCACTCAAAAGAGGTGATACAAGGATATAATCACTATCGATATACGGAAGCCGGACGGTAGAAATGATCACATCATAGTTTTTCAGACTGCCCTGCTGCTGTATGTCTTTGATCGTCTTGATCTCTACAGTCTCGATTTCGAAGATTTCCTTTTTGATCCGGCTTGCAAGCATCTTCGACGTGCCGATACCTGTCGGGCAAACGATGAGTGCCCTTATTGATATTTCTTCCTCCCGCAGCACTAATGCAGATCCGAAATGGAGGACGATGAAGGCTATTTCATCTTCAGGAAATTCTTTTATTTCTTTGAATCCCTTTTCCAGACTCGTCTTCACTGCCAAAAAGAGAACCGGATACTTTCGCTTTATCTCTTCGGTTAAGGGGTTGTATAATCCCATTTCCTGTTTGATCCGGAAAAGCGATGGTTCCATATGGGCAAGGAGCCCTTGATACAATGGGAAATCCTTGGTCAAATCGATTTGCAGTTGTGCCGAAACATCTTTTATCAGGTTTCTTATCAGCTGGCCAAGCAACACACTGTCATATGGAACGGCATCCGCCGCATGGAGCTTGGAGCCTTTAAGGATGGCTGCCAGGTAGCTTATATCATCAATGGTAAAAGAGACTTCCAGCATAGTGCTGAGTTCCTTGCCTATTTTATTCATGAGATTATTCTCATCGGAAAGTTCGCTTATTTTCTTGAAGTCCTTCTCCAAAAAAAATTGGCTTTCATTCCTTTGCAGGGTTACATAAATATGTACAATTAACCCTATATACCCGCTATCCGCCAAACGAGAATGGACACTGTTAAAAGTGGAAAACAGCACCCCATCGATAGCCAGAAGATATTCAGGATCGAAATATTCGAGGATTTTCGCTTCTGGAAATTTTCCTTCTTGCAGCAAAAATAAACTTTCAATCAGTTCTTCATTAAAGAAGTGCAAGAAATAGGCTGCCTGGGCTTTCCGTTTATTTTCTTCGGTGCCGGCAAGCTCTATTCCGACTCCCCTTTTTCTCGTAATCACGATATTAAAATTCTTTAACCATTCAGTCAGTTCGTCCAAATAGGTTGTAAGAGTCGTAATGCTTATACCGAGATCCCCCGCAAGAACTTGAGTTTTATATGATTCTTCCTGCAGTAAAGCTAAAAGGAGATGCAGCTTTCTTTCTTGTGGCGTTTGATCGATCGGATGATTGCCCATCAGGTGCTGTACAAGCCGAAAGACTTGTTCATTTTTCCCGTCGATGGACAGGCCCTCATGTGTATTGCGTGTTAAATGCAACTCAAATGATTGCAGGATTTTTTCTATGGACTTTAGATCACGCTGAACCGTCCGGACACTAACATTCAATTGTGTCGCAATGGATAAGGCTGTATGTTTTCCTGATGTTTTTATGATCAATTCTATGATTGATTTTTCCCTTGAAGTAATATACATGCTACCAACTCATTTCTGGTGGAGTAACACGAGAAAATACTGAATAGAAAAGCGTAAAACGCTTTTCTATTCTTGGTTAAGAGTATTTAATTATTTTCGACATTTATAATATCCATCAATTCCCTGGCTGATGTGGCTTTAACCATCTTTTCAATATTCTCCATCTCAGAGCAGGTAACTGCAATGCCAGATAGAATTTCAAGATGTGTCCCATCCTTGCCGGCAATGCCGAATATCAATCTTGCCTTTTGGCCGTCAAAGTCGACACCATCAGGAATTTGCAGGACGGTAAATCCAGATTTAAGGACATCTTTCTTAGCTTCCTCGGTTCCGTGCGGAATGGCTACATCATTCCCCATATAAGTTGAAGTCAATTCATCACGGGCAATCATTGCTTCAATATAGCTTTCCTTAACGTAACCTGCATTAACCAAAGCTCTTCCCGCAAAGCGGATCGCTTCTTCCTTATTGGCGAACTGTTGATTAAGGAAGACGTTTTCTTCGCGAAGCAATTCATTATCCTCCTGCTCATCCTCGTTAATGCCTGGCTCAATTGAATGTTCACGAACACCGGGAACCTTCTCTTCAGCATCCTCGACGATTTCATGCAGCTCATCGGTGCCATCGTCCTGAAGCCTTGCAAGCAATGAATCGTATTCAGGGCTCGATAGGAAATTATCGACGGATACATGATAAGCATTCGGCACTTTATTCTGTGCTCTTGGTGTTAACTCTTCCTGTGTTATGACGATTTGTGCATCTGCAGGAATGTTTGAGATCGCCGTATTGGTAACAGTGATATTCAATCCGGCTTCCTTCACCTTCTTGCGAAGCAGCGAAGCCCCCATCGCACTTGATCCCATCCCAGCATCGCAGGCAAATATTATTTTGCTGACGTTTGCTGGCATCGTACCCGGGTCTGAAGCGAATACATCGGCAACAGAGCTTTTCTTGCCTTTCATTTCTTGCATTTTTTTCGCGGCATCTTCAATATTCTCTTCAGATTGCTTTCCTGTTTTCAGGATGAATGCACCGACGATGAATGAAACGATGGCCGCTACGATGACGCCTGCAAAGTTAGCAATATATGCACCCGCATTATGCGGAGTTACCGCTGTAATGGCAAGGATGCTTCCTGGAGATGCGGGAGCGAACAATCCTCCGCCTAGTAGGACCAAAGTGAAAACTCCACTCATGCCTCCAAGAATGACAGCTAAGAATAACATCGGCTTCATTAGGATATAAGGGAAATAAATTTCATGGATCCCGCCGAAGAAATGAATGATGGCAGCTCCTGGCGCCGATTTCTTCGCCGTTCCCTTCCCAAAAAAGCAATAAGCAAGCAGTACGCCGATACCTGGTCCAGGATTCGATTCCAGAAGGAACAGGATTGAAGCCCCTGTTTGTTTAACTTGCTCCACACCGATTGGTGATAGTACACCATGATTGATGGCATTATTCAAGAACAATACCTTGGCAGGCTCGATCAGGATACTAGTCAACGGCAGTAAACCTGTACCGACAAGCCAATCGACTCCTGCTACAAGCCAGCCTGTAAATACGTCTACAGCAGGCCCGATGGCCAAGAAGGATAGAATGGACAGTAAGCCGCCAATTATCCCCGCTGAGAAATTATTAACAAGCATTTCAAAACCGGCTTTTATTTTTCCTTCAATCAATTGATCGAATTTCTTGATGACATATCCGCCGAACGGTCCCATTATCATGGCGCCAAGGAACATCGGGATATCAGATCCGACGATGACGCCCATTGTCGCAATGGCACCGACTACGCCGCCACGGTGGTCATGGATTAGCTTACCACCTGTATACCCAATTAAAAGCGGCAATAAAAAAGTAACCATCGGTGTTACCATTTTGGCAAGGCTTTCATTTGGCAGGAAACCAGATGGAATGAATAGGGCAGTGATTAGCCCCCATGCTATGAAAGCTGATATATTCGGCATGACCATCGAACTTAGAAAGTTACCGAACTTTTGAACTGCAACTTTTATATTAAAGTGAGCCATTTTGCACTCTTCCCTTCATATTAATATAGTTTCCTTTAATTTTAAGGTACGTACCTTCAGCATTCAATAAAAGTAAAAGCTAACTTTGTCGCGAAAGAGAAGACAAACATAATGTATCTCACTTTTCCAGATTTATTCAGTGCTTGATAAAGACAAAAAAGAGTCCCGTTCGCAACTTGACGAACGGGACTCTTTAGGGATTTATAGCGGGATGATTCCCAATAGGACACATACCACTATCATGACAAGCGTCGATCCGCATGCCCATTTCAGGAAGGTACGCTGCAATGCACCGAAATCTTCCCCTACCATTCCAACCAATAGATAGGTAGATGGAACAAGCGGGCTTAATAGATGGACGGGCAACCCTAATAGTGAAGCTCTGCCGATCAGGGCAGGGTCAATTCCATAAGCAGCTCCCGCTTTAGCAAGCAATGGGAGCACACCATAATAAAATGCGTCATTAGACATGAAGAACGTAAAAGGTGCTGAGATGATGGCCGTGATGACAGCAAAATGTGCGCCCATTTGATCTGGGATATGCTGAATCAAAGAGTTTGCCATGGCATCGACCATTTCCGTACCGGCAAGGATTCCAGTGAAGACACCTGCTGCAAAAATCATCGAAATGACAGATAAAGCATTGTCCGCATAGTTTGCTACACGCTCTTTCTGATCACTGAGTTTCGGATAATTAACCGTAATGGCAATGGCGAAACCTACCATGAACAGAACCGCTGAAGGCATAAGTTCCATAATCAGCGCAACCAGCAGTGTAAGAGTCAATGCGTAATTGAATATGATCAATTTAGGACGCTTAAGATAAGCATCTTCCGTTGCAGCCGCGTGCTGTGCTACAGCACGATAGTCGACTTCAATGATCCCGATTCTCTTTCTTTCTTTTTTACCCAGGCAATATGCCATGAAAAGGACGAACAGGACTCCGCCAATCATCGCAGGAATGACAGGGGTGAAAACATCGGACATTTCAAGTTTTAAAGCGGTCATCACCCGTGCTGTAGGGCCTCCCCAAGGAAGTAGATTCATGACTCCAGATGACGAAACAGCAATACCGGCCAATACTAGCGGCCTCATGCCAATCCGTTTATATAGCGGAAGCATGGCTGAAATCGTTATCATATATGTGGTTGTACCATCTCCATCCAAGGAAATCAGCAAAGCCAGGACGGCCGTGCCAATGGCAATTTTCACTGGATCTCCTTTTACGACCTTAAGTATCGTATTGATGATCGGGTCAAAAACGCCAGCATCGATTAAAATGCCAAAGAAAAGGATTGCAAATAAAATCATGATTCCCGTTGGCGCGACGTCCTTGATCCCTTCCAGCGCCATCTCACCCATTTTACCGCCAAACCCGCCAATAAGTGCAAAGGCACTTGGTACTGCAATCAAAGCTATCATGGCTGAAAGTCGCCCTGTCATAATTAAAATCATAAACACTACTATCATCAAGTATCCTAATAAAGCGAGCATATCTATCACTCCTATCTTCTAATAAGATAAAGTGTATATGAAACCGCTTCATTTGTAAGCGTTCTCAATTTATTGTGTTTTAAAACTATTTAGTTAATTGTGTTCATTGTGTTCACGGAAGAATTTTTCGAGGCTGAACCTGGCGCCACTCCCCGGGTTGAATGGCGGGTTCTTTAAGAATATGAGCGATCATTTAGCAAATAATCCGCGCATTTATTCTTCAAATGATAAATTTGCCGGACCATCCAAAAGGTCACAGCCGTAATCTATATTGGTCGTTGGTGTATCTGTACTGACTTCCTCGAATTCCAGTTCATCGATCCATACTTGGCCACGCCCTGAAAGAAGGACCCCGAATGAAATGATGGCACTGTTTTCGGGTACATCCAAGACAATATAATAATGGTTCCATTCCGTATCGTCAACGACAGGCCGATTCCCCATATTGTCGAATTGCAAAACATCATGAAGGGCATTATCCACCCTCATCCATAAACCACAAAATCCATCAACATCTCGTGATTTTAAAAAACCCGACAGTTTCATTCTTTTGCCAAGGTAATTTTCCGCCTTGAATTGCTGCATCATCGTTGCAAATTCCTCCTTGGATTCCGCAGTGACGGATTTCAGGAAACCTGATGCCTGGCCTTTATGGAATGTCTCCCGGTCAATTCCCATTTTATAATTGAATGGATGACTCCCGCTTAAATTCCATCCTTTTAATAATTGTTCGTTTTTCATCGTCATTTCCTCCTTTTGCAAAGTTAGTTTACTTACGAGTTTCCGGAATTGCCCTGGCGGCAGGTCATAATATTTCTTAAATGAACGAGTAAAGGATTCTTGTGTTTCAAAGCGGTAATAGAAAGCAATGTCGATTATTTTTTCATCAGTATAAAGCAGCATGTTTGCTGCATTGGCGATCCTTCGATATCGAATATATTCAGATACGGTCACGCCAACCTCCTTTTGAAAAATACGATGATAATGAAACTTCGAAAAACCTGCGAATCGTGCGATGTTCTCTAAAGACAATTCATCTTGTAAGCTATTCTCTATATATTCAATCGTTTTTTGGATGATGGGGCTGTATCTCATTTCCAAACCTCCTTAAGAAAAGGATAACAGAAAAAAATATCGTTTTTTTGACATATATTGCTTTTTTTATAATCTTAAAAACCATGCATGCATAAAAAAACACCTCCAATCTTGAAGGTGTTTCCCATTTCATTCTATTGAATTTTATAATATCTTCGCTCAGGTCTCCCCACTACCCCATATACGACTTCCGCTTTACATTTCTTAACGGATATCAAGTATTCCAGATAACGTCTCGCGGTTGTCCTGGAAGCTCCGATCTGTCCGCTAACTTGCTCAGCCGACAAACCGATATCGCTTGCTTCGAGTACCTCGATCACTTTCGCCAAAGTGATTTCGTCGACCCCTTTCGGCAAGGACGGTCCATCGTTCGTTTCCGAAGCGGAAGAACCCTTTTTCAAAATGAGGTCAACAAAATCCTGATCTATTTCTTGTTTGGATTTCATCAGGTGAACTTTCTTCAGATACTCTTCGATAACTTGGTTGAAGCGCTTCATTTCCACTGGTTTAATTAAATAATTCTCTACACCATAGTGAAGCGCCTTTTCAAGTAGTTCTTTATCCGTTGCCGCGGTAATCATGATGATATCCACATTCGGAAATTTTTGCCGTATGTCCGGAAGGAGGTCTGTACCAAGCTGATCTGGCATATAAACATCAAGCAAAAGCAGATCCGGGCTTTTTTGTTCCAAGATCCGAAGCGTTTTTTTGGCATTGACAGCTTTTCCGACCACTTCTATTTCATCAAAGTTTTTCAGGAATTTTTCATGGATATCCGCTACACGAAAATCATCTTCTGCAATGACTGCTCTTATCTTCAGCATTCTTTCCCTCCTCTTTGTTCTTTAGGAAGATACACGGTGAATATGGTGTTGCCATCCTCGCTGTGGACTTCGATGATGCCGCCTAGCTCTTTTACGACATGATCAGCATTCGAAAGTCCATAACCACTCGGACTTCCGCTGTTTTTCGAAGTGAAACCCCGATCGAAAATATGGGCAATCGCATCCTCTGGTATTCCTTTTCCGTTATCACTCACTTCAAATACCATATCATTTCCGATATCTGTGGCGAAAAATTTCACGAGCGGCTCTTCCATGCCTGAAACCGCTTCTAGTGCATTATCGATTATATTGCCTAGAATCAATGTTAGTTGAGACAATTTTATATGATCAGGCAGTTTCTCTAGGTAACTTTGTGCGTCTATTTCAAAAAAGATCTTCTTCTCCGATGCTTTCCCTATCTTGCCCAGTAACAAGGCTTGTACCTTCGTATCCTTTATCTGTTCGAACACGACACGGTTCAGGGAATGCAATTCGGATGTTTCGCTTTGAATCATTTCTATTGCTTCATCGTATTCCCCTAATTGTATCAATCCTGAAAGGACGTATAGTTTATTGGTGAATTCATGGGTTTGTGCCCTTAAATCCTCTGAATGCATCTTCACTTCAGATAATGTGTTGACCATTTCCTCAATTTCCGTTCGATCACGGAAAGAAGCAACAACACCGCTTACCCCTTCACTATCGAAGATTGGCGTACAATTAACAATGATGGATTTGTCTTTCCATGAAATCTCCTTATCCATTTGCGGTTCACCGGACTTCAGCACTTCGAATAAATATTTCGAAGGAAATAGTCCGTCCACGTTCAAATGGCGAACGGACTCTTTAATATCCAGCAATTTTTTCGCCGGCTGATTCATCGAGGTAATCAGCCCATTTTGGTCAATGGCCAGAATACCTTCTTTCACCGATTGAAGCACTGCATTTTTTTCTTTATATAAATTGGCGATTTCAAATGGTTCCAGCCCCAGTGTATCTTTACGGATGCTTCTTGCCAGCATATAACTGCCAATGATCGATATCATGATGGCCACTAAAGATACAACCATCTCTTTGGACAAATCCTTGAAAATTTGGGCGCGGACATCGTCCACTAAAAAACCGACGGAGACGATGCCAATTATTTTTCCATCCTCATTGAATACCGGTGACTTCCCCCGAATGGAAAGACCGAGTGATCCTGCCGCTTCGGAGACATAATATTCGCCTTCCCGAATGGCCCTGCTATTATCCCCGCCTTCCATCCGCTTCCCAATTTCGGAAACCAGCGGATGGGAATAGCGAATTCCCTCTGCATTCCCTACAACGATGAACTCAGCCCCTGTTTCCCTGCGGATCTTTTCGACAATCGGCTGAATTATGCCAGCGGGATCATCCGTTTCAAAAGCCTCTGTAACGGTAGGCATGAAGCTAATCGTCTTTGAAAGTTCCAACGCCAATTGACCTTTATCCTTAGCTATTTGTCTTCCTTCCATATAGGAAAAACTAGTCGTCAATAAAAGAATCAAAAACAGGCTCAACGATAAGACTAACCCGAGAATCTTGGTTTCCAGCGATACTTTCCTCATATTCAACAGCATCCTCTATTTTCATTTTCATTCACTAAATTTTATAGGAGCATAATGATTTTACCATTTCTATTAAATATTGAACATTGTTGGCCGTTTATTTTGCCACATTCAAAAATGATAAGATACAAGCAACAAAAAAGGGAGTGCGAAATGAATTTCTTGAATCCGTTTCAAATGATTTATATGACAACATCACCCTTTCGCTCATTGTACTATCGGTTTATTTCACAGTGTCCCATTTAAGTTGTTTTACACCTTGTATCTCCTTTCCCCAGTCGGAATGTTGACCGCTTTAGGGCGACGATCCACGGTGGGCATTTCTATTAATGATGTTTTTCTTTGGATAGTGCTGCTTCTATTGGAAGAAAGCAAAACAAGCTGAAACATAAAATGCTCAAAGGAAACATCTCCTTTGAGCATTTTTTCAAAAACAGCTAAATGAATTGATTTGTCTTGTATCGATGCCAAAAATCGTCCAGAACCTGCCATTCCACCTGAAGCCGGCAACAGAACGCGGACCGACGAAAATGGGGTAATACCAGAAACGTGCACCATTGTTTAGCCATATAAAAGTATTCCTGAACAGACAAAACGAAATCGCACCTGGATCTACGGCAAATGTTGAAGCCGATTGCTGTTGGGGGATAAACGCTGGCGGGGGTGCTGTTGGTGCTTGCGAACCCGGCGGTGGACCTGGCTGCCCTGGAAATTGAGGCGCACCGGGAAAACCTGGTTGACCTGGAAAGCCCGGTGATCCTGGGATGCCCGGAAAGCCGGATAGACCGGGAAACTGCCGTTCAAGAAAAACTTGATCTTCATAATGATACGTTGGGTACATATACATGGTCATTCACCTCTAATAAGATTGAATGTAATAAGTTATGATATACGGACCCAAGGTGTTTGGGCTGGAAATGCAGTTTATCTCCGAATATTGAGATATATCGACGTAATTTACTGTTTTATCTCCGAATTTAGAAATATATCGACGAATTCTTTAGTTTTATCTCCGATTAAAGAGATATACGAAGTCAATATAGCAATCTCCATAAATAGAAGGTCGCATAGGATTCCCAATCGGCCCACGCTTCCGATAGTTTCAGGATTTCCGCTTTCATTGGTTTTGCTTCCGTTTCCATGACCAGTTTCAAGGAATTGTGCAGCCCAACGTCATCGATGGGAAAGGCTGCTGGAAAACGCAAACAGCGCATCAAGACATAGTTCGCTGTCCACGGACCGATTCCCCGTATTTTGGTCAGCATTTTTTCAGCCTCTTTTACATCCTTTGCATTTAACAGCTTTTCTTTCGTAAGTTTCCCTTCTGCAATCAGTTGAGCAACACCAATTAAATATTCACACTTCTTCACCGTCATCCTCAAATCGGTAAAATCTTCGACCGTCAATTTCGCGATCACCTCAGGTGCCGGAAACAGCCAATATTGCTTTCCTTCGAATTCGACATATTCACCAAATCCCTCCACAAGCCTCCGTTTCAAGGTATAGGCATAGGTCAAGTTAATCTGCTGTCCAAGTATTCCCCAGGCAATCGCTTCAAATAAATCCGGGATGCCCATATTTCTCAATCCGAAGAATTGGCTTACCGGTTTGTGCAATATAGGGTCATTTTGGGCCAGCTCATAAAAGGGAAGCAGGTTTGTCTCAAGGTCGAACCAATGACGAACGTATTGGGAAACAGCATCCCTTACCTGATTATCCATCGGTGCAGCTCGTCCTGGAAACCGAACGGATAGCTCCGTTTCATTCATCGCACTGATTTCCACTAAGAGTGTCTCGTTTTCGACAACAAGTGCTCGATAAATTTTTTGATCAACAATATCGAACAAACATTCATTGGAGGATCTAGATAAGTATTTAAGATTTTCCGAAAAACTGAACTCTTTTGGAGCATGAATTCTTAATTCAATCATGCCTTCATCCATTGATAATGTCCTCCTTTGTCCTATTCTCTTTATTCTAATGAAAAATGAATACGTTATCTTGCAATTTCATAAACTCCCTTATTTTAACATTACGTTATCTTGCTTTTACATTATCAAAATGTTTGTATATCACCCCTTTCTTGTATACTAAATGGAGAGGTGAATGTAGTGAATCCTTTCCCGAATGAATATTGGAAAGCTATTATAAATTGTGATGCAGCATATGATGATCATTTTTTATACGGAGTAATTACGACAGGCATCTTTTGCAGGCCCTCCTGTAAATCCAGGGTGCCGAATAAGGATAATGTGAAGATTTTCAAAAATGCCATGATGGCTTTGGAAGAAGATTTCCGGCCTTGTAAACGATGCAAACCGGAAGGACTGAATTTGCCGACAGAAGAATGGGTCGAACAAATAGCCGAATGGATCGACACCCATTACAGCGAAACCCTCACTTTGAACAAATTGGCGGATATTTCCCACGGCAGCCCCTATCATTTACAACGATCCTTCAAGCGTGTGAAGGGAATATCGCCCACTGAATACATTCAACGGCTTCGCCTTGAAAAAGCAACCAGGCTGCTGGAAAACTCCGAACAGCCGATAACTGAAATAGGCTTGGCTGTCGGGTTCTCCAGTACACCCTATTTCATGACGCTGTTCAAAAGGAAAATGGGGAATACCCCTTCAGGATATCGGAATGCTTATCTCAAAACTCAAGCTTTGGAGCGTGAAGAAAATGAAGAATGATAAAGAACAAACCATTGACTGGGCCATTTTGCATTATGATAAGTGGCATTTATATGTGGCCAGGACGGAAAAAGGGCTTTGTTATGTAGGTTCTCCAGGTCAAACGTTTGAAGAACTAAAGTCTTGGCTACAAAAACGCTTTCCAATGGCAAGCCTTGTTGAAAATGAAAAAGCATTAAATCCCTATCTAAAAGAACTACAAGAATATTTCGAAGGAACCAGGCAGACTTTCTCTCTTCCCGCAGATGTAAAAGGCACGCCCTTTCAACAAGAAATTTGGGCAGCACTGAATCAAATCCCCTATGGAAAAACCTGTTCCTATTCCGATATTGCCCAAATCATCCAAAGACCTGCAGCCGTTCGGGCTGTTGGTACGGCCATTGGTGCCAATCCTATTCTGATCACGGTGCCATGTCACCGGGTTATCGGAAAAAACGGTGCCATTACCGGCTACCGGGGAGGTACGGAGATGAAACAATATCTACTTCAATTGGAAGCAGAAATGAAAGCGTGAGTACAATCTGACCGCAAAAAAAGCATCCGACATGAGGATGCTTTTTTTGCGTTTTTGTTTTTCAGTACCAAATGGTCACCGCTTTATTATATGCATCACTATTTGGGATCGCATGTATCCCTTGAGCCTGTGCTTTGCGCGGGTCATAATCATATACCATTGGTGTATAGCATGAAGTCTGCCCGATATTCACAACTCCATTGCCCCCGGAACTGGAACATGTAAAGGCCTTACCATCAGTACTTCGTACGATTCTGGCATCCGCTTCATGGTTATATACGGCGGGGCGTGTTACGGTCACTTTTGCCCAGGCGGTTTTACACACAGTGCTGAATTTCAATTCTACGTACGAATTGGAATCAATCCATTTTTTATCCTTCGTTACCGCCGAACTTGCACAACTATTATAGTATGGACTTTTTCCATCATAGGTGTGTGTTTCAGCCAGTGCTTGATTTTTTCCAAAACCAAAGTCGACAAGCAACATCGACAGAGCCATCACCATGGATAAACCTACCATTTTGAGCTTTTTATTCAATACATTCATCCTTTCTTTGCAAAAATATAGATGAAGGTCTTTCCTTTTTCATTAATACCAATCAGTTTCACCTGCTGTATATGGCCAAAAAGCGACCGCTTTTGCTTTTCGTGGATCTAAATCATATACCATTGGTGTATAGCATGACGTTTGACCTTTATTTATTTCACCATTTCCTCCAGGAGATGCACAGCTAAATTGTTTATTATCAGTATTTCGGACAACCAATGCCGTTGCCTCCCCATCTGTTTTAGCCGGTCTGCTTAGAGTGATCTTCGCCCAGGCAGTTTTACAGACAGTGCTGAATTTCAACTCCAAATTGGCAGAACCGCCATTGGCATAAATTTTCACGGACTTCTTCGTGACAGCGCTATTCGCACAACTATTGTAGTAAGGACTTTTTCCATCATAGGTGTGTGTTTCTGCTGAAGCTTTGCTTGCAAAAGAATCAAGGGAGCCAAAAAGGACTAAAGAAGCTACAAAAAATGAAATGCATAAAACCATTTTTTTCATTATTTCACTCATCCCCTTAACAAAATTTATACACTGTTCATCTTACAATTTTGTAATATTCTTACAAGTGATAAATTCCCTAGTTCATGAAAAACTACAGCCCCGTCTTTAACTTGCAGGCTGCTATCACTATTACAGTCGGGTATGTCTCGTATTATCAACTGAATCAGCACAGAGACAAAGTCATTATCCCTATGAGCAATTCAAGACAAATAAGGTAACAACTAAGGACTTATGCGTATCGAACTGAGACAAAACGAGCCAATAGGCTGCCGTTGATCGGTAAGGATGCAGGTCGATGTACTTAATGTTTTTTTCAAGAAAAAAGAAAAACCCCAACAGAACTCGAATCGTTTTGTCAGGGCTTTATTTCATTTAGCGAGGTTTACTCTGATCAATCTAATGGTGCTTTCATAATAGGAAAGATCATGGGGAACGAACGCATCCCGTCCCACAAATCGATCAATCTTCATCCTACGGCCTTCGTGATTCATTTCAAATCCCTGAATATTCACTTTGTCCTTCGCTTCGGTCCAAAGCTCTTCGAAGTCATTCAGCAAAACCTTCACTATCCCGGAAACCTCTTCTGGCTGCAGGGTGAAATCATCAAAGCTATGTGCACTTTCATATAGAAAGACGTTTGCCAGTTCTTTGTCGATGAAATCCTCTTTCGTTTGTTGGTATTCAATGATCCCTAATGGAACCAACTCTTCAAAGGAAACGTCAATGCCTATTTCTTCTTTAATCTCCCTGACTCCGTCATATACCGTTTCATTAGCCAGTAAATGACCGGCAGCCGTAATATCCAATAGATTAGGATAATCTTTTTTTACCGCACAACGATGCTGTAGATATAGGTAATCCACGCCCGCTTCTCTACTTGCGAACCAGCAGTGGAAAACCTCATGCCAATGTCCCAATCTATGTACTTCCTCACGCAAGCCACGCCCGTTTGAATGCGATCGGAATCGAAAACTTTTAATAATTCAGTTTCCAATGGAGCTTCACTCCCAGCCCTTTTTTATAAAAAACAGCTTCATCCTTTTTCTTTTCTCCAATTTTTCGGGTTTAAATAACCTTTATATTTAGCAGCCACTTCTTTCCCGACCAAAAGCGCGCCTGCCCAAAACATGACTTCCGCAAAGACGATCGCACCTGTTATGACCCCCGCTTTCACCGCAGTCGAAAATGGCGTAAAAGGTGCTACGACAGGAATGATCCAAGTGAGAAGGGAAATGATAAGGAACCCCATCCCTATTTTGTAAAATCTCGATTTCTTTATTTCCTTACTTTCTTTATCCAATTAAATAACCTCCGTCATGATGATTTTCATTTAATTACCCTGCCGAACATTTCACTTTCAAATATACCATTGAATATATTCTTTTTTTTATACGTTTGAATGTCCATTTCGTTTCATAAATAGTGAAATAAAGATATTCCATTTGAGGAAAACTATCTATTAATGAATTGACTTTACGATTCTTAATGGATTTAATAATCTTATAACACTTGCATGCAGGAAAGGAAAATCCAATGTACATTGAATTCATTGCCACAACGATAGAAGATGCCCTTATAATCGAAGAATCGGGCGCAGACCGAATCGAGCTTGTCAGTTCTTTAGCCGAGGGGGGATTAACTCCAAGCCACGCCCTGATAGAGGCTGCCGTCAATTCAGTGAAGATACCGGTCAACGTGATGGTAAGACCTCATAGCCAGTCGTTTTGTTATACGCAAAGTGATTTGGAAATAATGAAAAAAGATATCCAAATCATTCGATCACTGGGAGCGAACGGGGTTGTATTGGGTGCATTAAATGAAAAGAATGAAATCAATCAACCATACCTCGAAGAATTATTGACGGTATGTGAAGGTTTGGAGATTACATTCCACCGAGCCATCGATGACACAAACGACCCAGTCATTTCAGCCGAAATGCTAGCACAATATCCAGAAATCACAACGATATTGACCTCAGGTGGGCATGGGGATTTCCCCAGCCGCATGAAAACGATTCAACAAATGCAAAGAGTCTGCGGCGACATAGCGATACTGGTTGGAAGCGGCTTAAATAAGGATAATATCCTTTCTATCCATTCCGAATTGCATACCGGTCACTATCATTTCGGTACGGCTGTTCGAAAGAATAACAGTATCATTGAAGGAGTTACATTAGAAAAAGCTAAAGAAATCGTAAACTTGCTAAAGAAATAATGTCAAAAAGGGACCATTTAACTGGTCCCTTTTTATGATGCCGAGCTCTTTTTTTTGTAAAAAGATCGAGTCCCAAAACCACAGTCCTTGCCGCGCTGATAAGCAACCGGTCCTCTTCCTCGGCGAAAACACAACCTGCGGCCCTAAGTTTATTGACGAAGCTTGTATAAATGGCATCCCCATAAAAAACTGCCATTTTACTTCCATCAACATCATTGATTTTCCCGGGGTTAAAGGCGGCATTCCTAAATTCCATAAGTTCCCCCCTATTCTCTATAAAGAATATTATAAATATTTACCATACCTATAGAATACAGCTTCTTAAATTGACCGGCCCCTTAGCTAAAAAATAAGAAGGTTGCCGGAGCAACCTTCCAACTAATCTGTGGATTCAATTTTTGTTAGCGTCAGCAAAATGCCCCATCGCCTCACACATGAATTTCGCTAAACCATCACCGTATTTGTCGATATTTTTGGTGAAACGTTGATCATCCACGTACATTTGACCTAATCCTTTGAAAGCATCCAGCGAGTATGTGCCGAAGTTATTGTTCAAACAATCATACCATTCTTTAATTGCCTCTTGTGCTTCCTCTGACTTAGGCGAGTCATTTCGGATTGACGCAAGTTTTAAATAGATGTCCGACACAATTTTCTGTGCATCTTTGGACATGCCCGCCACTTTAGCCTTCGACTCATCGACAGCTTTATCCCCCCAAAGCTTGCGGGCTTCTTCTTCATAAGGATTCTGGCTGAAGTCAAATCCTTCAAATTTTTCTTTATTCGTCATTTGAATTTCCCCTTTCATATGCTTAATCGATTTTTCAACCGTCTTAATTAATTTATCGAGCTGACTGCGTTTCTCCAGTAACATTTTTTGATGTTGCTTCAACGCATCATGTTTATCGAACGAAGAGCTGCTTATCATTTGTTTTATTTCCTTTAACGGCATGCCAAGTTCCCTGAAAAACAGAATTTGCTGCAACATCTCAAGATTATCATTCGAATAAAGGCGATAACCTGAATCGGTTATTTCCTCTGGCGATAATAACCCGATTTCATCATAATAATGCAGTGTCCGCACACTAATGCCAACCAAATCGGCTAGCTCCTTCACTTTCATTGCCACTGCTTCTTACCTCCTTTCGATATCATTTACTTTAAGGTATTACGCAACGTCAGAGTCAAATGGAAAAGTGAAAGTTTCTGGCCCAATTACAAAAGACGACCCTTCCTAATGAAGAATCGCATGAAAGTATAGAGTTCACCATTTGTAAAAGCTTAGAATTAAAGCCAAATCTATGTATTAAATTTTCCATTACTCGTGAGTTTGGGCTTTACTCGTGAGTTTTACGCTTTTACTCGTGAATTTGCGCCATTTACTCGTGAATTTTACGCTTTTACTCGTGAATTTGCGCCATTTACTCGTGAATTTTACGCTTTTACTCGTGAATTTGCGCCCATTTACTCGTGAATTAAACCATTTTCATTCATGAGACGTATACTCTGTATGAAAGTTAGCTTCCAATCTTGGCTATACCTCTACCTCCAATGAACGGGAATGCTTAATGAGAGCGGTAATTTTGTCTTCGTATCGCCTTTAGCCGAGTTAATCTGTGCTTGTGTGATGAAGAAACTCCCGGTGAGATCGGCACCGCTTAAATCAGCGTCCCTAAAGTCTGCACCGATAAGATCCGTCACTCTCATGTCAGCTTCTCTGAGGTCAGATGCAATAAGCAAAGCTCCTCTTAAGTTCGCTCCCCTAAGATCAGCACCTCTCAACTTTGCGCCAATCAGGTCACTTCCCCTACCTATTTTGTTCTGCTTTTTTTTATTTTTCTTAAATGGAACCTTCGCACGTACGAGTTCACTTGTGCGCAGAAGTAAATCATTAACGATCGCTCTATGAGCTGGTACATTCAGGTCCATGATAGACTTTGGACTTTGCTTAGTGAGGTATTCCGTGTCTTCAAAAGCAGCCTGCAAATCTTGATAAAGAGGTTTCGCATCATCTAAATTCAGTGCTTCATTTAAGTAACAAAGCATTTCATGAAGTTGTTGCATAATAGGAAATACATCGAACATTTCCTTTGCTGAAGCTGGGTTGTCTCTCCAGTCGTTTCCATCATAAGTGAGTTGAGATACCTTTTGACCGGCACCGAAGCATTCATATACCGTGCAGCCTCGAAAGCCTTTTGCTCTGAGATTTTCATGGATGCCGCAACGATAATCCGATTGCAGGTTTGAACATGGTGTACCTCCATCTTTATCAAATGCAAAATCAGCAGATTTTGCATAAGGCAAAGCTACACAGCACAAACCAAAACAATTCTCACAGTCTGCACGTAAATGATTAAGAATACTATCGTTATTCGTTAATTGATTAAACAATACTTACACTTCCTTCTATTAAATAAAACCAATTGTTTCATATTATAGATTTATTTATTTTCTTCCATTTTACCAAAAATTCCAGCAAATCTATATATTAACAAAATACAAGCAAACACGAAACGAGGTAATTAATTTAATCATTAGAGGGAAAACAAGTGATTTCCAAATTATTAATCATGTTATAATTTCTACAAGATGTCACAGAACTCTAGTAAATAAGATAAGGGAGTGTAGGCATGTATCCTTTTAATGGCAGGAAAAAAGGGGAGACAAAAAAAGATATGCAGTATTGCAACTACACATTGCAAACAGAGGCAGAAGGAGAAATAGACGAAATGTCTTTTCAAATCGCAAGAGTTCTTCGGCCAACGTCCAAAGAGATCATCTTTTTATGTATTGGCTCAGATCGCTCCACAGGAGATTCATTCGGACCTTTAGTAGGGACGATGCTAAGAGAAAACCAAGTCCCTTACCATGTCTTCGGAACACTCGCAGAACCAGTTCACGCCCTTAATTTGAAAAGTGTTTTGAAAGAAATAAAAAGGCAATTTAAAAATCCCTTTATTTTTGGCATCGATGCTTGTTTGGGTGGTTATCATCAAATTGGGTCCATTTTTCTGACAAAAGGTCCTTTTAGCCCTGGTGAAGCGATGAATAAATCCTTACCTGAATTGGGTGATTATCACCTAAAAGCCGTCGTAAATTATTTAGATCCCCTTTTCCCCAAACAATCCTTAAATGATACGAGACTGGATACTGTCATGAATTTGGCGAAGATTACCACAAAAATCATTGTTAAAACCGTCTAAAATAATAGTAAAACCCCAATAAAGCTTTAGCTTTTTCGGGGTACACTTAAATGCATATTCTTGAAGGACACTCTGATGTATTGTGTTTTTTAATCGTCATATTATGTAAATTGACCTTTTATTGTTAACTAGCCATAAACACCTCTACGATTCATGCTATCACTATGCTAAACCTGGGTCATTAAAGTAAATGACTTCTGAAAGAAACTTATTGCCTTGAATACTCCAAAAAACTTCTCTTGCTGCTTGTTCTGTTTCAAATTCATACATTACAATATCTCTGTTTTTATAGTGTGTGATGATCCACATTGAAAATCCTCCAATATAAAAATTATCGATTTGCACAATCTACAAGAAAAGATACCATCCCTTTTACTAGATGACTCCCAAGATTATCGCTGCTATTGTCATGACAGTGACAGTCCCTAATGCCCATTTCACGGCAAACCGCTGTAAATCCCCAAAGTCAGTGCCCACTAAACCTATTAGCAAATGTGCTGCAGCCACTAAAGGACTCAATACGTGTATCGGCTGCCCTATTAACGAGGCGCGCCCTATTTCTGCCGCGCTGATTCCATATGCATCAGCGGCCTGAGCGATAATTGGAAGTACGCCAAAATAGAATGCATTATTAGACATAAAGAAAGTAAAAGGGGCACTTGCATACGCTACAATTACCGGTAAAAATGGTCCTAAAGGTTCTGGAATAAGCGATACCAAGGTAATGGCCATTGCATCAATCATTTTCGTTCCAGACATGATGCCTGTAAAAATCCCGGCTGCAATGACAATTGAAACAACAGCCAATGCATTTTTCGAATGAACGGCGATTCGATCCTGTTGATCTTTCAAATCAGGATAATTGACCAATAACGCAATGGCGAAAGCAATCATGAATAAAATGGTCAAAGACATAAAATCAATGATTAAGGATGCCATGAGTACAATCGTTAAAATAAAGTTGAACCAGACCAATTTCGGTCGGCGATAATGATTGGAGACCGTTGTTGCCGCTAACTCAGAATTGGCCCCTGAACTCATTTCTTTAGTGTGATTATGCTGGATCTCCACTACACCCAATCTCTTTCGTTCCCTTTTTCCCAATATAAAAGCCACGACAAGAACCCAAATGAGCCCAAAACCCATGACAGGAATCATTGGCAAAAACAATTCCGATGCGTCAAGATTTAACGAAGCCATTGCCATAGCGGAAGCTCCCCCCCACGGTGTCATATTCATTACACCCATGGATAACATGGCAACAGTGGCTAATATTATTTTGTTCATCCCTAGACGCTTATAAAGGGGTAAAAGGGCTGAGACCGTAATGATGTAAGTTGTTGTACCGTCCCCATCTAATGCGACGGTCATTGAGAGAATAGCGGTTCCCAAAACTATTTTTAAAGGATCTCCTTTTACTATCTTCAATATTTTAGAGATGAGAGGATCAAATAAACCCGAATCTATCATTATTCCAAAATATAAAATCGCAAATAAAATCATTATGGCTGTAGAAGCTATTCCTTCAACACCATCCTGCATCATGGGTCCCAGTTCTGTAAAAAACCCTCCGATCACGCCAAATATGATTGGAACGAGCATAATGGCCACTAATGCCGATAGTCGCTTCGACATAATTAAATACATGAATACAGCAATCATGGAAAATCCTAAAATGGATAACATCTTCAAGCTCCCTTCTGTTAACCGCCATCTTTTTTGATAGCGCTTTCTTTAGAGACTATCATCCATCAAGCCTTTTTCACATATAAAGAAAGTAATAAGAGTTTTATTCATTTTTTTCACGCCTGAAAAAGAAAAAACCCCCATTGATGAAAACGAATTTCATCAACAGGGATTTAAAGGTGTTTTGTTTTATATTTTCTTTCAGGTCTTCCTACACTGCCATACAAAACTTCAACTTCCATTTCATTACAGGAAACTAAATACTCCAAATATCGGCGCATGGTTGAATAACTAATTCCAACGAGTTGACCTAGTTCATCAGCATTTAAACTGCCATTGACGCTTTGAATCTTACTTCTGACCATTTTCAAGGTATGTTTGTCAATTCCCTTGGGAAGAGGATTCATTTGGACATCATTTACTTTATTTGGGTTACTTATGGTCCGAAAAAGAGTATCGACTTTATCTTGATTTACTAAGTTATTATTATGCAGCTGCTGTCTCGTCAGGTCGTATTGGTTGAGCGTCGCTAGAAGCTTATCGATAATGATGGGTTTTATTAGGTAACCAAAAGCCCCTCCCCTAATCGCTTCACTGACTGTTTCGGTATCATTCGCGGCGGTGATCAGAATTACATCAATGCCCCGGTATTCTCTCCTAATTTCCCGAAGAAGGTCAATTCCATTCATATCCGGTAAAAAGATATCCAATAAAATTAAGTCCGGCTGTGCGGCATGTAATATATTTAACGCTTGCTTACCTGTGCTAGCTGTAGCAATGACAGTAAATTGATCTAGTTGATCGGTAAATTGTTTATATATATTCACAGCATTCTCATCATCTTCAACAATGACAACTGTAATCGGTCCTTTGGACATTTTCACACCTCCTGTTCTGCTTTTATATTCTTCGGGAAGGCGATTGTAAATCTTGCTCCGCCCAAATAACTTTGATCAATATAAATTTCACCGCTCAAAAGACCAATGGAGTTTTTTACAATGGCCAAGCCGATCCCATGATTTTCCCCATTTTTAGTCGTATAACCATCTGTAAAAATAATATCTTCCATTGCATGAGGGATACCTGGACCGTTATCCTCGATGTCAAATATAATTTCGTTTCCTAAATCAGTAAACGAAATTTTGACCTTTCCCTCATTTTTGTTTTTTTGCCGTGCTGCCTCCATCGCATTATCGATGACATTACCAATAACGGAAACCAAGTGATGGGAATCCTCAGGCTTTAATGAACTGTTTAAATTGCTTTCCTGTTCTATTTCTAATATAACCTGCAATTCTTTTGAACGGTTTATCTTTCCAAGTAAACAGGCGGCGATTAACGGATCTTTAACCGATGACATTAGAAACGAAATGATATCTTGCCTCTCCCTCACTTCAGAAGAGATGATAGTCAATGCCCTATCATATTGTTTTAAACTTAGTAATCCATAAATGGTATTTAATTTATTTAAAAACTCATGGTTTTGTGCCCGCATATTTTCTGAAAAGGCCTTGATTTCTGAAAATTCATTTGTTAATTGTTCAATTTCGGATACTGTTCTTATTGTTAAAACGATGCCCCTGACGTCATTATGATTTAGGATTGGGAATAAATCCAAAATATATAGCTGCTGGCCTAAAAGTAACTTACGATTGAACTGTCCCTCTTTTGTGCTGATTACTATTTTGATGAGTTTTTCTAAATGCCCATTTACAACCCGCTTTCCCACCATAAGCTGATGATCATGAAACAATTCACGTGCTCTTTTATTCATGGAAGTAACCTGTTTTTCAATATTAATCGTAATGGTAGCATATCGGATGGCATCAAGTGTCGCTTCCCTTTCTTGAAATAGAAAAGAAATTTCCTCCGGCTCTAGTCCTAAAGTAAGCTTTTTTAAGCGTCGCGCTATAAATAGTGCCCATACGATTCCTACACCAATTGGAATAAGTGACAAATGAATAATCTTCATTTTATAATCGGATAGTTGATCTTGCACATTCTCTACCAAAAACCCTACAGATGAAACACCGATAACTTCCCCTTTATCATTCCAGATAGGTGCCTTAGCTTTAATCGCTGGACCTGAAATCCCATTTCCTTGATAAATAATTGATTTGTGTTCATTAAGTACTGCATCATTACTAGTAGCAGTAGGCTTCCCAATATATTCTGGATTAGGATGAGAGTATCGAAGTCCTTTATGGTTCGCAATGGTTACATAATCGGCACCTGTTGTTTGACGAATCATTTCTGATGCGGGTTGAATCACCTCTGAGGGCTGTTTATTGTTAAATCCCTGGATGATCGTTGGATTTTGGGCTGCTAATTTAGCCACCGTCATTGCTTGCTTACCCATATGGTTTTCGACGATGTCTTCCAACAGTGTAGAGAATAGAAGGCTCACAAGCAATGTACTGATAAAAACAACGAATATGATAAGTAATGTCATTTGAGTTAATAAGTTCACTCTAATTTTAAACTCCACATTTATGCCCTTAACCTTTCTGTAATAATTGCTCATACTCGTAGAGTATAAAAATAAAATGATGTTTCGTATCATGAAGAAAATAATAGTAAATTCCTATATAAGAAAACAGTTTATTTATACCATGGTTGAGACCAGGCGGGAACCTTTTTCTTTACAGAGTTCACTTAGTTAATAGTTCTTCCCATTCTTCAAGTGATAGTTTTTCAGTCATGTGCTTATATGCATCAGGGACTTCTACCGAACACATGAGTTCGAGACTATTTCCATCGGGGTCATTGAAATAGACGGAAGCATTACCTTGGTGCGGGCGTACAAAAGGTTCAATCGTTGTCCTTTTTCCAAAAGGGACAACTTCAATTTTTAGGGATTGGAGCCAAGTTAATGCATTTTTCATATTTTCATAAGATACCCGAAAGGCGATATGCCTTAGTGAAGGGTGGTATGGAGTTTGATATTCTTTCCCTTCCCATAATCCGACCCAGCTTTTGTTTTCCTCTATCCAAAAGAAGGCAGTATCTTCATCCCTCCAAGCTAGTTTCAAGCCTATTTTCTTATAAAAATCCATTGAGATGGCCAGGTTCTTTACGGGCAGATGGGCTTCATATAAACCTTCTATCATATTATATTATCCTTTCTCCTTTTAAATAATGAAATCTTTTGCGGCGAAAATATCCCGAGATTATTTCTTCATCTCTAAAATCCTTTACAATTTATGCGGCTATTATATAGAAGAAAATGGATTTAAAGGTTCCTACTATAATGGTAGAACATTAGCTTTTGACCCGAATCCGCACTGATTTCCTCATTAATCGAAATCCGTTCAAAACCGTTTTTCACTAAAACCTTTTGGGAGGCAATATTGTCGCTTTTCGTTTTGGCATCTATTTGAGCCACATTCAATTTCGGCGCCAGCTGCACCAAAAGCTTTAAAGCTTCATTCGCAATCCCTTTTTGCGTAAACGCTTCACCAATTCTATAACCGACGTGAGCCGTACCATTAATCGGGTCTATATCCACAAGATTAATCCTGCCGACGATCATGCCTGAACCATCCTTGATCAAATAAAAAGAGGAGGTAGCATCTTCCTGCTCTTTTAATAATTCCTTATGCCTGATTTCAAACGTTCCAAAGGTATAATAATCACCTCCCCGGCCTGGGACCGTTTGCTCGAAAAACCTTCTATTATTGCATTCAAATGCAAATAACGCTTGTGCATCCTGTTCACTAAGCCTTTCAAGGTATATATCCATATCCTTCATCCTTTCAAGAAACGCTAAGCATATACGGCCTGATATATCATTCAAGAAAAACAAGGGATTATCCTTCCTGATAAATATTTATAATGGAAGATTTGTACCTAGCTTGTTCCGGCCATCCTTAATTGTTCCCTCTTATCCAGCTCCTGAATAAAGATGAATACATGAATTACTTGAAAAGTCAAAAATAAATTATTTTCTTCTGGTAAAAAATGAACGGATGATGTATCATAGTCATCAGATATTTATTATTCACATTTGGTTAATCGGAATTGGGGGAATATATATGATTGGTTATGTGTTTTTAAATCTTGCCATAATGCTCGTTCTTTTAGGCGTTTTATTTTACATGAATAAGAAGCATGTTTCCTTTACAAAAAGGGTCTTTACTGGACTTGGTTTAGGGATTGTATTCGGTCTTCTTTTGCAGTATTTCTATGAACCTCAGTCAGAAGCGATCGTTAAATCGGTCGATTGGTTTAACATTGTAGGTTCCGGCTATGTCAAGTTCCTGCAAATGATCGTCATGCCGCTTGTCTTCATTTCGATCTTATCCGCATTCACAAGATTGAAACTGACTAGCAATATTGGAAAGATCAGTGTCCTGATCATCGGAATCCTGCTTGGAACGACTGCGATTGCAGCAGCTGTCGGGATCACCTCGGCAACTGTATTCAATTTGGAAGCCGTTCAAATTGAGCAAGGGGAAGCGGAGTTAAGCCGCGGGGATCAAATTTCGGAAACATACGGTACGATTCAGGATAAAACGATGCCGCAGCAAATCCTTGAATTGATTCCATCCAACCCGTTCCTTGATTTAACGGGAGCACGTCCTACATCAACGATTTCCGTTGTAATCTTTGCTGCATTCCTTGGGATTGCTTATTTAGGGGTCAAAAGGAAACAGCCTGAACATGCTGAATTTTTTGCTAAAATAGTAGATACATTGCACAGCATCGTCATGCGCGTCGTAACATTGATCCTGCGTTTAACACCTTACGGAATCTTGGCGATCATGACGAAGACGGTAGCTACGAGTGATTTGGATGCCATCCTGAAATTGGGGAAATTCGTAGGTGCTTCTTATGTAGCCCTGATTGTCATGTTCCTCATCCATTTGCTATTGCTGATGCTTGCAGGGTTGAATCCAATCGTATATTTGAGAAAAGCTTTCCCGGTTTTATCATTTGCCTTCACTTCAAGAACAAGTGCAGGAGCTCTGCCATTGAACATCCAAACACAGAAACAACTAGGCGTGTCCGAAGGTATTGCCAACTTCGCCGGATCCTTCGGCTTGTCAATCGGTCAAAACGGCTGTGCCGGAATCTATCCGGCCATGTTAGCGGTCATGATCGCTCCAACGGTTGGAATCAACCCACTGGATCCTTCATTTATAGCCATGTTGATTGCCATCGTGGCCATTAGCTCTTTCGGGGTTGCAGGTGTAGGCGGAGGAGCAACATTCGCTGCCATCCTGGTATTATCTGCAATGAACTTGCCAATCGCCTTGGCTGGACTGTTGATTTCCGTCGAACCATTGATCGATATGGGAAGAACGGCTGTGAATGTCAGCGGAAGCATGACTTCCGGTATTCTGACCAGTAAAATAACGGGAGACCTGGATAAGGAACAGTTCAGCGAAGAATCATCTTTGAAAATCGAAGCTGAAATGTAAAAGAAAAAAGCATCGGACTTCCTGTCATGGGGGTTCGATGCTTTTTTTCTTTGCTTGTAAATTGGAACTATATAATACTTCAATCACTTTTGGTTTTCCTGATGGTATATCCACAATAAGCATCGTTATGATACAACATGGGAATGATGATTGAAACCCATTTTAAGATAAAATTCATTTTAAATAAGTACATGCAAGATATTTTTTTGTTTCTTATATCTTCCCTTTATTTCCCCCACACCATCAATTGTTTGCGTATTAATGTTTACAGAGGGTTCATTCTCTACTATCAGGTGTAATTTATTTATGTTTTGAGTTCCATCATCGACATGGGCAATAACCTGTTGTTGAATAAGAAAATCTTGATTATTCATTCTTACTTTTATAAAGCTCTTATGTAAATGTCTATCTTCTAATGGGATGATATTCATCGGGTCAAAGGATACAGCAGTTATTTCCCCTTCAATATATAGATGAAATCCTGCTTGTTCATTAAACTCTTCAAATGCTTTCATTCTCTTTTCTATAGCAAAATTAATGACTTCCTCTGTTTCAGAACTTATTTTCACATCAGCTATTGAATGTTCCAAATAATCATCGGACAACTGTTTTAATAGGTCATATAATGTATCTTCTCTATCAAAAAAACCTTCCACCCAGCCTGGTGAAAGCTCCTCCAGTAACAAACACATAAACAAACCGGAACTATAACAACTTCTTCTAATACTAGAAGTAGATTCATATTTGTTTATTAGTTGTTGTGCATACTTTTTTAAAACTGAATGGTAATCAAGCGGGCTTTTTTCCGAGTAAGCTTTTAATTCGACATACCACGCAGGTCCCTCAATGGTTTCTCATATGTTAGGTACTCTTCAATCTTGGTTGCTCTTTTTTCCCTTAGTGCAAGGAAAGCATTAAGGTATTGTTTCTTCTTAATTAAGTGATTTTCCAACATCGCATGATAAAGATTTGTTCGTTCCTGATTTCGCAATTCCACATTTTCTTTTGACAACGGATAGGTGATTCCAATCAATTCATCGGGAAACCGTTTTTCATCCTTTATATATTGATAGCCATGAAATAATTCATGAACCAGTATTGAATACAAATCTTCATATTCCACATACGAATCCATATTAACAATTGCTGTGGGATATTCTTCATACATAATGATTGTGTCACCAATAAACTGTACATCCCAGCTTAAAATATGATATGTACATGGTGGATTGTTACTGAATTTAGGATGATTGAATAGATAAACATTGCTCTTATCATATAATGCATACGCAACAAGTTCAAAACCTGGCCAATAATTTTCCAACTTTGCTTTAACCAAGTCTTCAGCAATCCGATCAAGATGATGAGGCATTCTTTTCCTCCTCTCCACTGTTACATTAGGTTAAAAACATAATACCATATATATTTTAACATAAATATCCAAATCTTAATTGAAACAAAAAAAGCCACTGTAACATATCAGCTCATGGGAGCGAATATTCTTACGGTGGCTTTATTCATATGGTCACTTTTTAATTTGCCTCGCAGTGTAATGATTGGCCTGAAAAGCCGATAGCGCTGTGAACGTATACTGGACAGCTGCATATACCCCACATGCGAGAAGTATCCCTGCGAGTACATCCAATACAGCATGCTGTTTCGTAAATAGCGTGGAGAGGATGATCAGTGTTCCGAATGCAGTGACACTGGCATACTCCCATTTGTGCTCTTCTTTCCGCTTATGGGCGACGATCATCATGATGAATGTAGTCAGCACATGAATGCTGGGAAGACAGTTGACAGGTTGATCATGACTATAGACCAATCGCATTAAATGGGCAAAGATATCATTGCCCACCACTTCTGGACGCGGAACTGTCGTTTGCCAAAGGCAATAGACAAGAAAACAGAAAAGTTTCCCCGATATCAAACTGCCTAATCCTACGAAATATTGCTTTCGGTCAACAAAACAGTAGTAAATCAGCAATCCATAAATATACGGATACCAAAGTAAATAAGGAACGACAAATTCTTTAATAAAGGGAATCTCTCCATCTATTATAGTCGTAACATCGACAGCATGACCTGAAGATTGATTGATGATTGAATAGATGGAACTAGTAATCACCAAAAGTATTAAATAATATAACGGGTGAAAGGATAGTATGGAATTGTTTTTCATGGCTCGCTCCGACTTTCAATATATTGGTTTTTTTCCAAAGATTATTATACAACATTTTTCACTAGATTAACTCTTTAATTGCAAAAGTTAATGATTCCCATGAACTAGTAAAATGGATATCTCTTACTTTTCATCAGACCAAGAATACATAACGAAAGCCATGGCATACTACCATGGCTTGAAACTGAAACTTATATATGTGAAGGCAAAAATGATATCTCTAGATTTTGTTATGGCGTTTTTTCCATACAAACGTTAAGGAAATGAAGATGTAAATGCAAAGTGTAATGACCGTAACGATTATGGAAGTCGTGAAAATGATTCCGATCAAGATCGTTATTAAAGCGATGATCGCAGCCCATGTCGTATACGGGAACCATTTTACCGAATAGGCACTTGTTTTTCCGGACTGTTGTTTACGTGATTTCAAATGGGCGAAAGCAATGATCAACCAGATGAATAATACGGTATATCCCAGCGAACCCATTAGGAAATCGAAGGTCTTGCTTCCAGCAAATAAGGAAATCAGTACACCGCCATATAAAGCTGAAGTACACATTAATATTGCGGGAACAGGTACTTTCTTATTGGATAACCGGGAAAAGATTTTCGGAACGCGACCATCCACGGCTTGTGTATACAGAACGCGGGATGAACCATACAACCCGGAGTTCATCGATGAAATGATCGCTAATAGAACAACGGCGTTCATGATATGGTCGGCACCTGGAATCCCAATCATTTGAAAGACCATTACAAACGGACTTTCCTTCACCCCGTTTACCTCGTTCCAAGGAATTAAGCTAACGATGATGAAAAAAGGAATGATATAGAAAGAAATGATCCTGACCAATGTACTGCGAACGGCTTTTGGAACGACTTTTTCGGGATTTTTCGTTTCAGCTAATGTGACCCCGATGATTTCCGTACCGCCATATGAATAGATTACCACCAGCATCGCCGTGATCAAACCTGTCGATCCATTCGGGAAGAAACCGCCATGCTCAGTCAAGTTAGAAAAACCGACGGCTGTATGATCACCAAAAGTAACGAGCAGCAACAATAATCCAGCGATGATGAACACAATGATGACGGTAATTTTAATTAAAGCAAGCCAGTACTCCGTTTCAGCAAAAACCTTTACCGACAGCAAGTTAACCGCAGTAACTAAAATCGAAACAGCTAATGCCAGTATCCAGATTGGATACCCAGGCAGCCAATATTGAAGGAAAATCGCCGCAACCACTGATTCGGCCGCGATATTCAATACCCACATTTTCCAATAGATCCAATCCAGGAAATAGGCAGGATACTTTCCTAAAATCGATTGGACCAAATCCCTGAATGTTCGTGCACCGCTATTGCGGACCGCCATTTCAGCTAAACCTTGCATGATGAATAATAGGATGATGCCCCCTATCAAGTACGCAATGATTACGGAAGGGCCTGCCATATCAATGGCTGAACTGCTTCCTTTAAATAAACCTGCCCCGATGGCACCGCCTAATGCCATCATCGTAATATGCCTTGAAGTCATTGTCCTCTGTAAATTCCGTTTGTCCGTTTCCATATCCTTACCTCCCCAAAATCAAAAAAAGCATATCGTCTCTTCCTTCATAATCAAATGAAGAAAGAGACGATATGCCTTAAGCTTACCGCGGTACCACTCTTATTGGCTCTTTTCTAGAACCCTGCTTTAAAAACCTTGTAACGAAGGTCAATCGTTAAAACAAAAGAATGGAATCATTCCTATCTTTCGCTTTACCACTCCCAGGCAAGTTCAAAGTATCATTGGACTGCGTTGCACCAACCCGCAGCTCTCTATACCGAATAATGAGCTTTTACTACTCCTGTTCATTGCGTTTGAAAAATTATATCTGAATATTTTTAATAATATCCCATACTATACGGACTCAAGGTAAATTTGTCAATAACTTTCTTAGGATAATATTTTCAAAGAAACAAATTAGAGAAAATCGTGAAAGCCCTTGATCCAATTATAGGATAATGGCAGCCAAATAATATACAAAATTAATAGCAATTAAGGAACATCCTGCGGCTGCAGAATCAAGTGTTAGATAGTCTTAAAAGATAAAAATGAAGATCACATGATGGTTGAAGCGTATTTGCAAAGTTTCCTAAAGACAAAGATGCCCTTTATGGATACCCTCAATTTACCAGTAGTTTCGCAAATTCAACAAACCCTCTTATGACTTATTTAACAGGCTCTATATAGAAAAAAATCCCACTTTCCTTGTCTATTGCAGGGCTTACTTCACTAGTTTGTGTTTTAACGATAGGACTTTGATCTTCACTTAATCCAGTGTAAATTGTATAATCCTTTCCTGATTGTGTTGTTGTTCCCCAACTGATCTGGGAGGAATACTTTTTGACTTTATCGTTTTTAACAAGAACATCTTGATCAGGGTCATACCAAGCAAACTTTCCTTCTTGCTCACTTATGCTTGAAACCCCTACTCCCAAGCCTTCTTCTAATTGTTTTTTATAAATAACAAATGTTTCTCCGTTTTCACTAACTTCTCCAATGATGTCTTCTTTTTTCATCTTTTCTTCTATAATGCCATGATTAATTGTTTCTTCTTTGGTTTTATACCATTTCAATTCACCGGTTCCACTATCAGCTATTGCAGAACACCCTGTAAGTGCAATCATGGCTATTGCAAAAGGTAGCACTACTTTCACTTTAAAAATCCCCCTTTTAAGAAAAGATGTAATACTTAAATCATGCATTCGATGCGAATAAAATTACAATATATAAAAAAACCTTTTCCTTATCCATCATCAATAATTCCACTGGTCACCTAATTAAATCAATATATTCATAAAACCCCAGACTCTCCTAAACGTTTAAAATTCCATCCCTAACCATGATGCAGCCACCATCAGAACCCCAACGACCACCACCACAACCGGCCCTACAACAATTAATCCAAATAGCAATGAGCCTACTGCGTCCAAGAAGATTCGAAATGGTCCTGCTTTTTCCTTTTTATTGGCTTGCTCCGTTAATAAGTCTTCAAGATGACCGACTTTTTGCTTCAATTCCTGCAACTCTTGAATTACTTTTGTGTCCTGGTCCATGAATTACCACCCTCTTTAATTAACAATAAGTGTTAATTCTATCATTTACACCCATTTTTAAAAAGTGAGATTTAACCTCTAAACCAAATCTATTTTAAAACTATTTTTTCAAATTCTGTCATCAGTGATACAATAACATGGTCTGAAATCAATCCACTCTATAGAACACGTGAGGTATCATATTTTTTATGAAAGCAATACGATTATTAAAGAGTTTTAACTTTTTATATTTTGGACTGCTTGCCATTTTCATTCCGTTTCTCCCAGTCTATCTGGCTGATCAAGGTTTGCGTCCAGCCCAAATCGGATTCATCATCGGTACAGGAGGTTTTGTCACTCTCATTACCCAGCCTTTATGGGGAATGATCAGCGACAAAACAAGGACGATACGAAAAGTCCTGTTGTTACTCATCTTTTTCTCGAGCGTAATCGGTTATTTCCTCTATGATTCAAGCAGTTATCTTCAGCTCATCCTGTTTGCCATGCTGCTATATTTCTTTCTGATGCCGATCGATCCCCTGACGGAAAGCCTCAATTTTACGATGGCAGAGAAATCCGGGATCAGCTACGGCTCCATCCGAACCTATGGTGCATTGGGTTATGCGGTTATATCGCTGATCACCGGCTATGTTATGTCATATTTCGGAGCGAACAGCCTTGCGTTCCTTTTTGCAGGAATAGGTTTGATCAGTTTCATTGTCAGCTGGCTGATGCCTGATGCACCTGTTTCCGGGAAACCTGTCACCTTAAGCAGTCTTAAGCATTTTTTCAGCAATAAAGAGACGCTTCTCTTTCTGTTATTGGTCTTTATCTGTGCGGTTCCAGCAAGGATGAACGATACCTTCCTCGGAGTGTATATCCGGGAACTTGGAGGAAGTGCCAAGCTTGTAGGCTTGACCTGGTTCTTAGCGGCGGGAAGCGAAATCATTGTGTTCGCCCTAAGCTTTTGGTGGCTGCGCAAAGGTAAGGAAATCATCATCATTTCGTTTGCAGCAGCGTTTTTCTTTATCCGTTATTTCGTCTCTGCGTGGATTACCGATCCACAGCTATTAGCTTATTTGCAAGTCATGCAGATATTGACTTTCCCGATTTTCTACTCGGCGGCCATCCAATATCTGTATCGGATCGTTCCGGTGGAATGGCGTGCCACAGGCCAGACCGTACTGGCGCTGCTATTCTTCGGGGTTTCGGGAATCATTGCTTCTTATATAGGCGGGGCCATATATGGAACTTACGGCGGGAAGACCCTTTACTTGTTCATTTCCTCCATCTCCTTTATAGGAATGGTATTCGCTTTGGTTCTTTATCGGATATACGGAAAGAGGCTCGATACCGCAGAGGAAGCCGTATAATCTAAAAAACTGTATAAAAAAAGAGCATGTTTTGATCAAAACATGCTCTTTTTGCATTCCGTTAGCGAAATAATGGGGCAACCGTTAACATTAGCACAGAGAAGCAAAGCAAGATTGTCGTTGTCCCGTTTGAGAGTTTTACTTGTCTGCCATTTTTATAGAACCCAGAAAATTGAAGGCGATTTTTATAGAGTACATAAAGTAATGGAAGAATTGCCAAAGCAACAATCCATCCGCCTGTAGTATTCTCTACAGTTATACCAAAAATCGCATAAATTGAATTAATGATGAACCCTATTATCATTCCAATAACGAAAATGATGGTGATTATACGAAATAATTCTAAGATAACTCTTAACATCAATTTCACCTACTTTTTTCCCTTTATCCGTAAAAAAAGGCTGCAATCAGCAACCTTGAAAGAACTTAACGGGATGGATAGTTCCCTAAATATAACAAACTTTCCTCTATTGGTAAATAGGCGCTCTTTACTCTTCTTCTTGAACAAGCGAATGCTTAAATGCGTAAATCACTGCTTGCGTGCGGTCCTGTACGGCAAGCTTACTTAATATATTACTGACATGCACTTTGGCTGTTTTCAGGGCTATGTATAGTTCATCGGCAATTTCCTGATTCGTTTTTCCTTGTGTCATCAGCAGCAAAATTTCCATTTCGCGGTTTGTCAATTGATCATGAAGCTGGGTAACCTTTGGGCGACGCAGCTTTTCCATCATTTTTCCCGTCACTTCCGGTTCAAGTACGCTTTGACCCTGGAAAGTGGAACGGACGGCTCTCGCAATCTCACTGGCCTTTGATGTTTTCAGCATATAGCTCGTCGCTCCGGCTTCCAATGCCGGGTACACTTTTTCATCATCCAGGAAGCTTGTCACAATGATGATCTTTGCTTCTGGCCATTTTTCGATAATTCGTTTCGTCGCTTCTATGCCGTCCATTTCCGGCATCACCAAATCCATCAAAATGATATCCGGACGCAATTCCATTGCCAGTTCGACAGCTTTCAAACCATTGTCCGCTTCCCCGATCACTTCGATATCCGATTGTGCGGATAAATAAGCCGATACCCCTATCCTTACCATTTCATGGTCATCGACAAATAATACTTTAATCAACATGATCACCTCCAGCATTTAATAATGGGATTTTCACTTCAAGTTTCGTTCCTTTATTCGGAACGCTCACAATTTGCATCGTCCCGCCTAATTCAACAGCCCGTTCATGCATATTTTGCAGACCATATGATCCCGTTTTCGACTCCTCGACGTTAAAACCGATACCGTCATCCGTTATCCGTAAAATGATCAATCCATCACGAACGATCAATAGCACTTCAAGCGAATTCGCTTTTGCATGTCTCAGCGTATTGGAAATCGATTCTTGTAAAATCCGAAACAGATGGTCCTCAATCCCCTTATCCAGAGTGAAAGGCTCCATCTTCCAATTTATATCCATCGTCACTTTTTGGGCCAATTCCAAAAGAAGCTCCTTCATTCCTTCATGTAAAGATTTTCCCTTTAATGCAACAGGTCTCAAGTGAAGCAATAACGCCCTCATCTCAAGCTGGGATTGATGGATCATTTCTTCCACTACCTTGAATTGTTTCATTTCCGTTTTTTCCATATCGGATTGAGATTCTGTGATGGCCGACATGAACATCGAAGCGGCAAACAATTGCTGGCTCACCGAATCATGCAGCTCCCGCGCCAAACGGTTTCGTTCCTGGGAAACGATTTCCTGGATTTGTTTCTCCTGATCAATGGCCTTTTCATTCGCCATTTTTTGCGATAATTTTGTCTGCTCATTGATTTGCTTATGGATCAGTTGCATCCGTTCCGCCATTTTTGCCATCTCTTGAATTGGATACGTTTCCTGTTGCGAGGGTATGCGGCCCTGTTCAAGGAAATGCAGCCCTTCATCCACCCTTTCAAGCTGTCTCTTCCAAAACATCCCCGAAACGACTCCATAAATCAGCCCTACCGTCATGACCAGGCTTGGGAGGAATATGACGAAGGGTAAACCCATGACCATTTTCTCCCACAATAAGCTCCAGTCGGATAAAGGAAAAATGAAGAAAACCGCCGCCGGCAAAGCAAGGGAAAGAACGAAAGCAACACCAAGCGCAGTCAATATCTGCCGTGTCAGTATGCTCATATCCGCTTCACCTCTAAATCGCCAACTAAGATTGAAGTGATGATATGAACCTTGTGGTCCGTTTCATTGAACCCTTCCGTTTGGTAGGAATAAATTTGATTAAAGACCCTGGATTCAGGCTTATTTTCAAAGATCCGCGCTCTGCCTGCAATGACAGAATGATGGACCCTGATTTCGATGCCATACGGTACAAGGACAGTGATATTGCCAATGATATTCCTGATGGAAATGACAGCATCGCCTTTCGGTAAAATCGTTTTGCTTAAATCGATAACCGTATCACCGACCCCGCCCTGAACATTCACGGAATTCCATTCATATACATGTTCGGCCGTTTGTTGATGACCGAACAATTTATTTTGAAATAGGTAATCGGTTTTCAGTAACCGTTCCTTATTGATCTTTTCTCCGTCCGAATCATCATTGGTTAAAATGGGACTGACCCAATCAGGATTCTTTTTGGACTGATAATATAAAAGCAATAGATAAATGAGGATCGCCATTAGGAAAAATCTAAAGACGAACATATTCAAAACTGTGATGATAAGGGAAATCAACCCTATAAAAAATAGGATTTTCCCGATTGTCCGTTTTGTGAATTTCCTGCCTAAATAGATACACCCTATTGAAAAAGCGATGGAAAAAAGGAGACCTCCACCTGTAAATGAAATCTCTAAAAAAAGCAGGACGACTCCGATGAGAAGTATCCATCCCATATAGTCCGTCTTCATCTTGTTCAACATCGGTTCGCCTCCCCTGTATATGATCATGATATTCTTAAAAGGCACAGAAACCCGTGCCTTTTAAGAATACCATGAAATTGTCACGTTCTGACAGCCTGTTTTTCCCCGCCCTCTATTCCAAAAGGTCAGGGGATTACAGCAGCCTTAACAAACCGTTACGCTTCTTTCTGTTCCAATTCTTTTTCAAGCTGGACAATCCTGGCATCGATCGTATGCCGATTATAATCTGTATGGACCTGGTGCTCGATGCGATCGATATAATGCTCCATTTCTTCAAACATCGCTACCGGTTTGGCTTCGGAACTGCCTCCGTCCAAAACCCGATTGATCCGGTTGTTTGCCCGGGCAATATTTTCCCTGCCCATCAGTTCCAACCGCTTTAGATGCATATCCTTCAGCTTATGTTTCATTTCTTCATATTTCCGCTCCAGTTCAGCCAACTGAACCTCTGCACTTTTATGCGCCTCTTTCAAACTTTGCGCCCGATCTTCATAGTGCAGGCTTTCCTTGACAGCAAACTCCATTAAATCGGTTTCTCCCGACTGCTTGGCAATCTCAGCCTGATGCTTACGTTTTTCAGCTAGATTTTGCGCTTGATTATATTCACGCGTAAACTCTTCTTTCAGAAGATATTGACGTTCAAGAAGCTTACCGACCTTTTCTGTCTCCTGCTCACATTGACGCAAATATTGATTTAACATTCCTATTGGATTTTTTTGCTCCTTCTTATCCAACAAGTCATGAAAATCAGCCGAAATCGTTTGTTTCATTCTTGAAAATAAATTACCCATTTCAATTCCGTCCCTTCTATTAGTTCTTATTCAACTCTTTCCACTCTCTTTCAAAATTTGAGAATGGGTCATTTTCTTTCGATGATGCACTTTCATCATTTTCATTCCATTTTTTATAAACCAGGTAAAGAACATAAGCTGCCACCAGTCCCAATATTGCCGGGATATGGGAAATAGAAACGATCAGCACGATAATGGAGACTGACCCCCACGCAATCTTCGCCCCTGTCGATTCGGACTTCATGAACTGCTTGAACCCAAAGTATAGGATCGCCAAGCAAATTGCCAGGCTGATCAGTGGACCAACGTTCGCCAGCAACAGGAAAAGTGCGATCAGCCCTACAATAAATAAACCAAATTTCTTCATTGTTTTCGTCCTCCTTTCTATGTTTATATCTTATCTACTTTTACAAGTTCGTATAATGAGCCTTAGCTATATTTTCTAGTAAGACTTAAGGCGTAGACGCTGTAAGTCCGATGCTAATGAAGGTGTTTTATTAGTGGATTTGGGCGTTCACTCGTGAATTTTGCTGGTTTACTTGTAAGTTCGGGAGTTTACTCGTGAATTCTGCGCCTTTACTCGGGAATTCTGCTATTTTACTCGTGAGTTTGGGCCGTTTACTCGGGAATTCTGCTATTTTACTCGTGAGTTTGGGCCATTTACTCGTGAGTTTTGAAATAAAAAAAATCCTCCGATAAAACCGGAAGATTGGTGAACTGCCATTATCGTTACAAATACAAGCCTTCGACGTAAACTGAGGTGATGGTTTGCGCAATTTCTTCGACAGTACTTTGGTGTTCGTTTCGGACGATTTCCCACAGATACATTTCATTTGTGAAAAACCACCCTCTTGCCACAAGCTCATGGTTTAATTCAGCTCTTGCCAGCCCATTTTGCTGTGCATAGGCGACGTCCTTTGAAATTCGCTGAATGAACTTCATGCGGATCGCTTTCCATTTATCTGAAATAATGGTTGAGATCCCAATGGCCTGTTCGAAAACTTGCATCATATTGCGTTCAGCTTCTGCCATTTTCAAAAAAGCATTAGCTTGTCTGTTTATGATATGTTTTGCTTCGTCTTTTGATTTTGGAAAGAAAGAGGTCTCGGCAATTTCATAAAATTGCTCCATTACATTTTCCATTAATACAATTAACAGATCCTCTTTTCCTTTAAAATGAACATAGGCCGTTCCGTATCCGATGTTTGCCCTTTTGATCATTTGGGAAATAAGCGCAGCTTGATAACCTTCTTCAAGAAATGTTTCCTTTGCAGCTTCCAATAACTTTTGCCGTGTCATGATCGAGCGTAAATGCCGTTTATCTCCTACTTTGTCCATGCTTATTCCTCCCCTTATCTTCTAGCATAAAGGATTTCCATAAAATAAAAAACATTTGTTGGAAAGATCGATTCAATGTTTATAATTTTCTGAATTAACTTATTGACATCGTGTCATATTCTTTGGTACGATTCTCCTAGAATTATTAAACAAACTAATATAGGAGGATGATTATGGTTTCTGAATATACATTGGATCACGCTAAACAATTGGATGAGAATGATGCGCTTAAAGGATTTCGAGAAGAGTTTTATTTAAAGCCGGATTCCATCTATATGGATGGAAACTCATTGGGACTTCTTTCGAAAAGGGCTGAACGAACTCTTTTGGAATCTTTGGAAGATTGGAAAGAGCATGGGATTGATGGATGGACGCAAGGGAATCACCCATGGTTTTTCATGGCTGAGAAATTGGGCGCGAAGATGGCCCCTTTGGTCGGAGCTTCTCCCGAGGAAGTTATTGTAACCGGCTCCACAACTGTGAATCTGCATCAGCTTGTATCTACTTTTTATAAGCCTGAAGGAATGCGCACAAAAATTTTGGCAGATGAATTAACCTTTCCGACTGATATTTATGCTCTTCAAAGTCAGCTGCGTACCCATGGACACGATCCGGAAACCGATCTCATCCGCGTGAAAAGCCGCGATGGCAGATTTCTTGAAGAAGATGACATTATCGAGGCAATGACCGATGACATCGCTTTGATCATCTTGCCAACGGTCCTGTACCGCAGCGGTCAAATATTGGATATGAAACGTTTAACTGCTGAAGCTCATAAAAGAGGAATTGTAATCGGATTTGACGGATGTCATTCCATCGGTGCCATTCCGCATTCATTCAGCGAGTGGGATGTGGATTTTGCGTATTGGTGCAATTATAAACATTTAAATGGCGGTCCTGGCGGTGTTGGCGGTTTATATGTAAATCGAAAACATTTTGGAACGATGCCTGGATTGGCTGGATGGTTCGGCTCCAAAAAAGATAAACAATTCGATATGGAACATACCTTAACACCAGCTGAATCAGCAGGAGCGTATCAAATTGGCACGCCGCATGTGTTAAGTTGCGCGCCTTTGATTGGGTCTTTGGACATTTTTATAGAAGCGGGAATTGAGAATATTCGCGAAAAATCCCTGAAAATCAATCAATATTTAATGGATTTAGTCGAATTCGAATTGGAAGACATGGGATTCTTCATTGGAACTCCTAGAGAAGACATACGCCGCGGAGGTCATGTAAGCCTCGAGCATAAAGAAGCTGCACGGATATGCAAGGCATTGAAAGAGAACGGTGTCATTCCCGATTTCCGAGCACCTAACATCATTCGTCTCGCTCCGGTTGCACTATATACTTCTTACGCAGAAGTTTGGAAAGTTGTACAAATACTCAAGAAAATCATGTCAGAAAAACAATATGAAAAATTCAAGAATGAGCGTGAAGTGGTCGCATAACAAGGAATTCCGCCAGATGGGGCTTATCCCTCAAATGGTTAGTTAATTACGGCAGGATAATTCTTTTTGATAAAAAGGGGATGAACTATGGAGAACAAAAATACTCAATTGAACTTTAAGGATGAGCCAGAAAAAGGATTAAAACGTGAGCTGAAAACAAATCAGCTTTCCATGATCGCGATGGGCTGTGCCATCGGGACAGGGCTTTTCCTTGGCAGCGGGCTTGCGATTCAAGCGGCAGGGCCAAGTGTATTGCTCAGTTATGCTCTTGGGGCGTTCATTGTCTTACTGTTGATGGGCTGTTTAGCCGAAATGACGGTTGCCCATCCTACTTCCGGATCTTTTGGGGCCATTGCGGAAAAGTACATGACTCCTATGGCAGGCTATCTTGTCCGCTATTCCTATTGGATCGGCAATGTTTTGGCAGTTGGGGTTGAAGTTAGTGCAGTCAGCGTATATATGAATTATTGGTTTCCGAGCGTTCCGGGAATCGTATGGATTTTGCTGTTTGCAGGGGTCCTGATTTATGTAAATGCTACCAGCGTGAATACATTCGCGACATTTGAGTATTGGTTCTCCTTTATTAAAATAAGTGCCATTGTTGGTTTTATCCTTCTTGGAGCCTATGTACTATTCGGTTCATCCGAACAGCCACATATAGGACCGGAAAACTTCGTCAATGAAGGCGGTTTTTTCCCATTTGGTTTGAAGGGGATGTGGATAGCCGTATTTATTTCTTTATTCAGCTTTCTTGGAACTGAATTGATAGCGGTTACATCAGGGGAAGCAAAAGATCCAGATGCAGCTGTCCCAAAAGCATTAAAAGCAACCGTGTTCCGTTTATCCACTTTCTATGTGCTGACAATCGGCATCATGCTGATGATCGTTCCTTGGAAAACGGCTGGGATCGAGGTAAGTCCATTCGTAAAAGTGATGGAAATATTAAACATTCCAGGTGCATCCGGGATCATGAACTTCATTATTTTAACAGCCGCAGTATCTGCCATGAACGCTCAGCTCTATGCTTCAACACGGATGATGTTTTCATTGGCACGTGGGAAAAATGCACCTAGCTTTTTAGGAAAGTTAAACAAAAGGGGTGTTCCTACAAAAGCACTTGCTGTCTCTTCAACGGGAATTTTCATCGCTGCAGGCGTTCATGCGTTACTTCCTGGTTCATCCTATGCCTTCATGATGGGGATTTCCATGTTCGGTGCTATGTTCACATGGCTCATGATCTTCATTTCCCATTTGTTTTTCAGGGTTAAATGGGATAAAACAGGCGGACGCAAGCTACCGGTAAGGATGATTGGTTTTCCCTATTTAACGATACTGGGGGCCGTTCTTCTATTTAGCTTGATGATCACATCATGGTTTACGGATTTCAAAATCATGCTTCAATTCGGGATTCCTTGGTTACTATTTTTAGCTGTTGCTTATTTTATTTCAAAAAGAAGAAATATTAACCATAATGTAATGGAAGAATCTCTGGAAAAGAAGATAGAATAGAATGACGAAATAAATAGTTTTTTGCATCATATGGAAAAGTGAGGAGATTGCGGAATGAAAAATGTGGATAACAATGAACAAACAATAGCGGGTCTAGAGAAAGAAATTCAAACCGACTTTCAAAAATCGATGTCTTACGGAGATTACCTCCACCTTGATAAGATTTTAACCAGTCAGCATAGATGTTCCGATCATCATGATGAAATGCTATTCATCATTATCCATCAAGCGAGTGAACTATGGATGAAGCTCATTTTACATGAGTTGACGGCAGCAACTGAGTCTATCCGCCAAAACAAGCTGGAACCTTCGTTTAAAATGCTGTCTCGCGTTTCAAGGATCCAGCAGCAATTGATCCAGTCATGGAATGTCCTTTCAACCTTAACGCCGGCTGAATACATGGAGTTCAGGGATAAACTGGGACAATCTTCCGGATTCCAATCTTATCAGAATCGTTTGATTGAATTTGCATTAGGAAACAAAAATGTCCATACCCTATCCGTCTATCAGCACCAAACGGAGTTATACGAGCAAATGCAGCAGGCCCTTCATGAGCCAAGTATTTATGACGCGGCTATTAATGCTCTTGTAGCTCGCGGATTACCGATTGATCAAGAAGCCATAAACAGGGATTGGTCACAAAAGTATGAACCAAATGCCAGTGTAGAAGAGGCATGGCTGACAGTTTACCGCGATGTTGAGCAATATTGGGACCTATATGAACTGGGCGAAAAGTTAGTCGACATTGGCCACCAACAGCAATTATGGCGTTTTAATCATATGACCACAGTGGAAAGGATTATTGGTAATAAGCAAGGAACTGGCGGTTCATCAGGTGTTACGTATTTAAAGAGAGCACTGGATCAACACTTTTTCCCAGAACTATGGAGCCTAAGAACGAAGCTATAACATATTCAAGAAAACAGCCAGAAGAAATGGAGGTAAATGCATGGGGACGTGGATTGATGTTTCACAACGTCTGGATGATAACGTTGCAGTCTGGCCTGGAGATACACCTTTCTCTTATAAAGTAAATTGGAGTAAAGAAGAAAGTGGATCTGTCAATGTAGGCCAAATCAATATGAGTATCCATACCGGTACCCATATTGATGCACCTTTTCATTTTGATGACGATGGAAAAAGAGTGATTGATTTGGATCTCGACTTATATATGGGAAATGCCCGAGTTATCCATTTACCAAACAAGACAAGCATCGGAGTCGATGAATTATCCAATATTGACCTCCAAGGCGTTATACGACTGTTAATTCGGACGGATGCATGGCAGGATCGAAGTGTGTTTCCACATACGATTCCTCATATCCAGCCAGAATTAGCGGCATACCTTTCAGAAATCGGCATCCGTCTTATTGGACTTGATGTACCATCAGTAGATCCACTGGATAGTAAAGAACTGTCTGCCCACCATGAACTTGCCGGTCATGGAATTCACATTTTGGAAGGACTTGTATTAGACGATATAGGGCCGGGTAATTATGAGCTGGCAGCCCTTCCACTTCCTTTAGTTGAAGCAGATGGAAGTCCGGTACGTGCAGTATTGAAAAAGTTACCCTAACAAATTTTTCAAAAAAACGAGCCAGATCAAAAAATGATTTGGCTTGTTTTTTATTGCCTCCCTTTCATTGCGGTAATTATTAACTATCAAATTTATCTCCCTAAACCAAGTGCATTTATGTTATAATTTTCAGAATTCATCACTAAGAGTGGAGGTCCGAAAATGGAAAACTTTTATTTGTTCATCATCATGTGCATCCTGCTCATCATCTTACCTGGTCCAGATACAGCAATAGCCACAAGGAACACCGTTACCGTGGGGACGTCGGGAGGTTTTAAAACGATGTTCGGCACGTGCTGTGCCCTGCTTATCCATACATCAGCTGCCGTGTTCGGACTTTCGGCAATCATTGTGAAATCCGCTTTACTATTTTCTATCTTCAAATATGTCGGTGCCGTTTACTTGGTATATCTAGGCTTCAAGACCCTATGGGGATTAAGGAATAAGCAAGTGGCCGCAGCGGCGGAAACGTCAGTCAAAAGTAAGTACGAAAACCAGTCATGCTTTAAGCAAGGGTTCCTTACCAATCTGCTGAACCCTAAAGTGGCCGTCTTCTTTTTAACATTCCTGCCTCAGTTCGTGAATCCAGGAAATGATACGTTTTTACCGTTCCTGATCATGGGCATGACCTATACCGTTTTAACTGCGTTGTGGTTTGTATTTTATATCTATCTGCTGAACCAGATCAGCGCTTTCATGAAAAAGCCTAGAACCCAAGCGATTTTCGAGGGTATAACCGGGACGGTCTTGATTGGTTTCGGGATAAAGCTAGCTCTGGAAAAAGCTCATAATTAATCTGAAATGCAGAAATCGAGGAAAACGAATTAAGCCGAAAGGGATAAACCCCTTTTGGCTATTTATCGTGGAAACAAAAAAAAGAACCTCAAAAGAGATTCATAAGTTTACTTCACTATTTTTCCCTCGTCACCGAACAACAGAATGTACGGTTTACCAATTTTCCATTACTCGCTTGCAGGGATTAAAAACAATGCACAAATACTGACTAAGATATTCTTAGTAAAAGTTTCATTTCCATCCCCCTATTAATGTGTTTTTCTACTTTTTACCAAAAACTACCAAACAATGTTTTGAACATTGAATATACAAAAATTATGAATTCCCCTAAGGGAGTCTTACAGAAGCTTAATCCAATTTTTCCTAATCCACGTTTTCCTTCCTTCTTCAAATCTTACTATGTAATACCTATCATTACCGATACCAACAATTCAACCAGGTTGATGGCTGTTCCATTTGTTCTTTGCCTTTCCAACAAATACGCGTTTATTAATAAGACCAAAATCCATAATAAATTCCCTCCTATATATATATAGGTGGATTTTATTCTATTAAACTAAAACGGTTTAAGGGTTTAGCCTATAAAAATTTATTTTTTAATTTTATTGCTAACCGCTTCCGAAATGGACAAATAAAAAAACTCCCTTAAGGGGCACCGAGGTGGCTCCCGGACCGCCCGCGGAAAGCGAGTGCCTGTAGTGAAAATCAACGTTCATATTCTACACTCCCTCAAAAAAATTGGGCAATCTTAATTAATATTGAGTTTGTCTTAGAACCTCACTTAGGAAGCTTTTTAAATCCTTTGGTCATTCAATTGTTTGTTTAGGGTTGTCCAAACATATTGAGGAATTTATGCATTTATTAATCATGTGGGAATTTCAAAAACAAAAAGGATGAATGCTGTGCCAAAGAATAAAGATAAGAAAACCAGTAAGAATAAGAGGCAAAAATCCAGTAAGCATAACAGTAAGAGTACTCGGTATACAACTGATGTTTGTGTTTTCATTTTAGGTAACGCTGCTGAAGTAAGGGAAGAAGATATAAGAACACAATTTAAATACGCCAGTGACATATGGGGAATTGATTTTCGACCCAATATTTGTGATTTAAGAACTAGAGAAGGAGCACGGAAATATGGTTTGAAAGCTGATGCCACTATAGCAAGGATCTTCGTACCTTTGCAGGTGAGGCAAAGGGAGAAAGTTTTTAGAGCCTTAAGAAAAGGTAATTGTGGCCGTCAAACTGGACTTGCTGTGTTTTACATTAATGCACAAGACCTTAAAGATGGAAAAGCTATTGGCAACGCCAGCTGGGATAATAAAGGAACTCTGGGCAATATCGTCATGACATATGATACATTCCAACAAAAAAATATGGATATCTTAGCACATGAATTCGGACATGCCTTGTTAGTCAATGCACGTCATTTAAATGACAAAAACAACATTATGTATCCCTCAGGAACAATAATCGTACCACCAATCTCACAAAAACAACTAAGGGCTATGACTACCTCCAAACAAAGAGCCAAAGCCTATAAAAGACCTTATATTTATAGAATTTAAAAAGAATCCCTTTAGAAATGATGAATCCTCACTCACGATACATGTACAAGCTATATGAAACTCTCCTAAGGGAGCTTTTTCATTTTATTATAATAAACGGTTCCAGAATGAAGGCTTTTGGATGCATGGTTCGTGTTGGCATTCGTTTATTACTTTTTCGTTATAATACTGCAACGGAACTGCATCCTAATTATGTAACAACACCTTACAATTGGATAGTTTTTATAGTAGTCTATTTGGGCTCTGATATAGTTGTAGGGATATAAGTACTTGCTGAGTCATGTTACAAAACAAAAAACCATAATATGGTATTTTTATACTAGGAGAAAAAACATGAAAGTAGTTAGGAAAACAAAGGATATCGGATTCGTTTCCCTTTCTTTTGCGCTATGTTTAATCGGAATATTGTTCACCATTCCATTTGGCGATAAACCTTGCATTGGAGATAATATTTTAAATAATGAGATTCAGGTAATCATTATACAATGTTCTATTCGGCTATATTTTTCATCACTTCCTTTATCATTGGTCATATTTATCCCGATAATAGAGGAGCAAAAGCAGGAAAAAATTATATCAGGTTTCCAATCCATTCTTATCGTTTCAGTACTATTAACGATTTTTATCGATTTGGTGTGGGAACCATGAATGAGCTTGTGAGCACTGTTGCGTCAAAAGGCCAAATTAAAGGGTATGAGCCCAGTATTACCGATCTCATACCCCAAGCCAACCCTATAGTGTTCAATCATTCCAAGTAACCATTCACGAAAAATCCAATTGTTTCAAGTTCGTCCTCCGTTAGATCCCGCTTTAGTTCTTTAGCCAGTTCCTGCTCCATTAAAGCTCGGTTTCCCCGGTGTTCGACCACCGCTCTGGCACATCCTTTCATTAGCTTAAGCTCCGCCTCCATTTCCAGTCTCGTGCAAGGCTTATCATGATGGGAGAGTATGTATGTTTCGGCATCATAGGCTTCAATTTTCTTAATGAGCAGCAAAGCCTGTTCAGCCGTATAATTCCATTTTTCAGCATAAAGATTGGCATAAAGGCAGTCTCCCAGAAATAATGTTTTTTCCTCTAGTACATAGATGATGCAGGAATCTGTGGCATGGTCGCCACCAACATGTTCAATAATACAGGTTATATTGCCAAGGTCGATCGTCATCGTTTTTTCAAAGATGATATCAGGCAGGGGGAAGGTAATCTCTCTATTCGTCCCATGTTCCAATTTGATGGCATCGGCGCAAAAGGGAATCTCCGTCCCTTCTTCGACCCGTTGATCAAGTGCGTGATCTTCCCATGAAAGCTGCTGCATATCTTTAATGTTGGTGTATGTTTTTTCCTGACAAATCACCGGAATCCTGATATTCTCCAGCCCGAATACATGGTCCCAGTGTGAATGGGTAAGAACGAGAAAATTCCCGCTTATATCATTCCGAAGCAGTTCGTCCTTAAAAAGTTGTGCATGCCGGACAGAGTTACCGGCATCGATGATGAGCGTTTTCTTGTTTCCCGTAATGGCGGCAAGTACCGGGCGATCCGTTTCCTGAACTGGCGGAAGGTAGGCAATATGTTTAGATAGGTGCTGTAATGTTTGCATGTTTCTATTCTCCTTACGATAGTTGTGATTAGCTTGCTCAAGTATAGCAAATTACACATGTATTCATAAGATAATCTCCGCGAAAGGCTAAAAAGACAACAATCACCGTGATTGCTGCCTTTTTGGTCATCATTCAAATGAACCTATTAAAATATACCGTAATTTTCGAGAGGGTCTTTAAAAAGGTGGCTTTAAAAAAAGACTCTTCCTTTTTCTGATCTTCAGGCGGTTCTATATATTTTTTATTATCGGCAACGAGTGTACTCTTTGAGATTTTCGACTCGATGGCCCCTGTCAACTGCGATGCAAATGCTTCACTATCAATGATCACCATCGATTCTGTATTCAAAAAGGCAGATCGAGAATCCAAATTGTAGGAACCCACTGCGCTTAATCGTTGATCATAAACAACCGATTTACCATGCAAAGAATAAGGCTTTGAATATTCATAAAGCCTTGCCCCCGTTTCAACGATACTATCCCTAAGCGCCAAGTATCCGGAAAAAGCGATCACATTCGGGGTTGATGCCGTCGAGTTGGTAAGTATCGTCCAATCAGCCTTTGAATCCATCTTTTTTGGTACATATTCCTTCAAGGCCTCCGCAGGAACAATATAGGGACTTTGGATAAATACAGATTGATTGGCATTCGCAGCAATATCCAATAGAGATCTCCACACAAAAGGGTATTTATTGAAACGTTCGATTGGATTATGGATGAAGGACACTTTTTTAGTAGGTGTTGAAGCCTTGCTCCAATCAACAGCTGGATTAACGAAATCGGCTTCAGTCTGCAAAGCTAGGCTGTATTGATTCGCTAATGAATCTCTTTCACGTTTCCCTTTTTCCGTTTGCCTTTTCGAAAGATCCGAAAAAACATCGCTCGTATACGGATGATTCCATAATTCATTCAAATAGTCCTTCATTTCAACGATTACACTATCTTTTTCCTCTTTAGCATTAAAAATGAGGACATCCCTGTCATAGACAAAATTCCTCGTCGGTTTGCTTGCTAAATACTTATCGGCGATATTTCTCCCTCCGATGATGCCCAACTTTCCATCTACAGTGATGATTTTGTCATGAAGGCGATTATGCCAGGTCCACGGCTTAAATGGCTTAAAGGTTTCGTAATATCTTAATTCAATGTTTTCATGTGAGGCCAATGCATAACGGGCACTGCTTAATTGACCTCTAAGTCCATGAGTTAATCCATCCAGAAGGATTCGGACTTTGACACCCCGGTCGGCCGCTTCGATCAAGGCTCCAAGAAAAAGTTCGGTTGATTTGCCTTTTCCAAAGGAATAGTAGGCGATATCGATTGAATGCTGGGCTTCCTGGATCATTCGCATTCGGGCGAGTCCCGACTCATAACCGTCTTCGAGAAGCAGGACTCGATCCACGGTGGCTTCCTTCTCTCCCATATATTCACTTACCTGTTTAATCGGCCTGTTTTCTTCTTTTTCTGCTTTGGGGAAAAGAACCACAGCCGTCACCACTACATAAAGGACATATAATAGAAGAACAAGCAAAAATCCTTTAATTGCTTTTTTTACAGACATTGAGCACTCCCCCCCTTTAAGCGATATTTTATTACTATTCGTCATATGCAAAGACTCTATTCAACATCTGCAGGCTTGATGAGGCTGACTAGTTATTGAGCGGTGCCATTTACCCATCTGCTTGAATCCGGGTGGAATTGGGAGCATTTATTTTTTCTTTTAAATGTGACAAAGTGGTGAACATGAAAGCAGTTGCATAATATGATATAGAAGGAGGGATTTTCATGCTTAAACAACCTGATAGAATAAGTATCTTCAATTATTGTTTTGCATTAGGGGTATCTGAAGTTTTCTTTTTATCCAGCTTTTATCTTTCCATTCTTGACGTTTCATTATTTGCGTACGCTTTACCATTTTCCGCTTTATTTCTCATGTTCTCCTTGTACCTATTCCTTCGAACGCACAAGGCAGTAAAGACCTTACCCAACCAAGAGGAACGAAGAAGGGAAATTCATGCATTCTATCATCAATCTTTCGGGATTTTCGTGATCATTTTTTTCACTTTACTTTTTGTTGCTTTAGCCTATATTCCCTTGCTGGACAACGGAGGGCATTTCTATCTTCTTTATTGTTTACCTATGGCCTTGCTTTGTATGATTCCTTCAATTGTTTCTCATAAAGGAATGAAATTATTCAAATTGGATACCGGCAGGGATTTAACGAAAATCTAATTGATTTTACCAAAGACTCCGTTAAGCACGATCTCACACATGTTTTTTAGTTGAATGTATAGGCAAAATGAGGATATAATAATGTTAACTAATAAATATAAAAAAAAGACACTGGTTTAACCAGCGTCTCAATGAACAGCAAACTGCATAAAGAGCAGCGGCTTTCTGTGGTAAGTCAGTTGCTACTCGATCATGAAAGTAACCCTTTTCCTACATACATCTGGCCGGATGGTATGGAGGGGGTTACTTTTTTAATGTAACCGCGATTACTGCGACGATTAAAGAGGCGAATGAAATCATTAGCATCAGTCCGTCCATAATAGAAATCACCAGCGACACCCCCTTTCTGAAAAGGAGTGACCGCTGCCCACTATACCAAATTGCTGTCCATTTACTATTATATCTGTATTTACTTGTTATTTATAGCCAAAAGTAGATGTATTTAGTCTACTTACTAACCATAAAAAAAATCCCACTTAAAGTGAGAACATTTTTTGCATGTACATCCCTTTATTGTTCGACTACACGGCCATCTTTATAAATGTGGAACCACCCAATCGTTCCTGTGCCGCCTTGATCGATCCAATCTTTATTAGCTGCTTTATAATTGTAATATGATTTTCCTTTGCCATCTTTCAGCAATCTGCCATCACCGCTGAATACGATGTTGTTACCCAGCTTCTTCTTCCCTAACGCGATCGCGTCTTTCTCCGTGAACTGTCTTCTTTCCACCTTATTTTCATCTAAAGCAGCCCATGTCTTCGGTCCGACGATACCATCCGAACTCAAGTTATGATCCACTTGAAACTCCCTTACCACATTTTGTGTTTGGGTACCGAAAATCCCATCAACGCCTACATGATATTTAACATCCTTAAGGCTTTGCTGTAAGTCTCTTACATAACTCGAACGTGAGCCTTTCTTGAGGGTCGGGCGTGTTTCCGCCTTCGTTTCGATTTTCTGGCTTTGACTGCCCTTTGATGCTGCGTGGGTAATTGAAGTTCCCGTTCCTAGAGGTGCCAACATCAGGGCAACTGTTGGAATCATGACCAGTAATTTTTTCTTCAACACATATAACCTCCATTCGTAAAATCACTCCTGCAGGTTTCTGACACTTCCCTTGGAGCCCATTCATTATAACGTAAGGAGTTATTTTATTGGTGTTTTATTACTTTAATTATAAAAAAATGGTAAATATGATACATGGAGTACATTAAGCCTATAGATGGAGACCCGAATAAAAACAAAATAATCCCCTTAAGGGGATTATTTTGTTTTATTGATAATCTGACTGCTGTTGATTCTGTCCTTGCATCCCTGTTCCCATCCCCATCAAATTAGTGGCAAGCGGCACCATATTTTTCATTTTCCCGCCTTTTCCACTCAACATTTGATAAGTAGCGATACCCACTCCGACCGAAGCGACTACTGGAAAAATTTTATCCATGTTTGGTCTCATTCACATCACCTTATTTTATATATTTTTGTTCATTTCTTGAACTCTTATATCTTGTTCAAAAAAAACCAAAAAAAACAAATTGTTTGTTACCAATACAAATTAGTAATAAAAGTACATACTAATGGGAAAATTCTTTCAGGAGGGATATTAGCACTCTTTAAATTATTTTCCTGTCGCTAAAATCCAAATCGCTATAGTATAGCCATTCAATGATGAAAATGATTATTGAGGTGAATATTCATGCCCATGTTAGATGTGAACGGTATTAGCTTGTATTATTCTGTTAAGGGAAATGGGGTTCCTATTGTTTTTATTCATCCTCCTGTACTGACTAGTGTGAATTTCCAATACCAAATGGAGGAATTATCCAAAGAATTCAAAGTTATAACCTTTGATATTAGGGGACACGGTAGAAGTCAGTATTCAAGACTTCCAGTAACTTATCCCCGGATCATAGAAGATATCAAACATCTGTTGGATCATTTGAAAATTAAAAAAGCAATCATATGCGGATACTCGACCGGTGGCTCCATCGTATTGGAATATTTGCTGAGTTGTGCCGATAGGGCTCTAGGAGGCATTGTGATAGGCGGAATGTCTGAAGTGAAGGATAAATATTTAAAGCAAAAGATTTCTTTAGGAATATCACTTGCCAAGAAAGACGCCGTTCCAATACTTGCGTTTTCCATTTCATGGAGCAATTCAAATACCGAAAATTTGTTCAACAAAATGTTTAATGAAGCCTTAAAAGGAGATGCCAGAAATATCGAGCAGTATTACCATTATAGTTTGCAATATAACTGTACCCATCAGCTAGAGAAAATCAACCTGCCCATTTTACTGATCTATGGTAAAAAAGATAAACCATTGTATCCTTACGCTAATTTATTGCATGAAAAATTGCCATGTGCGGAATTAAAATTCATTGATCATGCAAAGCATCAGATTCCTACAAAAGCGGCTAATGATTTAAATGAAAGCATTAAACATTTTATCCATGCACAAACTGTTTGATTCTATCAACTGATAAATTTAATGGAGTGAAAAAATTGGGAAGAGATAAAAGTATACTGATTCATTTAATATTACTATTGCTAGTCACTGCCGTTTTTATTTGGTCAGTCATTAAGCCTGAAGGATATTTGATATGGACAATGGAAGTACTTCCTGCCGTTGTGTTTCTGATTTATTTACTTGCTACATATAATAAATTCCGTCTCACTACATTATCCTATTTCGTTATTGCCGTTCTTTCAATCACCATGTTCATCGGGGCCCATTATACGTACTCAAAAGTCCCTCTATTTAATTGGCTAAAAGAACATTACGACCTAAACCGGAACCATTATGATCGGTTTGGACATTTCCTAAAAGGTTTATTTGCGATTGTGATTAGAGAAATAGTAATACGTAAAACCCCCCTAACAAAAGGACCATGGTTATTTGCTGTTACATTAAGTTTTGCGCTTGCCATTGGAGCCTTATATGAAATCATCGAATGGCTAGCTGCCATCATTACAAAAGGCGGAAAAGCTTCAAAAGAATTTTTAGGAACACAAGGTGATATTTGGGACGCACAATGGGATATGTCTTTGACCTTAATCGGCTCTATCATTGTATTGTTCACCTTGTCCAAACTTCATGACAAGCTGTTACGGAAAGTGAAAAATTAAATAAAAAATAGTGACCGATATCGATCACTATTTTTTATTTAGAATTTGATTGTTAATATGATGTTCCATATGTTCTAGATAATCTTTTATTAGCCACTCCAATGATTGTAGTTGATTATTTCCTATATCACAAAGAATAGATAATCTATCATTTGGTGTATTCGTTATTATATGTATGATTTGCTTATTTAAAGAACAAAAAAGATTAACGATCTCATCCATTGGCCGCTCTTGATAATTCTGAACCAATACCCATTGTTCTTGATTATATGTTTGTATAACATATGGCTGTTCTTCATACTGAATCTTGATAAACCTATTCATATTGTTCAATGCAGAATCGCATAGATGACCTAAAATCTCTTTTTTTGACCATTTGTGTGGCGTTGGTCGATGATTTAATTCTTTTTCTGTCATCTGGTTGAACTCGTTAGGTATAAAACCTATCCAATGATTGATTCCATCTATTACATTTTTCAACTTGCACTCCCCCTAAGTTTTACCTAAAGGATTTTTATTCGGCAACCAACCGGAAAATACCTTCTTCTTCAACTAACTGCTCGGTTTGTTGAATATGGAATCAACAGCATTCAATCCCAAAAGAAAAAACCGAAATCAAAAATGGATTTCGGTTCAGACTTCAGGAAAACTTGAAGAAAAGTCAGTTTGCCTGAAGTTTTAAAAAAGTATCAGTTGATTGGAACGGAAGGTACGGGACTCCTGCGGGAAAAACGTGTCCAAGGGAGACCCCACAGGCGCAAAGAGCGCCGAGGAGGCTCCCGGACCGCCCGCGGAAAGCGAGTGCCTAGAGTGGAAATCAACGTTCAAATTTTGTAAACCCTCAAAAAAGGTTTCAGTTGTTTTCAGAAATCAGTCGACAAACTGAACCGAAATCAAAAAATGGATTTCGGTTTTGATTTTTAACCAGTCATGATTGTACTTGCTTACTGCCCTTTTTTTCATTGATTGCTTTTTGATCGATTTTTGTATAGATGCGTTCCACTTCAATTTTGTCATGCAACAGAAGTTCGCGGTTTTCTTTTAGAAGTTCAGTATAAGATTTCCTTCTCCTAGACATTTTTCAATTCTCCTCTCAAGTGGTTGAATTCCTTCTGTAAAACTACTATCGGAAGCTCGTATAGTTGTTTATTATATTTTTTAAAAATCCCGAATTTCAGAAGTTCTTGTATAAGTTCCTCTTTTTTTGCTTCTGCCTTTGAACTTAATTGGGTAATCATCAAGGACCCTCCTTAACAAAAATAAAGATTTTTGGTATTTGGGGCTGCCTAGCTTCCGATCCCACATGAAGAATCTCCACTTCTTCCTATTGCTTCCCCATATAAGGGCATGCTCTGCAAAGTCTTCGCATTTCCTTATTTGTTCGTATGTACTGCTTTCATGGTGTATTTTCAATACTCGATCATAGACATCAAATCCAAATTGCTTCATTTTATCGGAAAGAATATCTATCGCGGCGCAGGGTTTCGATTGGGTCAAGTCGCCGGCACCAAAGAATGCGACTTTCACTCCAGCAAAGTCCACTTGGTCAATTTCCTCATAAAACTCGTGTGCTTCATACGGTAAATCTTCAAGATTCCATGTATATAAACCAATAAAGGCCAAATCAAAATCCTTTAAAGCATCAACTTCAACAGTATCCAATCTTTCCATATATACTTCACAGCCGACAGCCTTCATTCTATTCTTTATGTTTATAGCCATTTTCTCGGTATTACCGGATAAACTGACATAACCAATGAATACCTTCATCCATATCACCTTCCTAATTGAGAATTACTTTCATTACACACTTCACTATAAATGAAAATGATTCTCATTGTCAATTATTTACCTCCGCTATTTTATGCAGCATGAATATCAGGAATGCATATTTTCGCTTCACCTTTCCTGTACCTGTAATGCTGCTGGTACGTTTCTTCAAAAAAAGAGCACGTTTTACTCATTAAGAGTAAACGCGCTCTTGGTTAATCTAGTATTCCGGCCTAAATCTTTGAATTAATAAAATTTCACAATATCCTCGAAAGGTAGGAACGTTTTTTCTCCTGGCTGTTCATTCGGCTCACCAAATGGCATTTGAGCTATCAACGACCATTCCCCTGGAAGATCCCAAGTCTTCATCACTTCTTCATCAATGATTGGATTATAATGTTGTAAAGATGCCCCTATACCTTCCGCTGATAAAGTCATCCATATTGCATACTGAAGCATAGCATTTCCTTGATGGGACCAATATGGAAACTGTTCTTTATAGGAGGGTGCCTTGTCTTGCATTTGTTCTATTGTTTCTTGATTTTCAAAGAATAGAATGGTACCCACTCCATCGCGAAATCCTTGTAATCGTTCTACTGTTGCCGCAAAGCTCTCTTCCGGAACACGGGAACGAAGTGTCTCTTTTACAATATCCCAGAACTTTTCATGCTCGTCATCCATCACTACCACCACTCGTCCACTTTGCATATTAAATGAAGTTGGTGCATGTAAAGCCGTTTTCAATACTTCATTCATTCTTTCTTTCGTAATATTTTCGTTCTTTTTCAACTTACGGATGGAACGGCGATTGATAATTGCTTCTTTTAAATTTGTTGTAGTTGCTGACATTTTGACTCCTCCAAATTATGATGTTTTTAATTTTTGGCTGTTTTCGCTTACTTTGTTGCTATTTTCCAAGTAAAGCGGTGTGGTTGATTTCCCCTCCAGATGCTCGCTTTCCGCGGGGCGGCCGGTGAGCCTCCTCGGCGTAAACGCCTGTGGGGTCTCACCTGTCCCGCTGCTCCCGCAGGAGTCTCGCACTTCCGCTCCAATCAACCTTAAATCGTTTCGTTATAAAAACAACAATCTTTACGAAAAGAGCCTTTTTTTAATCCTCAGAAGGTTTTTAGCAATACCCCTTGCCATCACATTGCAAGCCATCAAATTCATTCCGTTTATTTTTTGCTTCTTCCTTCTCAATGACTTGCGCAAGCCTTTCTTTGCTGGCTAGCCCTTGAATGACTTCATCACCAATAATAAACGTCGGGACAGCCCTGATATCTGCTTCTTCATAAGCATGTTTGAGTGCTTGTTGGTGCACTTCCCGATACGTTCTTGACACTAATGCTTCTCTAAAAGCATCTATGGGAAGTTCAACTTCACCCGCTAATTTTGTCAATACTTCAATATCTTCAATATTTTGTTCCTCTTGAAAAAACGCTGTAAATACTCTGTTGTGAAACTCGTTCCCTTTTCCGTGCTCCTTGGCAAAATGGCACCCTTCGAACGCCAAATGTGTATATGGATGCGGGGAGACACGGGGCAAACGCATATCAACCCCTAGCTTTTTCGCAGCAGGAAGAATGTAAGAATCCCATGAATTCAACTTATCGGGTTCCTTCCATGGATCAATTTTGGCATGTGGACTCGGACGCAATTCAAATGGCATCCATTCCACTTCTACATCCTTTTCCTTCACGATTTCGTCCAAAGGACCTTTACCTAAAAAACAAAATGGACATATAAAATCAGAATACGCTTTAATTTTCACTGTCATCATATATTCCCTCACTTTTCTTCATTGGCTAAACTTGTAATCGAATCAGTTACAACACAGAGCAAAAAAATTAATATAAGAGCATTACATTCAGTAACTGCACAGTCCATTGCCTCCTGCGATTGTATTGAGTCTGCTGTAATCATTTTAGTTACAGGTTGAAGGGAAGTCAACCATTATTTTAAAAAAACTATAGAAAAAAAGTTTGTAGAGAAAGCGTTGCTTCCTCTACAAACTTTTTTATTAAAGCTTCCTTACATCTCGATTTGTTCGTTAACCGGTTCTCTCTTTTTCCTTCTCTGTTTTTTCGATTTTTTGTAGTACAGCAATTCGTATATACATGGAATGACGATAAGTGTGAGCAGTGTAGACACAGCTAGCCCGCCAATGACAACGATCGCTAAACTTTGTGAAACCAAGCTTCCTGTTTCCGCTTTTTTATATAAAAGCGGCAGCATGGCACAAATCGTTGCTACAGCCGTCATGATGATCGGACGGAATCTTGTAGCTGTCGCTTCGACGATCGCTTCACGGATGATCATTTTTTCTTCGTTTTGTTTGACTCGATCCAGAAGTACAATCGCGTTTGTCACCACGATTCCAATCAACATGAGAGCACCCAGCAGTGCTGTAATATCCACTGGAATTCGACTGATAACCAATCCTAATACCGCTCCAATAGCAGCGAATGGCAAGGAAAATAGAATGGCGATCGGTGCTTTGATCGATTTAAATGTGATAACCATGATTAAAAAGACAATGCCGATCGATATTAACATCGTAAGGAACAAGTCGGAAAAATCATCTGTCTGCTGAGCACTCGCTCCCCCGACTAAAATCTCTACATCATTCGGAATATCAAGGCCTTTGTTCTCGTTATCACCAAATATCTCAAGATTTATTTTGCTTGCAATGTCGGAAAGCTTAGTCGGATCTACCGTTGCCGTTAATTGAAGATACGTTTCTCCATCTTTATGGAACTGCGTTGTTGCACTCTCTTCGCTCTTTAAAGAAGCAACCCTAGACACCGGAGCTAGACCGCCGTCTGTCATAATCGGAATACTTTTTAAATCCTCTGGTTTTTTAGGATCCAAGATGGGTTCGAGGACGACAGGGGTCTGCTTATCCTGCAAAGTTATATTGCCGATAGGTGTTTTATTGAGCATGATACCTAATTGTTGACCGATTTGTTCTGTATTGCCTTTAGCTGGATCTACCTTGAATGAATAAATCGTTTTCTTTTCGTCTTGGTTTGTTTTAACATCTTCAATTCCTTTAATATCCTGAATACTTTCTTTGACCTTATTGGCCGTCAGTTCCAAATCTTCAACATTACTGCCAATGACATCTATCGTAATGTTCGTCTTCGATGCCCCCATCATAAACGAGGAAGCGGTGGCCGTAAGCTTCGCATCAGGGTAGTTTTCTTGTTCCTTTTCCATTTTATCCAAGATTGAATCTACATTTGCTTTATCCTTCACGAGGATGCCGAAAGTTGCTTCTGTCGGTGATGTGACTGCTCCATATTGGGCTGTCTCGGCAGAGTTTCCTAATTGCATGAATACATTATCCACTTCATCCATATCCTGCATCGTTTCCTCGAGTTCAATCGCTTTTTCCTTTACTTTCTCATAGGGCTGATCATTTGGATAAGTTAATGTCACGGAGACATAGTCTGCTGAAGAATTATCAATCGCCCCTTTTGGCATGGCAAAATATGTACCAATGGAACCCACAAACAACAGCAAAGCAACAATCAAGACTACCCATTTATGATTTAATGACCAAGTGACCAGCTTGGTAAAACGCTTGGCCGGTCGATGTTTTGGCAGCTCCGTCCTTTTCAGCAATCCTGCGCTCATTAACGGAACAACCGTTAATGCCACAATTAAAGAAGCCAGCAAAGAATAAGTGACCGTCAAAGCGAATGGAAGAAGAAACTCTTGTAGCCCTCCATTCAATAAAGCAACCGGCAAGAATACAGCTACTGTAGTAAGGGTTGAAGCTGTTATCGCCACTCCCACCTCTTTCGTTGCATCCATCACCAATTCGACTGAAATCTTCTCCTGCTGCATTTTCCGGAAAATATTTTCAATAACAACTATACTATCGTCCACCAAGCGCCCGATTGCTACAGCGACACCGCCCAGCGTCAAAATATTCAGCGTCACTCCCGACAATGACAGCAAAAATAACGTAAAGCCAAGAGATAACGGTATGGAAACGATTGTAATGAATGTGGATCGTACATTCCGTAAGAAGACCATGATTACAATCGTAGCGAATAGCGCACCCAGCAAAACTTCTTTTACCATCGTCTGAACGGAAGTCTCCACCATATCAGCTGTGGATAAATAAATGGTCGATTTCTGGTCACTATACTTTTCATTAATTTCTTTTGCTACTTTTTCAACCTCTTTACTGATTGTGACAGCATTTGATTGACTGTCCTTGATGATGCTTAAGTCAATGCTTTCCTTTCCATTAAAACGACTGATGAGGTTGCCATCCTTCGCTTCTTCAACTTTTGCTATCTCTCCAAGTGTGACATTTGGAGTTACCTTTAGCGCTTTTAATTTTTCAATACTTGTTAAATCCCCGATAACCTTGATGTTACTTGCCTTCCCATCAATCACTTTTTCGCCTACGGCCAGAGCTGCATTCTGACCGTTAAGGACGCTCATGACATCTTGAATGGAGACTTTCTTTTTCGTCAATTCTTCATTATCCACTTTGACTGAAAGTACGGATTGCGAAATTCCAAATGTCTGTACATCCGAAACCCCTTTAATATCTTTATACAAAGGCTCTAATTCTTTCTTGGTAAAGTCTATATTTTCAGCTGTTAATCCATTCTTAAAAGTAACTGCTACAAATGAAATCGGAATCATGGATGTATTTAACTGTGTAACAGTAGGCTTTGCCATGCTTTGCGGCAATGCTACACTGCCTAAAGCCTCTTGAACATCAAGTTTCGCTTGTTTCATATCCGATCCTGCTTCAAAGAATAGATCTACTTTTGAAAACCCATCTCCAGTGGTGGAGTATATTGAATTCTTTCCTTTAACTCCTATAACTGCTCTTTCAATTGGATCTGTAACTTGTGCTTCCATCGTTTTCGAATCGGTGCCCTGCCCCATTGTGATAATCGTAACTTGAGGATTATCGGCAGATGGTAAAAATTCCATCGGCAGTTTAAAATAACTGACAACTCCGATCAACAAAATAAATATGGTTACCAATGAAACGGCAGCCTTGTTCTTAAACGCCCACTTAGTAAAAAACTCCACGTACATATCACCCCTGATAATAATTTATAAGAAAATAATCCCATTTCAAATATTACCATATATTACTAACGAAGGAGTGTTAATTTTTTATTGATTTTTATATTTTTTTATGTCTCTCGATGAAGAGAACTTTTTCCACATAAAAAAGGCTGCACAGCAGCCCCCAGTTTTTAGACAAAAGGAGTTCTTTCTAAATTTTAAAACAAAGTTGGAACGTAAGGTACAAGGCTCCTGCGGGAAAAGCGTGTCCAGGGGAGACCCCGCAGGCGCAAAGGCGCCGAGAAGGATCCCGGACCGCCCGCGGAAAGTGAGTGCCTGGTGAGGAAAGCAACGTGCAAATTGTACAAACCTATTTATATCCTTTGAAAAAAAGCATAACGATAGCAAAAACCATTACCCCGATAAGTAATAACGGGCCGATGCCCGAGCTATACACGAAGTATACCGTGATGTGGCGAAAAATGAGCACGACAAGAAACAGGAATAACAGGAAACACAACAAGATGATCAGAGCGGTATTTTTATTCCGATACAAGTAACCAGCCCCATTTTAATAGCTATATTTACACTATGGAAAAACTCATGCGATGCATGCCCTTACAACAACATCCGTTAAGAAACAATATGCAGCCCATGTTTTGTACTATTCTGTATCTCAAATAAAAAAAGGGGTGCCGCAGCAACCCTTTTCTTCGTAAATCGTTCGGACGGTATTATGAAACTACCTTTCTTGAAGTTCATTGACCGTTACAAACCTATACCCTTCGTTCGTTAACTCTTGCAAGATCCCTTCAATCGCTTGAAGTTCTTTACCCGTATCATCATACATCGGATGCATCAGAATGATCGAACCTGGTTTTACATTTTCCTTCACATACTTCACTTTGTCTGTAGCGGAATTGTAATAGCTGTCTGGTTCCAGATTCCAGGTAATGGTCTCTCTATCATTTTCATTTAAATAATAAGGCAAACCTATGATTTTTTTCCCATTTGGCGGCCGGATGTCAATTTCACCCTTATATCCGGATTTTTGAATTAATTTATCCGTTTTCTCGATTTCCGCCTTGATATAAGAGGGCGATTTAAACACCATCCGCCTGTGGGAATACGTGTGATTCCCAATCTGATGTCCTGCTTCAGCTATTTTTCCAGCTTCCTCTGGGTACTTTTCAATTTCATTACCAATCAGGAAGAATGTAGCTTTTACATCGTATTTATCCAATAATGGAAGGATTTGATTTACATTCTTTGTTGGGCCATCATCAAAAGTCAAAGCGATCACTTTCTCATTCGTCTCGACATGATCCGTTAATCCACCGAATACCTGATATGTTCTTGAATTCATTAATTTATACGTACCAAACAATAGCAGGAAAACAACCAGGATTCCCAATCCAATGAATATCAGTTTCTTTTTCATGCAAATACCTATCTTTCTATAAGTTTTTTAATCCAATGACCTATTATAGCAAATCACTGAACGAAAACACTTATTGCTCTCTCCGAACGAGCCGTCCACAATCACTTTACATGTATCAATTCAAAACGCTCGCACACCAGCAGCATATCTTCTTTAAAGGTTTGGCCGATTTTGTCCAGTTCTTCTTTAAAAAAATTTTCATGAGCATCCCACCAATATGTATAGGTTCGATCGCCTTCCCCTTCTGCAATCGCAAACTCTTCACTCACTTCATTCATGGGCAATACTTCGACTTTTACCGTTTTTATGATGGCTAAGGGTTCTTCCTCACTGCTTAAAATAATGCTGTAATCACCCTCGGATGGTAATGGTTCATTTTCCTCTTCATAAAAAACATACCCAGAGCACGTAGCCGTTTTTCTTCCATCCATCACTAATTGAGCCAAATGATCGGGATCGTCCCCGAATTGCCATGCACTGACTGCCTGGGGTCTTTCTTCGTCTTTCCCCTTCCAAAATGCATTCCAATATAATTCCGCTTTGACGTTCATTCTATGATTCTCCCATTCTTACTCAAAATTTCCGCCCATTTGTCATTCGTTTTTTTCACTTCTGTATTCATGTTCCCATTCACTTAAATACATACGATTCTTGATTTTTTTGGGATTCTCCAGTTTACTAATAAACTCCAAACTGTTCCCATCTGGATCATTAAAGTGAATTTTAGCATGGGCATATTCCCCGTGAGGCATCACAAAAGGTTCAATTGGTAGAAAGCCAAAAGCCTCTCTTGGCATATAGCCTCTTTCTTCCAGCCATGCGACTGAACACTTTAAATCTTCCAATGATACTTGAAAAGCGATATGCCGTAAGGAGGGATGATATTCAACTTTCACTTTTTCCGTTTCCCAAAGCCCCAACCAACTTTTATCCTTTTCAATCCATAGAAAAGCTAGATTGTCTTCAACCTTATGATCCAACTGCAAACCAAGCCCCTCATAGAATTCGACGGAACGTTTCAAATCACGAACCGGTAAATGTGCTTCATATAAACCTCTTATCATTGAACCGCTCCTTTATAGTCTGACCCCATTAGCTTAGACCTACATACAACCCTTTATCTAATTTGTTCTACGGGGCAATTCTATTTCACCAGTTAACAGCAAAGTGATGACGATAACCCAAAATATAAAGAATGATGAGGAGAAAACCAAAGATATGATGGAAATCACTTTTTTCTCCGTTTTCTTCAAAATTCCCATGACAGATAGGACGATACCGGTAATCGTAAGGGAAAATGTTATATAATCACCCGTCAGACTCCCGATATTTGCGATTCTAATAGGTGTAATAAAAACAGTAAAAAAGCAAATGATTCCAATGATGAATGAAGTAAAACTGATTACACCGTACCTCTTCCGAATACATGCTTCGTTTTCCATCAAGCACACCCTTTCATCAAATCCTGCACATCTATTAATATCTCACAAATAATTTTAACATAAAATACCATAAAAATTGCTGTGCACAGAAAAAGGGGGCAAAAGACGGTAAATTAAAGCTTCATCTTCATGCCTTCATGAGTGGCTTTGAATCCTAACCGTTCATAAAATCGCAGCGCTTCTTCCCGCTTTTTATCGGTCGTGAGCTGAATGATATGGCAGCCCCGCTTCTTTGCACGGTCAATTGCAAATTGAATCAACTTGCTTCCAATGCCTTTCCCCCGTTCTGCAGATGCCGTCCGAACCCCTTCGATCGTAGCTCTCCAGCCGCCTTGATGGGTCATATAAGGAGTGAACGTGATTTGCTGCACCCCAACGATTTCCTCACCTAGACATGCTACGATCAATTCATTATTTCCATCTGCATCAATGGATTCAAATGCTTTTAGGTAGCTTTCAGGAAGGGGATTTTCATAGCGCTCCCTTTCCCTCCCCAAAACATCATCCGCAAGCATCTGTACTATGTCACTTAAATCTTTTACTGTCGCATTCCTGAATGTGACCATGCTATCCCTCCTGATATGTACTTTTAGTATCACCCTTTTTTCGTCATGATGAAAACCAATCGTTCATTAAGAACTTCTGCTAATATTCTGGCGGTCCTCTTTTCTGAAAGAAAAAAAGGACGAACTTCCTCTATTAAAAGGAAGTCCGTCCTGTAAATCATTATTAGGTAATTGGCGCAGGATTGAACAGTGCCAAATCATTATGCAGGCCCCAATGCTCTGCCCAGGTTTTCTTTTTACCGCTGGCCACTTCCAGAATAAGGTGAAATATTTCCCACCCAACTTCCTCTATGGTTGCTTCACCAGTAGCGATCGTTCCAGCATTTATATCGATCAGATCTTTCCATTGCTCTGTCAGTGTATTTCGTGTAGATACTTTTATGACGGAAGCCATTGCGAGATTATAAGGTGTGCCTCTTCCAGTTGAAAAAACTTGAAGGTGCATACCGGAAGCGAGCTGCAGTGTTCCACAAACAAAGTCACTGGCTGGTGTAGCTGCAAAAACCAGCCCTTTTTCCGTTGCTTTTTCACCTGGAGCCAATACGCCTGAAATGGGGCTGCTTCCGGATTTGGCAATGGAGCCTAATGATTTTTCCACTACATTGGCCAATCCGCCTTTTTTGTTTCCAGGCGACGGATTGGCACTCCGATCGGCATCACCTAAAGCAAGGTAATTATCATACCAATCCATTTCCCTTATTAAAGCTCTCCCCACCTCTTCATTCACTGCACGAGGCGTCAATAGGTGAATCGCATCCCGTACTTCTGTGACTTCAGAGAATAGAACGGTTGCCCCTGCCCTAACTAACAGATCTGTAGCATATCCTACTGCAGGGTTAGCTGTCACACCAGAAAATGCATCACTTCCTCCGCACTGCGTACCGATGACTAATTCGGAAACCGGAAATGTCTCCCGCTGCCTGCGGTTCAACTTGATTAAACGTTCCTCGGCCATTTCCATAATGGATTGGACCATTCCCGCAAATCCCTGCTGATCCTGAAGTGAAATGATATCTGAATCATCCCCGCTTGGATTTATTCTCATTGGAGACAGCTTTTCACATCCTAATCCAACTACCAAGGCTTCCCCGCCGAAATTCGGGTGTTTCGCAAGGTTCTGTATCGTCCGAATGGGAATAACCGCTTCCGGTGCATTGATAGCGACTCCGCACCCATAGTTGTGATTTATGGCGAAAACATCATCAACATTGGGATACTTCGGGAGCAGCTCCTTTTTTATCCGGTTCACGACAAAATCCAGAACGCCCACTACACATTGAACGCTAGTTGTAATGCCTAATATGTTCTTGGTTCCAACACTGCCATCTTCATTGCGGAATCCTTGAAATGTATACCCTTCAAGCGGTGGTAAAGTTTTCGGTATATCATTTGCTACAGGTAATGCCTTTAAATCTGGAGAAGCCGGCAGTATCACCAACGACTCGTCAATCCAACTCCCCTTACTGATTGTTTCAGCCGCATAACCGATAATTTCCCCATAACGTATGATGGCTTCATTTTCGATTATATCCATTAAAGCCACTTTGTGACCTTGTGGTACTCTTTCTTTCAATTCAAGCCCACAAGGGAAAACGGTTCCTTGATCCAAGCCCCCTGTATTAACTACGATGGCGACATTGTCCATCTTATTTACCTTAATATAAAGCGGTACCTCTGTCAGTTGCGTTTTCGTATCCACTTTACCACTCCTTCATCCTAATAAAGCTAACAGACACCACTAAAGACACGGGCCGGTTATTATTTTACAAACACCGTTTTAATGGATGTAAAAAACTCTTTTGCGGCTTCTCCTTGTTCCCTGGAGTGGGAGCTGGAGTTTTTCATGCCGCCAAATGGCGCCTGCAATTCAACTCCTGCGCTCTCGGCGTTAACCCTGATCAAACCCGCTTCCATATCGTTAACAAATGAAAGCAAATGTTTGATATTCGCTGTAAAAATTGAAGCACTTAGGCCGTATTCCACACTGTTCGCAAGTTGCAGAGCCTCTTCAACGGAATCAGCTTTCAATAAAGCAATCACCGGACCAAAAATTTCTTCCTGTACAATCGTCATATCAGACGTGCAGTTATCAAAAATCGTAGGCTCTACATAAAATCCATTTGCCTGAGGGCCTTCTTCAGCACGCTTCCCGCCAATTAGAAGTGCAGCGCCTTCTTCGACGCCTTTTTCAATATAGGAAAGAACCGTATTCAATTGATTTTCGCTAGCACATGGTCCCATCCATGTCCCACTGTCCAATCCATCCCCGATGGAAATGCCTTTCGTTTCTTTCACCAGCAGCTGCTTGAACTCTTCATAAACTTCAGCTGCAACGATGACACGGCTTGTCGCGGTACATTTTTGCCCCGTCGAGCGGAACGCACCTGTAATGACGGCTTCTACAGCCAGATTAAGATCCGCATCCGCTGCAACGATTACCGGATTTTTCCCGCCCATTTCAAGCTGGTATTTCGCTCCGCGTGCTAACGCCGCTTGTCCAATCCTTTTTCCGACGCCATTTGAGCCGGTAAAGGTTATGCCGTTTACATCTTCGTGATCGGCAATGCCCTGCCCGATGACACTGCCCGGTCCTGTGACCATATTGATTACACCCGCCGGTAAACCGGCTTCTTCAAAACACTCCATGATCTTCGCACAGGTGATGGCCGTCTCGGTGGCTGGCTTCACCACAATCGTATTCCCATAAACGAGAGCAGGGGCCATCTTCCAGATTGGGATGGCGATTGGGAAATTCCAAGGTGTTATGACGCCCACAACACCAAGCGGGACTCGCGTCGTGAACATAAGCGCTGAACTATCGGTGGATGGAATGACATCCCCCACTTTACGCATCCCTTCTCCTGCATAGTATTTCAGGATCGCAATGCCGCGTGCCGTTTCCCCTTTTGTTTCAGCAAAGGTCTTTCCCATTTCCCGTGTTGCACATTCTGCGATTTCATCGATCCGCTTTTCAAGAATTTGCGCTGCTTTATATAGATACTCCCCGCGCTCTGAACCAGCGAGTTTGCGCCATTTGTCTTTCGCCTTTTTTGCCGCTTCCACAGCCAGGTTCAAATCTTCCTTCGTAGATTTTTGTACATATCCGACAATTGCCTGTTTATCTGCCGGGTTTAAGCTCTTTTCAACTTCATTTGAAATAGAAGCAACCCATTCACCGTTAATATAGTTAAGATACGTTTTTGTTTGAACTGTAGTTATCATATATAATCTCCACCCTTATTAGATTGATTGAATTGGTGTTTCTTTTGGAAAACGATTTAAAGCATTCTCTAATATCGTTTGCATCTCTGCATAATGTTCTTTTTCCACCGGAAGAATTGGTAATCTGACTGTTTGCCCAACCGGCATTCCCATAATCTCCATACCTGCTTTAATGAGAGAAACGGCATATCCTTTTCGCTGACGGCGAATGTTGTTGATTGGCATGATGACCTGTTGGTAAATTTCATTGACCGTTTCTTGATCTCCGCTCAAAATGCCATTATAGAATTTTCGTGAAATATGCGGAATGTAATTGGATATCGCCGATGAATATGAGTCAAAGCCAAGTGGAACGTAGGCCGACATGGTAACTTCCGCAAGCGGCATTCCGTTCAGCCAGCCGAAACGCTTTCCGAACGTTTGTGTAAGAAGTCCATTCAACTCCATATTGCCTAGACCGTCTTTGACGCCAACCACCTGCGGGACCTCAGCAAGCGCTTCCAAAGTTGAAAGTGAAAATGACACATTATCACGCTGATATACGATGGAATTTAAGTCTGTACTTTCTGCGATGGCTTTGAAATAAGCCGCCAGACCTGCCTGTTCTCCAGTAACAAGATATGGAGGTAATATTAAATATCCGTCTGCCCCTCTATCCGCTGATATTCTGGCAAGTTCGAGGGAAGTTTGAATATTCCCGCCTACCCCTGTGTATACAGGTACTTTTCCAGCCGTGACGGATACGGCTACCTCTACCATCGCTTCATATTCCTCTTTACTTAACGAAGGATATTCCGCTGCTGCACATGCAACGAAAATAGCCTCGAGTCCCTCATCTAATAAAAATTGGATATTTTGGGCGAGTGCTTGTTCATCAAGCTTATTACTCGTTGTGAATGGTGCCACGGGAAATCCGAGAATTCCTTTAGGTGCCTTGCGAATCTTATTCATTTTTTATTCCCCCTTGTGTATTATTGTTTTATTGTAAGACAAATACACTGTATGGTCAATCGTATTTTTTTTATTTTCTGAAAAATATAGCATTACTTCAACCCTCAATAATTTTGCTTCTACTATATACAAAAAAACACGATAATTAAGGAGCCAAAATGATAAAAGTTTCACGAAAAAAAAGCCATTGACAAACAATTTTATTTGTCTTACCATTGGACAAAACTAAATATTAAGAATTTTCACGAAGGAGGAAACGATTAACATTGTAAGCGGTATCAAATAAAAATTATAATTAAATACGATTAAGGAAGTGAGTATATGAACGCTGAAGAAAAAGTTTTTCAACCATCTCCTAAACTGCCAAGTGCCCAGAAAAAAACACGCACACGATGGTTCATTGTCTTTATGCTCTTTTTGGTCACTGCTCTGAATTATGCGGATCGTGCGACGCTATCAATCGCGGGTACGGACATGTCTGGTCAGCTTGGTCTCGATTCAGTCATGATGGGCTATGTTTTCTCCGCTTTCGCTTGGTCTTATGTAGCTGGACAAATTCCAGGCGGATGGCTTTTAGACCGTTTTGGCTCAAAAAAGGTTTACTTTTGGAGTATCACGTTATGGTCTACCTTTACGCTTTTACAAGGATTTCTCGGTTTTTTCGGTTCCGCCGGAACAGCTGTCATGGTATTGTTCGGGCTGCGTTTTTTAGTTGGATTGGCAGAAGCCCCTTCCTTCCCGGCCAATAGCCGCATCGTTGCTACCTGGTTCCCAAGCCATGAACGCGGAACCGCGGCTGCCACTTTCAATTCAGCCCAGTATTTTGCAACCGTTCTCTTTGCACCGATCATGGGTTACATTACGTATAAATTTGGCTGGGAATACGTCTTCTTCTTTATGGGTGCTTTAGGAATCATCGTTGCATTCATCTGGCTGAAAACGATTTATGGCCCAAAGGAACATCCTCGTATCAACAAAGCTGAGCTTGAATATATCGAAGCTGGCGGCGCTTTGATCAATATGGATCAAAGCAGTACAAATAAGGAGGAAAAGAAAGGCGTCAACTGGAATCATATTAAGCAGCTTTTATCAAACCGCATGCTGTTAGGTGTTTATCTCGGACAATATTGCATTACGACGTTAACGTACTTTTTCCTGACATGGTTTCCTGTGTACCTTGTACAAGAAAGGGGCATGACCATTCTTGAAGTTGGACTCGTCGCTTCCCTTCCCGCCATTTGTGGATTTTTTGGCGGCATTCTCGGAGGAACATTCTCGGATTTCCTGTTACGGAAGGGATTCTCATTGACTGTTGCCCGAAAATTCCCAATTGTTGTTGGAATGATTCTATCGATGAGCTTGGTAGCAGCAAACTATGTAGATACGGAATGGGTTGTCATCTTCGTTATGGCCCTTGCGTTTTTCGGTAAAGGATTTGGGGCACTCGGCTGGGCGGTAGTGGCCGATACTTCCCCAAAAGAAATGTCCGGTGTCAGCGGGGGGCTTTTCAACACATTCGGTAACATTGCCGGCATTACAACACCGATCATCATCGGTTATATCATTGCCACGACAGGGTCGTTCAATGGGGCGCTAGTCTTTGTATGTGCCAATGCTCTTGTCGCAATTTTAAGTTATTTATTCCTGGTTGGTGAAATTAAACGTGTAGAGTTAAAGTCATAGTCAACTAAATATTCTAGTAGGGGGAAAAATTATGAACAATCAAATACTTAAGGATCATGTAAAAATCGGCACACCGGTAATTTCTGAAATGAGCGTCATTCCAGTTGCGGGCCATGACGGCATGCTGCTGAACTTGAGCGGTGCCCATGCTCCATATTTCACCCGGAATATTGTCATTCTAAAAGACAATGCGGGTAATACAGGTGTAGGTGAAGTTCCTGGGGGCGAAAAAATCCGCCAAACACTCGAAGATGCCAAACAATTGGTTGTCGGCCAGTCCATTGGGACATACAACAACATTCTGAATACCATCCGTAAGCAGTTTGCGGACCGCGATGCTGGAGGACGCGGCCTCCAGACGTTCGATCTCCGTATTGCCATTCATGCCGTAACAGCATTGGAAGCGGCACTTCTTGATCTGGTTGGCCAATATTTAGGTGTTCCTGTCGCAGCCCTTCTCGGTGAAGGACAGCAGCGTGATAAGGTGGAAATGCTGGGCTACTTATTTTATGTAGGTGACCGCAATAAAACAGATCTTGGTTATTTAAGCGAACCGGAAGCGGCAGATGACTGGCTTCGCCTCCGTCATGAAGAAGCGCTGACACCCGAATCAATTGTCCGCTTGGCAGAAGCGGCCCACTCTCGCTATGGATTCAATGATTTTAAATTGAAAGGCGGGGTTTTACGCGGGGAGGAAGAAATCGAAGCGGTGACGGCACTTGCGGAACGGTTCCCTGAAGCCAGGATCACGCTTGATCCAAATGGCGGTTGGCTGCTTGAGGATGCGATTAAACTTTGCCGGGATCAGCATCATGTTTTAGCTTATGCGGAAGATCCATGCGGAGCGGAAAATGGTTTTTCCGCCCGGGAAATCATGACTGAATTCAGGCGTGCAACGGGCCTTCCAACCGCTACGAATATGATTGCAACGGATTGGAGGCAAATGGGGCACTCCATACAACTTCAATCCGTGGACATCCCTCTTGCCGATCCGCATTTTTGGACGATGCAGGGCTCCGTCCGGGTCGCTCAAATGTGCAACGACTGGGGATTGACATGGGGATCACACTCCAATAATCACTTTGACATATCACTTGCCATGTTTACACATGTTGCAGCAGCCGCACCAGGAAAAATCACTGCAATCGATACCCACTGGATTTGGCAGGATGGGCAGCGTTTAACGAAAGAACCTTTTAAAATTGTCGGCGGAATGGTCGATGTCCCTTCCAAACCTGGACTTGGAATAGAAGTGGATATGGAACAAATCGAGAAAGCACATCAGCTTTATAAACAAAAAGGACTTGGTGCCCGTGATGATTCAATGGCTATGCAATACCTGGTTTCCGGATGGAAGTTCAATCCAAAATCTCCTTGCCTTGTGAGATGATTTTTTTTCCAACAATGCGTGCGTCTCTCTCTTTAGAGCGGCGCATTTTACTTTTTTTGGACATAGGTCTTCTTATCCTCACATGCAAATAAGTGTATTATATTATATAATTAGTCTTACAGTATGAATACATATAGGATTTAACAGAAAAGGGGTTACACAATGGAAGAATCGTCAAAGAAACTAGGCGTACAATCGGTACATCGCAACACTCTTTCACAACAAGTCGTGGATCAAATCGTGCATCTGCTCGTCAGCGGACAAATGAAAGCGGGCGACAAACTGCCTCCTGAAATGGAACTTATGAAAGAACTTGAAGTAAGCCGGCCTGTTTTACGTGAGGCGCTCAGTGCACTTGATACACTTGGTGTCATTACACGGAAAACGCGTGAAGGAACCTTTTTTAACGATAAAATCGGTACACATCCATTCTCTGTCATGCTGGCGCTGGCTACGGATAATTTACCAGCGATCATCGAAGCGCGAATGGCATTGGAGTTGGGACTGGTAACAATGGCTGCCGAGAAGATCACGGACGAACAGCTGGAGAAACTGCAAGTTACGATTGACACGATTGCCAATAGTGAAGACAACGATTATGGAGAAGCCGATAAAGAATTCCACAAGATCATTGCTTTAAGTGCGAACAATCCCATAATTGAAGGCATGATCGATTCCTTATTGATCACTCATAATAAAATAAATAGCCTGATTCAATTCAGAGAGCGGGAACTGACTGTGAAGTATCATAAAGCCATCTATGCGGCACTTGCAGCACATGACCCACATGAAGCATTCAGCCAAATGTACAAGCACCTTGATTACGTCCGGCAGAAAGTCCTTCAATATTCTCACGCCAATTAATATATCGTTTGAGAGATATTGCAGCAAACTAATGGATCACTCGATGATCCAATTTCATAGGGAAAGTGGATTTTTTCAGGGAACCTATTTTGCTTCCAAGATTTCAGGGTTCAACTTATCTTTTAAATCCAATTGATAGCATAATTATTTTAAAAAACTGGATAGTAGTCGAACTATCCAGCCCCCGCTTATCCACTTTCGATTGAAATGAGGTTGAAACTTCCTCTAGCAAAATTGTCTGGCTACCCAAATTCCCCATCCAATGCTCCACTCAAAAAAAATGCATCCCTGCTTACTGGCAGGAATGCATATATCAATCACCAAGTTCTTGACCATTCTTTTTTAATTTACGTGCTTAATATGCACTCCAACCAGCATCTGCGGTGATGACTGTACCATTAACAAAACTTGAATCGTCTGAAGCAAGGAACAAAGCCACTTTAGCGATTTCCTCAGGTTTTCCATTGCGTGGATTGATAGCCATACCCAATTGTTGGCGAGAGATGCCAAACTCATTATATTCGTCATGCTGGAACCAATATTTGTTTCAACTCCGCCTGGTGCTATAGCATTGCAGCGAATCCCTTCATTGGCATACATGAAGCCCGTGTTTTTTGTGAACCCAACGACTGCGTGTTTTGAGGCAGTGTATGCTGCGCCTGCTCGAGCACCGTACAAACCCCCAGCAGAAGCAATATTGATGATGACCCCTTTTTGTTTTTCTAAAAAGATCGGCAGCACCTTTCTAGTCGAACGCATGACGCTTGTCGTGTTAATGGCAAAAATCCGATCCCATCTAGAATCTTCAATGTCTCCAGCAGGTTCCATGCCATCCATGATGCCCGCGTTATTCACCAAAATATCCACCGTACCATACGTACTGACCGTGGTATCGATCAAATGTTGAATATCTTCCTCCACCGCTACGTTCGTTTTAATGGCAAAGGCCATACCGCCATTCGCTTTTATTTCTTCTACCGTTTCGTTCGCACCATCAAGATTTAGATCCGATACGACGACTTTAGCCCCTTCTCTAGCATAATCTATAGCAATTTGTTTCCCCATGCCAGATGCTGCTCCAGTCACTACTGCCACTTTGTCTTGTAATTTCATTTGAACTCCCCCATTCATTCTAGTGAAGTGATACTTATTGTACAAGTGTTCATTAACTACCTTCCTTTATAGTATAATTAGTTTCAGTAGGCTTATACAATCAGCAAATGATGACCTCGATGTTGAACAATGAACAGAAAGTGGTCATTTTGTTTATTAAAAGCACAATAACGAACAAAGGGTGAAGAAAATGACTGATAATAACACTGGGGTTGATAGAAGGATCAGGAAGTCCAAAATGGCTTTGAAAGAATCCCTCATATCATTAATGCAAAATAAGGATTTCAGGGATATATCGATTACTGACATTGTAGAACTCGCCGACCTTAATCGGGGTACATTTTATAAACACTATCAGTACAAAGAGGAACTGCTTGAAGAGGTCATGGAGGATGTGATTGCCGATTTGATCATATCTTACCGGGAACCTTATAAGAACGTTGAAATTTTCACCATCAAAGAACTAACGGCTTCAGTCATCAAAATATTTGAACATGTAGCTAACTTTGCAAACATTTATACCCTCCTCCTAAAATCGAATGCATGGCCTACATTACTGGAACGGATTTGTAATGAGTTAAAGAAACTTCCATTGGAGGACCTGGAGGATTACCTGCCGAATCCTAAGATCAATATAGAACTTGCCTCCAGCTACCAAGCATATGCGATATTAGGCATGATCATCGAATGGGTCAACACTGGCTTTAAATATAGCGCTGACTATATGGCTGAACAGTTGCTGGAAATTTTGAATAATAAATCGGTAAATTCCGTCTTTAAAATTAACCATTCATTTTAAAGCAGGAATAAGAGGGCTGCATCGGCAACCCTCTTAAGCGTATTAAAGCACCTGTCCTTTGGAAAGAAACCTTGTTACGGCAGCCAAGAAAGCTGGTAAATTATCTTCATGGACAAAGTGTCCGGCATCCTCTATCGTAACCAATTCGCAATTCGGAATAAGCTCGGAAACCTCCTGCAATTTGTTTTGGGGAATATGGCTCGACCCGCCCCCTATAACAAGCGTCGGCATCATAATATCGGTAAGGCGCGCCCACCAATTGGGATCGGGTTCATTAAGCTGCTGTAGAATCGAAGGCACTACCTGCCAATCAAACGGCAGTGGAACAGAAGGTTTGGAAGGTACCTCCATTGGCTTATCCGAAAAAGGAGGAGGCGTGTCTTCGACAATCAATCTATCTATCCTCGAAGGAAAAGTTTGCGAGAATAGATAGGAAACTGTTCCCCCCATGGAATGCCCCATAAGTGAAAACCTCCCCAAATTAAGCGCATCCGCAAAATGAAGCAAATCATCGCACATCAATTCGAATGTGTATGTATTGGTTCTCGCACTCCCACCGTGTCCACGTTGATCTAAAGCTAATACGCGATAATTTCCTCCTAATCCGGCAGCCACTTGATCCCATGACTCTGCACTTTTACCCATCGCGTGCAGAACAACTAGCGGCCGTGCAGAAACATCCCCGCTCTCCCGGTATTGAAACGTGTGTCCATTCAATTCAATTTGATTAACCCGTATTTCCATCCCCATTCATCTCCCAGGATCGGAATTGGTCAAATCCGATCTATTTAAGAAAACCTCCTAAAATACTATGTTCACGATAATTAAATTATACTTTTTATGACTTGACCCATTATTTCGCCCTAACAGCGATTCATTCCTGTCTTAATTCCGGTTATTTCGACCTTCTCCACATTTATTCACCTTGGTCTGGCGGAGTTGGCGGCAGCGAAGTAATCCATGACAAATAACCGAAATTGCTTGGCTACTGGGGTGAAGTAGCGTTTTTCTGACCAGCCGAGCCCTATTGTTCTTTGACAAGCAGGTTCAGTTATTCGGATTTTATGGGATAATGATCCGGTTTGATGAAGCCATGTCAATTCGGATACGAAAGCGACTCCCAACCCTTTTCTGACAAGGTCCGAGATGACAGCTGGTTCATCTCCTTCGAAGGCGATGTGCTGGACGAATCCTGCTTCGAGGCAAAATTGGTCGGTGAGGCTGCGGAATCCGAATCCTGTGTTCATACTGATGAATGGTTCATCTTTCACTTCTTGAAGTGTAATGCTTTCCCTGCCTGCCAGCCGGTGATCGGGAGGCACGATCAAGTATATTTCTTCGGTGATCAGCGGTTCCCACTTTAAGTCTGGGCCTTCAATCGGAACGGATGATATGCAATAATCGATTTCTCCTTCTATTAGAAGCTGCTTCATGGATGATATGGATTTTAGGAATTGTTGAAAACGGACATCCGGGTATTGAGATAAAAATGCACCCAATAAATCAGGCAGGACCCTGGGAATGGTAACGGCCAAGGTGATGTTCTTTTGGTCTTGATCTGTTAATTCCACTATTTCGCGCCTCCCTTCATTCAGTTCCGCAAAAGCACGTTCGACCCGGTTCAAGAAAATTCGTCCAGCTGCATTGAGCTTGATTTTCCGGTGTTCCCTATCGAACAGTGCGACTCCCAAATCCTCTTCAAGCCGGGATATGGTTTTACTGAGGGATGGCTGAGCAATCTGAAGTTGTTCCGCAGCCTTCGTCATATGTTCCAGCCGTGCTACGGTTTGAAAATACTGGAGCTGTAATATTTCCATTTTCCCACTCTTTTCACATAGATTTAAATCTATTATTACATAATCAATTATGTATTATACAGTATCTAAAAAAACCATTATGATGAAATAATCTCTTGGTTAGAAAGGGCAGGCTAAATAATGAAAGGTTTACAACTTGTATTTCAAGATATAAAAGCAATGTGGAAACATAAACACGGGAGAATCGCCTTAATTTTCCTTTTGGTCGTTCCATTGATTTACTCAGGTTTCTTCCTGGCAGGATATTGGAACCCTTATGGGAAGTTGGATCAGCTCCCTGTGGCAGTGGTCAATCTCGATAATGGTTCGGAAATGGACGATAAGCCAGTCGAGGCTGGAGATGATTTCGTTGAACAATTGAAAAAGCAGAAAGAATTGGATTTTCACTTTGTCACGGCAAAAGAGGCAAAAACGGGTCTTAAGGAAGATGCCTATTATATGGTTGTCACGATTCCGGAAGATTTTTCGGAAAATGTCACGACTTTAATGGATGAAAAACCGGAAAGAGCTAAACTTTTGTATACTGTCAATCCAGGTAAGAACTTCGTTGCCTCACAGATCAGCTCTACTGCTGTTGAAAAAATGACGGCAAAAATCAACGCAAGCATTACAAAAGTCTATTCTGAAGGCATCCTTTCGAAATTCCAGGAGGTTTCTAAAGGCTTGGCGGATGCCGGGGATGGAGCGGAAACACTTCATCAAGGAACGGTGGATGCGAAAAACGGCAGTGAGAAATTGGATGATGGCATCCAGGATTTGAATGATGGCGCCCAGAAGCTGCAAACAGGAAGCAACAAGCTCTTGGATGGACAAGAAGCCTTAGCGGATGGTGCGACAGGATTATCATCAGGTTCCCAGAACTTATATTCCGGCATGAAGCAGCTATCGGATGGACATCACTCATTGGAAAATGGAATGAATGAAGTAAGTCAGGGTGTCGAGAACTGGTCAGCCGGAAATGCAAAATTGATGCAAGGGCAAGAACAGGCTGCCGATACAGCGAATACTCTAAAAAAACAATTGGATGCCTATATGAAAAGTCATCCCGATGCAATAAAGGATCAAGACTTCAAGCAAATCGTTGCCCTATCAGGAGGTTTATCCGAAGCAGCCACGACTTTACATGCCGGTCAAAAGCAATTGGGTGAAGGTGCTGCCAAAGTGGCTGATGGACAAGAAACCGTTCAAACCGGGATGAATGCTTTTGGTGATAAAATGGCACAAGCTACCTCGGGTGCCAAGCAATTAAACGAGGGTTCTGAAGAATTGGCGAATGGATTATTTAAATGGAAAAATGGTTTCTCCACTTTACATGCCGGAATCGAATCGCTAGCCGGCGGAAGCAGCCAGCTAGCCAGTGGATCGACGGATCTTCAAGACGGACTGGCTTCACTGGAAACGGGTTCTAACAACTTATCCGCCAAGCTTAATGAAGCTGCCGATAAAACGGCCAGTCTTCAGTACGACGATTCAACCACTTCGATGTTCTCTGAACCCGTACAATTGGTCCAATCCAATTTATCTGAAGTACCTAACTACGGAACCGGAATTGCCCCTTATTTTCTGTCATTGGCCTTTTATGTAGGCGGCATCATGGCTTCCAATATCTTGCCGCTTGGCCGCAGGCAGAATCTTAAGGTTACCGGAACCGTTCATTTCACGAATAAATTAATGCTGGTATATGTAATCGGCTTGATTCAGGCACTTCTAGTGGATGCAGTCGTCCTGCTTGGATTCCATTTACATGTAGCAAGTGTCCCTGTATTCATTCTATCAAGCATCATTGTTTCATTTACCTTCATGACATTCATTCTTATGTTGGTGACCGTATTCGGAGTGGTGGGCAAATTCGCAGCCGTGACCCTTCTCGTGTTCCAATTGGCGACCTGTGGCGGAACATTCCCAGGGGAACTGGGCATGTCATTATTGACGAAAATCGGTCAATTTCTACCTATGGCCCACTCATTAAAGGAACTTCAAGAGGTCATCTCATTAGGCGGCTGGGAAAACTTGCAGGCGCAGATTTGGATCTTACTTGCCTATCTCGTTTCTGCAGCGATCATTGGCTGGATAACCAGCCATATCCAGCATGCAAAAGTAACTTCAGAAGAAGTGACATCTTAATGTAAAAAAAGCGCAGTGCAAATGGCACTGCGCTTTTTTGTTTACAAGTGAAATCACCGGTTAAAACATTCTTAATTCGTGGGACGAATTAAATCGGTGGTAGGTCGAATTAATCTTTACGTGGGTCGAATTATTCGGTGGTAGGTCGAATTATTCGGTGGTAGGTCGAATTACTCCATCGTAGGCCGGATAATTCCGCTGTAGTCTGAATTAATTCCGCTGTAAATCAAACTAGATGGCAGAAGTTATAAAAAATGCCCCATGCTGCCTGAAAGATTCAGGTGGCATAGGGCCTTTTATTGTTTCATTTAAGCGGTTTGATCTTTTTTCACAGCTGGTTTTTCTTCAGCCGGCCAAGCACGCTTAATGAATAATGCCAGGATCAGCGCCACACCGGCAATGAAGGTAGATACAAAGAAGGAGAAGTTAATTCCATCCAGCATTGCCTGCATCCCGATTTGGGCTTTCATTTGGCCCATCATCTCAGCGGTGGGCTGGCTTGTTAATTTGCTCATCGCTTTCGTCATTAACTCTTCGGCAGTAGAAGCTGCACGGTTAGACATGACCGTAACGAGCAATGCCGTACCGACCGCACCGGAAATTTGGTTCAGTGTATTATTCATGGCTGTACCGTGCGGGTTCATGCGGGCTGGCAGCGAGTTCAAACCATTTGTCATGATCGGCATCATGGACATTGACATCCCGAAGGAACGAACGGAAAACAGGATTACAATTTCTGTATACGTAGTTTCCATTGATAATTTACTTAGCAAATACGTAGTTACCACGGTGATAAGCAACCCGATTGAAGCAAGGATGCGGGCACCGAATTTATCGAAAAGCTTACCGGTAACCGGTGACATGAGGGCCATTAATAACGCACCTGGAAGCATCAGTAATCCAGAATCGAATGGTGAAATGCCACGTACTGTTTGTGTGTACATCGGAATTAAGATCATCCCCGAGAACATCGCCATGTTCAGTACGATTGAGATCGTTGCGGATAAAGCGAACATCGGGTGCTTGAAGATCCTGAACTCAAGCATTGGTGTTTCCATTTTAAGCTGGCGTGTTATGAAAAGGATCAGGGAGATGGCACCGACTACCAGTGTTACGTATACCCACGGGCTGTCCCAGCCTTTACTGCCTGCCGAACTGAATCCGTAAAGCAAACCGCCAAAGCCTAAGCTTGAAAGGATGACCGATATTTTATCAATTGAGATATCGACTTTTTCCTTGTGGTCTTTAAGTTTAAAGAAGCCGAAAATAAGCACTAGTAAAGCTAGCGGAGTAATGAAATGGAATAGCATTCTCCAATCATAATGCTCGATGATCCAGCCTGAAAGCGTCGGCCCGATTGCAGGGGCAAACATCATGACCAAACCGAATAGTCCCATTGCCGAGCCCCGTTTTTCAACTGGGAAAGAAGTTAAAAGTACGTTCATCAATAATGGCATCATGATTGCCGAACCGGCAGCCTGAACCATACGTGCGCTCAATAATAGCGGGAATACATGCGCTACACCTGCCACGATCGTCCCGATTGAGAATAGGAGCATGGCTGTCAGGAACAGATTACGCACCGAATATTTTCTTATTAAGAAGGCAGTTGTCGGAATCATGATTCCGTTCACGAGCATATAGCCCGTTGTCAGCCATTGGACTGTGGAAGTCTCGATTCCCAGGTCTATTTGGATTGATGGCAGTGCAATATTTAAAAGGGTTGAATTCAGTATCGATATGAACGCACCGACCATCAGTATGATTAAAATGCCATACGAACCCTTTTTCTCATTTGTTTGTGCAGTACTCACTATTTATCTATTCCTCCATTCAAACTATTGGTTCATTTATTTATACGAGTGGTATATTCCAAACTCACAAAATCAATAATATACCCCTAGTTCATTTTTTGCAATAAAAATTTACTGGTTTAAATAGGGGTTTGTGCTGTGATGAAAAATAGAGTACGATTACATTTATACAAGCAGTATAATGAAAATAAGGTGATATGATGAACAACCGAAGGCAGAATGTCATCGATACGGCTCATAAGCTGTTTATTGACAAAGGCTACCAAGCGACGTCTATTCAGGACATTTTAGACGGCAGCGGTATATCAAAAGGTACATTTTATAATTATTTCCCTTCGAAGGGTGAATTATTTATAGCCATTTTCCGTTCCTTTTATACAAAGATTCGCCATGAACGGGAAAAACTGTTGATTGGTCAAGATTCCGCCGATATTGAAATTTTCATCCGGCAGCTCGAACTGCAGATGATGGTGAACAAGCAAAGCAAATTGCTTATCCTGATCGAAGAAGTCCGTGTTTCCAACGATGAAGAATTAAAACAATTCATCAATAACACGCTATTGTTGAGCTTGCGCTGGATGTATAATCGTTTTATCGATATATTCGGTGAAAGCAAAAAACCCTATCTTTTAGATAGCGTCATCATCTTTCATTCGATGATGACCCACATGAATCATTTTAGCTATCGGGCCAATCCCTCCGGTACACCGGACATACAAATTATCCGCTATTGCATGAACCGCATTGTCCGCCTAGTCAATGAAGTGGCTGAAAGCGGGGAACAAATCATTGATCCGGAACTAATGGATACTTGGTTTCCAAACTTTACAAACCACCTTGATCCTTGCCATAATGATTTGCTTCAATCCACAACTGAATTGAAAAAAGCGATAAACAAAGCTTTGCCTTGCGATGAAGATCGAACAAGAGCCATTGAATTAATCGACTTTATCCAAGATGAGCTGATGCAGTCCGACAAGCCGCGAAAATTCTTGATAGAAAGTTTGCTGCTCACTTTGAAGACTGGATATGCACCGCAGGTCCAAGCAAACATTGATACTTTTGAAGAAAGCATCCATTCTTGCTTGAGCCGATGAAGAGTTGGGATACACGCGCCTACCGAAAACGGTAGGTTTTTTTTTATGACTTTTTGAATTTGCCTTGTTTTTACGAAAAGAGTTGGTTTTATAAAAGGGACCTAAGGAAACACTATCCTTATCATCATAAAGGGAGGTCAATCTACTTGAGTATGAAAGAGAATGCTTTGTCCATACTGGCTCTGGGCGGAGTGAATGAAATCGGTAAAAACATGTATGTGGTTCAATATTCAAACGATATCATCATTATTGACTGTGGTGCCAAGTTTCCTGATGAAAGTTTATTAGGAGTCGATTTAATCATTCCTGATATTTCCTTTCTCCAAGAGAATAAAGAGAAGATCCGGGCTTTGATTGTAACTCATGGGCATGAAGATCATATTGGCGGTATCCCCTATTTCTTAAAAAAATTGAATGTACCCATTTATGCCACACGTTTAACACTTGGTTTGATTGAATTGAAATTAAAAGAACATAACCTTTTGGGTGATACGAAGTTAATCCAGATTGACTCGGATTCAAGATTGGAATTCGGGGAGATGGTTCTCGACTTTTTCAAAACGAATCATAGTATACCCGATTGCCTTGGGGTCACCATGCGAACGCCAGAAGGCACGGTCGTTCATACAGGGGACTTTAAGTTTGACTTGACTCCCATGAATGATCAGTATCCCGATATTCATAAAATGGCCAAAATCGGAAGTGAAGGTGTTTTGGTTTTATTATCGGAAAGCACGAACGCTGAACGTCCAGGCTCCAGCCCCTCGGAGCATCTCGTTGGCAGCCATATCGAAGAGGCCTTCATGCAGGCAAAACAGAAAGTCATCCTTTCGACCTTCGCTTCAAATGTCAATCGCGTTCAACAAGTTGTGAACGCGGCACAGAAGACAAACCGGAAACTCGCCCTGATTGGACGAAGCATGGTGAACGTCGTAAACGTTGCCATTGAACGCGGCTACCTCGATGTTCCTGATGGGATGCTAATCCAACCACAAGAAGTCGATAGTTATGCACCTGAAAGGGTCGCAGTTTTATGTACAGGAAGTCAAGGAGAGCCGTTTGCTGCCCTTTCCCGCCTTTCCAGTTCAAATTATCGGGATATGAGCATCTTGCCTGATGATACAGTGATTCTTGCCTCCACTCCAATCCCCGGAAATGAACGGGATGTTTCTCGGATCATCGATAACCTGTTTCAACTGGGTGCCAAAGTCATTTACGGTTCTGGGACTGTAACGGGCATGCATGTATCCGGACATGCTTATCAGGAAGAGTTAAAGCTCATGCTCACCCTGATGAAACCTAAGTATTTCATTCCCATTCACGGTGAATATCGGATGTTGCACCAGCATCGGTTGTTAGCTGAGTCTGTCGGGGTAGAGAAGGGCAATACTTTCATTATCAGTAATGGCGATGTGGTGGATATTGAAAACTCCGTTGCCCGTCAAACGAGAAGAGTGGCTGCCGGCAATACCTTTGTTGACGGTGTCGGCGTTGGTGATGTTGGAGAAATCGTTCTGCGGGACCGCAAGCAGCTTTCCGAAGATGGCATGCTCGTTATTGTCATAACACTAAGCAAGACGGAACGAAAAATAGTATCAGGACCCGATACCATTTCCCGTGGATTTGTATATGTTCAAAATTCAGAGGACCTCCTTAAACATGTGAATCGTCTTGTTACGAAAACGGTAAACGACTTACAAAGTGAAAAAATATACCGTTGGAACATCATCAAACAAACCATAAAGAAGGAATTGGGGCACTATCTCTTTACTCAAACTAAGAAAAAACCAATGATTCTTCCAATAATAATTGAGATTTAGAGCCAAATCGAAAGGAACTCGACTTCGTGTAGTCGAGTTCCTTTTTTCAATCAAGTTCTGATTTACTGGCTTTTGCGGCCATCGCCTTGTTCTTATTCCAAACCTTGAACTTCATGAAAACGGCGGCAAGACCGATGATCACGATGAATAAAAGGCTGATGAAAAAACCTGGACGTATTTCTTTTTCAAGCAGAGTGCCACTGACCGCCGCTAAAATTAAAAGAAGTCCGAAAACGGCCGTAATCTTACTCCAAATCTTATTCTCCAAGATTTTGAATGAAGAAAGAATGATGAATGCCCAGTTATACAAAAGTAATATTCCAGCAGATGTTGTAATGTATTCATAAATCTTGCCTGGCAGGAGCAAGGCAGTGATGATTGATCCTAATAGTCCTAAGGCTCCAAGACCCAGTGAAGGCAGTGGAAGGTCCTTGAATTTCTTGATCTTTTGCATGAATAATGAGGGTGCATTCCCGTCATTGGATAGCGTTACCAATAGATTGGTTACACCAAATAGTGAAGCGGTCATCGTCGAGAAACCGGCAATGATGATCGCACCATTAAAAACGTGCGGGAAAAATGCCAGATGATAACTGTCCAATGCCGAAACGAATGGACTTTCTTTTTCACTGAATGCACCTAACGAAATCATGGTTACGGCTAACCCCAATGAAACCACATAGATGATGGTAAGAACCAAGAGCATGATCGTCCCTGCCTTTGGCGCATCTTCCTTCTTTTTAAGCTGCATCGCCATCAGTCCAATGACCTCAATGCCGCCAAACGCATAAAAGGCATAGATAAGTGATGTCCAAAACCCTTTTAGGCCTTTTGGGAATAATTCATTGTACGTATTCGGAAAGGATGGCGGTTTCGCTCCAGCAAGACCAAACCAGCCGAAAACGGCACATATGGCTATAATGATAAACATTACGATTGCTGCTGTCTTAATTACCGCAAGGATGTTTTCCACCCTGTCGAACCCTTTTGTTCCCAGCAATACCACCACGATTGAAACGATGGCAAAACCGGATGCAAATAGCCACAGCGGCACTTTCGGGAACCAAAATTGAGATAATAGCGAAAGCGCAGTAAGCTGGCTTCCCATGATCAATATATTGGAGGACCAATAATTCCAGCCACAGCTAAAGCCAGCCCATCGTCCAAATGCTTTATTGGCATAATAACAAAAAGAACCTTCTTGAGGATCGGCAGCCGTCATCTTGGCAAGCAGATTATAAACGATGTAGGTACCTAGTGCAGCCAGTACAAATGAAAATACAATGGATGGCCCCGTCGTTTTAATCCCTATGGTCGATCCGAGGAAATACCCTGTCCCGATCGTACAGCCTACACCGACCAATGATAGCTGCCACCATTTCATATCGCCTTGTTGTTCACCTGATGCATTAGAATCTTGGACAGCCTTCCCTTTCGCTGAACTGCAATTGGCTTTTGTTGTCATAACATTTACCCCCTTCCATCATTCATAGTGTTGATAATGCCACAATGAATTATGCAAGGAAGAAGTTTTCAAATACCCTATCCTATGTATTAACCGGAAAGCATTCTGCTTTATGATATGATGGCAGAAATGCCTTGATATGCAAAATAAACACCAAAGCCGACCAATGATAATCCAGAGATGATCGAAATGGCCATTAAGCTTCTTTCATTTAAAAACCTGCGAAATCCATTCGTTAATGCCGCTACAAAAAAATCCCAGCAGGTAAGTCCAAGGAAGATCATCCCGCTATAAATGAAAAGTTGTGATGTCCCATAACTTGAAGCTGTTTTAGCTAAAATAGATCCATATATCCCCAACCAAAATAAAATGGATAATGGACTGGTCACAGACATGATGAACCCAGTCAAAAAACAGGAAATGAAAGAATCTTTATTCCGATATTCATTTAATAATATCGTGTTAACCCGTAAAACACTTTCAACACCAGAATAAATAAGCACGAATCCCCCAAAAAGCCATAGAAAAATCTGGACAATCGGAATTTCTAAAAACCGTACCATACCTACATACACTAAAATCATGAACAAGGCATCTGCAATCATCGACCCTGCCCCAACGATCCAGGCATGCCAAAACCCGTTTTTGATTCCTTTATCGATACGAGCAGAGTTCACCGGACCGATCGGTGCTGCAAGGGTAAGTCCCAAGAAAAAGTAACTCAGCAGTAAATGTACACTCAAAAAGCATCACTCCTTCGAGCTAGTTCATGACTTGTACATTTTATGTGACAACCTTCTGCCTATAACCACATGCAAAAAAAATTTTCCCGATTACAAAAAAGCCGTGGGAAAGCCCGGCTTTTTTGGGGGATTTCTATAGAAACCTTTAGGCAGCAGCTTCTTTTTTGTCTGAACTAATGAATTTCATAACAATCAATACGATGCCTATACCAATGATCCCTGAAATGATATAGGTCAAATTGATATGATTTTTCATGACAAGGGACATGACCGGAGGGCCTGCCGCAACTCCGATGAACCTTGATGACATATAGAAGGAGGTAATTGTCCCCCGCTGTTCCTTTTTTATATTTTGAGTCATGATTGCGTCGAGTGTCGGCAATAACGCACCAATCGCTATTCCCACCAAGCTCGTTACGAGTAATAAAAGGAAAACCTTGTTTTTTGTAAAACCGACAAATACAAGGCTGATTGAAAGGACAGCTATACTGATCATGATGATCTTCTTCATGATTGGTAATTCACCCTTGATTTTTTTCCCGGCAACATAAGAAGATACACAAAGGAAAAACAGCGGGATCGCTATCACTAAACCTTTTTTAACTCCATGCAAATCATGGATTTTTTCCAGATTATCAGACAAAAAGAAAAGAACACCGAACAAAACCAACATGACAAATACACCAATCAGGAAAACTGTATATAACCATTTTCCTTCCTGCTTGAATATTTTTTTCGTATCATGCCAGAATTCTTTGAATTTCTTCGGCTCATCCTTCTCCTTTGGTACCTTTATAAAGAAAAAGACCAAGACAATAGATATTAAACTGAAGAATGAAATCGAGAAGAAAGGTAAAAACCAGATAAATGCAGCAAACAGGGAACCCAGTATCGGACTCAGTACTTTCCCAAATGTATTCGAGGTTTCTATAATTCCTAAACACGAGCTGGTTTTCTCATCATCATCCTTGTATAAATCCCCCACCAGAGGCAAAATGATGGGCGAGGCCCCAGACGCCCCAATCCCCTGCAATACCCTCCCGATGATGATCCATGTGTATGGATTTTCCATTTTCCATGATGCATAACCTGCGATCAAACCGCCGATAAGAGCAAGGATCAAGCTTGGCAGAATCACCATTTTCCGTCCAAATCGATCTGATAAATAACCCGCTATGGGAATTAAAAAAATGGATGCTACGGAATAGCTTGTTATCACCATGCTTGATTGGAATGAAGATATCCCCACCTTTTCCTCGAAAATGGGCAAAACCGGGATAAGCATTGAATTTCCAAGTGTCATTACCAATGGAATCGATGCCATACTGATCAGGCACCACACGCTTACATCTTTATTTTGCTTCTCATGACCCTCCATACTTACACTCCTCATCCATTATAAAAGCAACTTATTGCATAAAAGGTAACCATTTTTGTTTTGCATCACTATTAGATGTCTCCAATTATTATGTTATAGCGCAGAAAGATTTATTCAGTAGCGCTTCACCCAAAATTACCCCTTTTGACCGTTAAAACAAAAAATCCATTCTTTTTAAGAATGGATTTCCCGCTTTCGTCTTTATAAAAGAATAATATTCCTCTTTTTACAGTCGTTTACTATTTGGTCATTCCATACCGAAACCTGAACCTCGCCAATATGTGCTTTCTTCAGCAAAAACATGCATAGTCTGGATTGCCCAATTCCTCCGCCTATTGAATACGGAAGCTTTCCTTCCAATACGGCCTTATGATAATCGAGCACCTTACGATTTTCGTTGTTGGATAATCTTAATTGTTTTAACAGAGACTTTTCATCTACTCGAATTCCCATTGAAGAAACTTCAAAAGCACATTCCAAGAGTGGATTCCATAAAACGATATCTCCATTTAGGTCCCAATCATCATAATCCGGAGAACGTCCATCATGCTTTTCCCCCGATTGTAACTCTCCGCCAATTTTCATGATGAAAATCGCACCATATTTCTTCGCTGCCACGTTCTCTCTTTCCTTCGAAGTCAGATTTGGGTATAAATCCTCCAGCTCCTGGGTCGTAATGAAGTGAATGTCATCAGGTAACACAGGCTTAAGCAGATGATGGAATTCAAACATATAACATTCGGTCGATTTAATGGCTCTATATATTTTTTTCACTTCAGATTTTAATGTATCTACATTACGCTGTTCTTTCGTTATGACTTTCTCCCAGTCCCATTGATCCACAAATAACGAGTGTAAATGATCCAGCTTTTCATCACGTCTTATCGCATTCATATTTGTGTAAATGCCTTCATCACACGCCAAACCATATCTAGAAAGAGTGATTCTTTTCCACTTTGCCAAAGATTGAACCACTTCGATTTGTTTATTCTTAATATCCAGAGCTTCAAAGGTAAGAATCCGCTCGACACCATTTAAATTGTCATTTATACCATTACCTTCATTTAAAATGATAGGTGCTGATACTTTAATCAGGTTTAACGCATTTGAAATTCCTTCTTCAAAATGATCCTTTATCTCATTTATTGCAATATCCGTATGCATGATATCAAGAATTGTGTTGTATTTATTTGGCATCGATAATTCAGGCATAATTATCCTCCAATTCCGCTTTGAATAGCGCATGCATTAAAATTGGCGTCTTTCCATTTGACTAAATTACATTATGAAGGAGTTTTCTGTGTTGTTACAAAAAGATCCATGTCAGACTAGGTACATCCATAAGCAGCAAACCGGACAATGATTCACCATATATCACCTCAAAAAATGGGTTAAAAAATGTGGTACAAGTCCAATTGTCTGAATACATTCAAATAAGTGAGGATGTAACAAACGATGAGGTGAGGAATTGGGTGTTTTTTTCAGCTATGTATTATTAGGCTTATCACTGGCGGCTCCTATCGGTCCTATAAATGCTGCTCAATTGGACAAAGGAATCAAGAAGGGATTTTGGCATGCCTGGGTTTTTGGCTGGGGTGCCATTTTAGCGGATTTTGTATTTATAGGCCTAGTCTTTTTCGGTGTCGTCCACTTTTTGGACAACTCCTTCATGAAGACATTTTTATGGCTTTTTGGATTTTTCGTCCTGACCTATACCGGAATTGAAAGTCTGTTAAGTGCAGGTAAGATTGAAGTGAATACACGAAAAGCGAAAGATTCCCTTCTTTCTTCATTCCTGACAGGATTCATCATGTCCCTTTCGAATCCTTTATCCATTTTGTTTTGGCTGGGGATTTATGGATCCATTCTCGCAAACTCCGCTTCAAAATATGATATGGATCAATTACTTTTATACAGTTCAGGGATCCTTGTCGGCCTCTTATCCTGGGACTTCGCAATGGCCATCATCGCCAGCACCTTCAGACGCTTTTTATCCAAACCCATTCTAATGGGCATCTCGATCATTTCAGGAATATCCCTTATAGGGATTGGCATTTACTTTGCCATCCAAGCAGCCAAGGTTTTATTTACATAAAGAGTTTAGGAAATATAAGAGTTTACTCGTAAATTCGTATAAGATATATAAAAGGCCGCCCATTTTAGTGTCCATCTTTGTCCATGTCGGACACTTATCCCTCTTTGTTCATAGCCTGAAAGGGTAAACACAAAGGGAGGATTTCTTGAATGTATAATAATTACGGTTATTACTCTTATAATGTTCCATATTATAATAATCCATATTATTACGATAATTCCTATGCTAATTTGCCTTATTATGATGACAGACTGCCCGTACAAACACTGGTTCCAGTAGCCACTATTCAGAGCCATTTGAACGCAGGCCGACAAGGTCATTGTTTCAGAGCATTTTGGGGTAACACCGAGCATACCTTTATTTTGATGGGCCTCAATACTGCCACTGGTATGGTACAGATTCTAGAAGGTGGTATCCCGAATGAGGTTCATCGTACAGATATAGTCGGATTGCAATACCTAGGATTAACCTGCCCTGTCGGTGGCGGCGGTCAAGGCGGCGGCCAAGGCGGCGGCCAAGGCGGCGGTCAAGGCGGCGGTCAAGGCGGCGGCCAAGGCGGCGGCCAAGGTGGCGGTCAAGGCGGCGGTCAAGGCGGCGGCCAAGGCGGCGGCCAAGGCGGCGGCCAAGGTGGCGGCCAAGGCGGCGGCCAAGGTGGCGGCCAAGGTGGCGGCCAAGGCGGACCGGGCGGTAACTGTTTTCAGCAGTTCATTCCTGGTGTTGGCTGGGTATGGATTTGTAGATAGAAAAAAGACAGCCGAGTTATTTCGGCTGTCTTTTTTTATTCAAACCTAATTCAATGGGCATTTACTCGTGAGTTTCGCGTATTTACTCGTGAATTGCGTGCATTTACTCGTGAATTGCGTGCATTTACTTGTGAATTTCGCGTATTTACTCGTGAGTTCGTGCTCTACTCGTGAATTTCGCGCATTTACTCGTGAGTTTCACGCATTTACTCGTGAATTTCGCGCATTTACTCGTGAGTTTCGCGCATTTACTCGTGAGTTTCACGCATTTACTCGTGAATTCCGGATTAAGCTGCTTTTTTGTTAGATGCTGCGTTCTTTTATTTGCTGAACCATTTTCTTGATGAACATTTCTATTGAGACATTTTCAACTTCATGTTCCCCGTATTTCCGGACATTTACTTGATCTTCTTTCTCTTCTTTATCTCCAAGAACCAGCATATATGGGATTTTCCCCATCTGCGCTTCCCTGACTTTATACCCCAGCTTTTCATTCCGATTATCAATTTTTACTCTTATGCCTTGATTCTTCAGTTCTTTTTGAACCTTTAAACAATAGTTCAAATGAACTTGTGAGACAGGGATAATCTGTACTTGCACCGGGGCAAGCCATACCGGAAAAGCACCGGCAAAGTGTTCTATCAGGATTCCGAAAAAACGATCGATCGATCCAAAAATGGCACGATGAATGACGACCGGACGGACTTTTTCATTATTTTCATCAATGTAAGCCAGATCGAATTTGTCAGGCATTTGAAAATCAAGTTGGATTGTTGCACATTGGTGGCTTCGTTTTAATGCATCTTTAATATGAAAATCAATTTTCGGTCCATAAAATGCCCCGTCTCCTTCATTTACTTGATAATCTATCCCGATGCTTTCCAGAACATTTTTCAAGGCTGTTTCAGAAGCTTCCCAAAGGGAGTCATCACCCATTGAATCCTCTGGACGCGTCGAGAGCTCCACGGAATACTCGAATCCAAAAGTGCGATACACCTTATCGATCAGATAAAATACTTGTTTAATTTCACTTTCGATTTGATCCTGCCGAACATAGATGTGGGCATCATCCTGACAAAATGTACGGACACGCAGCATCCCGTTCAATGCACCGCTATATTCATGACGGTGGACTTGACCGAATTCGGCCATCCGGATGGGTAAATCCCTGTATGAATAAAGACTGTTTTTGAAAATAAGCATATGCCCCGGACAGTTCATTGGCTTCATCGCGAATTTTGTTTGGTCCACCTCAGTGAAGTACATATTCTCATGGTAATGATCCCAGTGACCCGATTGTTCCCATAACCGCTGGTTCATCATGAAAGGAGTCCGAACTTCGTCGTAATCAGCCTCAGTCTGAAGCTCCCTCGAGAACTTCTCCAATTCATTTCTAACGATTTGCCCTTTCGGTAAATAAAACGGCATTCCAGGTGCTTCCTCCGAAAACATGAATAACTCCAACTGCTTCCCTAATTTACGGTGATCGCGTTTGGCCGCTTCTTCCAGGAATTTAAAATGATCCTGTAAATCTTTGTTCTTTCGGAAAGCGACGCCATACACCCTTTGAAGAACTTCGTTTTGATTGTCTCCCCGCCAATAGGCACCTGATACGCGAGTCAATTTGAACGATTTTATAAATGATGTGGATGGAAGGTGGGGCCCTCTGCAAAGATCGACGAATTCCCCCTGATGATAGAGCGTTAATTTTTCACCATTCGGGATGTTCTTTGCTATATCCAACTTGAATGACTCCCCTCTGCCCTCGAATAACTTCACAGCTTCTTCATAAGTCACTTCGATCCTTTTTATTTCCAGATTTTCACTTATGATATGTTCCATCTCTTTTTCAATGGCTTGTAGATCTTCTGAGCTCAAAGGATGGTCTAACTTAAAATCATAGTAAAAACCATCTTCCACGACTGGCCCCATCCCCAATTCCACATTTTGGTATAACCTTTTCACAGCCTGCGCCAAAACATGCGCCGCTGTATGTCGTAACACTTGTAATCCTTCATCCGAATCCAGAGTCAAGATCGACAACTCGGCATCCTCATTCAGCTTGTGACTTAGATCAACCAGTTGCTTATCCAGTTTGCCTGCTACTGCCTTTTTCCTTAAACTTGAGCTGATGGACCCTGCCACACTTTCCACTGTCATCCCTTGCGGATATTCCTTTTGCTGCCCATCCGGGAATTGAACTTTAATCATTTTTTCCCCCATCACATAAACACCCCTTTTTTAGTAATAAAAAAACGCACTCATCCCTATATAAGGGACGAGTGCGTTTACCCGTGGTTCCACCCAATTTCCCATAAGCAAAAAACACTCATGGCTCTGGAGCTTGTAACGCGGCTTAGACGATATCAGTTACTCTTGTTCACCGATATAGCTCAAAGGCGGTAAATCAGTTTCCTAAGCCAGGAAGTTCGCACCTGCCCTTCCCTCTCTGCAGACCGTAAAAATGATTCATGTCCTTATCATGGCAATATTTTTATATATAAAAAAACGCACCCATCCCTATATAAGGGACGAGTGCGTTTATACCCGTGGTTCCACCCAATTTCCCATAAGCAAAAAAACACTCATGGCTCTGGAGCTTGTAACGCAGCTTAGACGATATCAGTTACTTTTGTTCACCGATATAGCTCAAAGGCGGTAAATCAGTTTCCTAAGCCAGGAAGTTCGCAGCTGTCCTTCCCTCTCTGCAGACCGTAAAATTGATTCATGTCCTTATCATGGCAATAATTATAATAATAAAAAACGCACCCATCCCTAAGTAAGGGACGAGTGCGTTACCCGTGATTCCACCCAATTTCCCATAAGCAAAAAACACTCATGGCTCTGGAGCTTGTAACGCAGCTTAGACGATATCAGTTACTCTTGTTCACCGATATAACTCAAAGGCGGTAAATCAGTTTCCTAAGCCAGGAAGTTCGCACCTGCCCTTCCCTCTCTGCAGACCGTAAAAATGATTCATGTCCTTATCATGGCAATATTTTTATATATAAAAAAACGCACCCATCCCTATATAAGGGACGAGTGCGTTTATACCCGTGGTTCCACCCAATTTCCCATAAGCAAAAAAACACTCATGGCTCTGGAGCTTGTAACGCAGCTTAGACGATATCAGTTACTTTTGTTCACCGATATAGCTCAAAGGCGGTAAATCAGTTTCCTAAGCCAGGAAGTTCGCAGCTGTCCTTCCCTCTCTGCAGACCGTAAAATTGATTCATGTCCTTATCATGGCAATAATTATAATAATAAAAAACGCACCCATCCCTAAGTAAGGGACGAGTGCGTTACCCGTGATTCCACCCAATTTCCCATAAGCAAAAAACACTCATGGCTCTGGAGCTTGTAACGCAGCTTAGACGATATCAGTTACTCTTGTTCACCGATATAACTCAAAGGCGGTAAATCAGTTTCCTAAGCCAGGAAGTTCGCACCTGCCCTTCCCTCTCTGCAGACCGTAAAAATGATTCATGTCCTTATCAATGCTTCTGAAATGTAAATGGATTTTTATATTGTTATATATATTACAATATATTTCCATAAGTGACAACCTCAAATTTATTAATTTCATTGCAAACACTGAATTGGTATAATTAGTAAAAAAAGGAGTCTCTATGAAACGTTTAAGCAATTGGTCCGTTGTATTTGCAGTAATCGGTACACTATCATTTTGCTGTTCCCTTTCTTTACTAAAAGCCTCCGAGCAGCTTATGATTTCAGGATTCGGTGCGTTACTTCTTGGTATGTTATGCAGTTTCGGGGCAATGTATAAAAATGAAAAAGGAAAGTCGAAAAAAATGGCTGTTGCTGCATTCTTACTTTTAAGTTTCATTCTCGTTTGGAATGACCCATTTCAAATTGTCAGGCTCTTGACCTGGATGAAAAATTAATCAAAATGAAAAACCCGTTCACCATGACGGGTTTTTTGATTGATTCAATTTTCATCGGCTATCGTTCCACTTGAATTCTTTATTCTAAGCCAAAGCGAAAGTCCAGTGGTCCAGAGAATTAGCGCGCATCCAAAGCCCAGCAAGGATAACCGTACAAGGATTTGATGCTCCCTAAACATGACAGTGTCTGGCACAATAAGCAATGTGATAAGCGCCAATAAGCAGAGAAGCACTCCTGTTGCATAGTAGATCTTGATTTGAAAAAGCGATGCCAAAGGTAAAAAATGAATTCCTACAATAATGGCGATGACTCCTGGTATAAGATCGGTCTGATCGATCAAATTACAGATGGCAATGGCAATCCCGATAAGCAAACCTTCGGCAATGAAGACCATATTAAACAAAAAGCCGATACGCTTAAGACGCCTAGCCCCATTTTCTGAAACTTGATTGGACATTTTTTGTGATGCATGAATTAATGAAATGCCGACGATAACCAGTATGATTCCGATCAATATGGCTGCGAGTTCCACGTAGGGAAACCCCCACCCCTGCAATCCCATTACACCGGTACCTGCCCACAGTGTACCGAAGAACGCCATGAAAATGACTCCAATTCCAGAACCGCGAAACGCCTCTTTCATCCTCATTTTCCTTTCAACCACAGTATTATCGTACATAGAATAATAGTATTTCACACCCTCCCCAAATATTCAGCTACAAAAAATGATTCATTTTCGGAGATATATTCTTATTTTCGAAGATATATTCTAATTTTCGGAGATATAATTCTATTTTCGAAGATATATTTCTGTTTTCGAAGATATAATTCTATTTTCGAAGATATAATCCTTTTTTCGAAGATATAATCCTTTTTTCGGAAATATAATTCTGTTTTCGGAGAAAAAACCTGAGTCCCCAAAGGGATCTCAGGTTTTTATCTATTCATGCCACATCTGATTTATCAAATTGACAATCTTTTAATGATATTAATTTGGTCTTGTGATAAATCTTGTATCCTAACCAGACCACCAGGAATATCGGTAATCCGATATAGGAGACAGCGACGCCATACCAGTCGATGCTGCCGCTTAGGAATGCTTCGTAATTCTGTCCTGCTATGACACCCATGCACAGGGTGAATGAAAGGATCGGACCGAATGGAAACCATTTTGCTTTATATTTCAGTTCGTTTAGGTCACCGCCCTGTGCAACATAGGCACGTCTAAAGCGATAATGGCTTATGGCGATTCCAATCCAGGCGATGAATCCAGTAAGCCCGGATGCATTCAATAGCCATGTAAATACATGGTCCCCGAAAATGGAGGTCAAGAAGGCGAGTCCTCCAATTAAGGACGTGATGATCAAAGCATTCATCGGGATTCCCCTGCGGTTGACTTTGGCCAGGAATTTGGGAGCTTGTTTATCTTTTGCCATCGACCATAACATCCGCGTTGATGCATATAGTCCCGAGTTCCCAGCGGATAGTAAGGAAGTCAACACGACCGCATTCATGACGGATGCCGCGAATGCCAACCCTGCCCGTTCAAAGACAAGCGTGAAAGGGCTTACAGAAATATTTTCGACATCCCCGTTCAGCAAACTTGGACTCGTATACGGAATCAAGAGGCCGAGTATCAGGATGGCTCCGATGTAAAATAATAGGATGCGCCAAAATACTTGGCGGATCGCATTCGGAACATTTTTTTCGGGATTTTCACTTTCCCCGGCAGCAATACCAACCAGTTCCGTGCCTTGAAAAGAAAATCCCGCGATTAGGAAGATTGAGATGATCGATAAAAATCCTCCCTTGAATGGTGCCTCCTCCATAGTGAAGTTTTCAAATCCGATCACCTTTCCGCCAAAAACCCCAAATATGGTCAATAAACCAATAATGATGAAGCAAATGATGGCAATGACTTTTATTAAGGCAAACCAATATTCAGATTCACCATAGCTTTTAATGGATAGGGCGTTGAGGGTGAAGACGATTCCAAGAAATAGTGCACTCCATATAAGGCTGGGTACATCAGGGAGCCAGAATTTCATGATGATGGCTGCAGCAGCTATTTCCACGGCAAGGGTGACTGCCCAGTTAAACCAATAATTCCAGCCAAGTGCAAAGCCGAATGCGGGATCAACAAAGCGTGTGGCGTAGGTGGAAAATGATCCAGACACAGGCATATATGTCGCCATTTCCCCTAAGCTCGTCATCAGGAAATATACCATGATTCCAATGCAGGCATATGCAGCGAGGGCACCGCCGGGCCCTGCGCTCTGGATGGTTGCCCCGCTTGCCAGGAATAATCCGGTTCCTATTGAACCGCCAATGGCAATCATGGTCATATGCCTTGCTTTCAGTTGCCTTTTAACTGTCGGTTCTTGATTATCAATGAGATTCATATCCATATGGTTCCTACCTCATTTTCTTTTAAAGTTAAAAGTTCAAGAAATAGTAAAAAGTTTTAATAACCGCTTTTCGCTTTACTTGCTGGAATGCTATCCAGTTTAATTTCCATTGCCTGGTATCGTCTCCCTATTTCCGGTTTGGGTGACCCCATCCTGCTCAGGCTCCATTCCACACCATTGAATGAGAGTAAGCGCAATGATTTCGGCTGTGGAAAACACATTGTCGAGCAGGATGTATTCATTTGGATAGTGGGCAACCTCGGTTACTCCCGGCCCGAAAACGATTGCAGGCGTTTCACCGACATGTGTCAGCAATCCCCCATCCGTTCCCCAAGGGGAGGCTTCAATGACAGGGTCCTGTCCGGCCACTTGCCGATATTGATGAACAAGCGCATTCATCAGTTCATGCTCTACATCAATTGCTCCTGGAACCCAGCGTGCCCCGAACCATTCCAATACGGGCGGGTTTTCCTTGAACCATTGGTCCACTTCCCCCAGCTGTAATAACCAGGCCGCCATTTCATCCTTCGCCTGCTCCATCGTTTCCTCCGGCGCAACGCCCATTCTTCCTTCGATTTTCACAAGGTCAGGGACGGATGACGGCCAATTACCGCCTTCAATGACGCCTAGATTGATCGGAATCGGAATAGGCGTGTTCTGATAAAGCGGATCACTGATACGTGCATTTCGCTTGTCTTCCAAGGCACGAATATGATTGATGACGGTCATGCTTTTTTCAATCGCACTAACGCCTTCATACCTTGTTCCGCCATGTGCTGACCGTCCTTTCACATGGATCCGGAACCACATCGAACCCTGCTGTTTCGGGAAGATCCTCATATTCGTCGGTTCAGGGATCAGGGCGGCATCGGCTTTATATCCCCTCAGGACGGCCGCCAATGTTCCGGCTCCGCCGCTTTCTTCTTCAATCACACTTTGAAAAATGACATCTCCCTTTAATTGGATGCCATTTTCCTTCAATGCCTGCATCGCAAGGATCAGCGATACATTTCCACCCTTCATATCGGTTACTCCGCGTCCAAACATCCTTCCATTCTTAATGGCTCCGCTATAGGGGTCGTCGTCCCACTGATCCCGGTCTCCATCCGGGACCACATCGATGTGTCCGTTCAAAATGATGGAACGTCCGCCTCCAGTCCCTTTCATGATACCTACCACATTGGGGCTGTTGGAAAATTCACTGCGTGGAGAATAGAAATAAGAATGCTTTTTCAGCTCTCCGCCGTCAGGTTCCCAACTATCGATTTGCAGACCCATTTCCTGCAGCTTTTGGGCGACGATGGCCTGTGCCCCTGCTTCATTTCCTTGCGTACTCGGGGCTTGTACCATTTTTTGCAACAGGTTTGTTCCTTCTTCCCGATGATCCTTGATCCATTGGTTTATCCGTTTTTTTATATCCGGCACATTTATCCTCCTTAAATACACATATTCTCATAGATTACTGAAAGTCCCATTCCACCTGCCATACACAACGTTACCATTCCGTACTTAACTTGTGAACGCAACATTTCATGCATCAGTGTGACAGTCAATTTTGCACCTGTTGCTCCTACAGGGTGACCAAGTGCAATTGCCCCTCCATTGACATTGACAATATCCTGATTCAAATCTAACTCCTTGATCACTGCAAGTGCTTGGGCAGCAAAGGCTTCATTAAGTTCAATCAGTCCGATATCCTCTAACGATAGACCTGCTTTTGCCAATGCCTTTCGAGTCGCTGGTACGGGTCCAATCCCCATAACTCCAGGTTCAACTCCTGCACTGGCGAAAGCCTTTATTTTCAAGAGCGGTTTTAATCCCTTTTCTTCTGCATGCTGCTTGGACATTAATAGTACAGCTGCAGCTCCATCATTCATAGGACAGGCATTTCCTGCCGTAATGGTTCCATCATTTTTGAATACTGCTGGAAGACTGGCTAGTTGATCTAGATGAATGTCCTCGCGTACCCCTTCGTCATGGTTGAAGATTTGAAGTCCTTTTCGATTCTTGATTTCAAGCGAAATAATTTCTCGATCAAAGCGCCCCTCTACTATAGCTTTCCAAGCCTTCTTGTGACTTTGATAAGCAAATTGATCCTGTTCTTCACGACGGATACCGTATTTTTCAGCCAAGCGCTCGGCGGTTATTCCCATATGCTCATTTCCCAAGGAACATATTAATCCATCTGCCAGCAGAGCATCCTCCATCGTTACGTTTCCAAATTTACTGCCCCATCTATTTTTCACGATATAAGGCACATTGCTCATGCTCTCCACTCCGCCGGCAATGATTACGTCTTCTTGACCAGCAGCGATAGTTAAAGCGGCGTTGGTAATGGCCTTTAAACCTGATCCACATGCTTTGATAACAACGTGGCCTGTGACACTGTGTGGGAAACAAGCCATCTGCGACGAAATACGGGCCGAGTTAAGTCCGCCTCCGTGGACATAGCCATGTCCGAAAATCACTTCATTTACCTTTTCTTTACCTAACCCAGAATTATCCATTAAACCTTCCAATACTTGACGGCCCAAATCGGTAGCTTTAACATTCCGGAGTGATTTGCCAAAGGATCCAACTGCAGTTCGCGCTCCAGCAACGATGACAACCTCATTCATGCTTTTTTCCTCCTCTTACCTATTCAATGGTGTTGACAGCAGCATGGATTTTCAGCGTTGCCTCTGTATTCCTTATCACATCATCCACGGTATATGGCATCATGACTTCCTTAAGCACCAATCCCTCTTCTGTAACTTCCATGACTGCCATTTCCGTAATGATTAAATCCACACTCTGCTTTGCCGTCAATGGAAGCGTACATGTCTTCAATATCTTCGATTCACCCTGCTTATTCACGTGATTCATCAGGACGATCACCTTTTTGGCTTTCTGGGCAAGTTCCATTGCCCCTCCCATCCCCGGCACCCGCTTTCCTGGGACGATCCAATTCGCCAAATCACCTTTCTCACTCACTTCCAGGGCTCCAAGGATCGTAATGTCAATGTATCCTTTCCTGATCATTCCAAACGCTGTTGCACTGTCAAAATATGAAGCTCCCATTACAGTGGTGATCGGGAACCCTCCCGCATTACAGAGGGCAGGATCTTCTTGCCCGGGATCAGGACTTGGCCCTGTACCGAGAACTCCATTTTCCGCATGGAACAGCACATGAATATCTTGAGGTATATGGTCGGCCACCAAGGTAGGGATGCCGATGCCTAAATTGACGATCAATCCGTCATGGATTTCCTTGGCGGCGCGTTTCGCGATACGATTTCGTACATCTACTGCCATGCCCATTTCCAATTCACCCCTTTTGTCGGAATCACCATATCTACATAAATGCCTGGAGTGGCAATACATTCAGGATCCAATTCGCCAACAGGAACGATTTCCTCTACTTCAGCAATCGTGAAGGCTCCAGCCATCGCGACGAGCGGATTGAAATTACAGGCAGTCTTGTCGTACACTAAATTCCCCAGTGAATCTGCCTTTTTGGCATGGACGATGCTGACTTCAGCCGTCAAAGCGGTTTCCACCAAGTATTCTTTTCCTTCTATCACCATCTTGTCCTTGCCTTCTTCGGCTATCGTACCAATCCCGACATCGACAAAAATCCCGCCTAAACCTACACCGCCAGCACGAATCCGTTCGGCTAATGTCCCTTGCGGTGAAAATTCTACCTGCAGCTTCCCTTCAGTCATGAGCCTGCCGGCATTAGGATTGGAACCGATATGCGAGGCGATCACTTTCTTTGCCCTTTCAGCAGTCACAAGCCGGCCAATGCCGATGTCAGGGAATCCAGTATCATTGCCAATCAAGGTCACTTCCTTGACGCCCTTGTCAAGGATACCCTGCACGAGTGTCGGAGGAGTCCCCACTCCGCCAAACCCGCCATACATGAGTGTGCATCCATCGGAAATATGCTCCAATGCTTCTTCCATGGTCACAATTTTGTTTTTCTTCGTAATGACCTGCTTCATATCGTTCCTCCTAAATAGCCTGCATGTCCTCAATCAAACCTTCCGCGACCAATTCTTGCCGCAACTCTTCGAGGGAAGCTTCCAGTATCTTGACGAGGGTATCGATTTCTTCATTCGTAATGATTAATGGCGGAGATATGATAACCGCATCGCCAGCGATTCCTTCAATCGCACCTGCAGCAGGATAGATTAACAGTCCCTTAGCAAAAGCCTTATTGACAAGCCTTGCAGTCAGGCCGATTTGCAAGTCGAATGGCGTTTTTGATATTCGATTGGAGACAAACTCAAGCCCAAGGAGCAGCCCTTTCCCTCTTACATCACCAATGATGTCAAATTTCTCAGCCAATCCTTCCAGCTTCTTAAACAGATATTGACCTTTCTCTTCCGCTGCCTGAACCAGATCATTTCGCTCAATGTAGGAAAGCACTTCCAATGAAACGGCTGCAGAGAGAGGGTTTGCACTATATGTGTGTCCAGCCATGATTGATTTCGAACCTTTTAAAATGGGCTCCATGACACGGTCAGTAATCATCGTGGCTGCGATTGGAGTATAGCCGGCACTCATTCCTTTACCCAATGCGATGATATCCGGGGTGACTCCCCAGTGTTCCATTGCGAACATTTTTCCTGTTCGGCCGATGCCCGTCATTACTTCATCGGCGATAAAAAGAATGTCATAGGTTTCGCAGATCTCCTTAATCCTTTGATAGTAGCCATCCGGCGGTGTTACAGCACCAGCGGATGCCCCGATTATCGGTTCTGCGATGAAGGCTGCGATATTTTCGGAGCCGACCCTTTGAATAGCTGTCTCCAGTTCATCTGCACACTTAAGCATGCATCCGGAAGTTTCATTATTATGAGGACAGCGATAGCAGTAGGGAGCAGATATGCTAGGAAAATCCTCCAATAGCGGCACAAAACGTTTTCTTCTTGGTACATGACCTGACATCGATAAAGCGCCCATCGTGATCCCGTGATAACTCGTCCACCTGGATATGATGCGATTTTTTCTCTCGAACCCTTTTTCTTGCCAATGCTGTATTGCGATCTTCATTGCCGTTTCGGTCGCTTCCGATCCACTATTCACGAAAAACGACCAATTCAAATCCCCTGGAGCCAACTCACTTAGCTTTTTTGCCAATGCCTCTGCGGCTCCACTCGTAAAATGAGACCTATATGCAAAAGAAACTTTGCGGGCCTGCTCCGTCATTGCCTCGACAACATCCAATACACCATGGCCTATACTTGCCGTGACCGCTCCTGATGAGCCATCTATATACTGTTTTCCATCTGTATCAAAAAGATAAATTCCTTTCCCATGAGAGATAGTGGGATAGTCGTGATCTAAAGTAGGCTTAATCAAATGATTCCGTTCCATTTCATCTCTCCTTTTTAACGTTCGTACACATATCTATTAATAGATTAAGTTTTTAAAAGGAACCGATCTTAAAAGGTTCATCCTGAATCAGGATGGATTCGGTAGGGCAGCCTTCCATAGCATCTTGCATGTCATCATGCAGGATTTCAGGAACCTCGGCAATCCCTTGATTATCGTCCAAGATGACGAAAGCGATCCCTTGATCGTCATAGTCATAAATCTCAGGACCTGTTGCACCGCATGCCCCGCACGCAATACAGGTTTCTTTATCAACCCATGTGTATTTAGCCATAGAAACAATCCTCCTACTTGACGGATAAATCTTTACCCCAAATATTCATGTCCTCATACTTATCCCAAATATTGCAATTCTTCGTTAATCTGCCTCCATATTCATATCCCAGCTGATGAAAGACGGCATTCATGCCCATTGACAATGATCGCGCTAATGAATAAGAGCAATAAATGTTTTTCCTGAGCAATTCCTGTTCCAAGGCGGAGATGAGCACCTTCATGAAACCATGCTTTCGATGTTGGGGAATTGTTGCACAGTCCGTTAATTCAGCATTGTGATACATCTCATTCACTTCAGCAGATGCAGCACTCACTATGGTTCCTTCATATTCGATAACACTAAAGATCGTGCCTTCCTCCATCACTTTCTTGATATATCGCTCATCATTCATCGGTGTAGGATAGGTTTCAAAGATGGCACCATATAAATTCGCCAGCTCTTTTGCATCTTCAACCGTAGCAAACCGGAGGATATAATCCTTAGGTATTTGCTGAGATTCAATCAGTCTAGAAATCTCACTTACATCTTGGATGACTTTATCTTCCTTGACCCAAAAGTCGCTTGTTCGCCTTTCATCCGTTAAATAGAAGGCCATGCAATAAGCATCATTCCCTTTGAAATACTTGCTCAATATTCCCTCCAGCATGAATCCTTTACCCAACGCCGCTGATAAATCTTCATTCCTCGCTTTAAGTATCACTTTTGTAAAGCCCTGCTCCTTTGCGATGGCAAGGGCCCGATCGATCGCTTTTTTGATATTTCCCCGACAATCATCCATGCGTAAGCGCTGATTGGCATGGTCATGATAGAGCTCCATCGTATAACAATCCCCGGTCTCCATTTGGGTGAAAAAAGGCAGCTTTTGAACAGGCATCATGAACCCCCCTTATTTAAAGAATTCGGGAGAAGAGATGCATATCATCCGCTTCTCCCGGCATTCTATTTCCAATTGAATAATTTTTTGACAGGTGCCTGAAGAAGCTGATCATACGTGAACTCATCAGGATATTCACTCACATCATATATGGATAAGGCTTCATCCACCTTTTGATTCATCGAATCTGATACATAGATTCCGCATTCAGGACAGTTTACGGCTGGAACTTGAAGGACTTTTATTGAGCGTTTCCCGTCAGGCATGATCCAGTAACAATCTTTCTTTTCACTTTCTTCTACGTTTGGGGCATTGCACCATAAGCAGTCCATCTTCATTCCTCCTTGCCATCAGATTTCACCGAGCCACTGGCGGCCATGGCGTTCTTTTTTTCTTGGGCTAACCTTAATTTTTCCTTCATTTCATCCCGTTTATCACGGCGATCCTTCAAGGAGGCATGTTCATCAGTGCTTTCATACGCTTTTCTCTTGTCAAGACGACGAAGGCCCTCTGGCACCAAGTTGAATTTCTCGTCCGTCATGAGAGCGGAAATCCCGACGGCTTCTTTCCTATCCGCAGTACCATACACTTCATCAAAGTAAGCATCCGCACTGCCGGCAACATAATTCTTTGGCTCCGGATAGCTTGTGATTACTCCTTCAAAGTTCCGTAAAACGACTTTATCCGGACTTTGCGAAAGAAGGTAATTCGGAGTCAAGGCAATCTTTCCGCCACCGCCAGGAGCATCCACCACAAAGGTTGGCACTGCATATCCTGATGTATGGCCGCGCAGCGCTTCAATGATTTCCAAACCTTTTGAAACCGGCGCCCGGAAATGGCCAATCCCTTCAGATAGATCACATTGATAAATGTAATAAGGTCTTACCCTTGCTTTTACACAGTCATGCATAAGCTTTTTCATGATATGGACACTATCGTTGATACCAGCTAGGATGACTGCCTGATTACCAAGCGGCACTCCTGCCATCGACAGCATATCACATGCCTTTTTCGCTTCATCCGTCAGTTCAAGTGAATGATTGAAATGCGTATTCAACCAAACCGGATGGTATTTTTTCAGAATATTACATAAATTTTCCGTAATCCTCTGCGGGAAAACGACCGGTGCACGTGTTCCGATCCGAATGATTTCCACATGCGGAATGGCACGTAAGTTACTCAATACGTATTCAAGGATCTTATCATTGATCAACAGGCCGTCTCCACCAGAGATCAGCACGTCCCTCACTTCCGGAGTGTTCCGGATATATTCAATCGCCCCGTCAAGCTGCTTCTTGGGAACCCCCATGCCAACCTGACCTGAAAAACGGCGTCGCGTACAATATCTGCAGTACATGGAGCATTGGTTCGTTACAAGGAATAGAACGCGATCCGGATATCGATGCGTCAATCCCGGAACAGGGGAATCCTCATCCTCATGCAGCGGATCCTCCAAATCATATCTAGTCTTGTTCATTTCTGCCGAAAGCGGTACCGACTGTAAACGAATCGGACAGCGAGGATCATCGGGATTCATCAATGAAGCATAATAAGGCGTAATGTTCAACGGAATCGTTTGAGTCGAGATCCGGACTCCTTCCTCTTCTTCAGGTGTCAGGTTGACGACCTTTTTCAGATCATCCAGTGTTTTAATCGTGTTTGTCAATTGCCAAAGCCAATCATTCCACTGCTCTTCCGTTACGTCCTTCCACAGTTCGATATCATTATAATGCCTGCGTCCACCTAGGTATTCTTTATGTTTTACATCCATTCCCATCAAATTCATTAATAATGCCCCCTTATTATAAGAACTTATCTATATACTCTCGCAAGAATGATGCCAACATTGATAACAAGGAAAACATAAGCAAAAGGGGGCCAACCAAGCTTAAAATCGCAAGATATTTTTCATAACGCATAATTTTTTGCAGCCAGATTCTTTGCGCCAAGCAAATAAAACAAAAAAGAGGATCTCTTTTACAAGAGATCCCTCTTCAAATTACATCATAATCCAGACAGTGACAGCGTTTCCAAAAAACCTTAATTTACTTGGATTCCTTCGACCCTGCCGTATAAACTTTTTCAATGCCGTACTTGTTTAACTTATATTGCAGTCCCTGTCTTTTAATATTGAGGGCTTCTGCCGTTTTGCTGATATTCCCGTTATATTTCTCAAACATGTTGATGATCATTTCCCTTTCCATTTCTTCAAGAACAACAGGTAAATCAATCCTGTTTTTCAATGGGGTAGGTTGGCTTTGCGCATTTGCTGTTGCGTAATTTCCTGAAGGGAAAAGATAGGCAGGAAGATGATGTTCATCAATCATATCTTCCCCTGCGTCCATGACGTTGAAGGTCAACTCAATGGCATGTCCCAGTTCACGGATGTTCCCTGGCCATGGATATTGAAGAAGCCGCTGCATCGCCTTATGACTGATCCCGCTCACTTCCGTAAAAAATGATTTGTTGAATTTTTGAATAAAGTGATTGACGATTTCAGGGATATCCGTTTTACGCTCCGAAAGAGAAGGCATCTGGATCGTTACGACATTGAGGCGAAAGAATAAGTCCGAACGAATGATTCCCCGCTCCAACGCCTCTTCTGGAGAAATGTTCATCGCAGCAATGATTTTCACATTAATCTTTTGCTCCTTCGAACCTCCAACACGGCGCACCTCTCCTTCCTGAAGCACTCGCAGCAATTTTGCCTGCAGGCCGAGGTCAAGGCTATTTAGCTCATCAAGGAAAAGGGTACCGCCATTTGCCTGTTCAAAAATGCCCATGCGATCCATCGCTCCGGTAAAAGCCCCTTTCGTCGTACCGAACAGCAGCCCCTCCATCAATTCCTTGGGAACAGCCGCACAGTTTTGCGCGATGAACGGCTGATTTCGCTGAGCACTTACATTATGTATACTTTGAGCGACAAGTTCCTTCCCTGTCCCTGTTGGTCCATAAATCATGACTGGGGAATGTGTACGGGCCGCTTTTTTCGCCAATGAAACCGCTTGCTGAAAAGCAGGGCTGTTACCAATCAAATCACTAAAATGATAGGTCGCCGTCCCTTCTGGGAACTTACTTTTCTTATGGGTCTCGGCCAGCTGGGAACGCAAATCGACAATTTGGTCGTACATATTCATGACCTTCGTAATATCCTTTGCGATTTCCACTGCCCCAATAATTTCACCATCCTCATACAAAGGATACGTACTATTGATGGATGTTATTTTTTTCTCCTTTAAATTGACATATGTTTGAATGGACTCAATCGTTTCATTGCCTTTTTCCAATGCTACATGCAGCGTACTGGATTCATCAGTCAATGAAGGATAAAGCTGAAAAATATTCTCCCCCAGCACCTGCTCACGATCAAGCCCATCAATATGTGCCATCATTTCATTGTAAAAAACCGTATCCCCATCTTTATTCACAATATGGACACCCACATTGATCACATTCAATATCCATTCAAATTGAGTGGAAAACTGATTTACTGAAGATTTCATTTCTTCATCTCCGTTCTCTGTCATTTGATAGAATCACCTGTAAATTATAGCATTTAATGGGAAACATTCATCCCTTTATTCTTATTAAAATCAAACTTCAACACAAAGGCAATAGAATAATAAGGTCAAATAAAGGAATCTCGCATTAAGCCAAGAAGATTATATAAGAAAATATAAAATTTTAGGGGTGAGTCGGATTTCAGAACCAAGCAAAGAAACGAAAATAGAAATTAAACCATGGGAAGATAAAGACCTTGCATTACTATTTCAACTAAATGCCCCAGAAATGATGGAACATCTTGGCGGACCAGAAAGTAATGAACAAATCTTGAAACGCCATCAACGGTATCTGCAGATTGGAGATAAAGGATGCATGTTTAGCATCAACTCATTTCCAGAGGCAATGGCGGCAGGTTCGGTTGGCTACTGGCAAACAGTGTGGGATGATGAAAATGTGTATGAAATCGGTTGGAGCGTCCTCCCTTCCTTTCAAGGAAAAGGGATCGCATCTCATGCCGTGAAGGCAATGATAGAGAAAATTAAAGCCGAACGAAAATACAAATATATTCACGCATTCCCTTCCATCCATAATCCTGCATCTAACGCAATTTGCCGCAAACTCGGCTTCAACCTCACCTCCGAATGTGAATTCGAATACCCGCCGGGGAGTTTTATGCGATGCAATGATTGGTGCTTGGAACTTGAATGAGTTCTTTAAGTGAAAAGCGGATTTGTATGTAGGGAGGATTTTTCCGGAGGAAGTCGAATTATGCCGGGTTTAGGTGAATTATTTCCCGGGAAAGTCGAATTATTCCCAGGTAGGTCGGATTATTTTGAAGTATGTCGAATTATTTCCGCGTGGGTCGAATTATTCCCTGAGTAGGTCGGATTATTGTCGGGGTAGGTCGCATTATTGCCGGGTAGGACTGATTACAGCCCATCCGCTAACATCCATATGCTGCTGAACCCCGCTTCTTTGCGAATTTCTTTAGTGTCTGTCTAAAAGGATAATGAACCTATATGAAGTTTTATATCTTAATGATGGTTAGGTTGATTCCCTGATTTTAAGTTTGGTAGGCAATTTAATAACATCGCGCCTTAATTCCATATCACTACTTAAATATTTAATCAATTCTATTACAGTGCGTTGTCCTAATTCCATAATTGGTATATCGATTGTGGTTATGGTGGGGGTTGTGACTTGGCAAATAGATTGATTATCATACCCAACTATAGCTAGGTGTTCCGGTATTTTATAGCCCAACATAGTTGCCTTTTTAATAATTCCTGCTGCGACTTGATCATTTCCAGTAAACAACGCAGTAGGTTTTTCTTTTAATCGTAATATTTCATCACAAATACGAAATCCATCTTCAATATTAAAACCATGTCCAAATATCCAGTCTTCATTATGTAGTAAATTAGTATCTGCCAGAGCTTTGTAAAACCCCTCTTTTCTTTGAATCTGAGCCTGACTATAAGCAGTATCGTAGCAAAAACCTATCTTCCTATGGCCTTTTTTTATTAAATGATTAACAGCTTTGTATGTCGCTTCGAATTCGTCATAACCAATAATTGGTATAGAGGCGGAATCATGGTATTCATTACATAGTAAAATTGGTCCGTACTTCAAATAATTCTTTATTACATTCCATTCATTTTCTAACGCTCCTAAAATAACCCCATCTACTTCTCTATTCTTTAATTTTTCCATAACATCCCATTCATTTTTCGAATCATAAAAGGTTTGAAATATAAGAACTTTATAATCATTGTCCAATGCTGCTAGAGATACTCCTTTAACCAATTGGGCAAAGAATGGATGATCGAATCTTGGGACTGATATTGCAATGGTTTGGGTTTTATTTGTCCTAAAATTACGGGCAAGTGAACTTGGTGCATAATCAAGCTCTTCAATGACCTTTAAGATTTGTTCCCTTTTTTCTTTTGATACATATGGATGATTATTTAAGACTCTAGATACCGTTGTTTTAGAGACATTACATATCTTGGCTATCTCGCTAATTCTCGTCATTTAATCCCATCCTTGTAATAAGTGGTTGACATGTTATCGATTTCAGAAGTTATTATTAAGCCGTTCCTAATATATTAACAAAATTTTTCTGAGTTGTATTTTTAAATAGTTATAATTTTAGCTAATGGAGGGATTGTTATGTTGTTGAATAAAAAGGGCGGGTTTCAGTTAATGCCAAATGTTGAAGACCCAAAATACATTGTATTCTGTGATTTCGATGAAACCTATTATCCTCACTCCATGAGTCACGAGAGGCAGCAAGATTTATATGAACTTGAAAATTACTTAGTAGCAAAAAGTAATGACGAAGAACTTGTCTTTGGCTGGGTCACTGGGAGTAGTATCGAATCAATATTACATAAAATGGAACATGGTAGATTCAGATTTTTCCCGCATTTTATTGCAAGTGACTTAGGTACCGAAATCACCTATTTCTCAGAAAATAACTTTTTGGAAAAGGATCCAGATTGGCATTCACAGATTAATATCGAGGAATTTAATAAACGGAAAGTCGATGAAATTTATAATGTTCTACATAACGGCAATATACCATTGATTCCTCAGACTCAAATGGGAAGTTCACGCTATAAAAGAAATTATTATTATCAAATACAACATGAATCTGTCGATAAGAAGAACTTATCCACCATTCAGAGGGTGGCCAAAGAGTACGGGATAGGGGTAAATATCAATCGTTGCAATCCCCTTGCCGGCGATCCTGAAGATAGTTATGATATAGACTTTATTCCATTAGGTACTGGTAAAAATGAGATTGTACGATTTATGCTAGACAAATTCGGGCTGAGTCGGGAGCATGCCTTTGCTTTCGGGGATAGCGGAAATGATCTGCTCATGTTAAAAAGTGTAAAACATGGTTACCTTGTAGGGAATGCAACTCAAGAAGCCAAGGAGGCTCATACTAAAATAGCGACAGGTACGTACTCTAAAGGAATATTAAGAACTTTGCAATCCATAATGAGGATTTGAAAGTATAAGTAATGAAAAAAGGTAGTTGGTGCACTCTTGCTACAGCTTTACCTTCCTGCTAACAGTATGGATTCCCTATCAAGTAAACAAATCATTCCATGTTTCTTTACCTGCAAGCTTATCAGCGGATATCCTGCTTGCTCTTTGGTATTTGAATAATGCCGTCTCGGTATTTTTTCCGAATACTCCATCAAGGGGCCCAGGGTTATATCCTTTCATATAGAGCGCTGCTTGCAGGATCCATGTGATATTGCAGCTAGCGCCCTTTTTTATGGTGACGATCGCATTCTTCGTAGGTCCCCATTTCCCATCGACAACAAGCTTCTTATTGAATTGCTTATTCAATTCCGTTTGTAAACCTTTTATAAGGGCCGATCGAGTTTTGGGGCCATAAACCCCATCACCCTCAATAGCCATTTTATATCGGCCATTTAACGTTTTTTGGATGGAAATTATAAGACTATCTCCTTTGCCGGTCTTCGATATATTCTTTTTTTCTAATGTAAAGTGAGGTTTCTTTCCAGCTTGTAATTGAGTATAAGATAACCCGCCTGTCATTTCCAAATGGGGATAATCCTTGAATGAGATCCACTCCCCACCCCATTTGAATCCTAAATCCTTACCTATGGCAGCCACGCGCTGCCACTTTGCATTCACTGTCCATATCGCTCTCTTGCCATCCTCACTCACAATGAAGAAATCAATCGCCAGTCCGAAATTATGATAAGATTGCCCTGGCTTAGCTTTCGTCACAATAGGTTTAGCTAAATTACTATAGTTTTTTCCATTGTAGCTGTAAACTCGTCCTTGACCATAAAGCGTGGCTTGTTCTTCCAAAGGGCGATAACCTGCACTTATCTGTACAGTGATCCCTTCATTATAGGCACGTTCCACCATTACCAATGCTGATGCCTTCACAACAGGATTCATCCCTTTGCCCATCTTTTTCACTGATCGATCCAATAATGTTCGTAATGCTACTTTCACTATAATCCTCCTTTTGAATTCCCATCAGACTTTATATAAGCCTTTTTTACGGAAAAGTAGCATAGTTGGAAAAGTTCGATCTTAATTTATTAGAGAATAGAAGTAATATGTTATTTAACAAACGTTCCAGTTGATTTCAGAAATCCGCTCCCTTTCCGCCGACTGCCTGCCAAGCCTCGACGCAAGCGTCTGTGGTGTCTCGACTAGCCAGTTTTTCGGCAGGAGTGTCGCAAATTTCCAGATTTTTTTTGAATATATCATCTTTATCCAAGAATTGATAACTGAGGTGAAAAGGCCTGTCGTTCCTTCATTATTGCAAGGGAATTCCCCAAAAAAAATTAGACTGCTTCCGTTCGCCCGTTAGCGAATGAAAGCAGTCTAATCATGTATTATTTTTTAATCTTTATCTTACGCTTTAATTTCAATTGAGGGGCTTATCGTAAAGTCAGCCTCTGTTTTGCTTTTCACTTCATCAAGTGTTACGCCATTTTGCAGTTCAATCAATTCCATGCCCGCTTCTGTAAATTGAAAAACAGCCAATTCGGTAATCAGGCAATGTACGACTTTTTCTCCCGTCAATGGCAATGTACAGTTCTTTTTCACTTTGGATTCCCCATGCTTGTTCACATGGTCCATGATGACAACAATACGTTTTGCGCCTTGGACGAGGTCCATCGCTCCTCCCATCCCTTTTACCATCTTCCCTGGAATCATCCAGTTTGCCAAATCCCCATTTTCGGAAACTTCCATCCCGCCTAAAATGGCCAGGTCGATATGGCCGCCGCGAATCATCGCGAATGATTCAGCGCTGTCAAAAAATGATGCCCCCGATTTTGCCGTTACTGTTTCTTTTCCTGCATTGATCAAATCCGGATCGACTTCATCCTTTTGGGGATAAGGCCCGATTCCCAGTAAGCCATTTTCCGATTGAAGCATGACATTAAAGTCATTCGGAATCATGTTGGCAATCAAGGTCGGCATTCCAATCCCTAAATTCACACACATACCATCTTTGATTTCTTTAACGGCCCGTTCTAAGATTAGTTGTCTTGTCATTCGAATACTCCTCCTTTTTATGCGTTAGCAGTTGTAAGTCTTTCAATTCGTTTTTCATAGTCATTTCCTACAAGCACTTTCTGTACATAAACTCCTGAAGTATGAATTTCATCCGGATCTAGCTCCCCTGTGCCCACAAGCTCCTCCACTTCGACAATCGTGACTTTCCCTGCGGTGGCAACGACAGGGTTAAAATTCCTTGCCGTTTTCCGATAGACAAGATTACCGAAATGATCTGCTTTCCAGGCTTTTACAAAGGCAAAATCTCCGACTATTCCTTTTTCCATAATGTATGTGCGGCCATCAAATTCTTTATGTTCTTTACCTTTTGCGACTTCCGTTCCTACTCCTGTAGCTGTATAAAAGGCAGGAATTCCCGCTCCGCCCGCTCTTAAACGCTCGGCCAGCGTTCCTTGAGGAACTAGCTCGACCTCCAGCTCGCCGCTTAAAAATTGCTGTTCAAACAACTTATTTTCCCCTACATAAGAAGCAATCATTTTTTTGATTTGTTTGTTTTCAAGTAAAAGACCTAGACCCCAATCGTCGACTCCACAATTATTGCTGACAATCGTCAAATCCTTTACACCTTTGTTACGCAAAGCAATGATCAGTTTTTCTGGAATTCCGCTTAATCCGAACCCGCCAACGATAATGGTTGCTCCATCCTCGATTTGTTGAATAGCGCTATCAAAAGATGTTAATAATTTACTCATTTTCCATCATCTCCATTCTAAATACTATTCTATTAAATAAACAGTGAAGTTGCAAAAGCAATGATGAACACGGTCACTGTTTTCAAAATTGTAATCGCAAAGATATCTTTGTAAGATTGACGATGTGTCAGTCCAGTAATAGCGAGTAAGGTAATGACGGCACCATTATGCGGCAGCGTATCCATTCCGCCAGATGCCATGGATGCAATTCGATGAAGCATTTCCGGGGTGATTCCGACACTTTGGGCTACCTGCAAATAGTGACCTCCCATTACTTCCAACGCAATCGAAAGTCCACCAGATGCAGATCCGGTTATTCCTGCCAGCACATTGACGGCAATGGCTTCGGATACGAGTGGATTACCGCTTGCATTGAACACCCAGTTTTGAATGACCGAGAATCCAGGTAGCGTTTTCACAACGTTCCCAAAACCAACTTCAGAAGCGGTATTGAATATGGCAAGCAATGATCCCATTGCCGCAGCTGTTAATCCACTTGCCAGCTTTACCTTGATACGTCCAACATTCAGAAGCATCGCTGCAATGATACCGATTGTCAATGCAACAATCAAAGACCAGGATGAAGTGACTGTGCTTACATCGGCAATGTTGAAAGTTTCCTTCAACATTGATGCATCATACCAGTGCTTAACCGAAATGGCACTGCGGCTGAAAGCAAAATTAAATGCTACGACAAGGATGAGCGGTACGATGGACAGCCAAAAGTTAGGCAGGTTTTGCTGTTCTGCACTTTCTGGTTCATTAATATGTCCTTCCCCATATCCTTCACCATTTGCCAACGCTTGTTTACGGCGACGCTCTAACCAGATCATTCCTCCAGTGAATACCATGATCGCGCCAATAATCCCCATTATTGGAGCTGCATACGTATCTGTTCCGAAATAATTCGTTGGTATGATATTTTGAATCTGAGGTGTTCCAGGAAGGGCATCCATCGTATAAGTGAAAGCGCCTAATGCTATCGTTCCCGGCAATAATCTCTTTGGAATGTCTGCTTCTTTAAAAATTGCCGCTGCGAATGGATAAACGGCGAATGCCACTACAAACAATGAAACCCCGCCATATGTCAGCGCCGAACACGCCAGCACTACAGCAAGAATGGCCTGCTTTGAGCCTAGTGACTTTACGATGGTCTTGGCGATGGATGCAGCGGCACCGCTCATCTCCATGACTTTTCCGAATACGGCCCCTAATAAAAATATCGGAAAAAACGCTTTTATATAGTTAGCCGCAAACGTCATATATGTCTCTGTGTAACTCGGCAGCAAATGTCCACCGGATAAGATGACAGCCAGTAAAGTAACAACCGGCGCTATGATAATGACCGGATAGCCCCGGTAGGCTAAAAAGATTAAAAGTCCCAGCGCCACAACAATGGCTAAAATTTGAATCACCAACTCAATTCCCCCTTTTCTCCCCTTGCCCCAAAATGATTTCGGCAGCATTTAAATAGAACTATTAATCTCCTAAATTCCACATTTTTAATCTTTCCGCTTTTACCATCCATGCCTGCCTTCCCCAAGTCAGGCTGAATGATCTTCCAATTTTTGAGAACGCTTTCAACAATTTGCTGAATTACGAAATCCCTTTTCATTTTACGTGAAAAAACAATATAAAATGACAGATAGGCCATTCACTAAAGTTAATTATGCAATTATTGTGCCAACTTTAATACAATGAAAAATCTCATCTTTTAAAGCCTTTTCCAACATTTTATTTCCCTTTTAAAAGCTAAAATCCTTAAAACTGTCAAGGTTTCAGTACACCTAAGTATAAACTTAAAAAAAGTGTAAGACTTTTCTTACAATTTTTAAATTCCCTTTCATTTTATGTACGGATTTCCTAACACACTCTTTGAAGAGAACGTTAAAAAGTATAAAAAAAGTGCCCTTGGGCTAAAGGGCACTTCAGACTGTAGACATACTAAATGAAAATCGAGTTGGTTTATAGTTTTTTTACGTTTTGTACAATTTGGTCGTTGATTTCCTCTCCAGGCACTCGCTCACCGTCCAATCTACTATTTTTAAAATTTAGAAAGTACCCTTCGCAAAAGGACAAATTATACAGTCATAAACCGTATTTATTCATTTTTTCATATAGTGTTGTTCGACTCACGCCGAGTCTCTTTGCCGTTTCTGATTTATTGCCTGAGGTCATTTCCAAACATGAAACGATTGCAGCCCGTTCCGTTTCATCCATTACTTCAGCTAAGGTGCGGATCGATACTGATTCTTTATGACCCGTTATTTCTTTAGGGAGATGCTTGGAACGTATCATTTCCCCTTCTTCAACAATATTCATTGCACGTTCAATGATATTCTCCAGCTCACGAATATTCCCCGGCCATTTATAAAGACGAAGCAGCCGTAATGCTTGATCACTCATTCCCATTACGCGTTTTTTCATGAGGTTTTGGTACTTTTCAACAAAATGATTTCCCAGTATTTCAATGTCCTCCGGTCGCTCTCTTAAGGAAGGAACCTGAATTTGCATGACCTTCAACCGGTAATACATATCAAGCCGGAATTCCCCTTTCGAGACCATTTCCTCCAGATTACGGTTCGTTGCAGCAATTACCCGTACATCAATCGGAATACTTCCCGTTGAACCTACTCTCTCAATCTCTTTTTCTTGTAAAACACGAAGCAGCTTCACCTGCATATGCAATGGCAGCTCACCGATTTCATCGAGAAAAATCGTTCCGCCTTCAGCCGCTTCGAACTTACCTGCTTTTCCGCCTTTTTTTGCACCAGTGAAAGAACCCTCTTCATAACCAAAAAGCTCTGACTCCAGCAGCTCTGCCGGGATGGCGGCACAGTTCACTTTGACAAATACGCCCATGGCCCGTCTGCTATCATTATGAATGGAATGGGCAAACAGCTCCTTACCTGTTCCGCTTTCGCCCAAAATCAACACATTCGAGTCGCTTTTAGCCGCAATTTTGGCTTGACCTTTTACTTCCATGAAAGCAGGACTTCTTCCCATCAAATGATCAAACGTATATGAGGCCTTATTTCTCTCGCGAAAATCGCCTTTGTACTTTTTCAGCTCTACTTCAAGTGAATTTATTCGCTTGGAAAGAGCGGTAAATTGCCCGACATTCTTAAAAAGGATCTTTCCGACCGCTCCTATTAATTTATCTTGTTTCCGTATCGGGGAGCGGGTCGCAATTATATAATTATCTTTAATTTTTTGTAATTCAGCGACCTCTTGCTTGCCAGTTTTGGCGACCACATGCATACGGGTGTTTTCAATGACCTCCGTTACATGTTTCCCTATCGAGCTTTCCTGATCGACCCCAAGAAAATCCGCATAAGCGTGGCTCAGCATTTGGACATACCCTTCTGTATCAACCATCACCAAGCCGTCATAGGCAAACTCGATAATATCCTTAAACAGAAGTTCTTCATGATTATCGATATTAAGAAAATCACTTTTATTATTTGTAAACAATAGGAGGTAGATCTGATACTCCTCATCATCCATTTGAATGATGGCTTTTCTGACAATCCCATTATTATCATTCAAACGGATCGGAGTGTTTACAGCTGGTACAAGGTTTTTTTCTAAAATCAAATTTATTTGCATCTCAAATTGATTCTCAGCAAAAGCCTCTGATAATACGCGATTGCTTAGAACGATTTCTTTTTCGTTTTTCGTCACCAAAACACCAAAAGGCAATTCTTCCAATATCGCTTTCACTAATTCCAATTGAATAGTTTTATTATCGCTGGCCATTCCTATTCTCCTTAACCCGTCAGAAGTTTCCTCCATTATATCATAGGAAAATGAGGCCAAGTCATTACCGTTCCACAATCAGCGCAGTTCCCTGTCCGCCGCCGATACATAATGTGGCAAGGCCCGTTTTTGCATCTCTGCGCTTCATTTCATACAATAGAGTCACCAAGATGCGGGCACCGGAAGCACCTACCGGATGCCCCAGAGCTATCGCACCGCCATTTACATTCACTTTCTCCGGCTTCAGTTCAAGATCTTTAAGCACGGCGAGTGACTGTGCCGCAAAGGCTTCATTCACTTCCATCAAATCAATATCATCTATTGTCCATCCCGCTTTTGCCAAAGCTTTCCTTGTCGCAGGCACAGGACCGTACCCCATGATTTTCGGATCAAGCGCAGCGTTTGCATATGACTTAATTGTTGCTAATGCTTCCAGTCCCAGCTCGTCCGCTTTTTCTTTAGACATCAGGACTAACATTGCACCCCCATCGTTGATTCCGGATGCATTTCCTGCCGTAACCGTTCCATTTTCCTTAAAAGCAGGACGCAGCTTCGCTAGCTGATCGATCGTCAGCCCATGACGCGGGTGTTCATCTTGGTCCACCAAGACCGTCTTTCCTCTGCGTTTATATTCAACAGGTACGATTTCATCTGCAAATCGTCCTTCAAGCTGTGCCTTTTCAGCCTTTCTTTGGCTATCTAAAGCAAATTCGTCCTGCTTTTCACGGCTGATTTCCCACTGCTCGGCAATATTCTCCGCAGTCACGCCCATATGATATTGATTAAAAACATCCGTTAAGGCGTCATATGTCATGGAATCAACTGCTTCGGCATTACCCATTTTCTGTCCAAAACGATAATTTGGAAGTAAATACGGGGCATTGCTCATGCTTTCAATCCCCCCGGCAAGAATCACATCAGCATCACCAAGGGCAATGAATTGCGCTCCCATTATTACCGTACGGAGACCAGATCCGCAAAGTTTATTAATGGCCATGGCCGGCGTTGTTTCCGGAATCCCTGCATGAATCGCAACCTGACGTGCCACATTTTGCCCTAATCCAGCAGAGAGAATATTTCCTACCAATACCTCATCGATCATATCAGCCGAGATATTAGCCCGCTTAATCGCTTCCTTGGCGGCCACGACTCCCAAGTCGACCGCCGACACATTGGCAAGACTGCCTCCAAACGCACCAACTGGTGTTCTTGCCGCCCCTACAATCACTACTTCTCTCATAATACTTCCTCCTTCTCCGTTTTTAATTTTCCCAGTTTAATAAAATTACGGTCCCTCTCATAGATTTTCTGAGAAACAGTAGATTGTTCATACGTAAAAATCCCTTCTCCCGACTTCGTCCCAAGCTTACCCTCAGCCACCAAATCACGAATCAAATCAGGGGCCTCCTTACTCTGATCCAATACCGGTGAAACATTATCGAAAACGCGCTGCCATGTATCCAGTCCGCCAAAATCAGCAATCTCGATCGGTCCGGTAAATGCCCATCGAAAACCTGGTCCGGCCGTTATCGCTGTATCGATATCCTCAGCATTGGCGATGCCCTCTTTTAATAGATAAAAGGCTTCCCGCATCAAGGCGGTCTGGAGACGGTTGGCAATGAATCCTGCTATTTCTTTTTTCAAGAGAATCGGAGACTTGCCGATTTTACGCATCAAATCCATTGTTGTCTTGACGATTTCCGGCTTTGTTTCGTCATGCTGAACAATTTCAACCAATGGAACCAAATGGCCAGGATTAAAGAAATGCGTTATGACCATTCGGTCCGCAAACGAGGCCTTCTCCATCAATTGAGAAATCGGAAAGGTCGATGTATTGGAGGCAACAATGGCGTCCGGTTTAATTATTTCCTCAATTTGCTCATATAGATTCAACTTCAGCTCGATGACTTCCGGAATGGCTTCAATGATAAAATCAGCATCCCTTACTGCCCCTTCCAAATCCACGCTATATGTAATATGGGCTAAAGCGACTTGCTTTTCCTGATCAGTCAAAACCCCTTCCTCAATGAGCAATGTCAGATTCTCAGAAATTCGATTTTGGGCACGGTGTAGTAACTCTTCCTTTATATCGTTAATGGTGACGAAATATCCGCTAACTGCAAAAGACTGAGCGATCCCGCTTCCCATTACACCTGAACCGATAATGGCTATTTTTTTAATCATCCAGCTTCCCCTTTCCGTTTCAATTACCTTTATTTACTCACCTTTTTATATATGCAATATCTATGCCAACGAAAAGGGGAAATAAAATTCTTTTTTTATCAAGAAAATCATGATAGACTCTTACTCATTAACCTAAACCATATTTTTAATAACCTTCCCTTTATATTTCCAATGGAGCTTACTCTGTGAAATATTCCCTGTTTACGACATAAAATGACAGATCTGGACCATTACATTTTTTATTGGAGGAATGTAATATGGTTAAAGATAAAGTGGCGATCATTACCGGATCAGCTAGAGGAATCGGCTTTGAGATTGGAAAGATATTCGCTGAAAATGGCGCTAAGGTCGTTTTGTCCGACCTTGATCAAAACACAGTTGAAAAAGCTGCTCTAGACCTAAGGAACAATGGCTTGGAGGTTATCGGCTTAAAAGCTGACGTAACAAGTGAAGAGGATATAATCCAACTAATCAAACAAGCTAAAGACAAATATGGACGAATAGATATTTTCATCAATAACGCCGGCCTTCAGCATGTTGCTCCAATCGAGGAGTTTCCAACTGAAAAATTCGAACTGATGATCAAAATCATGCTGACCGCGCCATTCATTTCAATTAAGAACGTTTTGCCGATCATGAAAGAACAAGGCTTCGGCAGAATCATCAACATCTCTTCCATTAACGGTCTGATTGGATTTGCCAACAAAGCAGCGTACAATAGTGCCAAACACGGTGTAATCGGATTGACGAAAGTCGCCGCCTTGGAAAGCGCCTCTTTTGGCATTACCGTCAATGCCCTTTGCCCAGGATACGTAGACACGCCTCTCGTCCGCGGTCAACTGGAGGACCTGGCGAAAACAAGACAAGTACCGCTAGAAAGCGTTTTGGAAGAGGTCATCTATCCACTTGTCCCACAAAACCGCTTACTCGATGTAAGTGAAATTGCCGACTACGCCATTTTCCTGGCAAGCGACAAAGCACGGGGCATCACAGGCCAGGCAGTCGTGTTGGATGGCGGGTATACAGCTCAATAAAATGCATCTCTAAAACCCCGAATGAAGGACACCAAAAAAGGTGCTCTGTATTCGGGGTTTTCTGTCCTCATGGAAATGTGGAAAAATTTGGTGACAAAAAGAAACCTCCCATGTTACAGTAATATAGGGAAACCTCCCATTTTACACATATCAAAAGGAGGCCGCGTCATGATTATTAAGTGGGTTAGACTGCGATAATGAAAAGCGCAGGCCAATCATCATGCTCCGGAAAGTATATATTGATCTGCGCCATGGTAACGGCTATTGGATAATATTTAATACGGAGGTAAAAAACATGAGTGAACAAATACTGAAAATTAATAAAGTCGATATATGTACTGAAAGTTTTGGAAAACGTAAGGACCCTGCCGTGCTTTTGATCATGGGAGCGATGTCTTCATTAGATTGGTGGGATGATGATTTCTGTCTCCGCCTTGCCGATTCCGGGAGATTTGTGATTCGCTACGATCATCGGGATCTGGGACAGTCTACCGTTTATGAACCCGGTACCTCCAACTATACAATAACGGATTTGGCTGACGATGCCGCGGGTGTCCTGGACGCTTATTCCATAGAGCGTGCTTCAATCGTTGGGATGTCCCTAGGCGGTATGATCGGACAGATTCTTGCCTTAAGATATCCGGAACGCGTAACCACGCTTACGCTAATTGCATCAAGCGTGTTCGGGACTGTCATGGAAGAACTGCCTCCAATGGACCAGAGCATATTGGAACATCATGCAAAAAGTGCTTCCATTGATTGGTCAAATCGGGAGACGGTCATCGCTTATCTTGCGGATGGATGGAAAACTTTAGCCGGTTCCAAACCTTATGAGCAGGAAAGAATGTATAAACTGGCAAAAAGAGAGGCAGACCGTGCCAAGCAGCTGCCGAGCAGATTCAATCATGCCATGCTTGCTGGAGGGGACGAATATTATGATAGAATGGGTGAGATATCCATACCTGTACTCATTATTCATGGCACAGAAGATCCAGCCTTGCCATACGAGCACGGGCTTGCACTTGCAAAAGCCATCCCTCATGCAGAATTAGTGACACTTGATGGATCAGGGCACGAGATTCATAGTGAAGATTGGGATGAAATTATCGATTCAGTCATTAAGCTAACTTCGCGATAAATTAGTCATTAAAGAAGCCGACCAATAAAGGTCGGCTTTTTTTAAATACTACTTTAGCAGAAACCGCCATATCCTTGTACGGGGCTGCAACCGCCGCCGTAACCTCCGTCACCGCCGAAACAAGCCGCTCCAACGATGATTAAGAGTATAAACAATACGACTATAAAAGCGAAACCTCCACCAAATCCACCAACATCGTTACCGCAACCGCAATTTGATTCATGACCACAATTTGACAATAGAAACATCTCCTTATTTGTTTTAGGAGGAAAAAATTAAATGGGTTAATTCAACTTATGTTCTATTTAGGATAATGACACAAAAATCACCGAAAACTTTTTTAACCACCCTTAGGTGATCCGAAATAAAACAGTTTAACAGGGTATTGTTTAGAGATTTCATGTAGCTTCGCCTGACACAGCTCAGAACTTCCGGACACCTTATTACTCATTGAAATTTTTATTGTTTGTGACATCTAATTCCTATTAACTTCAGCTTATTTTAAAATGAAGCTAAAAAGGTCCGAGGTATTTATGATAAAAGGAAATTCTTATATTCTTGTTTTCTCCATGCTTGTTCTGTTGACAATAGTACTTGTTTCAACTACACCAATCATAATTAAAACCTTACTTGCTTTTATAACGATTGCGTTTTTATTTCCTGTGATTAGAAAGCTTCTGTTTAAAGACCATTTCAGAAAAATTAAAGTGGCATTCTACTCATCATTGACCTTTACAATTGGTTTATTTCTCGTCTCGATTTTTGAAGAACCATCCTTTAAATTAGATGGAGATTCATTTCAGATTATTCTTATTGTGCTTTTTTATACTTTAATGGGAAATTTCTTTTATGGCTTACCAGTCTCACTGATTGCTGAAATTATTTCAATGAAGTTTTTCAATCTTCGTTTTTGGTTATCTGGAGCAATACATATTGGTTTTGGATTGGCTACATACTTTATTGACCCAGGAGGTTTCTTTATCTTTGCGGTTATTTGCTCCATAATCTTTTTTGCACTAGATGAACTCACTAAAGTATATTCGACTTCTTATTGGACTAACCTGCGCCGCTACTAGTATTTTAGAGTGACCATAAAATGCATAGGCACAAAAAAAAGAAAAGGATTAAAAGAAATTAATCTCTTTTATCCTTTTCAAGCATCTCAATGACTCTATCAAGTTTTTGTTCTATTTTATTGGTTTGTTTTGACCTTGTAAGAAGAGACCGAACAAAAAAGTAAACAGCAAAAATCATCCCACACAACAAAACAAACATAATAAATTGATATACCATATCACCGATATTGTAACCCAAAAGAACTTCACCCCTTTCTTTTTTTTGTTTATCCATAACTCACGTCTACTGCACAGAACGTAGAGTTGACAAAATTATTCGTATAGTTTTTTAGATATCACTTTTAGTTCTTTATATATTTGTGTAAGTAATATTAGAATATGTAATGGCAATCCAACTGCAAGTCCCACCAATGGAGAATAAGGTCCAGCGAAAGTAAAGAGCGATAAAAGTGTAATAGTTACATATATAGAGATAATTAGAGCGTTCAAATAAAATTCCCCTTTTTTGGCTAATTATAGCATAATCTTCTTGCGAATTTGCTCCTTAGCTAACCTACTTTATCAGAACTGATTTTAAAAAAAAGTAATAATTTTACACTTTCCACTGGAACGTTTGTTCTACATGTGATATTCTTATAAAAACAAATAAAAAGATCAAATCGCAGCCAAATGATTTGATCCGTAATTATAAATAAAGGCCGGTTGTATCCGCGGGCCTAACACGGTTGTACCGCTGAGCCGAGCCATTTGCTAACGTTCAGGGTGCCGGTGATAAAAACAGCTACGAACTTCAGCTAAAGCACCCATTAGTTCTATAACGACTTTTTTATAGCCTTCTGTTATACCATCAACAGCAATTTCCTTTGTTTTCGCTGTCGTTACGCTCCTCTTAAGGTCAAAACATAATTCAACCGGTGCTTTAATAAATTGTTTATACTCAATAACAGTTATTTTCAATCTCCTTATATAAGCACTTTCTATCCATCATATAGATCGTTTAACAAATATTACCTAGCCCTCATTCCATCTTCCTGCCTGTTTGTTCCATAAGAAAAAGCTGCCTTAAGACAGCTCTTCGAATAGATTTTTTTCTACTTTTTTATAACAGGGATCCATATTTCACTTCTAAATGTTGGAGAGTTAATATCTTTATTTTCGTTCCAAAGGATTTCCGGCCCTTCTCTTTGTTCATAGTTAGAGGATGGAAAAAACTCGGAATAGATTCGTCCCCATACATTTTGCAGTGTTTCAGGAAAGGGTCCGACTGCTTCGAATACCGCCCATGTAGATGCATCCACTTTCAGCTGTGTTAAGTTATCTGGACATTCCCTCGTTGTTGCTGCGCCGATATAATGATCAAGCTCCCCTTTTTCCTCAAATCTGCCTTCGGAAAAGTTCGCAGATGCACTAAGCAGACCTAATGGCTCGACATTCGAAAGGTTTTTAAGTTCATTTATCGTTTTCTCGTCTAAACTTTTCCACATGGATGCAATCTCTGGATTAACCCCGTTAAAAATGATTGGAACTCTTTTTTTAATTCCAATTATGTGAAATGCCTCTTTTTCTTCAATTCGATAGTTCATTTCATTGCCTCCTTTAATGGATAATTGGAAGGACATCAGTGGATAGGCTTTAAGTGAATGGCCATTACTTCTCGCTTCTGTTGGTGTGATGCCATGCAAATGTTGAAACGCTCTCGCAAACGAGTCCGGTGAGCTGTATCCGTACTTTATTGCTATATCAATGACCTTTATGTTGTTATCTTTAAGCTCAAACGCTGCAAGTGTAAGTCGTCTTCGGCGGATATACTCGGATAGTGAAATACCTGCAAGGAAGGAAAACATCCTTTTAAAATGATATTCCGAGCAATAAGCTAGCCTTGCAACCTCTTTAAAGTCAATTTCGTTCGTAAGATTTTCTTCAATGAATTTAATGGCACCATTCATATTTTTGAGCAAATCCATTCAATGACCTCCCTTATATCAACAGAATAGCAGGAGTTGAAACGAATCATCCGACATTCTGTGCACGATTATGCAGGGTATAAACATTTTCTTTAGTTTAAGTACAAACCTTCACGATTTCTTATAGACTTTCAATAAAAAAGCAATTACTTTCTTTTACAAAAGGAATGGAAACCATCACACTGTAAGTCATTTTAATATTTCTATTTTTTATAAAGGACTACCTCAAAACCAATCCGCAATATTTTTTTAACGAACCTCTGTCATATATCGGTTATATAAATCATCACATTTTCCAAGGCATTCTAAATATAATTGTCTGATTTCTGATATAGGGCATAGTTTTATGTAACTTTCATCTTTTATTATCTTTATTAGTGGTTTCATTTCGTAATAATAACTATATTCTTGGTTATCTTTATTTAAAATGCTTTTATATCTTTTTAAAATAGTTATATAAGCATCGTCAATTAACCTGTATTCACATTTGGCTTTCTCTTGTTTATAAAATGTATAGATTTCTCTTCCGAAAAATTCACTTTCCGTAAAGAAGGAAGAATTTACTGGAGAATAATAAAGATACTGATCTTGATAAGGTCTCTTACTAATCTGCATTCTATGCCAATTTTTCACTTCTTTATACCGATCTCCTAAAGCTTTATAATCATTGGATATCGTTTTGGTTTGGAGATTCGATACATATTGAAAAATAGCAGAATTCTTTTCGTAGTCAGAAATAGTAGTTATAGAACACCAGCATATATAGTTATTATCCAATTTCCCAATAATGCAGACCTCTTGTTTGGGACTAATGTATATTTCAAAAGATACTTCCTTATCATCTACTTTATAATTTGGAACTACACTTTGATATTGCTTGATCAAATTAAATTTTTCCATTTTAATTCCTCTCATATCTTTTCGTAAACTTACTGTATTCCTGCATATAAGTCAGAATTTCTACTTCAGCTAAGCCCCTTTTGCTCTATAAGAAAAAAGCAATTCGTCACTGCCCCTTAGAGAACTTGTGCACCCGTTAATGAAAATACTCTTATTGTTGAAATGGGGATTTACGGACTTTTTGCATAAATAGCTCTGGATTATCAATCTGATTAAAACCATATTTTTCATATAATGAATGGGCATCATTAGTAGCTAACATAAACCTGCGAACCCCTTCAAGTCCGGAATGGTTGGTGATAACCTCCATTAACCATTTTGATAATCCTAATGTACGATAGTCAGGTAATATAAACACATCGCAAAGGTACGCATGGGTTGTTAAATCGGTTATTACCCTTGCAAATCCAACTTGTTCACCTCCTTCATTTTCTATTTCACCTTTATAAACCCCAAAACATAAGGTCGTATTTTCAATTGACTTTATTACTGTTTCCTTGGCAATTCCCTTTGACCAATAAGCTTCCTGATTCAAGAAATCATGTATTAAATCCACATCTAAATACTTTTTATTAGTGGAAATCGAAAACCCCTTAATATTCACCTTACATCTCCCCTTAAACTTTTTTAAATTTTCTGTAATTATACCAAATCACTGATCTTAATCTTTTGAACTACCCTGCCGAAATAGTTAAAAGTAATGCCTTAAATATAACTCGATCTTCAGCTAATGCACCAGTTAGTTAAGTAAGGCTTTAAGGGTTTCTTGGAAGAATTTTAATACAACAAGTATAACTAAGTAATCCGAAACAAATATTATACATGTTGCAAAATCAAAGGAGGTGGCTAAATGAAAGCACAACGAGCAGAAGAAATTGCTTCTTCACCAAATATGGTTAATGTAACCTATAATGAGGAAAGCATCTATATCGAGCACGTCGATGAACAAAATGGAACGGCTACAATCCATCCCCTTGATGATCCAAATAAAAAACAAAGTGTTTCCGTGACCAGCTTAAAAGAACAGTAATTTCCTTGATTCAATTAATAAACCTCCACTTTCGGGTGGTGGTTTATTGTTCGATTAAGTCCAATTACCATCTTATTAATTAATCCATTTCCATGTTGAACTACCCTGCCCCTATATTTGCATGAGAAAAAGGAGCTGCTGATCAGCTCCTAGGAATGAAAAAAGCAAGCAAATTCACAAAATTCGCTTGCCATTTTGGTTGTAGCTGACTTTTTCATACTATTTTAAGCGATTAATGATTAGTAAATCTTCAGCCGGCATTTCGTATGCACGATTACCAAGCTCTTGTTTTAAGCGTTCATTATCTTCATACTCTTCGGGAGTGAAGTCATTATTACGGCCTTTTTTCAAGTAATCATAGAAAATTGGGGGTAAGAAGTCTTCTTTTAATAACACTTCTACCGATTCGCCATTTTCTTTTGTGAATACATATGCATACCCTGTTGGACGGTATGGGTCATATTGTGCTTTTGGATAGTTTACATCAACAGTATATACCCCACGAGTTTTTGCACGTGTTACAAATTCAAATACATCACGGAATCCTGGTCCGCCATGACCGGAAAGAATCGAAAGATCTTTGCGGTTTGGAATCTCATCGCCGTATAATGCTTCAAATGCTGCTTCAACCACACGGAAACCTACACCTAGTGCCATATATGCTGCGTAGCCATGGTATTTTTTAATGTCTTCGAAAGAAATCTCGATTAGATCATCACGATCATAAATTTTAATGGTTCTCATCAACTTGTCTCCCAATTGCGTAATTTAATCCTATGGATTAGTGAAGTAGTTTTATTTACGTTCTAACAATGCTCCAGAATTTTCTTTGTTATATCCCCTTTACTAATCCATTGGAACATACCATCCAAAAAGCGTTCTGTCGCCGGCATGAAATATGAACCAAAGTGATAGTCTGGGTCCAATGTCGTTATGATCCAAGTGCCTTTTGTCGATTGCTCATCAATGTATAACACGGACCCGCCATCTATTGTTGATACAAGTGTCGTTGCATGAGCCGGAGGCCAAAACACACCGTGCTGGTGCCATGTGCAATCTTCTAGCGTCATATATTCAAAGAACGGCTGTTCAGCATTTTGCACACGTAATCCACTATCTGCATTTTCTTCAATCCACCACCAGAAATTCGTTGGGCGCTCCTCCCAGTTCTGGTTCGGGAGCCATTCCCAAGGCTGTGGTCCAAAGGCTATAATCGTTTTCCCTTCATCAGCAAAGTCACGAATTTTTTTCGCATTTTGAAGCAATAAATTCGAGTTTAACTGTGATGGCACAATTAGTACATCATACGGTGATAAATCTGTCTCGGCAAATTCAGGGAAGTAAATTAATTTGTCGATGAATTGCGCATATTTCGGCTCGTGGAATGTACGATAGTGTGATGAATGCCCACTATAAATAACTGCAATTTTCCTCATTTTACTTCCTCCTGTACAACTTCTTGCTCGAGTAGTGCCAACATTTGAGTTCTAATTTTACCTGTTGTTTTTCTCTCGCTCTTATAACCTAATAAACTACGTCCAGAATGAACAATGACCGTACCATTTGTTGTATGACGATCAATGTACGTAATGACCTTTCCATCTGTAAACGTTAAACAAACCTCCGCGTCTTTTGGAGCTTGGTAATAGCCGCGTGCAAAGAATCCTGCAACGCCTTTGTTATATACCATATCTTCTACTTCCACACCCTCAAAAAGTGATGCACCAGGAACTGGCTGTACGTAATAATCTTTATAACTATTAATTCTCGTTGGCATCATTAAGGAACAGCCTGGTAACCAATCGCGGAATAAGTGCCCGCAAAAAACAACTACTTTTCCATTATTCAAAAATTGAGAAATAACCTCTTTATGATTCAATAAGTATTCTTGATCAATAAATTCCGTAATATATAAAACGTTATACGGAGATAAGTCTGTCGTCTCTAGCTCATATTCATCAATTACGGTTATGTTCAATGAGTTATCTGCTGGTTCTTTTACGCTAAATGCATGAGACGGGTTCAATTCCAAAATGTTTAATTGACTCATTTATTCTCCCTACTTAACTATGGATTTTTTTCTATTTTCGAAATACAGACAAGCTTCCAGAAGATTTTTTGTGTAAGGGTGCTGAGGATTTTTCAATACCTCTGCAGCCGTCCCACTTTCAACAATGCTTCCCTTCTCTAACACTAAAACTCGGTCTGCTACATCTTCAATAGCTTGAATGCGATGCGTAATGTATAAAACACTCATATGATAGGAGCTTTGAAATTTTTTCAGCCATTCAATAATCGTTCTTTCTGTTTGTGGATCTAACGCAGATGTTATTTCATCGGCAATTAATAGGCGCGGATTACATAGCAATGCGCGAATAATGGCCATACGCTGCTTTTGTCCGCCAGAGCATTGATTCGGCTTATTTTTTAGAAGCTCAAGTGGCAATTCTGAATGGTTCATCATCGAAGTAATTTTCTTTAATGCTGCTTTCTTTGAATATTTTTGTAATAAAAGCGGCTCCATCAGGCTTTGTTCCATTGACCAAAATGGGTTGAAGGAGCGGTCTGGATTTTGATAAACATATTGTGTGCAGTTCATCGAGTTTTCTGTCCAGCACATCTCGCCTTGACACGGTTCATTTAATCCAATTATCAGCTCAGCAATCGTAGACTTACCAGAACCCGACTCACCAAGCAAACAAATAAATTCTTCTCTTCCTACACAAAAATTCACATCTTCTAACACAACATTATTTCCGAACTTTTTACATAAATTGCGAACCTCGAGCATTGAATAATACCTCCTCTTCCACATGCCCATCAACGATTGATAGCGTACGATCTGAAATGGCATAGGCTACGTCCATATCATGCGTTATAAATAATAAGCTAATATTGTAAGCTCTCACTTTTTCCTCAAGTAAAAGAACAATTTCTTTCTTTAAAAGCGGATCAAGTGCGCTCGTACATTCATCCGCAATAATGAATTTGGGCTTATTGGCGAAAGCTAATGCAATTAACGCCCGACTTAGCATCCCGCCCGAACATTCATGCGGATACTTTTCTAAAATATTTTTAGACAGCGATACTTCTTCCACAGATGCAACTGACTGATCCATCGTGATCCCAATTTCCAAGAACTGATCCTTTAGTTTTAATAATGGGTTAAATGCTGAACGGGCATCTTGATAAATATAGGCACATGTTTTCCAATAACAATTATCGGCAAATTGTGGATTTCTAACAGATTGTCCGTCATATTGGACATCCCCTGACCATGCATCAGCTGGTAATAATCCGTACATCGCACGAGCTAAAGTCGTCTTGCCTGAACCCGAAGGACCAATCAAGCTCACAATTTCCCCGCTTTTAATTTGGAACGAAACATCCGAAACAACCTTTTTCTTCTCAAAGGCAATATTGACATGATAGGCGGCTAAATCATCTACCTCATTCTGAATCGTATCAATTGTTACCTTTTTCAGTTTTGACGGTTTCTTCGTTTTTTCCTCAAGTAAAAACGCTAAGCTCATTGTTAAAATAGTAAGGAATAGCACCGGAGGGATAACAATCCAAGTCCAGCTTGAATTCAAGAAAATGGCTGGCTGTGAAAAGGCTTCATTCAACATGCTTCCCCATGAAATGAAATTCGGGTCACCAAGCCCTAAAAATGCCAGGCCCGCTTCCGTCAATATCGCTGACTTACATGTTAAGATAAATTTCGTCTTCACTATTGGTCGTAAATGTGGCAATATGTGTGCACGTAAAACATATAAGGAATTACCGCCGAATAAATGGGAAGCTTTCACAAATTCCCGTTCCTTCAATGTAAGGACAGCCGAACGTACTATACGCATATACGAAGGCCATGACAGCAAGCTTAATATAATGACAAGCTGTGCCATACCGCCTCCAGTGAACGAAATAATGATTAAGATCAATAGCAAATTAGGCAGTACCAATAATACGTTCGCAACTCCATTAATGACTTTATCCAGTATAGGAAAATACCCTGCTAATAAACCTAGTACTACAACTAAAATCGTCGAGCAGGCAGCAATGCATAGCCCAATTAAAATACTAGTTCGTGTCCCATAGATTAATTGACTTAAAATATCCTGTCCTAATCGATTCGTTCCAAGCCAATGATTAGCGGATGGGCTCAAAAAGGAAGTTGCATCATATGAAAAGGGATCGAACGGAACAAAAAATGGACCAATAAAAGCTACGATAAATAACATACCAATTACTATAATGGGCAGCTTATAGACCTTATTCATTTTTATTTCCTCCCTTAACACGCGGATCTAGCTTCGGATATAGAAAATCCGCTAAAGCATTGAAAAACAGTATGATGGCTGAAAATACAAAAAACAGTCCATGCATTAATGGATAGTCCCTTGATAACACTGCCTCTTTTAACAGCTTTCCTATCCCCGGATATGAAAACAACGTTTCTACAAAAATGGCGCCAGTAAATAGTGTACCTATACGAATCATCATTAATGTAAAAATCGGCAGCAGTGCATTTTTTAAAATATGGCGATACACTAAGCGATTTCGTTTAATACCTTTCATTTTCGCAAATTCAATAAATGGCGAAGAAATTACTTGGATCGTTTCATTTCTCACTAATAAGTATGTACTTGAAATACTTACAATCGTTAATGTGATGATCGGTAGCGCAGCATGCTGAGCATAGTCGACAAAGACCGCCCACCATGAATCCGAGCTTAAAAATGGTTTACTTGCACCGCTCATGGGCAGCATACCTAAATAAACAGCAAATACTACTAATAAAATCATTCCCATTAAAAATTCAGGTAATGCCCCAACTGCCATCATAGTTAGCATAAAGCGCCGATCACCACGTTTAAAATGGAACCAGCCTGACCATAAACCAAAAAGTATTCCGATGATTAATGATAGACTTGTTGAAATCCCTACTATCCATAATGTGTACGGTAAATGATTTAATACTATATCAGTAACGGGCTCCTTATAAGAAAACGAATAGCCGAAATCCAAATGCAGGAGCCCTCCTAGGTAATCGATGAATTGATCACTTAATGAAGCATTTAGGTTGTAATATTCAATCATGGAAGCCTTTTGTGCTTCGGTTAGCATCGGCCCGCTATCCAGGCCACTTAAATACTCAACAGGCCCCCCCGTCATAAGTCGAGGGAGAAAGAAATTGAGTAATAACAATATGACAAATACTGATCCGTATAGCGTCAATATTTTCTTAATCATTTGTAATCTACAAAGGCTGCTTTGTTATCCGTTAATGGAATACCATCCGCAATACCACCATGGGTATTGTACCAGCCAGAAAATACACTTGAATCATACAAGTAGTAGAATGGACGGTGGTATAACACAAGTGTTGGCAATTCTTCTGCTAAAATATCTTGCATTTCAGCAACTGTTGCTTTACGCTCTGCTTCATTTCCTTGTTTTAATTGTAGGCTTGCAAGCTCTTGGAACTTCTCGTTATCGAATACGCCTTTACCAGCTAGAGAGTTACTGGCTTGACCGCTAAACCATAAACGTAAGAAGTCTGGGTCACCGCTTAAACCGATATGCCCTGTAATTGTCATATCATAGTTCCCTTCAGCCATGGCCGTTGAGAATGTCGCTGAGTCGACTGTTTGAATATCAAGTTGAATTCCAACATCAGATAGCATTGATTTCATTAATTCAGCTTCTTGAGAAGTTGAAGAAACCAGTACGCTTAAATCTAAATCTTCACGAATACCGGCATCATTTTTTTCGTAACCGAGCTTATCCAGAATGGCATTTGCTTGTTTAACATTATGATCATATTGTTTCACGTCTTTTTTATACCAAGTTGAATCTGGCGGAATAACACCGGCGCTACCAACCATTACTTCTGAGTTACCAGTTAATTTTTCAGCAATTGAACCGCGATCTAATGCATAAGCAATCGCTTGACGAAGATTTTTATCGCTTAATTGTTCGTTTTCCAAGTTGAATACGATACGAACGGCGCTGCCAGTAGGTTCGCTTTTCAGAACATCATAGCCTAATTCTTCAAGCTGTTTCACTTCTGTATAGTTAAATGTCATACCGCCATTGATTTCTTTGTTTTGTAAAGATAACATACGGTTTTCAGTTGCTAAATATTGAACTTCATCCACCGTCACGTCACCTTTGAAGTAGCTTTCATTTTTCGCAAATTTATAATTACCTGTTGTAGAATCATAGCTATCAAGTGTAAACGGGCCAGAGCCAATTAATGCTTCATCCTCTTGATACTCTAATGGTTGTTCAACATTTGACCAGATATGTTCTGGAATGATCGGTAACATACCGGCTATTTCAGAAATGAACGGAACATACGGCTCTGCCAGAGTGATTTTCACTTCATTGTCAGAAATTTTTTCTGCAGAAGCGACTTTTGTCATATCTGCATTCCATTGAAAAGTATTTTCTTTAAAATAGTTATAGGAGAATACAACATCATCCGCAGTTAATGCTTCCCCGTCATGGAATGTTACATCTTTTTCTAATGTAAATGTATATTCCAAATTATCTTCTGATACTTCCCATGATGATGCTAACCAAGGAATAACCCCAGTATCATCCTTCCAAGTTAACGTATCGAATAAAAATGAGTTACGTAAAAATCCACCCGGACCATTTGTACCAAAGGTAAACGGTGATGGAAACCCACTGTTTTGCCACCCGATTTTCACAATTTTCTTACCATCCGATTCAGTTTTTGAAGTGCTAGAAGATGACTCATTTGATTGTGAGCATCCGCTTACAATTAAAAGTACAGCAACGAATAAAAATAATATTTTCTTCAAAATGTTAACTCTCCTTCTCACCTCTATTGAGATTGATAATTATTATCAACTAGGTACGGAACTAATTCTAATCCAAATAAATATTATTATCAAGTATTTAAATAAATTAAATAAAGGTTAAAAGTGCCAAATCTAGGATGGAAAGTAAAAGTGATAAAATGGGTATTCCTATCCACTCCAAAAGAGGAAGAATCAGGATTTTGACATTTACAACGTTTAGACAGAAATCCTTGTTAGGCACCATCCAGAAACATAACAAAAAAAGCCAACATCAATTGTTGACTTGAATTCCGCAACCTGCACCACAAAAATGAATTTCGATGGGCTAAGTAAACTTTTAATAGTATTACTTATATATTTCATTTTCTAATATAATCACTTTTTCCCCATTCGCCGCTTTCCCAATTTGTTTCGTATTTTCAACCAAGCGAAAAATATTATCACAGCATTGTTTGGTGCCGATAATTAATAAGGGCACACCTATAAAATCAATTTTTAATGCTCTTGATAAATATCCCCCTATAGACATGGCAATAGGTACAGTTGGTGATGTATTGGAGAATACTATTTTTTCGTTAAAATGAAATTTCTCTTCTAGTAGTAAAGTCAATTCTTTTAATGCCGGAACAACAAGTTTCTCTCTTTTATGTCCCATTGTATAAACGGAATTGCCCTCTTCATCGGTCCCGCGAAAAATCAGCTTTCCAAACTCTTTTTTCGTTAATTTATTAAAATATTTTACATTTAATATCTCTTCCGAAGTTAGTTTTCTTTCCGATTGAGGCAATTGTTTTAAATGATAGGCGGCAGCCAGAGACGTGGTATGTGTACCCCCATAATCATTATAGATATAGATCATGAAATCATCCCTAATAGTTTTTTTACTACTATTATGGTCATATACTCCATTTCCGATTCAGTTACCTTTGTGCTGTCCGATTAATATCTTCCTGTCCTTGGATCATCATTAAAAATAAAAGAGTACACCTATCAGTCACGAATGATAAGGGCACTCTTTTATTGTTTTTATTATTTATAAACTGGGGTATGTATAGTAAAGGGTCCTAAAATCCTCCCAAACCTAGGGATGGGACAGAAAATTTTATTAGCTCATCATTGATTGTTTCTTTTTTAATCGGGGCAGGCAATACTGTGTTCCTAACATCAGCGACCGCGTTAAGGTCAAAGGATTTTATTGCTTCCCCCTCTTGGTTCATGATTGAGAGAATTCCATCATTACTCGTTTTTAGACTAGGTTGATCACTGATTAAATGAGTATAGTATAAGTCTTCGTTCAGCGTATAGGAATTGGAATAGTCCGCTGAAAAAAGTTTGCTTTTTTTATCAATTTTGCCTGATTTAAAGTTTTCAAAGCCATAGTTGAATAAAAGCTTGGTATCAGCGTAGGCAACCTTGTCTGAAGGAGCTTTTAGAGTGACTGCAATCAATTCCTGTTCTCCTCTGGTGGCAGTGGAAATCAGGGTGTAGCCGGATTGACTGACGAAACCGGTTTTCCCGCCGGTTATTCCTTTATAGGGGAGTTCGCCTTTTAACATTTTATGATGGGTAATGAGAGTTGTGTTCCATGTTTCCACTTCCCATGGTAAATCCTTCTTCCCAAAATACTCACGGAACGTTTCATTTTTCATTGCATATTGGGTAATTTTCGCAAGGTCACTAGCTGTAGTTACATGGTCTTTGTCAAACAATCCATGGGGGTTCGTAAAATGAGTATCGGTGACGTTGACTTCTTTTCTTAAAAACTCATTCAAATCTTCCATGAACCGTTTTTCACTGCCAGACATATGCTCGGCAATTGCGATGGCTGCATCATTTCCGGAGTTGATCAGCATGCCTGCAATTAATTTGGAAAGCTCTACTTCCTCCCCAGGCTCTATAAATACCGAAGACCCGTCTGCCTTCGCTGCTTTCTCGCTGACAGTCACTAGTTCATCCATATCCCCGTGTTCTATAGCATATATCGCCGTGGCAAGTTTCGTTAGACTGGCTGGATACATACTTTTATCCATGTTTTTTTCGTATAATACTTTTCCACTTTTCGCATCAATAATGATCCCGGCTTCACTATTGAGGGGCAAGTCAGATTCTGCACTTACCTTCGTAGATACGAAAGGGATTAAAGCCAAAATGATGATGATGAAAAACTTTTTCATATGCCGCTCCTTTGATGATAGTTAGATCTTATATAGTCATAATAAAATAAATCTGAATGTTTAGAGTTGATTTATTGAAAGTGAAATACAAAAGTAATTACCCCTTAATAATTTTGGAAACATTTCGGGGAATGGTCTTCATGTTCTTTCCTGAAATAACTTTATAAGGGTTGTAACCCTTTTAGTGGAGTATCCATCTAATCCCCATTATACGGATTTTTTAACAGCTCACTAAATATCTGGAAGTTTCTTTTCATGAAAAAACCCTTCAAATTGAAGGGCTCTGGCTGTAGAAAAACTCTAAGAAAAGCGAGTTTGACTGCAGTTTTTTCTTTTAAAAATTCAAGTTGATTTCAGAAATCCGCTCCCTTTCCGCCGACTGTCTGCCAAGCGTCTGTGGGGTCTCGGCTAGCCAGTTATTCGGCAGGAGTGTCGCAAATTTCTTCCATCCATTAAGGAGTACAGGAAAAAACATGAAGGATAAACTAGTCTTAAACATGGTTTAGATGAGCCCGGCCTGCGGTTTTTCTTTCAAAACACAAAGTTGATTGGAGCGGGTGTGCGAGACTCCTGCGGGAAAAGCGCGTCGAGGGGAGACCCCGCAGGCGTAGTGCAGAGGCTCCCCGACCGCCCGCGGAAAGCGAGTACCTTACGCTCCAATCGTCGTTCCCTGTTTTACAAACCTAAATAAAAATTGAGCAGACTTGTTTTTCATCGAGTTTGTCGACAGTCTCAATCTTCAAACTCTGAAGGGATATTTACTTTATAGGTAGAATTCTGTTATGTTTTCATTTTCATTCCTAATAACAGACATTCCACTTTTACAATCGGTTTTCTTGATAATATAAATATAATGGTTACAGATATGACTAATAAAACATAATATTGGCCACTTTCTTTGATCCAATCATAAATAAATGAGTTATAAACATATTCCAGAAAAAACATATGAAAAAGATAAATAACTAATGTAATGGATCCTATTTCAGTAAAAAAAGTATGCTTTCTAGGGACAATACAAAGAAAACAATACGTTGCCGCTCCCATGATTACATAAACGATCAACTTATATATAAAACCGAGGGCAATGGAACCTTCCATTAATTCCTTATAACCTAAACGGCCATAAAACCATTCCCTCCAAGTCGTTTCCCCATAGAAATAAATACCAATAAAGAGTAACCCTAGTACAGCCCAGCCGATTAGGGCATTCCTTTTCTTTTTAACCCATTCAAACTGATCCTTTTCTAAAAAATGTCCAACTAAAAAGAAAGGAAAGAAAAAGAACGTTCTAGACAAACTTAGCCATTCATTCACTTCACCAAAGTAACCGATGATGAGAGAGACAATGATTGAAGAAATGATCCCATATTTCCTTGAGGAAAATATAAACAATAATATATTCCAGCAGAATAAGCTTATTAGGAACCATAAGGCCCATCTTGGAGTCAGAATTGTGAATTCAATTGGTTCATCAAATAACCTCTGATAATAGAAGGTATAAATCACCTGGAATATTACATAGGGAATTAATATTTTCTTAATTAGCCCCCAGAGGTCCTTTTTACTTTTTATCTTTCTTGAAAAATAGCCGGATACTAAAATAAAAGCTGGCATATGAAATGAAAAAATAAACAAATAAATCGTTAAAATCCATTCATTTTCTTCTACCATTCTTGCTAATGTGTGTCCCAAAACAACTAGCACGATTAAAACAGCCTTCGCATTATCAAAATACGGATCACGTTTCATGAAATCTTACCCCCTATAAAGAAACTACTCGTTCTATCTTCTAATCCTCAATTATGGTTTGAATGAAAAAGCCGGCTTTCCTCTAATATAGGATTGCCGGCATTTTACTTAAGGAACTTCATTGGAGTATCTACCATATCACAGCTTGTTTACAGGATAGTTAATGGAAAATAACAGTTTGATAACAAGAGACTTAAACAAAAAACCCCACCCGCCAATTGGCTTATGGCGCTAACGCACCCGTTAATGATTCGCCGGAATGAACAATCACTTCCAAAATCAAATCCTAAGCAGTTCCAGACGTTTTCGCCTTGCCAAAACGGGTAGTGTATTATAGAAGCATGAGTATGATAACGTCTCTCTATAGGAGGAATGTTCATGAATCCGGTCATTTTGTTTGATGGTGAATGCAACTTTTGCGATTCGAGTGTCCAGTTCATTATAAAGCGGGATCCGCAGGGGCTTTTTCATTACGCTTCGCTTCAAAGTGAGGCGGGACAAGAGTTGCTGAAGAAGTATGATGTTCCTGCAGATATAGATAGCATGGTCCTGATCGAAAGGGATAAGGCCTACTATAAATCGTCTGCAGCCTTGAGGATATGCCGCCGCTTACAAGGGGCATGGAAGTTGCTTTACGGCTTCATCATCGTTCCAAGCTTCATCCGGAACTTCGTTTATGATTTCATTGCCAGGAACCGTTACAAATGGTTCGGAAAGAAAGAAGAAAGCTGTATGCTGCCGTCGCCAAGTGTTCGAAAGCGATTTTTATAAATGCCTCATCAACAAACAAAAAGGACTTCAAAGTATTCGAGGTCCTTTTTGTTTGTATGAGAAATGGTCAATTTTCTATATCAACAAAAAAAGGACGATCAGCGCTCACGGCTTTTCGTCCCTTTCACTGTGTAAATGTGGAGTATCTCCATAAATGGTTGGCCGTAGGATGCGCCATCATTTCGAGCCCTTTATTTTCCGCCAGGTGCAGGGGTTCCCAGTTTTGTTCATCTACCCCCTTTAGGTAGACTTCGTGATGCGGTGCCTGATCATGATACCCGGCTATATTGATTTCGCCATTTCGGTAAAAGGTCCCGATCACTTTATAGTCCACGGCAGGCGAAATGATGATCGGGTTGCCTACAGAGTGTGTCAGCTGGATTGTCGTTTTCTCATGATTGGATAATACGCGCTTCACTTCAATGTCTTCATCCGAGGCCACTCCCTCCTCAAGGAACTCGCCATCATGGTTGTATGCCTCACTTTTCCCGACCGCTTTGGAAAATTCAATCTCGGCTTTTCTTTCCTTTTCGTGAATGTACACATCGACCCTGGTCCGGAAACGGGGTGAAACAGGATCAAACCCGCGGTTGTCTCCTTTAAAATAGGGAACCTTTGAGGCCAGATTGGGGTTTTTCAGCCACTCTTCCGGTAAAAAGGTGGTATAGCGCAGCTGCCAATTTCTTTTCTTTTTACCGTCCGCATCCTTTTCAACTGGCTGTAAAAGCTGTTTTACAGGTCCAATCTTTTTCGTATTCGTTATTTCCTCGATCGCGGCTTGTGCTTGGGATGAACCTTTTTTTATGGCTCCTACAATACTCGCTATAAGTGACTTCACGGCATAGGACTCCTGCTCTGAACGCGGAAGGGGCCGTTTGGCTTTAATGGTATATGTGTATTCCTGATCTTCACTAATACTCCGATCACTAAAGGAACATCCACCCACTTTCCCGATATCCACGCCGTTTCTGTAAATCGTATACTCTTTTATTCCCTTGATGGGCTCCCATTCCAGGCTGGCTTGGCCTTTTGCGACAATCGTGGTGAATACCAAATCCAAAAGGATATTATCTTCTTTTTTACTCTGGGCGGTCGTTGATGTCTGTATCTTCATCCTGTTCACTGCCTGATTTTTTTCATTCAAGCTATCTATCATGTACGTGTAAATGGTTCCTGGAGTCAATCCCCGATCTGCCAGCCTTGGCTCCCGGCCACTGTAGATCAGCTCTTGCCCCCTAAATACCCGATAGTAACCGCCTTCATCAGGCCAAATAAGCTTTATGGAATCTTCTTTCCGTTCGATCTTACACATCAATGAAGCCGTTTTGAATAAAGCTTGATGCTTCCTCTTATTGGAAACCAGATAAGCGATTCCCGCAAGACCAAGAGCTAGCAATGAATGCCTTGCATTGAATGTAACTCCTCCTACTTTTAAACGGGGAAATGAATAATGGGCAATCAACTTCTTCATCACCTCTTCCTTTTCTGGGTGTTATTCTTTACCCACTTTAATCCCTGAGCACACTTTGCAATGTGCTGTTAAGGACAACTTGCTAGCATGAAAAAAACCGAGGGAATGGTTACTCCCTCGGTCATTTATAAGTTTTCTGGATTATATTTTAACGGCGGCTTTTTTCCCCGCCTTTGCGTCCTGCTTCTTCACGGCTCATTTTTCCATCATCGGAATCATCACGTTGATTTCCACGTGCCTCTCCGCCTTTTTCGCCGATTTCCTGATAGAATTCCTTGCCATGACTGTCGGATGTCGCTTCTCCGCCTTTTTTACCAATCTCTTGATAGAATTCCTTATCATGATTTTCGGATGTCGCTTCTCCGCCTTTTTGGCCAATCTCTTGATAGAATTCCTTATCATGATTTTCGGAAGTTGCTTCTCCGCCTTTTTGGCCAATCTCTTGATAGAATTCCTTATCATGATTTTCGGATGTCGCTTCTCCGCCCTTTTGGCCAATCTCTTGATAGAATTCCTTATCATGATTTTTTGCTGTTGTTTCTCCACCTTTACGTCCTGCTTCTTCACGACTCATTTTCTCATTGTTGTTAGCCATTAAAAATTCCTCCTTATTATTTGGATTTTTCATGTACTAGCTACATATGTCATGTACCCGTTTGAACAGCTGTAAAACTAGATTCAGCTAAAAACTTCTGGTCGCCTTTAGCGGTGACTTTTTCCAAGTTCAATCATCGGAACGATCACGTTGATTGGCTCTAGCCTCTCCGCCTTTTTTGCCAATTTCCTGATAGAAATCCTTATCATGATTTTCGGAAGTGGCCTCTCCGCCTTTTTGACCAATCTCTTGGAAAAATTCCTTATCATGACTTTTTGCTGTCGCTTCCCCGCCTTTGCGGCCTGCTTCTTCCCTGCTCATTTTTTCATTGTTGTTAGTCATTAAAACTCCTCCTTATTGTTTGGGTTTTTGATGAACTAGCTACAGTTTTATGTATACCCGATAGATTTGATATAAAACTAGAATCTATTAAAACTTTTCCACTTCAAAAGGAAAAGCATCATGGATGATAACACCCATGATGCTCCCCGCTTATCCTTAACCTGACTTGGGAATCCCTTCTCGCAGGCGATCTGGCAGCTCCACAAGGGTTTCATTCAAAGTATCCAATTTCGTTTCAATCCTATGAAGCAAATAAAGGGTAACAATGATCGGGAACCCAATATCACTGACAAATGGCAGGATTTGATCCACTTTTTTTCACCTCTCTTCCAGGGTGACCAACAAGACCCGTTCGTTAGATAAGTTCCAGTTCCTCAACATTCCGCTCGACAAGGCGTGCCGCTTTCAAATCGACGAAATTCCCGGAAGATGTAACGAACACGTTCCCCGCAATGATTTGTTCCATTGCCAGTTTAACTGTGTTAACTCCGACCGGCTCCTTCGGATTATCAACGGAAATCGTTGCTGACTTTCCTTCCGCTGTAACGAAAATCAATTCCAATACTTTAGCCATTTCACATCACCTCCCCCTCTTCCGACATCTTTCGAAAAACCGTTTAGCCAATCAAAGAATACGCATCCACCCTGGTCACTTCACCCATTGGATAATTCTGTACACTTGCGATTGCAACTGCTGTCGAAAACAGCTGGTCCGCCGTCGCCTCGACCTTGATGTTTGAAAATGTCCTCCGCTTGATAACGAGAGCCCCTTTTTCGTTTAACCCCGTCTCAAAATCGATCCGCAACGTACTTGATACTGGAATTTGATTTGCCATATCACTCACCCCCTTTCACACTTTATATAAACTTTTTCATGATGAAAGTAGCATGGTCTTGAAACTTTTCGGGAAACGCATAAAAAGCTCCCCATCATTTGGGCAGCTCTAAATCAGGAGATCCTTTTAAACAAATTTTAAATACTCTACTTATGAATTGTCTTCTTTTTTCATTAACAAATCCTTCTCAATTACGTGCGGTTTTTCTACAAAATTAATTCTTCTCATTATTTGTTGTATGACTCTCGGAAAAAAGTAAGCTCCAAAGAAAGCACAGATAAAAGCCTGTGACCAAGTTTTTAACCATGTAGATAGGAATATATGATCATAACCTCTATTTATTGAGACTAATATGAATGAAATAAAAAAGGACATACTAAATGCCATTAAAAATGCAAAAATTATATTTCTGTACTTAACGTTAATATTCATTATTTTTCTGCTTCAACTCCTGATTTAATAATTTTAGGTTCCTTGATATTTTTAATTTTCTGTTGTTCTGTTCCCAACTCTATTTTATTTCTTCCATTTACATTAGTAAAACCAATTTTTATAATAGATCTATTAGAATTTCTAATGCAAAGGAGTTAGTTAGATTGAATTCGTATTATGCTTTTATCAAAACCATAGAAACAGGCAGTTTTACAAAAGCTGCTGAAGAACTTGGCTATACGCAGTCCGCCATTAGCCAAATGGTGCATTCATTAGAGGAAGAGCTTTCTACCACTCTTATTTTACGCTCTCGAAAGGGTATTACTCTGACACCAGATGGCGAGGAATTTTTGCCATATATCCGGAAGATTTGTAATTCACATAGAGAACTGACTGAAAAGCATAAAGAAATGGAGGGACTGCAAAGCGGCCTTATTCGAATTGGCACCTTTTCCAGTGTTACATGTCATTGGATACCGGGATTGATCAAAGATTTCAAGGAACTTTACCCAACTGTTCATTTCGAATTACATCAAGGAAATTATACGGAAATCTCAAACTGGGTTAAAGAAGGCAGCGTAGACTTTGGCTTTGTAAATTCAAATGTTACAGATCTAACTACGATTCCCTTGCAAGAAGACCAAATGGTGGCCGTAATGCCAGTAGATCACCCTTTAGCGTCATCCACTGAAGTCTCCTTGGAGGATTTGCTAAAAGATCCTTATATTCTGTTGGATGAGGGAGTTATACATGAACCATTAATCATTTTTAAACAGAACAATTTTGAACCTGATACACAATACCGGGTATATGACCCTTATGCGATTATGTCGATGATTGAACAAGAGCTTGGCATTTCGATTTTACCGAAACTGCTCTTACATAAATGTCCCTATAATATTGTAACGAAAGCCATCGCTCCTTCTATTATCCGAACAATTACTTTGGCATACAAAGATAAAAGGGTATTGCCCATAGCAAGCAGGTATTTTATTGACTTTATCATTGAAAGGTATAAGGAAGCTTAATAAAAACCCTTCCAAAATAACCCTCTATTTATATTATCGTTTTGCTTTTCAGCTTATTTTCCCTTTTAATCATTTTTTTATAACTGACCTTTTTGATGCGAAGTTAAATTGCATTTGGCTTTAAATGGCACGTCATGTTCGCCTTTTCTGGGAAATAATAATCACGAAAGGAAGTGGATGTTGATGTCATTAGAATGGTTTGACAGAGTAAGCGGGGAATTGCAGGATCATCTTCAATCAATTTGTGAAAAATACGACCGCAATGGCAGTTTGATCGTGGAGCGCGGGTCTAAGCATCCACGCATCGAGTTTTATACAGAGCTGGATGACAATGAGCGGGATTATTTTTCCACGCTGTTTTTTGATCCGTATAATGAAGAATTTTATATGGAATCATTCGAGCCCGATTTAGGGCAGATCAGCAAGGTCATCCTTTCGGACATTGAAGATATCGTCGATGCTGTCCATGAGAGCTTCCATAACTATTTGGAAGCGGATGATGATGATGATGATTACGATTATGAATATGATATGGATGATGATAATGAGGATGTGTATGATCCTGACGGCGACGATTCCGATATATACGAAATCGATGTAGATTGGGAAACGCCTGAAGTGACCGCCTATATCCAGGATAATGAAGTGGAGGTCACCTACCAATTCGGTATCGTTCAGGAAACAGGTGATGGTGTGCTGAAACGGATCAACCGGATTCGGACAGCGGATGATGACCTGATAAAGGATGAAACGAATTTCATTTTCAGCAAGGAAGAAGCAAGTACGATCATCGCCATGATAGCCAGTCATATGGATTCACTTAGTGAAATGGAATAAAACCAACAAAACCTTGTCCATGATCATCATGGACAAGGTTCTATCAAATAATAATCAGTTCATATACCTCTGATAATTGCGTGACCCGTTCCGTATCACTCGCTTCCTTTGCATGCTTGATTTCCTGAGGAAGAATATGGTTAAGGAGGCTGGCTTCTTTACCGGATAGCTTATTGACGAGTTCTTCTTCAGAATGAAAATGTCCGCTTTTGATTTTATTATAAATTTCCTGTGCCTCAGGATATTGGTCCGTATAGTTAGATAATATCTCACGTAAGTAACCAATCGTACGATCCATCAAACCATCCCTCTCGAATGTTAGATTTTTGCTTACATGCTATACCTTCCCCCATTTTTTGATGATAAATTCCTAAAAAAAAGATATCCATGTCAATGGATACCTCTAATCAGTCTTCCTCCCAAAACAAATCATCCAATGTACGTGATAATGCTTTACAAATACCGACACACAAACCTAATGAGGGATTATACTTTCCGGATTCAATTAATCCTATCGTTTGCCTGGAAACGCCGACAATTTTGGCCAGTTCATCTTGTGACAAGTCCTTTTCTACTCTCGCAAGCTTCAGTTTTATATTTTTCAAGGGAAGCCACCTACAATTTCTTATTATCTTCGCTATTTTTCATTCCGATTTTCTTCGCCAGCAAGTATATACCACCAAAAAACAAAAGTAAAATCGGCAAATAGATCATAACGGATACAAACGATACCAATACAAAATACCATACACCCTGGGAACTGCTATCGGCATAGGATACAGCACTATTCACCCCCATGAATATAGCGATGATGAGTGCTAAAGCTACCGTACCAAAAATCGTCTTCCTGCTCATCGGTGTTTTGCTGGCGCGGTCATGCATCTCCACCTCATCCCAGAATACACCTAAGAAAATGGAACGAGCTAAGTAATACAGCCCTCCTGCAACAAGGATCGCGAATTCCAGATATAACTCCCCGCTACCTGCACCATATTTATATAATTTGAAAAGTGCACTCACCAGGCAAATGGCCAAAATGACGTAATACATTTCTTTATAAATTTTATTTCTTACATGCTCAACCCGCTCATCCGTGATCTTTTTCGTTCGTTTAAATAAATCCATCATCGATCGACCTCCATTTAATTCCATTACTTACTCTTATTATATGATTTACTTTACTTTTTGCAACATATATATTACTTTTTATAATTTATAAATTGCAATACGTATAAAAAAAGGTACCCACACATTAAATATGGGTACCTCTACTTCCTTATTAGGGTTTTACTCGTAAGTTTTGGGGATTTACTCGTGAATTCTGCATTTTTAGAGATAAACCTGCAGTTTTCGTCGATATATCTACATTTTCGGAGATAAACCTGTAGTTTTCGTCGATATATCTACATTTTCGGAGATAAACCTGTTGTTTTCGTCGATATATCTCTATATTCGGAGATAAACCTGCAAGTAACGTCGATATATCTACATTTCCGGAGAAAAAAACTGTAGTTTATATAATTCCAAACCAAGTATAGAGGGCAATGATGACAAAGACAGCTAATGATTTTATGATGGTGATCATGAATATGCTTCCATACGATTGTCTATGCGTTAATCCTGTGACGGCAAGCAGGGTGATGACGGCTCCGTTATGCGGAAGTGTATCCATGCCGCCTGATGCCATCGCGACTACACGGTGCATCACTTCGGGTGAAATATTGGCCGCGGCGATTGCCTGATTGTATTTATCGGCCATTGCGCTTAATGCAATTCCCATTCCCCCGGAGGCAGACCCTGTTATGCCTGCAAGTGCACTAGTGGTGACAGCGCCGTTGACAAGCGGATTCGAGAATACACCGGATATTCCATCACTGATTTTCGCAAATCCTGGAAGGGCAGCGATGACTCCGCCGAAGCCATATTCCGAACCAGTGTTCATGACGGCAAGCAATGAGCCGCCAATACTGTTGTTCAGTCCTTCTTTCATGTGTTTGGTCACTCGTTTCCAATCATAGGCAAGGGCTGTGATGATTCCGACGATCAGTGCAATCTCCACCGACCAGATTGCAGCATTCGCCGCTACATCAACTGAATAATCCTCTAACCCCATAGCAGAAAAATCAAATCCATTAGGATACCATTTCGGTATGGCTTTAGACAGATAATTATTCATGATCGCAACCAATCCAAGCGGAACGAATGCTAAAATCTGCCGTAATACAGATTGGTTTGAATGTAAATCAGGAGCGGGCTCCCCTTTTTCCTGTTCAGGTCCAGCGGCATTTTCCGCAGCAAGCCCATAATATCCTTCCCCTGCTTTTTTTGCTCGCCTTTTTCTGCTTTCCAAGTAGGCCAATCCAACCGATAAGACAAAGATGGCGCCTATGATTCCAAGAATCGGAGCTGCATAAATGTTTGTACCAAAGAAGGACGTGGGAATGACATTTTGAATTTGGGGAGTTCCCGGCAAAGCATCCATCGTGAACGTGAATGCCCCAAGTGCGATGGTAGCGGGCATAAGCCTCTTAGGTATATCGGCTTGCTTGAACAATTGAACGGCAAAAGGATAAATGGCGAAAACCGCAACAAATAAACTCACGCCGCTATAGGTTAAAATCGCACCTAAAAGGACAATCGTCAGCATGGCCTGTTTGGCACCGATCAAGCGGACGATCGTCTTCGCAATCGATTCGGCGATTCCCGACATTTCGATGATCTTCCCGAATATAGCTCCTAATAAAAAGACGGGAAAATAGTTTTTTATGAAAATGACCATCTTTTCCATGAATACGCCGGAATAGAACGGCAAAACATGACCCGGGTCAATGAAGAAAACAGGTAAAAGTGCAAAGATAGGTGCAAATAAAATGACAGAATAGCCGCGGTACGCTGCAAACATCAATAGCCCCAGCGCCAGCAATATAATCATTAAGTCCATGAAGATCCCCCTAAACATTTATTCCAAGTTTGAATAATTTCCCCAAACTAGTTAAAAATACGCCAAAAGTGAACCTCTCTGCCAAAGTAAAATTTGTCAGAAAGGTTCACCTTTATTTTTCTTATATTTATTGATTATTGAGCTGTATAGCCACCGTCAATGACAACAGCTTGACCTGTTACGCTTTTCGCTTTATCGCTTGCCAGGAACAATGCATAATCAGCAATTTCACTAACATCCAATAAACGTTTTTGAGGCACTAATGGAAGAAGGACTTCTGCCAATACATCTTCAATCGGAACATTACGTGTTTTCGCCAAGTCTGCCATTTGTCCGCGTACAAGCGGAGTATCCACATATCCAGGGCATAAAGCATTAACCGTAATACCGTGTTCTGCACCTTCCAAAGCAGCAACTTTCGTTAAACCGATCACTCCGTGTTTCGCGCTGTTGTAAGCCGCTTTACCTGCGAATCCGATAACACCGTTAATGGAGGAAACGTTAATGATGCGGCCGAAACCTTGTTCTTTCATGATCGGGAACACGGCTTTCGTTAGAATGAACGGCGCTGTCAGCATGATTTTTATCATCAATTCGTATTTAGCCGTCGGGAAATCTTCGATTGGTGATACATGCTGCAGCCCGGCATTGTTAATCACGATGTCAACCGAACCGTATGTTTCTTTAGCTTCCTTCACCATATTTACGATATCTTCTTCTTTTGTAACATCGGCTTTGATTCCAATTGAATCGAAACCAAGTTTTTTCAATGATTCCGCAGCATCCTTCACCGATTCTTCATTAATGTCTGAAAGAACCACTTTGGCTCCACTTTCAGCGAAGTGCTTACCAATTTCAAATCCAATACCGCGAGCAGAACCTGTAATAATAACGACTTTATTTTTAACCATTATGAATTCCTCCTAGAGTAGACTAATTTTTTGTATCGATATTTATTAAACGATACCGATGGCACCCATTATGATGCCGACGATCATGGCAATGGTCGGGATGATGAACGCAACCACGAAAACATCTTTATATGTTTCTTTATGAGTCAATCCTGTAACCGCCAAAAGTGTCAATAGAGCACCATTATTAGGGAAAATGGATGCACCTGAAGCGACTGCCGCCATTCTGTGGAATACATCCGGGCTGATTCCCGTCGATTGTGACAAGCTGTAAAAAGTATCGCCAAGGGCATTAAGTGCAATACCCATACCGCCTGAAGCTGAACCAGTGATGATCGCCATGATTTGTACGGCAAGAGATTCAGCAACGAGCGGATTGCTCGAAATATTAAGCAGCCAAGAAGTGATGTTATCAAATGCAGGTATAACCGCAATGACAGCTCCGAATCCAACTGCGGCACTTGTATTCAGGATGGCCATCACTGACCCTTTCGCTCCCTCATTGACAGAGAAAATGAACTTTTTGTAATCCTTGATATTGATGACCATAATGCTCAGAACCCCTAATAATAATGCATAGATAGGTTCTAATTTCACAACGTTAAGCAATAGGACAACAATAAGAAGCGGAACTAAAGACAATAACCAATTCGGTACTTTTTCGTCTTGCTCAGAATCGGTAACCGATTCATCCGATTCGATGAATCCTTCTCCTTTAGCAGAAAGAGATCTTTCTCTGTATGATAACCAGAAATACCCGCCAACTGCCATGATCAAAGAAGTGACGATCCCGATGATCATGCCTGAAGTAGGTGTCGTATGGAAATACTCCATCGGTATCAGGTTTTGGATTTGCGGTGTACCCGGTATGGCCGTCATCGTGAAAGTGAATGCCCCAAGCGCAAAAGTGGGAACAAGCAGCCTTCTCGTAACGTTCGCTTCTTTAAATAACGCAAGCGCGATCGGATAAACGGCGAACACGACCACAAATAAACTAACTCCGCCATAAGTCAATAAAGCGGAAGCGATCAGTACCCCAAGAATCGCCCTCTTTTTACCAATGATCTGCGTTACCTTCTTGGCAACGGATTTCGCTGCACCCGTTTCTTCCATCAGCTTTCCGAAAATCGCTCCCAGCAGGAAGATTGGGAACCACTTCTGAACGAATCCTACCAATCCGGTCATATACGTTCCGGTATACGTATCAAATACATCCAATCCGCTCATCAATGCTACTACTCCAGCCACCAGCGGGGCCACCCAAATGATGGACCATCCCAAATAGGCCAAAGCCATCAGCAATACTAAGCCTACAATTATACTTAACACCCGAAATCACCTCTTTCCAAGGTGATGTAAATCGTTTTGCTTTCCATCATGGTTCCCCCTTGAATGTGTGAATCCCTTATGCTCAAGACATCCGTGTCTTAAACATCAACCCTAAAAAAAGTGGATACGAGGATACCCTCTTTTTAGTTATTTTAAAATAATTTCATATCTACCTTGTATGCATTTCCGAGAAAGGTGAATAAGCTGATTAATCTTTTGGAAATATATTCATTAACATAAAACATCATAAAATGCAGCTCATACTAAAGTCCTTTCTCCTTTTACTTCTACAGAATGAATATTTTATTAAAATAGGGTTATATATACTTGCTTTTTAATCCTCATATAGTTTACATCTCCTTTATTTATAAGTAAAATGAATAATAAGAATATACTTTATGCTAATTACGAATAAATAGGAGACAGATATGGAATTACGAGATTTAAAATCATTTATGGAAGTGGCCCTTCATAAAAGTTTTACGAATGCCGCTGCCAATTCTTATTTAACACAGCCTTCCTTAAGTAAAGCCGTCAAGAAACTCGAAGAAGAGCTGCGTGTGGAACTCTTCGACCGCTCAACGAGACACCTGCGCCTGACGGATGCCGGACAAATTGTGTATCAGCAAGGCCAAAAAACCTTCGCCGCATTATCCGAATTGAATGTACTCTTGGATGACCTCAGGGACGTTACAACAGGCGTTGTGAAAATCGGCATTCCTCCGCTGATCGGCACGCTGTTTTTCCCGGAAATTGCCCGCAGCTTTCAAGAACGTTATCCGAAAGTTTCCCTCGAGTTGGTCGAACTTGGCGCAAAGCTGATTGAAAAGCTTGTCGAAGAAGGCGAAATCGACCTCGGCATCGTCGTATTGCCTGCCAGTGAAGCTAATTACAATATTTACCGCTTCATTGAAGACGAATTCGTTTTATTTCTTCATGAAGAGCACAGACTTGCCCGCCGTTCAGCCGTATCATTATCTGAATTGAAAGACGAGAAATTCATCCTTTTTTCAGAAGACTTCACTTTACATGATTACATTATCCAGGCATGCGAAAAAGACGGATTCACCCCTGACATCTCATACCAAAGCTCACAATGGGACCTGATCATCGAACTCGTCTCATCCAAACTGGGCATCACCCTCCTGCCCAGATCGATTTATCATAAGCAGACCAACGAAAATGTTAAAATCATCCCGTTAAAAAACTCGAACCTCCACTGGAAACTTGGAATCATCACCAAGAAGGACGCCTACCATTCCTTCGCTCTGAAAGAACTATTGAAGATGCTGAATGAAGGTGTTGGTCTAGTGCAGAATGACATAAATCAATAAATGAAAATAAGATTGCCTACATTTTTTTAGGGTTTGTAAAATAATTTAAACGTTGATTGGAACGTAGGGCACTCGCTTTCCGCGGGCGGTCCAGGAGCCTCCTCGGCCGCTCTTGCGCCTGCGGGGTCTCCCTGGACGCGCTTTTCCCGCAGGAGTCTCGCACCTTCCGTTCCAATCAACTTTGTTTTAAAATTTAGATAGAAATCATACCTGAGGTGATGAAAGTGGTCCTTTGGAGCAATTGCTTCCTAACATCATTTAGTCCGGTCGTTATTGATTTCCCTTTCATTTTTAATTTGGTCAAGTATTCCGAAGTTGGTCGCCAAAGTTTAAACCTGTCATTTTGTTAAAACGTCCCTACATTACATATACATTTGGCATTCTCCCGATACGTCAAGCTATCGTTTGTTATGGTTTTTATGATAAAGGGCGCAATTATCTAGTTTTGGTAAAAACTATGAGCTAAAAAAGTCCAATAAGGGGTTAGGAATACGTGCATTCAGAACCCCTTTTGTCTTCAAACTGAAGCAGTGGATTTCGGAGGTGAAATCTCACTGCTTTTCCGTGTTTCTTCAAAAGTTTCTTCCGTTTCGTTTACATGTAGTTTTATAGTTCAGCATAAATCATAGTATTAAAAGACTGAATCAAAAACTAAGGAGACCTGCGATGAAAGCAATGGTATGCACGAAATACGGTTCACCCGATGTACTGGAACTCAAAGAGGTAGCAAAGCCAACTCCGAAGGACAACGAAGTTCTGGTAAAGGTTCATGCGTCAACCGTCGCTTCAGGAGACATAAGAGTCCGGAGTTTCAAGAGCCCCTTCTTATTATGGCTGCCGATGCGAATCTTTCTGGGGCTTAGAAAACCGCGAAAACCGATTCTCGGTGTGGAGCTAGCCGGGGAGATAGAGGAAACAGGAAGCAATGTGAAAAAATTCAAAAAAGGCGACCAGGTTTTTGCCATGACTGGAATGAATTTTGGGGCTCATGCCGAATACACATGCTTACCTGAAGATGGGCCAATCGCAATTAAGCCTGCCAATGTGACCTATGAGGAAGCCGCCGCCGTTTCTTTTGGGGGAACGACAGCTCTCCATTTTTTCAGAAAAGCCAATATCCAGGTCGGACAAAAAGTCCTCATTTACGGTGCATCCGGATCGGTAGGTACTTCAGCCGTACAGCTGGCCAAATACTTTGGAACAGAAGTTACCGGAGTATGCAGTGCCGCTAATTTTGAATTGGTGAAATCATTGGGAGCAGATAAAGTAATTGATTATACCAAAGAGGATTTCACGGAAAGACAAGAGCGATATGACATCATCTTTGATGCAGTCGGTAAAAGCTCGAAAGCCAATTGCAAGAAGGCACTAACCCCGAACGGGCGATACGTGTCAGTTGAAGGACAAGGAATAGCAAAGATACTTACGGAAGATTTACTACTCCTTAAGGAGCTTATCGAAACTGGCAAAATAAAATCGGTCATTGATAAACGCTACCCGCTGGAACAGATACCCGAGGCACATAGATACGTAGAGCTCGGACATAAAAAGGGAAATGTCGTGATAACTGTTCATGATAACCCCTGACAAAACCTTACACATGTTTTAACTAGCCTCTTGGACATGGAAATACCCCTTAGACAATTGGATCTGAAGGGGTAAGATGTCATTATCCAAGAAGATATTGAAACTTTTTCCAGCAACGAACGTATATGGATGAGAGCTGTTATTTCTGGAGGATATAATGAATAAGGATGCAATCGTTCAATTAGTTTTAATGCTAGGGATTCCGGCCTTCATGATGTGCCGGGAGTATAAAAAGATGTCAGAAGAAGAACGAAATGAAGTGAGGACGGATTTTACGAGTAAGCGTTTTATCTTTTCAGTTGGTCTAGTGGCTCTCAGTTGGGTAGTCTTGCTGCTGGAACCAATTTTTGAAATGACTTGGATGAAAACGGTTGGTATTGCACTTATTTCTATCGGAGGATTGGTAGGAATTGTTTTAATATGGCTGAATGCTTCATTAAAGCGGAAAGCAGTGCCAAAAATTATCTACTTGTTGATCCTTTTTTCCATCTTATTTTGGGTGAATTATTAAATAGGTGCAGCCCATTGCACCTATTCTTCTATCCTCTAATCATTTTTCTCCCTATACATTAACGAACGTAAATCCCTCTCTTTTCCAAGAATGAGGGTTTTTTTCGAAGTGAACAGCAGATTGCTGGAAAGATCCGATTCTACGAAATCTATTAAGCCAATAATTAAGCAGATAAATCTATCTGTTTCAGACTGTAGACAAATTCGAAGAAAGCGGGTTTGCCTACTTTTTTTCTTAAAAAAGTTGCAGTGATTTCAGAAATCCGCTCCCTTTCCGCCGACTGTCTGCCAAGCCTCCTCGACGCAAATGTCTGTGGGGTCTCGGCTAGCGAGTTTTTCGGCAGGAGTGTCGCAGATTTCTTCCTTCCAATGAAGGGGTCATAAAAAAACTATTAAGAAAACCATAGTCTAGTAATCATGGATCGGGATGAGCCATTCCGAACCCCTCAGACTATAGCCAAATTAGAAGAAATGTAGTTTGACTATAGTTTTTTTATTAAAAAAACGTTCCAGTTGATTGGAGCGGGTATTCGAGACTACTGCGGGAGAAACGTGTCCAAGGGAGACCTCGCAGGCGCAGGCCGCCCGCGGAAAGCGAGTGCCCTACGTTCCAATCAACGTTATTATCGAATTACGCCCTCCTTAAACACGAACATTAAATTATATTTATATTTTAATGTTCACTTTTTTATTGATTATCTATTATTTTTTTGTTATATTAGCAAAGTAATAATCGTCATTTACTCGTATATGCTCGGAAATATGGTCTGAGCGTTTCTACCTGGTTCCCAGAGAAAGAACTAGACTACGAGTTAAAGTATTCGGCTGCCCGCTTTCTTGAGCAGCTAATGATTTAGCATTATAATCATTTTGCTTAATCATCTTTACTTTGACTATCGTAGGTCTAGAAGGCAGTAATCATTCTGCCGTTCTGGACCTTTTTCTTTGACCATAACTGCGAGTGTTTCAAACAATCGGATAATTTGTTTTTAAGGAGAGAAAAAACATGTTCAAAAAGTACACTCTATTAGGAATCATTACATTACTTTTCGTGTCGATGATTGCAGCATGCAGTTCTGCTTCCAAAAATGAAACGGTCGAAAAAAAGACTCAAAGGCCTATCATGATTCAAGGTCCAATGCCGATAGAAGCTGAAAATTTCGCGAAAAGGTTAAAAAATGTTAAAGAAGAAAAATCAGGAGATTTTGTATTTTACATTGGAACGTTAGACAATTATCCTGTAATCGTTGCAAAAACAGGTAAAGGGATGGAAAACACAGCTGCCGCTACAGCATTGGCCATTGAAAGATATAACCCTATTGCCATCATCAATCAAGGGACATCAGGGGGACATGATCCAAGCTTAAACGTTTTTGATATTGTTTTAGGAAAAAGAACGGTAAACCTCGGTTCATTAAAAACAGCAGATAAAGCTGAAAACCAAGGAATTGATCCAACCATTTGGAAACCAATGGACCTAATGGCTTCTGAAGGAAGTGCAGGAGAAGATCCTAACGCTGAAAAACCACGCTTCTACGAGGGAGATAAGGATTTACTCGCAGCTGCTCATGCAGTTAAAGATACTTATACAAAAGGTAAGGTTGTTGATGGCACTATCGGTTCTGCAGACGTTTGGAATAATGAAGTGGATCGGATTAAGTGGTTCCATACGAAATATGGTACATCCGTTGAAGAAATGGAAGGAGCTTCGGCAGCACAAATCGCCAAAGCTTACGATGTGCCTTTCCTAGGTATACGAGTACTATCCAATAATAAAACGAACGGCGGTAAATATAACCCCAATACAGCAGCAGCAAATCAAGAATATGTGTATGAAGTAGTCAAAAAATATATCTCTGCGATGCCAAGCAAATAAGATCAGGCTCGAAGCATATAAAGAATTAGAATCCTTTTGGTCAACTATCCCTATAATGAAATAAAGAAGAGCACATATTATATACGATAATATGTGCTCTTCTTTTATTCGCCGAGGGCTGTGCCCGATTCTTCCTCCTTGCAAAATAATAAGCTTAGGTTATTCAACGTATAAATTCTAGCGGTGAAAATGAATAAATCGCTGTAGTTGTTTTCAACGTACTCTTCAATGATCTCCATCCCTTTTCTGAATCTATCAACCAATAAATGCGTGTAGTTTTCATCCCATGTAAACCGATTGATTCGTTTAAGTTCATCTGCCCATACTTGAAACTTATACTCCTCGACAAGAAGCTTCAATTGATACAATTTATCTCTATTTACACAAAAGCAATTATTTTCATTTTCATGATTTTCCCGGACGAATGTAATAAAACCATTTATATTATCAGCCAGCATATTCGCTATTTGCATCTCGAAGTTCATTTCTAACATCTCCTCAATGTCTAAAATCTATAGTAAGAGTGTATGATTTGAAATGATATTTTAACACCAACAATTCTTTTTTCGAGATAGATTTCCTTGTGTATTTCTTGATAGAATTTTTACACAAAAAAATTGCCCCCCTTCCTTCCAAGGAGACAATCTCACATCGAATCCAGAACCAAAGAGATCAGCAGGCCGGCGGCGGTGAATATGCCCGTGATCGGCCCTCCATCTTCATATGCTTCAGGCATCATCGTTGAGGCAATCATCGCGATGATCCCGCCGCCTGCAAAGGCTGCCATCGCTGCCAGGACATAGTCCGGGGCATGATCGAGGAATAGATAGCCCGACATCGAGGAGAGTGCCGAAATGATCAGGACGGAAAGCCACAGCAGCATGATTTTCTTCTTGGAATAATCACTTTTGAGCAGACCTGTTGTACTTGAGAGCCCCTCCGGAATATTACTGATGAAGATGGCAATGACCAATAGCCAGCTTACCGAGCCACCGCTTATCAAGCTGGCGCCAATCATGATCGACTCCGGTATGGCATCCATCACCGTCCCGATGAAAATGGCTAGGCCCGCTTCCTTCGAGGAGCTATTATTGGAGCGTTTCCTTTTATCCGCACCTTTTTTGGAAATAAGAAAATCCAAGGCGGTAAACACGGCGGCCCCTGTTATGAATCCGATTGCGGTCGCCCAAATCCCCCCATCACTCACCGAATCAGCAAGCAGCTCATATGCCGCGGCACCAATCAATACGCCCGTACCAAAAGCCATAATATAGCCAATGATGTTTTTCTTTATCGGAATGAAGATGGCGGCAAGTGCGCCAAGCAGGACGGCAGAACCCGAAACCCCTCCCCAAAAGACCGCATTCCACATAGAATTCCCCCATTTCCTTTTTATAGGATAGTGTACCCGGGTTGATGTTGGGGTAAACAAGGGGCCGCTTTTTGCTATTCCAGCAAAAAAAAGCAGTTATATTCGCTGCCATGGTTTTTGTGTATAGAATGGTAGAGTTGTTCTGAGTCCTACTCTTCGCTGCCTTATATGACTGATATTTGCGGTTTTCCTTCTTCTCTTTCACTAACCTTTTCAATTTTATCGACAAACATTTGAAAAACCTTTCTCTTTTCTTCCAGCTCTTTTATAGACTCTTTCAATTCGTTCAATTTTTGCTCGAAAGGTTTATGATAGAGCTCACGGATGTTGCGAATGATTTCATCATTTATAGTGGATTGTACAACCTGCTTGGTAATATTGAATTTATAGGAATAAACCTGAAGATCACGCTTCACTTCTTCATACTCTTTTTCTATCCCATTTAACACATCACTGATTTCTTCATTCCATTCTACTAAAGCCTTTTTCACATGTTCCTCCACCTTTATTCCCCCTCTTTAACTAACAAAAATCCATCTCCATAAAAACTTATTTTATCAAATGTTCATTTCGGTTTCTTTTCGGCTTAGTTACTTAACATATAAGTTTCATTAAAAACAGATAACAGTTAATAACGAGTTACGAAACACTTTTGAAAAATCACATAGAATGAAACATGACAACTATAACCTATGGAGGTGTTCAGACTGATTCATACAGTTAAACCAGGTGAAACACTGACACAGATATCCAGGGACTATCGGAAACCGCTATCGGCCATCATCGCTGCTAACCCGAACATAAATCCAAATGTCATTAATCCTGGTCAACCCATCATGATCCCTGGATTTCCCCCTGCTGATACCATTCCATTTCAGATTGATGTATCCGTTAACAATCGTAAGCTAAGGCTGCTTAAAAATGGAGTACTGCAAAAACAATATCCAATCGCTGTTGGAAGAATGCTGTTCGGTACACCAGTAGGACAATTCATCATCGTTAATAAAGCCCCCAACCCCGGAGGCCCATTCGGTACAATGTGGATGAGTCTATCCAAGGAGCACTACGGCATTCATGGAACGAATGATCCCAGCTCGATCGGTAGAGCCGTCTCAAAAGGCTGTATTCGCATGCATAATCGGGACGTGGAGGAATTATCAAGGACTGTTCCTATCGGGACACCGGTTACGATTCATCCTTAATGTGTCTAGGGAAACCTGGACACTTTTTTTCATTCAAAAAAAGGCAGGGATTTCCCCTGCCAGTACAATAGTTTCGTTCAATCAATTCATATTTATCGGCCAATAATAAAACACTAGCGTAACCATGATGATCATGACGCCGCTGATCATTAAATAGGTTGGGTATCTGCGCGTGATGTTCATTTCTTTTTGCTCGTTTATTTCAATCGGGGTTTGAAGGATATTTGCATGAAATTCCCTTTCTTCGATGGTAATCGTTCCATACTTGGAGCCAATTATCATTGCACCTATGCTTAAAATTAAACCAATGATGACAGGATTGAGGTAAACGGGAAGGCTTATTCCGAACATGCCGAGACTTTCTCCGAGTATCACGCCAACGAAGCCGAATACGATGCTCCAAAAGGCTCCTTCTTTCGTTACCTTCTTTGAAAATACGCTTGATATGGCAATCGGTCCCCATGATGCCGCAAATAGTGTAGCCGCAAAGTAGCCGATCCACATGACGGCAGGTGGCTGGAACAATCCAATCAATAAGATGATCAAACTGATCACAACCATGGAAATGCGGCTGGCCCGTAATAGATGATGATCTGTGTATTCCTTTTTCCGTGATTGTTCCATGATATCCCGTGTAATGCTGCTTCCTATTATTTGCAGGAAGCTCGAACAGGATGATAAGGCCGCAGCCATGATGCCGCTGACGATGATGACTCCAAGCCATGTCGGGACAATATTCATTGCTGCCCAAATGAATACCTTTTCCGTCGGGGCGATATCCGCTTTAATGGTAGTGATTGTCGATATGCTGATATGAAGAAATAAATAGACGGTCAAAATCGATATCGTTGCCCAAACGCCGGCCCGGATGGCTACGTGTTCATTTTTTGCCATTAAATATCGGCTGCTTTGCCATGGACTCACGGCGATGACAATGCCCCAGACCAAACCCATGATGACGGCCCAGGCCAGCGCTTCCCAAGGTGTGCCCATCGTTGCGGCAGGTCCGGTAATGCCATGCCAGCTTAATAAATCAGGACGTTCAGCCAGGTTTGCCGCTTTCATAACGGCATCAGGGAACCCGCCTGCGGATTTGATGATATAAGGAAAACTTAGATACGTTGCAATTGAGAATAAAAAGAACATTACCGTATCATTGACCATGACGCCCTTCGCACCTGAGAGAATGGTGAAGGATGAATACACGACCCACATGATCACCAGGGCCATTGGATAGGAAACACCAGAAACCTCGGCCAATAAAACGGCTGCCCCTTGAGTAACGGCAACTAAATATGCTGAGATTCCGAGAATCGTCGTGATCGCAGCCGCCAGCCTTACCTTCTTGGAATGAAAGCGATTACCGAAAAATTCAGGAACCGTCAAGGATTTGCTTCTTCTTAAATACCTGCCAAACAGGAACACCCCGAAAATATAGCCGCTTGCATTAAAAATAACGAGGATCAGCAGCAGGATCGGATACCCTTCATAGGAAAATCCCGCTTCCCCCATGAATGATACCGTACTTAGGAAAGAGGCAACTAGCGTACCGGTTATCATCAAAGTGTTTCCGCTTCGACCAGAAACATAATATTCCTCTGAGCTTTTCACTTTCCTGAATAAAAAGATGCCGATCGAGACATACACACAAAAAGATATAATAATACCAAGCAGAAAAGCCACTTACATCCCCACCTTTTCAATCGGATCTTTAGCTTTTATTTCTTCTTGATTTCTTTTCATTTTCGCTAGGAAAACCTTCGTGATCCACCCCATGACAATTAAGGAACCCCCATAGCTTAAAGAGAAAATCAGCTCACCCATTTCTTGACCCCCTTATCAAAATAAAAATAATCAATAATGAAATATGCAATATCCATACCATATTTTTGAATATTCAGATTTTATTGAGGTTAATTTTATTTATCGTCATCATAGCTAAATTGGTATTTTCCTAGTTTGCGCATGATCGTCGTTTGACTGACCTCGAGGGCTTTGGCCATTTTTCGGGTTGATTTATAGGCGGAAAGGGCCTGTGACAATAATTGCTTTTCCGTTTCCTCTAACGCTTTTTTCAAGGGAATGATTCCTGTCAAATTGACTAGCGCCGTATCTTTGTAGGTTAAATCGGAAGGCAAATCCTCTATCGTTACGATAGGTTTCCTGGCCGTCACGACAATCTGTTCAATTACATTTTCCAACTCCCGAACATTGCCCGGGTAATCCTGAAGCTGCAGAATTAACTTCGAATGATCATCGATCGTGATGGATTGACCGTATTTTTCATTGAATTTCTTCAGAAAATAATCGGTTAATAATAGGATATCTTCCTTCCGCTCTCGCAGCTGCGGTATTTCCATGGGAACGACATGCAGCCGATAATAGAGATCTTCGCGAAACTGATTATTCTTGATCATTTGTTTCAGGTCTTTATTCGTAGCGGAGATGATGCGAATATTCACCTTTTTCTCTTTCGTTCCCCCCACCTTCATGAATGTTCTCTCCTGAACCAGATGGAGGATTTTCACTTGAATGTCGAGCGGCATTTCCCCGATTTCATCAAGAAACAACGTGCCGCCATCAGCACTTTCAACAAGCCCTTGTTTCCCGTGCTTATTGGCTCCCGTGAATGCCCCGCTTTCGTAACCAAACAGCTCGGACTCAATTAAAGCCGATGGAATCGCGCCGCAATTCACTTGAATGAACTTCTTATCCTTTCTGCTGCTGAGATCATGAATGACCCTTGCTAAAACCCCTTTTCCGACCCCTGTTTCTCCATGAATGAAAATCGATGAATCCATCGGTGCGACTTTTTCAGCTAATTCCAATACCTTTATCATCTTATCCGAATTTGTAATGAAGTTATTGAATGAAACGGTTCTCGAATTTTCATGCTGGGCTCGCTGGTTCCTAAGGTTCACTCTGTTCAATTTACTCTTCATCTCAACCAGTTCCGTAATATCCCTGGAATTCGAAACGATTCTATATAAGTTCCCCTCCTCATCAAAAATCGGCTTCGCTGTGCAAAATACAGTCAACCCATGCGGGTAGGTTTGCTCCGCCGAATGGATCGCTTTCGTTTTCATCGTTTGTAATGTAACCGAATTGACGATCAACCCCTTTTCAACTAACTCTTTAATATTCTTATTAATAAAGGCCTCAGGAGGCAGCCCTGTAAGCTTCTTGCAAGCTTCACTGACGAATAACGTGTTCCCGTTAGCATCCGTCACGAAAATTTCATCATAGCTGGAATCCAGGATTTGCGTTAGCTCCTTTACCTTCTTTCTTGTCACCTCCAGCTCTTTCTGAAGTGATTCATTTAGACTTAGTAAGCTCTTCATCTTCTTATTAAGCAGAATTTCCCTGACTTCAGAGATTGGATAACAGCTATATTGGTTATCACTATGTTGAATCACAAAATCATAGCTGATCATATCGTCTTCACTTAGCTTATCTAAATCATCAACGACAACAAACGATGTATTGAGATAAGCCGTGATTTCCGGATTTTCACCCTCCCTATCCAATCTCTTCAAAAAGAAACCTTCCTCCAATATGCCGAGGATGTCCAAGTGATTTTTCATGACAATAAAAGGCGAGGAATTAATTTTCAGCAAGGATTTAACATCCAAAATAGAAATATCGGAAAATACAATTAGTGATTCCTTTTTTACTTCCATCACATCACCCCATATTTTGATTGCGAACCGTTTTTGTTACACTTTTTAGTGCTGCAAAGAAATAAGTGCCCCACTCATTAGCAACGAATGTCCATTTATCAACCAATCTAACACTGAACCTATAATGAATCACCACTTTTCAAAAAAGGTTCAGTTATCTATCTATAAAATACTATATCCATGAGCCATACCCTCTTTATAAAAGTAAAAAAACGATGATGAATCCTCAATCGCCGAAACGGCATGATTATTGCATATTGAACCTGTATAGAGATAGGTAGAGGCGATTGCCCTCTATACTCTCATTCTATCTAATATTAGGGAGTGGTCATGATCATGGCTCAATTCAAGAATCTGTTTACCCAATTAACGATCGGTTCTACTGAATTAAAAAACCGGATCTTAAGTACAGCACATCAAACAAATCATGTCACGGACGGAATTCCCACTTCGGATATGGTGGCCTATCATGAATCTCGTGCTAAAGGGGGCGTAGGATTGATCATCCTTGAAGCGGCATCCGTACATCCATCCGGCATGCTTACGTCCAAAACGATTGCAGGATATGACCATAGAATCGTCGATGCCTACAAAGAGCTTTCCGAAACGCTCCATACGTATGGAACGAAGGTTTTCTCACAGCTATTTCATGGCGGACGGGAAGTCGTATCGAGCGACTATCGGAATGCGGCATGGGCGCCCTCAGCCGTTCCCAGCCTGCGCTTTGGGGTGATGCCAAAACCAATGAGCTTGGAGGATATTGAAGGAGTGATTGAAGGCTTCGCCCATTCAGCACAGCTGGCAAAGGAAGGCGGACTTGATGGAGTTGAAATTTGCTGTTCACACGGATATCTTCCTGCCCAGTTTTGGTCAGTGCATACAAATAAGCGTACGGATCTCTATGGCGGATCATTCGAAAATCGGATGCGATTCATCGTGGAAATATTGGAGAAGGTATGGGAAAGAGTCGGGGAAAACTTTACCGTTGGCATTCGCATGAGCTCGGATGAACTGACGATGGACGGGACAACGATGAAGGATTCCGTGCAAATCGTCGAATATCTCGCGGAAAAAGTCCGATTGGATTTCATCAATGTCACGGCCGGCGATTCAAGCACCTTCGAGGGATCAACACATATCGTGCCGCCATCTCCGATAAAGCACGCATACCTATCACCACATGGTTTCAAAATCAGGATGGCCGGAGCCGTACCGGTCTTTGTCGGCAATCGAATCGTCGACCCCGTTGAAGCGGAACAGATCGTATCAACCGGAAAAGCCGATGTCGTCGGAATGACCAGGGCCTTAATCGTCGACCCAGACATGCCCAACAAAGCAAAAAACGGCGACCTGCAGGCAATCGACGCATGCATAGGCTGTTTACAAGCCTGTATCGGTCACTATCATAAAGGACTGCCGATCGGCTGTGTCCAAAATCCGACAACAGGTAAAGAAGCATGGATCTTACCAGAATTAAAGAAAACTAGAAACAAACAGAATGTCCTCGTCATCGGAGCCGGACCCGGCGGATTACAAGCAGCCATAACCGCTGACTACCTAGGACATTCCGTCACACTGATCGATCAAAGCAAATCAATCGGCGGCCTGCTCCGCACCATGCGCAAAGCACCGATGCGGCATGAACTCGCAGAATCGATGCTCGATAACTACTCCCGGAAACTGATGAGAAGCAACATAAATGTACAATTAGGCAAAAAGGCAACCGCCCAAGAAATATCCGAATCAAAACCGGACGCCATCATCTGTGCAACCGGCTCACGGCCCTACACACCAGCCATCGAAGGAATCGATGACCCACGGATCATCATGAGTGATGACCTATACAGCTCAACTAAAAAAGTCGGGGACAACGTACTCGTATTCGACTTCGGCGGTGACTGGCCCGGCATGGAAGCGGCCATCTACCTAGCCGAAAAAGGCCACCAAGTAACACTCATATCATCACGACTGCACATCGGTGAAACCGTCCACCAATATCTCAGGAACGAATACCTAAAAAGACTATACAACCTAAACGTCACACTCCTACCCCACTACGATATCGGGGCAATCAAAGGAAATCACGTCATCATCCGGAACCTATTCACCCAACAAAAACAAGAACTAACCAACTGGGACTCCATCGTCCTCTCCCTAGGCCGCATACCCAACACAGAACTATTCGAAGAAATGAAAGACCATGCACCCATCGTGAAGCAGATAGGAGATTGCCTGGGACCGCGGACGATTGAGGAAGCGACGCATGAAGGGATGATGAGTGTGATTAGTCTATAAAAAGAGAAGAGACATCCGGGTGGGGGATGTCTCTTTTTTGGGATATAGGTTAGGCATGAATGGCTCATTGGTTTAATAAAAGAAGGTTGCCATTACAAATTCCGGAGCTCTCTTTCCCAGTTAAGCTTCATGAAAGACTCCTATATTCAAATATCATTTAAACTCTTTAAAAATGCCCCTAATTCTTCTTCTGTTTTTAATTTAAAAGCGTATCCATAACTTGTGGGTGTTTTACCGTTCTTTATTTTCTTTGGAAATCGTGTTAATGCAGTACTATGACTCTCTTTACCGCCTATAAAACTCTGATTATTTTCAACAGTTTTGGGATTTAAAACAATATTTATGTTTTTATTAGCCATTAAGTATAATACTTCTCTATTTTTTATATGTTCAAACTCTGTAGCCTTTTTGGTTTTCTTTGTTAATCTAAAATTATTTTTAACAAAAATCCATTCTAAACTCGTCATTTGTAGATTAACTTGAGAGGATGCCAGTGAATCTTTTTCAGCGGTTGCTGCTATTTCTGATTGCTGTAGTCTGATAGAATCAGAAATAGATTCTTTAAGTTGTTTCTTTTCTTGCCTTAAAGCTTCCAACTCTCTCTGAACCTCTGCCCACATCTCATCCATCTTTTGCATAGTCTGATCTACATAAGGCTTCATAAGGACTTCTAGATCCTCCGCCCCTAATGGATTAGTTTCTTGAGCCTTATTAATAGGTAGTTTGTAAATCGGTGCTTCAAAATCGTAGCTTACGTATACTTGCATATACCAAACACTGATCTCAAATAGAAATTTGTGAACCTGAAGCACATCAGTAATGTTCACTTCTTTTATGTCATGTGCCGCTTTATTTCCTTTCTTTCTAATCCATTCCAATTTCAAATAAATATCTTCTTCAACCGCATTCTGGCGATATAATTTATGTATTCGTTCTGAGTGCTTAAGTGGATAGATATCCTCAATCCCCTCTTCTTTGCTAATAATCTTCACCAACTGTTCACTATATAAACGAGCCTGTATCAATGACGCAAGAGGTTGATCCAACAAGCCATTTTCAATACGGCAAACAAGCTCGAATAACTCACTTGAAAATTGTCCAACAAACTCAAATATAGAATGATTATGCATATTTACCCCTCCTGTGGCCTTACTTTTCAAACATGATACCTATTCATTTTTTTATCTATTATATGAAATACCATTTGATTTTATATATCTTCAAAAACGATAATGACAATATACTTTCAATTTCACCTTATATTTCTATTAAATAAAACGTTAAGATCCTTCTTCTTCGAAAGTATTACCTACCAACTCATCAGTTAAAATAAGGTGGGGATATTTTAATATTAATATCCTCATTCATTAATAAAAGAAGCCCTCCCCACAAATCAAATGGGTTAGGCTTTTTCACAATATGCTGATTTTTGCAGCAGCTTTACAACTGTTTAGTGGTTAAAAGCAAACCAAGAACTTCTCTAAATACTTTAGAAGGCTGATGGATTAGTAAATCTGTACCTAATACTCGTTCCTGACTATCATTTCTAATGGCTAAGGTTTGTTTCTCTTTGTTCAAATGGATTTCGATTCCTTTAAACGAGAAAGTCCCTACTCCTAAGGCTTCTTCTAAGACCTTGTTATCCAGGTTAATCTCTATCTGATCTGAAATCCTTCTCAGCATCCTCCAAAGTGTTGTCTCCTGTTTGTTTTTCATGTACAGCTCAGGCAGCTCTTTCGCCTCGTTTAGTAAAGAAAGAGTTGTCATCATATACGTTGCTATGCCATATTTTACAGGCCGGATTACTTGCTTTGTATTCTTCCAAACCTCCACAAAGAAACGGACAAAATCCTCTTCAGTGGCGATTCGCTTGATTTCTCCATACTCTCTAACACCGTTCTCCCCAAGCCCTGAAGTCATATAAAGTGCGACATATTTTGCTTCTTGCCAGCCCTTTTTTAGGCTATTAACAGGGATCTGATAGTAGCCTTGCTGAATAAAGTCTTTATAAATTGCTTCGTTCGAAACCGTTCCGACAAGTACTTTTTCTTCTAATGTTGATTCCCATTCCTCTTTCGTTCCCCTAGGTAATATCCCTTCACGCTGTATTTCCTCAGGACTTTTTTCAATGAGGCACTCTAGGAATCGCTCGACCATATAGGTAGCGTTTGGCAAAAACGGCAACCCACCAATATTAACTTGATTTATACTTTTATAAAAGTGATGGTCTTCATAACTTTGCTCATCTGACCAAGGAAATAACACATACGCTCCAAAGGCAGTCCGCTCATATGGACCATTACTCATGGTAACGAGTGAATCCCTATAGCGGTGCATCGTATTAATATCGTCTTCCACCGGTCCCGGCGTTTTATAACGGGATTGATAATAGCTTTCAGGTTGCGCGTAATCAATTCGGTATTTGGCATCAAATACATAATTATATCGGTGATTCTTGCCTTTTTTCTCAATCGTCAACATCGAGTCAGGCTTTTGCGGAATGGTCGGTAAATCTTTCTCATATTTTTGATAGATTAGTTCAATCTTTTCCTTAGTCACTGGGTGCTCAAAGACTCGTTTAGCAGTTCGGTTCGCCTCTAAATTCACAAACAACCCATCTCGGTTTACATTGACAATATCCTGACTTAACAGAGTATATTTACTGCTCAAAATTTGTCCTAGCTTTAAAAAAGTCCAGTATTCATATAAAGTAGCGACATCCTTAACAGACATTTGATATAGCTTGCCTTGCAGCATAAGGCCTTTTGAGACAGTTAAATAAATTTGAAAGGCATCACGATAACCTGGTGCCATTTGCAGGACCAAACTCATTACCGATCGATCAAGTCTGCCAATCGAACGCCAAAAGACATTGTTCTTCCTTGATTCAAGCTGCTGTTTCATTTGATTCAGCCGTAACAGAAGTTCCGTATCAGGTACTTCCTTCCAGCGCTTATTCTTATTCATTAAAGCGCCTAACAAATCATCAAACTTATGAATCAGCCTGTCCATCATCCATTTCACATAACGATTTTCCATCGTATCGTAACGCAGTTCTTTTTTAGGCTTAACCCCTTCACGCGGCATCATCGTTTTCCCATGGATTCTAATTCCATTCTCCACTTCCATAAAAGACTGAATCCGTTTTTGCAAATACTTCCGTGTAAAAGAATCAGTCTTGCTGAGCTGATCGCCGCGCGCTTTCACATATGATGTTTCTAATATATGATGTGGCTGCCTCTCGATTCGATTTACAGCCTGAATAAACTGCTTAAAATGCTTCGTCATCAAACGATAGAATTCAGCTCTGCTTGGCTTGCCTTCAAGCTTGATGTTTGCCCCTAAATACGTTTTCCGGATAAAGTGAAAAGCCAAGTTATAAATCTCATCATTCACTTCCTCAAGCAGCTGTCGATAATCTTTCTGATAATCCAATTTCACCGGAAAAATTTCAAGTGTGACTTCCAATAAAGTTTGTGCACCTGAACGAACTTCAAAAGTCATATACCCTACTTCATTTTGAAATTGAAGATTCCCTGTTAAAAGCGACATTCCACTCAATTCCATACGAGATATTGCCTGGCGTAATATAGGATGTTCATGATAAAAGTCCAGATCCTGATTTTGTTTTGAAATGATAAGAACTTGATATGTCCCATTTTCAAAGAAAATTGGCCGCACCTGCTGGGAATCAGTTAACTTTCCTGATTCAATATCATAGACTTCAACACTTTGTACGTCTTCTCCTGAAACGGAAAATTGCATGACATCATGATAATCCATCTTACGATATTGCTTTAACCCCTCATACCGGTGATGATACGGCTTTCCCTTAATCACTAATGAAAATTCCTCTGCCTCTATTTTCACCAAGTCGACATCATCAGGAGATCCAGAAGGATGTGAAGCCATCTTGTAACCTCCTAAGCATCTCTACAACCTTAGCGGCACTTTTCGGATATCACGCCGTACGTATACTGATTTCATTACTTTCCTCATCATCGATATATTCTTTTGTAGTAAACAAACGATATAAACCCTCTAATAGCCTTTCTACACGGGTATCACTGCCTGAAATACGCGGCAGGATCTTTTGTAAAATACAATGATCAAATGCCCTCTCAAAACTCATCAATTCACTGTCTTCGTTATAAGCAAGATAAAAACATATCTCATCCCGAACCCGATAACCGATATGGGCATTGGTTAGCTGCAACGATTTATTGATATCTTCCAATTCAGCGGTAACCTTTTTTACAAGCTCCTGATTCCCCAAATAAAGATCCTTCAAGTGCAAATATTTGGACCTGAACATATGATCCTGAACCAATTTTGGTTCCACTTCCACCTGCTCTTCCAGAAATGCAAGATTCGATAATTCCACCCGGTTGAACTCAATCGTATTAGCCCGGTCGAGCACCTTTTTACTAAAAGGATGTGTCGTTTCATCCATATTGACCGTCCCAATAACATAAAGATTCACTGGCAGCCTAATATCCCGCTTCGCCATTTCCTCAGAAAGAAGAGTAGACGTAACCATCTTCCCATCCTCCCACTTACGGCTCTCCATCACGCTCAACACATCGCTAAAATAATGCTCCACCCGCGCTAAATTCATCTCATCCAACAATACAAAATAAGGATCATCCGGATTCTGTTCCGCTTTTTCAATCACAGTCGTAAACGGACCTGGCTTAAAGTCTCCCTTAATATCCACATACCCAAGCAAATCCGACCCATCATTCCAATCCGGACGAATCGGAATCAACGTAAATTGTCCATTCTCCTCAGTAGCCCCTACACTCTCCGTAAACCACTGAACAATCTTCGTCTTCCCTGTACCAGAAATGCCGGAAAGGATTACAAATGGCTTTGTTTTCAGAGAAAGGAATAAATTTGTGACTTCTTCTTTGGTGTAGTAGAAACCTTTAGCTTTAATGTAAGAATGGATGTGGTTGATTAGATCTTTGTTAGATAAAAAAGTATAGATGCTTTCGTTCACTTCATCTTTAGTACCACTTTCAATCAACTCTTTAACATAATTAAAACCAGAATTTGATATTTCAAAGATTGTCGAAGACCCCATAACTTGATTACTCCCTTTAATATCAAGGTTCCTTTTGAAATCACGACCTTCGTATTGAATAGGAGAATCAAGAGCCTTAATCCAATCAACCCCTATCCTCTGTCTCCAATTGCCTCTATTCACATTGATAAACTTTTTCTCATCTTCTTCTTCATAAAATTTTTTATTTACTTTACCAAACCCTAAAAATCCTTTAGCGCCAGTATAGGCTATAATATAATCTCCTATAGAGATTTGGTTTATTACATTCAAGTTTCGAGTGACGGAAGACGAATCTTCTTTACCCTTTTCGTATTGCATTGCTGCAACATTTAACTTTTTTGATTGTTTCCAGACTTCAGAATGGCTTACAAAAGAAACATTGAATAGCCAATACCTTTTGCCACGTTCTTCTGACTTTCCCGTTACCTTTTTATAAATCCATTCCAACTCTTTAATTGTATTACCCATTTTCTTAGAGAACTCCGCACACTTTAGTACATTATCCTTATCAAATACCTTACCTACCCGAATCCAGTCCTGCCCACTAGCTATTGCTTCCAATAAACTCTCTTTTATGATTTTATTATTTATAAACTCATCAAGAGTCTTATAGTCTGAATAGCCTTCATCTGTCTCCTTACTTGTCCATACTCTATACTCTGAAGGATTGATGCCTTTCTCTTTTATCCATTCCTCAACTGACAATATCCAATCATTATGTTGTTTTCTTAGTCCAACTAGGTTTCCATTTTTATAGGCATGCCATTCAAGATAAACTCTTAGGTTGCTTTTACTGATCATGGCTGCAATGCATGATGGATGCTCTAATAGTTGTTCGTCCTTTATCCTAGACCAGAATCTTTTAGATAGGTTTCCACTGTTTTGCCATTTTTCAGTATTCTCAACCACCAAATTCGGGCAACCTGAATCATTTACAGAATTCCCAACAATCGCTTTCCATTCATTCCAAGCAGATGTATATTCCCTTTTTACTTTTCCAGAACTTTCTTCCTTTACCCTATAAATAAAATCTTCCCTATTAAAAACTTCAAAAATGCTATTGTTGATATTCATAAGGTCCCCTTTGCTCTCACCTATATTTTATGTTCTGTTAAACAACTTTTAAGCTGCACGATTTTTTTTAAAAATAAGTATAACTTACAACACTTATGGGGCCTGTTATTTAAGGTACCCTCAATAACATGGTACATGTCCAGAAATTACTTGTCAGCCCTTCAAAAATTATATCCAGAAGATATAAGTAACAAACTTTATGCTATTTCATTATACCCATAGTAACATTGCAAATATGAATGTTTATAAATTGGAAGGATAGGTACTAATAATGTAAAGGACAACATTTCTTTGCTGAGAGGGGGATCTTCAAATGGCAAACAAAGCAAGATTACCTGAATCAAAAGAAACCCGGAGTAAAATCATGTCATCAATAAAAGCGGTTTCGAAGCTGGAAACGTTCGTTTCACATGATCTTTGGCACAGGGGATATAGATTCAGAAGGAATGTAAGAGGTATGATAGGGACACCAGATATCGCCATCAAAAAGTATAAGGTCGTCATATTCATCGATTCTTGTTTTTGGCACTTTTGTCCAATTCATGGAAAAATGCCGAAAAGCAACGTCGATTTCTGGGTTAAGAAGCTTGAGAGAAACCAGGAACGAGATTTAGAAATCACCCAATATTATAAAGATGAAAATTGGCATATCTTACGAATCTGGGAGCATGAGGTAAGGAAGGATTTTGATAATACCATCGAAAAAATCAGCAATTTCATTGATAATGCCAAGGAAGATGTGGTAGATGAATAAAAATGGTCCTTGACAATTTTGCCAGGGACCATTCTAAATTTAATATAAACTAAGTTGTAGTTGTTGTGGATTCACTTTAATCGCTTCCACATCTTCTTCCTCGATTTCGAGAATTCGCTTGGCCATTCTTTCTACCAGTCCGACAACCAAGGCATTTCCCATACAGAAGTACCTCATTCGTTCGGACATTCCTTCCGTCCAATGATCAGGGAACCCATTCAATCGTTCACATTCCACCGGGGTCAGGATGCGAAGCCTTTTCGTTTCAGGGTCTTCCACCACATGGCTACTCCGATTAACTGTACCTTCACTTGTCAGCATCGTACGACCAGGCTTATTCAAAGAATCCGGGAAAGCCATCCCACCTTCGGAGAAGGTATATTTATGTCCAGTCGCCGCAATCCTCTCAATCTTTTTCGGCCCTTTAAACTCTTTAAACTTGTTGATTGCACTTTCGTTCAAATAATACTTTTCATCGACACCTGACTGTAAGATTTCACCTAACATACGTGGTTTCTCCTCTATGGGTACCAATTGCTCAGTATAAACCTTGCCATTTCTCATTATCCCTGCATTCAAATAAGTCTTCGAGAATGAATCTGATATTTCCAAAAGATCTTCTTCCATCATGAAACAATCGGGCTTATGCTTTGTGGAAATTTCCAACTTCACTGGGAATGCATTTGCGAAGAAACCTCGCTCATGCAGCATGGCGGCTTCTCCTTCGTTAGATCTGCTTATGGCATACGGCGTATCATTCCTAATTGCAAAAATGAAGACCCTGCGTCGCTTCTGAGCTTGTCCATACTCTGCGGCATTGACGACTCTCCACTCAACCGAATAATTCTTATCCCTGAAGCTTGCCAGCATGATGGAAAAGTCCCTTCCCCGCTGTATCGATGGTGACTTCAATAACCTGTCTACATTTTCCAATAATATATACTTTGGCCTGATCCCATCCACTAGCCTCATTATCTCCCAGAAAAGCACCCCTTTTTTACCTTGGATTCCCTTTTCTCCGGAAAGGCCTCTGGCAACTGAATAATCTTGACAGGGAAATCCACCTACAATTAATTCAATTCCTTTATTTTCAAACATCATTTCGTCCACTGTTGTAATATCTTCGTTGGAGTGAACTCCTTTATCGAACTGTCTTGCATAACATTCAAAAGCATCCTGTGATTTTTTTGATGGTTCCCATTGGTTACCCCAAACCACATCAAATCCTTTTGCAGCTTCTAGGCCAAGCCGAAACCCCCCGACCCCCGCAAACAATTCAATTGCATTTATCATGACCGAACATCCTTTCGGCTTTTATACCTATAATGAATGATAATACCCTAAAGAATCAAGGATTACCTTGTATATTTTATATAAATTCGTTTTGCCACTGAATATAATAGTTTAATATTATATATCCTATCTCTATCATTTTAAAGTGTAAAGAAGTAATAGTAAAAGAATTAATGATTCCATTTTTAAATAATAATATAAATTCCGCAGCATGACTTAAGAAAAGGTACCATGCAAATGGTATCAGGAACATAGACAAGTTAAAAATATTAAAAGGCTCCTAGAAAACAGGAGCCTTCTGTATTTCATTCCAATCTTTCATCCAGTGAACTTATATCAATGACAATCGGCATACTATGTTTCAATGTACCATCGTCCTGAAGCATAGGCCCGGAAACGACACATTGTCCTTTTTTTAATGTGGATAATTTGCGTTCCCATTCTTTTCGTGCATGACTATCTTGAGCAAGATTGACTGCTATTGAACTGATTTCATTTTCAGGTGGCATAAAGTAAACTTTTTGACTTGAACCTTGCAACCTGGAAATTTCATCGATGGTAAACTGACCTCTGAATGATTGAGTGGCATACCAACCTGACCACCCAAACTTTCTTCCCTCCGACAAAATTTTAGCGCTTGGGGACTTTTCACGATGATCCAAATTTTGGGCTTCGTCTAAAATGACAGCCAAAGGTTTAGTCTTATCTCCATGATTTAATTGATAATTCCATAAATCCCACAAAATGAATTCAGTAATCATCATCTGAACATCCCGATTATAGCCTGTTAGCTGAACTATGAACACCTTACCTTTTTGAGATAAAATTTCTTGCCAATTATATTCGCCATCGCTCTTGAATGGATTTTTATCTATAAGTGGCTTGATTTGAGACCGTGCAGTTTTGGCTGGACCTGTATTGTCCTCCCCAAGTTCCACTAAAAGTAGTTCTAGATTCATGCTGTCCCCATACTTATCCAACCCGCGAAGTACAGCTTCATAAATGGCATTTTGCTGTTGGATTCCCAAATCTTTGTATACCGACGAGAATACACCTTTAATTCGTTCCGCAATGTCCGTGTTATCCTCATCCATGTATTCATCCTCATCAAGTTCCTTTTGATTACGCTTGAAAGGGTTGATTGGGAACTTATCCCTTGCAACCAGGAATTGTTCCAAACTACCACTTAATTGCTCTTTGAATTGTGGCTCTAGTTTAGAATTTTTAAATCCATCCGTATAATCAAAAATGATGTTGGAAATTCCGCTTCTGGATAACTCCAATAATAAACATTGGATGAAATAACTTTTTCCCTGTCCTGACTTTCCAGAAATCAAAATATGACGATTTGCTAGTTCCCGATGACCGTATTCCCAGTACACTTTTTTTTCGGATCCTTCCACAGTTCCTAAAAGAACCCTAACATCCTTCAACTCAGGAATATTTGGAATACTCGAGTCTACGATAACAGGTTCTGGTTCTGTTTTTGGTTCTAACACTGATTCTGATTCTGGTTTTGGTGCTGGTTTCGGTGGTTCTATATCAGTTATTCCTGTAACACCTTCGGACAGTGGATCAGTGGGATTCACTATTTTAAATCGATATTTATGGAACAGTAAACTTTCTGGTTTAATGTCTGTTTTTGCGCTTCTAATATTCCCTTTAAGGGTTTCAATCTCAGTAATCACACCTGAATACCCATCATCCTCAGTTAAATCGACGACCAATATATCATCATCCATTCTAACCGATCTCCATGTTTGCTCCTTTTTAAAGGATAACACCGCCCCTTTTCCGATAAACGGTTGGAGATGATTACTTAATAGATAATCATCATTCAACAATTTTTCTTTCAATGAATGAATTCGGGAGTAATCCTTTTCAGGCCAGATAACATTATCAATCAATTTCTCAGCATTAGACAATAATAATTGGATGAAGAAGTTCCTAAAGAACTCATTTTTAAATAATGCTTGGTCATCCTCATTATATTTAGCTAATTGCGTTTTAAACAATTGTTGAGTTTTATTAATTTGCTCTTTTGCTTTAACTATGGTCGATTCTTGATTAATTCCTATTTTCACTTCTACTGGATAGTAATGCACAAAGGTATCCTCACCTCTGGTTTCAATGCCAATCAAAAGCAAATCATCACTATGCATGCCTTTGACATTAAGGTTTTTTGCAGAAAATACACCTTCACTTTTCGTTAACCTTACTGCTCCTGCAATTCGCAATACTTCCTCCAGTGATATAGGCACCCAAAGAATGTTTTCGTGATCCAAAGTACTGAGGATATAACGTATCGCTGAAATGATACTTAACTTTTCTCGTGAAAAGTGTCCTTTACTGCCGATTATCCGGAGTAGCCACTCACCATTTAAGCTATTGAACCCACGAATTGCCGTTTCAATTTGACTTGGCTGAGCATTGATTTCCTGACCAGCTAGATATTGCTCGATTATTAATTTATATTGTGCCGATTTATCCGTGACGGTGATTGCATCATATTGTGTGGAGGACGAATATTGATCACTATAATGGATGACCAATAGGTTACGGGATGCACTTTGGAAAAAGTTCAAGTCGACATTAGGTTCGATAAAAGTCACCCAATATGACGTATCATACAATTGATTTAGTATATCCTCATCATAATTAGCTGTCCTTGTAACGATTGTTTCAGCCTTTCGATAAGGGTTGGTACCCCCGCTATCCAGGTTGCTGGCTAACTCATTCAAACAAATGGCAATAGAGATAAGTTCATTGGTTTGATGTTCAGCGTTTTTTAATCCAAAACCAGTACGATAATCCTTCTCCGTTTCCAAGAATGATATGGATGAAAGAAGCCCTTTCAATGACAAGCCCGTATCTATATCCTGGATTTTATTTTTAGCTGGTGAATCGTTCGATATCATTTTATAAAAGGAAATATGGGCATAGCCATATTCATTTACATTCAATGGTTTATAATAGAGCACGTTTTCCCGAATCAACCTTAAAACATCGACTGCATCCAATTTTTTTGTAGTTAATGATACATTGAAGGTTGCCTCAAATTCTTCCACATCGTCATTCATGGAAAACTTTTCGAAGGCACTGACGGAAGCTTTATCATCATACAGGGCAACTTCAATAGGAACGATTTCAGATGCACCTTTTTTATCAATTTGCTTTTTGATGAAATTGATGAGTCCTCTAACTACCTCATGATCATTATTGATGTTAATTACATTTATTTGAATGGGCGATTTTGATTGTTTTAAAAATAGAAAAGGGAAGTGCTGTACGAATTGATTTAATTTTTCCTCCACTACATTAGCTAGAAAGGCATTGGATTCGCCTATTGCCACTTTTTGCATCGGCTCATAAATCATCCATTCTGGAGCATCTTTTTGATTTATAGGGCGATAGATCTCTTTATCCTCCCCATAAATATATGGAAGTAAATTATTGGGATGCAGTCTATCCAGGATATGCAATTCTATTGGCTCATTCTTCAACCTTTTATTGATTTCCAATTGATATGCTACATTTAAAGGATGTAAAGGTGTAAATGAAATTTTATCTTCCTCTATGATCGTTCCGAGTTTAAATAAGTTCTTGAATCGTTCCGCCAAAATTACATTCTCCTGAATCCCCGAAATCAATTCAATGAAGGATTTTACGTACTTAAGGGATAAATCGAAAAGCTCTTCGTTCATATAAGAAAGACTAGGTAATAAGTTTCGCGATTTATAATACATAAGCAATTCGTTATAAGCCTGTTCAATTTCCACATTTAAGTCCAGACTTAAACCTTCGAGCCCAGTTACCTCTCGCTTCGCATGAAAAAGTCCTTTACTCACCCACTCTTTTTCATCCAATAAATATGATTTTATTTCCTCACGTGCCGAAAACTCACGTGTGTTTTGTTTTAGCTTATTATTTTCATCATTATAATGGAAATCCTCTAATTGCTCCCTTTTAAGTTTCCATATTCTGCTTCCTGTAATAGGAGTTACCCTAGAGATTTCTTCCTTTATATTGAATGGAATATGGGCACCATTTTTTTGAATTTGGAAATGTAAGTTATCATCATTCCAAGCCGAAGAGGCATTTGAAATTTCAATCCCTTGATTCGATACCACGATGACTTGGTTTTCTTCTTCAACGAATATTTCCTCCCTACCAAAATCTTCATCTCCAAAGGTAATCATTTCGTCTTTTTTATTTAAAATAATCTTCTTGGTTTTACTATTGACTTCATATAACGTTTTAATTTCCCCAAAGAAATCCTGGTCGCATTCAACAATGGCAACATTGAAATCATACTTTGATTGCGATTGATTGTTATGTGTATAGACGACTTGGTGGAAAGTGGTGCTATTAGGTTCATGAGATAGGGACAAAACTAGCTTTTTTCCTGATACGCTACACAAGTTTTCGGATTTCTTATGAATGAATTCCTTCTTTAGCCACTCATCAAATTCAAAGCTAAGATTTACTTGGCTTTCTTTTGTTGTATTGAAAACAATTAAATGCCGCTTTCTTTGGCCAACTTTGGTATCTTTATGAGGCTTTTCCCAATAGAATAACCCTTCACTGGATTTCTTTTTTGGATTTTCAATATAACCAAGTGTCCATCCAGTTACTGCATTATCGGATGATTCCTTCACAAATCCATAGTCCAGTTCATTCCAACTTTCCTTACGCAAGGCTTGGACACCTTTATCGTCAAATATTTTTTCCAATTGATTTTGAAGGTTTTCATATTCATGTATATGCTGCACTTTTTCGAATAAAGAATAGTTTTCTTCCAATCTTTTTTTCATTTGGCTTTGGGGATACTGGTCCAATTTCCCGTCATAAAAAAGTCCTAAATGGGAATAGTCTTCTTTTTTTATCTGTCCTTGTGATAGGAAACCTAGTATCTCTTCATAATCCCATAATGATGATTGAATAAAGGATTCTTCCAATTTTTTGTTAAGGTGAAATTTCAATAATTCTTTTTGATCGGATGCTAGGGACTTATTCTTATCAATCTCTTCTTTCAAAGTTCTTAATATTGACTTTACATTGAAAGGCATACCTTCTTTTTGTAAGTCACTACTTCCACCCCTTATACTGTCCAGTGTTTCATGACAAATGCTCAGTAATGCTGTCCCTGACCAAATTCCCTTCTGTTCCCCCACTTGATTACGAAGTGTTACCAAGAAATCGGGAGTAACATTTTCGGAAGTTGCCGCAACGACGATTTTCACTCTTCCAGATTGAAGCGAAAAAGTTGTATACGGTGAGCCTTGATGATGCTGATATCTAAAAATACTTGATGTTTCATTAGATTCCAAGAATTCGTAAAACGCATTAACTTGTTCCTCATTATCAAATTGCAGATAAAAGCGTTCTCCACCTTTCAATGTGACTTGATTAAAGTAATTTATTAATTTCTCTGATAAGTATTTATAAAATTGGTTTAACATATTGGGCATCCCCACTATCACTCTTTTTGTCTAACAAATTCAATTTATCATATAATTTAACGATTTCTTCCCTGGAATATCTATCTAAATATATGCCTCGGAGTTCCAAATCAAGAAAAACCTGCTTTAATGACTTTCGTTCTTTTTTTAAACTAAGTGCAGTTAACAACAATAATAAATCCTGGCTAACATTCAACATGTAACCTAATGAACCTCTTGTTTTCAGGAAGAACTTTTTTCCGATTTCTTCTATTGACAAACTATACCGATTTCGTGGACCTTGCATCGTCGGCTTTTCGTATGCTTCTTCAATGCTTGAATATAACTTTGCAACCAAACCTTCATATGTTAAATTCTCAGGTAAGGTATGAGCGGGTAGAGATAAATGAAAACGATACTCCACTATCCATTGACTAAGCAGGTCCAATAGCACCTCTTTTTCTTCCGAAGGCAACTGTTCATATGTCAGCTGCAGTTCAGAATAACTCTGGGAATCATCCGTGCCCATCAGGAAGTTCAAATGTTCTAAACTATTGATATCAATTAATAGAGTACGTGCGGCTTCCTTGATCATCTGGTAACCATAACCATAGCTTTTACGATTTTTACTCGTTGCTTCCCAATCCAAAGTGTAAAAAACTTCATTGTTTGAATCGAGTTTCCCTTTTCCTTTTTGAGAAATCTTTAATGTCAATTGGGTAATATACAAAAAGTAATAATAGCTTAAGAATATTTCATAATGACTTTTAAAGTAATCCTCATGTTGCGCCAAAAACAAGAAATCCTCTTTAAACATCTTCGAAATGTATGGAAGTTTGCTTGAATACTTAATTTTTGCATCAGTTTTCTCCACCCCGGCAAGTTGATGCAATACTAACTTCGCCACTAAATCATCGGATGAATTCTTTTCAAACATTTTCCCGAATTCCTTATCCGCTTCAATCAGGACATCGGACAAAAATTTCGCTATCTCTTGTTCCCCTTTCATTTCCGCCCCTTCATTAAAGGGCAAGTATTGAAAAACGTGTGGATGGAACACTTTTATATTCCCCTTTTTATCCTGTAAAAATAGGCGAAGTATTTGTTCAAAGAATGGTTTATCTTCTTCTGAAACATCGACTACCTTGCTGATATTTATAATTAAATCCTCAAGATTCAACTTTTCCTTCAAATGATTTGATGAAATATTACGGGTAAACTCACCTAAAACGCCTTCAAATCCCTTACGGAATTTTGGTCGCTCCGTACCCCTCGTGGTAAATGGTAAAAAGGTGCCCTTACGATTGATTGTATGTTTAAGTCCTGCATTATCAGGCTTGATAGATAAGGAATCTCTTAATTCTTGTAAATTTTTCTGCTCAACCATCACTTAATCCCTTCTGAACGTAAATTCTTCGTAGTCATCATCATAAATCAATTTAAACGCTTTATTGGATTGAAGATTTACGAATAATAACTCCTTTTCCCTGTTTCCGTGCTGCATGATTTTATCTATAAATTCAACAAATTGAATGCAATCTTCTTTATCCTTCTTATTGGGACGATATCCTTTAGACAACTTAACCAGCATTTCATATAAAGGATAATCGATATCCATATAGAAAGGATTTCTCCTTGATTCATCACCAAAAGCTAAACGAATCGTCAAATGAAACCTATTTAATACACCATCGCCACCACTTTCCAAGTGTCCGAAATAAGGTTTGATCATTAATGATTGTGCCACTTGAATGTTTTCATTCGATTTATCAATATAAACATAATCATTCTTTGGACTGCCATTCCAAAGGAAAATGGATTCTTTTAATAAAGAATTCATTCTTTTAAGTCCATTTCTGCTTCCAATATTAAAATGATATAAATATGAAAGATATTCCTTGTAGTCGCTATCCCCAAAGACTTCCTTCACTTCATTGGCTAAAAAATAGGCCAAGCGGATTAACGCCTTATTATACAGATGACGAGAGGCTTCCGTTAAATCATGGAATGCTCCAATACCCTCTATTTCCTTTGCCCAATCTCCAATGGAAGTTAGGTCGATATACTTTTGAAATGTATCCTTGATATCCAATGAATTATTCAATTCAATCAGTATTTGATCAACTACATCCGTACGCTTATGAATTGGGTCCAATGCTGAAATCACTGACAACAAATGGGAGCGATCCCTTCCTTCGAAAAGAAGGTAAGGAAGTAAACCTTCCGTCTTTTGAACAGCATCAGAATTGATATAATCCACTTCTTGATTAGTCGGCACCATGATATCATAAATGAAATTGAGTAAAGATCGCGTTGAAATGATCATTTTATGCTTGATGATAGCCTGAATCAGCAAATCCACTATTCCTTTCCTGATTTCCGGCAACATCAGTAATTCATAGTTTGTGATAAAGAAACCTTTGATTCTATCCTTATCCCTTAAGTATGCGCGGAAGAAAGGATTTTCCCCCGTATTGTTCACTAAACGCTCTAATAGGGTCGAATAATATTCTGAAACAGATCCACTTGCCGTTAATTCAAAGGGTTGATAATCACTAAAACTGATTAAATGAAAATTGTCATTCTCTTTGTTTTCCGTAATGGTTGAAGTTTCAAATACATTGGCCGCTTTAATGAATTCAGATAATATTTTGAAGTTTTCCACCGCATAAGTCGATTCCATGAAGTTATTCAAGACTCCCAGATTAATGGCCAAAATCAACTTATCTTGAGCACCTTTAATTTTTTCATCACTGAAAGGCTTCAAAATTTCAGCCAATGTATCCAAAGAACTCTTTTGCGGATCAAAACTCTCGGTGGCATCGTTATGAATCATGAACTGATTTACCAACTCAGGATATTTATTTTTCAAATATGCAAGCAAATGGGATTTTCCATCACCAACACTTCCACACAAGAAAATCAACTGTGCCTGATTCCTACTTACCGACCTATTCAATGCCTGTTCCAAATCATCTTGAATCGACCTTTTCACATGTAAATATTCTTTAAAACCACTAAATTGATTTGAATTCTCGATGGCCTCTTGCGAAGATTCCTTTAGTTTCGATAGCTCTTTAAGTAAATAACTTTCCCCTTCTTTAAGAGTGAATTCAGAATGTTCACTAATTCCTTTTTCATAGACAAGATTAGGCTGTGACGATATTTCCGGATTTACAGGAACTTCACTCTCGGTTTCAACTGTCGCAGCAGCCGCTTTGGATGCTGTCAATATCAACTCCAATTTTTTCTCGAGGCTTGAGGTCTTTTCCTCAAGTTCGCTAAAAATATTTAATTCACTTTTCGGTTGGGGATATTTATATTTTTGTGCAACAAATGAATAATCACCATATAGTTCCATGAACCAAACTGATACTTCAAACAACCGTTTATGCATCTTGAAGGCGTTTTCCAAATCATTATCAATGAACTCATGTGATCCTTTATTCCCTAAATAACGGATTGTATCGAAAGATCTTGCAATATCCTTTGTTAAAATCTCCTCTTTTTCCAGGAGCTGAATCCGTTCCACTAATTTTAAGTAGCTTATATTTTCAAGCTCTTCATGTTGCTTAGCAATTTCCTTCAATAGCTCTTCAGAAAATATTCTTCCTTTTATTAAAACCGTTTGCGGATCATTATAAAAGACATCTTCAATCTGCCGACCAATTTCCGCCAATTTCGGAAACTTCCCCTCTAAAAACCCAAAATTATTATTCTGCAATTACTAAAACACCTCAGTATGTCTAGATTTTTAAAAGCCTATAAAAATATATATTCAAAAAAATGAACACTGATCATTTTCTACCTTGCTATAATTAAACATGAAACTATATACTTATAGTTTCATGTTTAATTATAGCAAACGGTTTACAATGGTCCTAGAGTAATAACCCATTTGTTTTCCATAGTTAAAGTTTTGTTGTAAAAATAATTCTAATATGTCACAACTATTCTACTTACCACTTATCATATTAATGGTTACGTCCATTAATGTATAAGCCAATTTATGATTAGAAAAAAAAGCAACCAACCAAAGGTCAGCTGCATTTCCCACTATTTATTTTGCATCCATTAATCATTCATGCTTTAATGTTCTTTATAAAATCCCTAACAAACATTTCATGCTTAATATTGGATTTGCTTTGGAGTTCTTTCAATGTGAGTTCACCTGTATTCAATGGTAGTTCATCTTCTTCATTATAGTCTAGCCCTATCACTAAAATCGGGAAATTAAATATACCGTTAGCCGATTCCAGTTCACCCACAGTTTTTTCGTAAGTTGCTATTCCACTGTCTATGCGCTTTGATAAACTTTCTGTTGGTAATATTAGCACACCAATATTATTACTTTTTTTATAATTTAAAAATTGGAGTTTAAAATAGTTCCGATAGGTACTTGCCACGTTTCCAAATTCAACTTCAAGATGAATATTGTAGTCTTGGGCCTCGGTTGAAACATTCTTTTTATAGTCAATCGTTAAATATTCCTTATCATTTACAGGAAAATGCTCATCAGGGTTCCAGCCATCGGATTTTAGTCTTAGATTTAAATAGGAATCTATAATTTGTTGAATTACGTCCAGTTTCTTTTGATTCGTGGATTTATTTTTATATATGGGAATTGGTGCTTGTTCGCAAATATTCATTAGCTCATCATATGATTGTTTAAATGGCTTTTGAGATAGAATATTCTCAGCGAAATTATGGGAATGAATTTTCAGTTTCATTTTCTTCTCCTATTTTTACAATTTGTCATAGTTTATTTTACACTCAAAAAAATATTTGATGATTAACCTTTTACCAGTTATTTATCTATTTCTTCTTATATAAAAACATTTCTTACTTTCCAAGCATGATAAATAACTATTACCCTCAGCTTTTACCAATCTTCTTCATCTTCATCCCAGTTTTCTTTTGCCTCTTCAAGGCTTTCGATCAAATAATCCAGGAAATTATCAGCTACCTTTCGACCATAGCCTTCTTGATTATCCCACATAATAACTGGGCATTCACCATTCTTCATTTTATTAGTATCGAGGCAATAGGCAAATTCATCAATATCTTCTATAACCACAAGTCCATCTAATAAATCATAATACTCTTGATGACCTTTGGTAGCATCTACTACTGCTGGACCCGTAAAACCATATCCAATTATTCTTACTCCAAAAAGTCCACCGTATCCATAATTTCTTAAAAACCACTTGTAACTTTCCGGTAATGAGACCTGTAATTTTTGTTCAGTTTCTTTTACTTTGTCTTCACTTACTCCACCTGTAAAATCATCATCTTCGCCATACTGCTTAATGAATTCCTGTAAAGCTGAATATTTCACCAAAATCACCTACTAATCTTGAATTTCGTATTTGCACGAACAAGTTTGAAGAATACAACAAGGACATAATCTATTAATTTTTTCCGCTAATTTATTGGGCATTTATCTGGCATTGATGACTTCTTTGAATTTTATGAAAGAAGGCCCGAAATTACCCCTGACACCAAAGGTACCAAGGGTTTGAAAGATTAACATATTGACATATAACGTTCGCGTTCCCATGGGTGAATTTGTGTGCGAAAGGTTCTTCGATCATATTCACTAAAACACTTAATGCTTATTTAATGGCTTCACATAACCTTTATAGAATTACTTTTAGGTTTTTTCTTCTTTAAAAATCTTTAATGTGGTCAGTTAGTGGTTAATTATTTTTTTCATTTCAACAAACAATCAAATTATATGCATAAATTCAATTCTCATTTTTCTTGAATCTTTTTGGAATTTTACTTTTCCATACTATCATGAGTTCCTTAAATTCTTCAGTCTCCATTTCATTTTCATAAGGCTCTTCATATTTAAAAAGATGTTCAAGGACTGTCATATCTTTTTTTATAAGCACACTTGTTGCGTTGAGATGAATCTCAAAATCCTGATATAAACCATTTAAAACATTTTCAACCTTTGTAATATACTCTTCTGCTTTTTGCTCAGTAGAAATGTCTTCAATAAAATCAGCGAATAATTCTATCTCACCTGGTAATTTTATTCTAAGCATTTCTAAATGATCTCTATAAAATTCGTATGAATATTTCATAATCAAACTCCTTCATAAATTGGATAGGCAGTTGCAATTGAACCGTCTGGTTTTAAATACATTTCTATTGTAATTCCTGAAGAAGTTAAGGATGAATATTTATTTCTACCTATTTGCCTTTTATTAACAAAAGCCTCTTCAATAGATTTTAATACCTGAACACGGTCCCAATCTTTTGGAAAAAAGCTTGAATCTACATTTTTTCTAACTCCATTAACTTCGACCGTAGCTCTATACACTCCATTTCTATCAGGCATTGTTTCTGTACCTGGAACTATTTTACCACCCATCATACTCTCGTGATGATAACCAACAGCTTTTCCACGTCGATTAATCTCTCCATGATAAACATGCCTCATAGTATCTATAGTAAACTTTTTCCCACCATCTCCATTGACTTGAGACTCCACTTTCGCCATCGTAATTAACTGATCCTTCAACCCAACACCATTAACCACATTATAAGGTACTCCCCCTGCCAACAACAGTTGGTTTTTAGGATTGTATGGCAATAGGTTAGGGATAGAGAATTCTTTTGCCTTCGTAACGCCTTTAACTGCAGCGGCTTTTGTTGTTGCTACCCCAGTCTTCGTTACAGCTCCTGCGCCTTTTGTTCCCACTACTGATGTGACGACTGTTCCGAGGGCATAAGTTACCCAATGAGACCGCGAATAGGCATCGCCATTTACCATATCTCTTTCATAAGAGTCGGAGATGGACTTGGATATATATTTATAGGTTTGAATCGGATGCATGATTGAATTTGCTACATCTTCAACTGTTTCCCCAGGGTCTGTGACGAAGTCCCAAACTCCTGTCACGAAGTCTTTACCTACATCATACAGGCCTACGCCGATTCCTTTTGCAATGTCTGCGGTTTGCTTGGATGCTTCTAGCTGCATGACATATTGCTGTTGGGTGGGCGCTAAGTTTTCGTACCCGATCTGCTTGGCGATTTTGAGGAACTCATCTGGATCTGTTACATGATCGAGTTGTGCCTTCAAGTCTTTGATCTGGCGATTCTCCGCTTCCTCTTTCTTAACCTTGAGATATTGCGCGGTCTCTTTTTTCCTAACTTCCAGGTTTTTATAGGCTTCACTATTTTTATAGGCTGCTGCATTAAAATAGAGCGGGGATACTACTCCTCCCCTTGTACTGGATATTTTCAATTGCTCCATGAGTGCCGTCACTGCTGCTTGGTCCGCTTCGGATTTGGCATATTCAGCCGTCCACTTATGATCGATTTCGTTTACTTTGTCGATCGTTTCGGTTCTTTTCTTTTCAGCTTTCTCGATATTCTCATAGAACGCATCATCGGAAAAGGGCTCTAACTGAATGATATCATCAATTCCAGCCAATATTTTTTTCAGATCACCTTTTTGGGCTGTGACCATTTCCTTGGAATTCCGATTGGCAGTTGTCAGCTCTTCCTCTAAAAAAGGGACCGTAACCACCGTTTCACTCAGATTAGCTTCGATGGTATCTCCTTGAATTCCACTTAAAAAGGCAACATGCCGATTGATCAGGCGCAGCCAAGAATCCACGACATCGATCTGTGCTTTGTAAAACCCTTTGATTGCCTCTGCGCCTTGACCTTGCAGCTCATCATCCAAATGAACGATACTCTCAAATCCTTTTTTTAATTCCGTGAGCTGTTCTTTCAAGTCCTTATATTGCCCAACACGCGTTTGCATGGCAGAAACTAGTGTTTGAGATTCGTAAATCATCGACATGATTAAAAGTCCTTTCAACTTCTTTTCTTATAAAAACTTAGAGATTACTTATGTAATATTTTTATTGACTGTAAAATTATGGACTACATATATTTTAGAAGAGTTTCTATATATATTCAAGAAATGAAGGGGATTTCACTAAATCGTTTTTAAATTTCAAGTTATTTGGTGCGTTTCTTTTTAATATCAAATGTCGTAAGGGTTGATCGATTGGGTCATTTATTATTTGGCACAATACTTGCATCAGAAAATGTCGGTAAGAATCTAATTCTTAAAAAAACATATAAGAAAGACGGGGATATAATGGAAAAGAAAAATCTTGCGTTAGCTACACGGTTGCGTCATGAATTGCATCAGCATCCAGAGCTTTCAAATGAGGAGGTTTGGACAAAACAGCATTTAATCGGCTTTTTGAAAGATCATACAAAGTTAGATATCGTTGATAAGGGTACTTGGTTCTATGCGGTTTATCATGCAGGGGACGGTAAAAAGAACTTAGCGTTCCGTGCGGATTATGATGCTCTTCCTATGGATGAAGGCATCGACCTCCCACACGGTTCTCGATTCCCTGGAAAAGCACATAAATGCGGACATGATGGTCACGCTGCAACTCTTGCCGGTTTTGCGTTAGAGATAGATCAAAAGGGTGCCGATAAAAATATCTTTTTTCTATTTCAGCCAGCTGAGGAAACGGGGGATGGTGCCCTTCAATGTGTCGACCTAATCAAGGAAAATAACATCGACGAAATTTTTGGATACCATAACATAAGCGGTTTCCCCTTCAAGTCTGTCAATGTCATCGACGGAACATCTAACTGTGCATCTAAAGGTATGACCATTCACATGGAAGGTGCTCCTGCTCATGCCAGTCAACCCGAGGACGGGGCAAATCCTGCCTTTGCAATAGCGAAGATCATCGATGCCATTCCTGAGTTCATCTCTCCGGATAAAAACAGGGGTTTAATCCTTTGCACGGTTGTTCAGGTAGCGATTGGAGAAAGAGCCTTCGGCTTATCTGCGAGTAAAGGAGACTTGCTTTTAACCATCCGTGCTTTGTACGAAGATGAATTGGATAGGCTTCAGAGTAATCTTGAAGATCTTGCTAAGGCTCAAGCAGAGGAATTTGGTTTGAAGGTACGCTTCTTTTACAACGATGAATTCCCAGGAACCGTAAACCACAGTGAGAGCTCTGACAAGATTCGTCAGGTTGCAAAAGAAAAGGGAATGCAGCTGCTTGAAATGAAAGAAGCTTTCCGCGGCTCTGAGGACTTCGGCCACTATACGAAGTTAACAAAAGGAGCCTATTGCTTCATCGGAAATGGAGAGGATTATCCCCAAGTTCATACATTTGAGTATGACTTCCGCGATGAACTCATTGAAGCTGGAGTTGAGCTATTCAAAGGACTTGCAGAACTGTAACGATAATGGATGACAATAGGGTAAACGGGTTAGGGAGAATCATCATGATTCTCCCTTTTTTATTTTGCGGTGAATCTTAACCATTCATGGATTTAAAGTAAAATAATTTTTACTCAATTAGTAAAAATTATTTTACTTTCGGAAACCAATCCTGCTTCGGGGGTCGTCAGTTTTATTACCTATCATTTTGATGTGGATAAAATTTAATTGATAAAAATTAAGAATGATAGGATTTCATCACCATATTGAAAGATAATTCAAAAATTCTCACTAAAACTAAAAGTAATTTATTAAGCTGGCATTAAATTTGCATAATATATTTTTAATCTCCAAATTATTTTGCAAACATAGGAAATCGCTTTCAATAGTTTGTGTGGATTCGAGCCTTTAGAAAAGGAGTGATTTAATCTTACCTTTCGCAGTTAAGTTGTAGCTCTGAACACTATGTTATGGACTAATTTGTAAAAAAGGATGTGTTATATGAATAAAAAAGGAAAGATTTTTTATGGTTGGTGGATAGTGGCGGCTACCTTCATGATTATGACGTTAATCTATGCGCCGATAGCAAACTTGGTTTCCCTATTTACTCTGCCTGTTACGAAAGAACTTGGATTTGGTATACCTCAGTTTATGGTTTATTATACGATAATGGCTTTAGCAGGAATGGCTGTAGGCCCAATAGCAGGAAAACTAATGAAAAAGATGGATATAAGATTATATTTAACTATATTTATCGTAATTGGGGCTAGTGCATTTGTTGGTTTTTCGTTTGCAACTAAGCTCATTCACTTTTATCTATTTGCCATACTTATGGGTGCAGGTCTCATTGGAGGCGCAGCGATTCCTGCATCGGTTCTTATCACGAATTGGTTTAATGAAAAACGCGGATTATGTTTAGGGATCGCTTTATCTGGGAGCGGTTTCGGCGGTATAATTTTCAGTCCCTTAGTTAACTGGCTGATTACAGCCTACGGATGGAGATCAGCTTATCTCGCGATAGGTGTTTTAATATTTGTTGTATTAGTTCCATTAGCGGTGTTTGTCATAAGATTGAATCCAGCTGACAAAGGACTATTGCCTCTAGGTGAAGCAAAGTCTTTGAATAGTACACAAAGAACCGTATTTACAGGTACACCCCAGGGAGAAACATTTAAATCATTATCATTTTGGGCTCTTTGTTTAGCCATTACAATAGGTGGCATCGTTGTAAATAGTATGCTTATTAATCTTGCTCCCTATTTAAATGAAATAGGCACCACAGCCAAAACAGCTGCACTTTTATTATCATTGGGTTCAGCAATGGTGATAGTTGGCAAGCTATTAATAGGGCGATTATTTGACAGGTTAGGATTAACAACGACTTTACTTATTATATCTGCAGGAAGTTTAGTGAGTTTCTTATTCTTGATGAACGCAAACTTGTTATTGCCAGCCATTTTATATGGAGTATTCTCGGGATTAGGCGCAACGGCTGTTACTGTAACCCCTGCCTATATTACAGGAGCACTTTATGGCGAGAAAGAATTTGGTGCCAAATATGGGATTGTATCCATATTCATCTCACTAGGCGCGGCCATCACCCCTATCATTTCAGGGGCCATTTATAATATTAATCATTCATATGGATTGCTTCTAAATGTTTTAATTGTGCTTTCTGTTGTGCAATTTGCGCTATTTTTAGTTGCGATTAAAACAAAACCAAAATTCGATATACATTCAGATAGTTTAAAAGAAGAGGCATTTTAATTTACGATGAACCATATTGCATGAGTATATCTTGATTATGAGATATCTCATTCGGATTTAAAAGAATCCATTATCACGCCCCATCTTTAAGATGGGGTATCCTCAGCCTTGATAAAAAGGTTACAACGCTAACGATATGCTAAATAAGGAGGAATGAACATGGTTGATTTTTCTGCAGAATCAAAAAAACACAAAGAACAAATCATTAAAGACCGTCGTTATTTACACCAATATCCGGAGCTGGGCTTCGATCTTCCAAATACACAAAAATATATTCGACAACGTTTGGATGAAATGGGGATTGAAAATGAACCATGCGGTGTCTTCCCTGATGATATTAGACAAAAATATGTGAAAGCAGGATTTGGGGAAAATAAAAATTGTACAGGTGTAGTAGCCAGCATTGGCAAAGGTGAACCTTGCATTCTCCTTCGTGCAGATATGGATGCACTTCCAATTGAAGAAGAATATGAATCCGACTATAAATCCAAAATTTCAGGTAAAATGCATGCTTGTGGTCATGACTCACATGTAGCCATGCTTTTAGGGGCCGCTCAAATGTTGAAGGACCATGAAGATGATTTACAAGGAACGGTTAAACTAATGTTTCAGCCGGGTGAAGAATGGGGCTATGGAGCCAAGTTAATGATTGATGGCGGTATCCTTGAAAACCCTAAGGTAGATGCCGCTTTTGGCATTCATATTATGCCTGACCAGGAAGCAGGCACATTATCTGTTCACAAAGGAACTTTAACACAAGCTATGGATACCTATATCATTGAGATTCAAGGTGATGGCGGACATAGCTCACAACCTCATAAAACAATTGATGCCAATATGATCATGAATCAATTATATACAAGTTTAAATTTATTATATACTCGCGAAGTGGATCCCAAAGCGAATGTTACATTCTCTATAGGAGCTATGTCTGGCGGCACGGTTACAAATGTCATACCGGATAAAGCAGTATTACAGGGGAATATGCGCAGCTTTGATCAAAAATCCAGAGATCATTTGTGCAATCGAATTCCCGAAATGATTGATCATGTTGTTAAAGCGTGGCGCGGGAAATATAATGTAGTCGATTTCCATACACCAACCACTTACAATGATTCACAATTCATTGCTGAAATTATGCCTGCTTTAGAAGAAGTCATGGGTAAAGACAATATTGGAGATAATGGACCACTGGGCGGTTCGGAAGACTTCTCCTATATCTCTCAGGCAGTACCTTCTGCATTTGTGGTTTTAGGTACAGGTAAAGAGGGTGCAGCACCCGTTCATAATCCCCGCATGCACCAAAATGAAGAAATGTTTATATACGGTGCTGCTTTACATGCAAACGTTGCTATGGAATGGTTAAAAGCTCAACATGAATAAGAATTTAAATAATACGGTTCTGGGAGTAAGATAACTCTAAATAAAAAAAAGAAATGGATAGTCCCTTTGTTTTCGAAAGGCTCTATCCACTTCTTCTTATATAAAAATATTCCTTACTTTCTATGTGTCAAAATTAAAACGCCGGTATGGCGGTTTCACTATATTTCTCTTCTAAAAATTTGCGTACCTCCGGGCTTGTCATGGCCTTGGCCAACTTTTGGACTGGCTCGGAATCCACGTTATCCTTGCGTGCCACTAATGTAATCGCAAAGTCATTTTCAACACCCTCTGTTAGAAGAGCGTCATTTTTTGGTGTCAAACCAAGCGGTGCGGCGTAAGCAGGTGTTATCACGATCGCATCTGCTTCATCATATGTTCTCGCTAGCATTAATAAATCGACTTCTTTAAACTGATAGTTTTTAGGGTTCTCAGTAATATCAGACATTGTATAGTATGGTCCCTTTTTTTCCTTTAAAGTAATAACTTTATGCTGTGCCAGCAATGCCAATGAACGATCGATATTCGACACATCATTTGCAATCGCAATAACGGCACCCTCTGGCAATTTATCCATTGAATCGTATTCTTTGGAATACACCCCATAATTGGCAAAATAAATGGGTTTCACTGGTACAAGCTCGGCATTTTTGTTTCGATTGAATTCCTCCATATACGGAACGTGTTGGAAGAAGTTCACATCCACTTCTTTTGCCGCTAGTGCGGTGTTAGGCTGCACATTATCACCTAATACAACCATTTCCAGGTTAATGCCCTCCTCTGCCAGCTTTGGTTTAACAAGCTCAAGAATTTCCGTCATTGGGGGAATGAGTGAGGCCACTTTCAATGTTACCTCTTCCTTCTCCTGATTCTGGGCATTTTCTTTCTCTTTACCTTCATTCGCCTTTCCGCATCCGACTAAAAGCAACATGATTGCTGTCATAAGAAAGAGTATTTTTTTCATGATGTTTCCCTCCATTATTTATCTTTTATCAATCATTCTGGCAACAGCCGTTCCAATGAATTGGATAAGCTGTACTAGAATAATCATAATGATAATCATATAAATCATTAGTTCTGTTTTAAATTGCTGATAGCCATACCTGATGGCAAAGTCGCCGATACCACCGCCCCCGACCACACCCATGATCGTTGAATAGGAAATAAAGCTGATAATCGAGGTTGTTAGTCCGAGGACAAGCCCTGAACGAGCCTCCACGTAAAGAAATTTAAAGATGACATCCTTAACGGAAGCCCCCATGGAAATGGCTGCCTCGATCACACCCTTTGGCACATCCAATAAAGATTGCTCGACCAACCGCGAATAATGGGCAATGGCAATGATCGCCAATGGAACGCAAGCAGCTGCTGTACCAATGGCTGTGCCGATTATGAGTCTTGTAAACGGGATTAAAAAAACAACCAATAATAAAAATGGAAAAGAACGGATAATATTGACCAATAAATTCAAAATCGAGAAAGCCCACGGATTTTCAAGCAAATGCCCCTTCCTACAAAGAAATAGCAAGGTCCCGACAGGCAACCCAATCAAAATCGCAGCTAAAATGGACACACCAACCATCGTAATGGTTTCTCCAATAGACTGCCAAATTTCTGCCTCATATTGAACTAAAATCTCAGGCATGACCTCGCCCACCATTCTCTGCTAATTGTTCGATAAAGTATTCTGGACGATTATCCTTTTTTTGAATCCCGGTTGGTTCGATTAAGACCGTGTCATAAATTTCTCCATCTGCCATGATCGATACACGATTGCATATACTTTTAATGACATCCAGCTCATGACTAACAATGACAATCGTCACACCGAAGCGTTTGTTTATGTTCTCCAGCACGTCCAATATTTCAGCCGTTGTATTTGGATCAAGGGAAGAGGTCGGTTCATCACATAATAACACTTGCGGGTTATTTGCCAATGCCCTTGCAATGGCAACACGTTGCTTTTGTCCCCCGCTTAATTGTGCAGGATATCTCTCCATCTCACCCTCCAATCCGACAAATTGAAGGCACTCAACAACACGGCCCCGACGTTCCTTCTTTGGATACTGTGCCAGCTCTAAAGAGGCTGCCACATTGTCATAAACCGTTTTATTTGCCACGAGATTAAAATGCTGAAAGATCATGCCAATCGACTTCCGTGCCCCTCTAAGTGCTTTATTGTTCAATGTTGTCAGCCTTTGGCCATTTACCTCCACGTCGCCCGCATCTGGGGTCTCCAACAAATTCATTAGCCGCAGCAACGTTGATTTCCCTGCTCCACTTGCTCCGATTATTCCATGAATTTCACCTTTAGGTATTGTTAAAGTAACAGACTTAATGGCCTGAAACTGTGAAAATTTTTTACTCACTTTATGCAGGTTAATCATAAAATCCCACTTTCTGTTTGTTGAAAGATAAGCATACCGCTCCTCATTATCGTTTCATCAAAGAAACACAGCTGATAAATCATTTTATCAACTAATGAGGACCTAATGCAAAGACACAAATTAACAGTTAAAGACTTCCAACCCAATTAAGTTCCCTCTTTCTATTGGCACTCTTAGAAATCACGGATTATTTCATTATTATCATCCTTTATGACTGGAGTTTTCACTCTATTAGTCGGATTATTCCTTTCAAAATAACTAAGTGTGCATTATAATTTTAAATGATAATGGTTATCATTATCATCCGTTTTTTTCTAAGGCTGTTTTCGCATACTTTGTTGCTATTTACCAAGTAAAGCGTTGTGTTGATTTCCCCTCCAGATGCTCGCTTTCCACGGGGCGGCCGGTGCCCCCGCAGGAGTCTCGCACTTGCGCTCCAATCAACCTTAAATCGTTTCGTTTTAAAAACAACAACCTTTACGAAAAGACCCTTTTTTAAACTTCAACATACGAATATTCTAAAGAACGTGGAGGAAAATACATGATTCGATACCTTGATGAGAAAATTGCCAACTATGAAGTATTTGTCATCTTACCTTCAAGTTATGATCCAACCAAGAAATACCGAACGCTCTATATGCATGATGGTGGTGAAACTGCCAAGCAAGCTGCAAACTATATCGATCATTTAATTCTTTCAGGGCAAATTGAACCGCTTATCGTTATTGGAATTGAACCCATTGATCGCAAAAATGACTATACGCCGTGGGAAGCACCATCACTTGCACCACATGCTTCCACCTTTGAAGGACAAGCGCAGGTTTATTTACATACTGTCGTAACCGAAATAAAGCCATATATAGATGCCCATTATGCTACGAATCCCGAGCCTTCACATACAGCGATTTCCGGCTGCTCACTTGGAGGACTTGTTTCGATTTTCGCCTCCTATTATTATCCAGAGGTATTCCATCAATATATCTCATTATCGGCTTCCTTTTGGTACGAGGATGTTCTTCGCTATCTTCAAGGGGAAAAGATCGAACGGCAAGGAAATATCCATCTCAAACCAACTGTGAATCGTCAAGATCATCAGCTTTATTTATATGTCGGGGAATTAGAGGGAATTTATAAAGAAACGATACAAAAGCATATGGTTAACTACACGAAGAAGGCCCACCTTGAATTTATCAAGGAAGGCTATTCGGAATCTAATCTATTATTTGAGTTAGATCCAGAAGGAACTCATGATGACCTATTCTTTACTACCTACTTCATTCAGTCCCTTCGTTGGTTATTTGGCATCGAAACTAAAAACGAAACGCTGGATCGTTAATTCCCCTTAATCGATTGCATCACAACAGCCCCCAAGAATGGTGATTTCCCTCCAGTCTTGGGGGTTGCTTTTTCAAAGATTTTTATCTATAGGCCAATCGAAAGTCCCTGCTTATAATGGTCGGGACTACAGAAGCATGATTTTCATACATCGCTACATACAGCTCAACTGCTAGTGGATGATTCAGCTACAAGCTTTTTAGCAAGAAATAACAAACGATAACTAAGCAAGGGTTTTCCTCGTAAAAATGTTTTGTGGTATGATAGTTAAATTGTTTATCTACCCTGTGACACATTTACATTCATCTAAGAAAAGAGGTATTTATGCACGCCACAGAATTATCCAAGCGACATTGGTTGCTCATCTTAACACTTACTTTATTAACATTTGTTCTCGGGACAAGCGAATTTGTTATCGTCGGGATCTTAACCGATATTTCCTCGAGTCTCCATATCACAAATGCCAAAGCAGGCACACTCGTTTCTGCGTTTGCGCTTACGTTTGCCGTTGCCACACCGCTCGTGATGTCGGCAACGAGCCATTTTCCAAAGCGGAAATGGATGTTGTTTTTGATAGGCTCGTTCATCGTCCTTAATGCTTTGTGCGTGATTTCGACGAGCTACATCATGCTCCTTGCACTTCGGATGCTGACTGCGATTGTAACAGGCGTTTTAATTTCACTTGCCATGGTTGTTGCAAGTGAAAACATGCCGATCGCTAAACGCGGACTTGCTATATCATTCGTTTTCGGTGGCTTTACGCTTGCAAACGTGATTGGAGTACCGATAGGCACTGTCATCGCTGAATGGTACGACTGGAATACATCCTTCCTGTTAACGACTTTTCTCGGAGCTATTGCGTTTTTGGCATCTTTCTTCGTATTGCCTACTATGCACAGTACAATTCGCAGTTCGATGCGTGATCAATTTTCTTTATTAACACACCCGCGAATTTTAATGGCTTTTTTCATTCCATCTCTTGGATTTGGAGCGACGTATGCCGTTTATACGTATCTCGTTCCAATCCTGAAAGGAATGGAAGCACCAAGCAGTTCAATCAGTTTGATCTTGTTTGGCTACGGGTTCATTTCCATTTTCAGCAACATACTCGCGGGTAAAATTGCCAACTACAATGCGATCGGACGACTCCGGTTTGTTTTCCTCGTGCAAGCAATCGTTCTGATCAGTTTGTATTGGACGACAAATCATTTTATCTTTGGATTGATTAACATTGGCTTGATGTCATTAATGGCCATCCTTTTAACAACATCTACCCAGCTTTATTTGATAGACCTTGCCGGTATTTATCAACCAAAAGCAACAGGGCTAGCTGCTTCACTGATGCCAGTAGCAAGCAATGTCGGTATCGCCTTTGGTTCCGCTTTAGGCGGAATTGTTTACCATCAGGGAAATTTAATGAATGTGACTTGGGTCGGTGGGCTGGTTGCTATCCTTGCAAGTCTTCTAACATTCCTAAGTTATCGCTTGGACCAAAAACAAAAGAAAGCAGCATAAGAGAAAGCTAAGAACGCTTTAGTATGCTTCCTTTGGTACCTCATCATTTCATGGCATAATAAACGAGATTACAGTTAATCCTTCAAATAAAATGGAGAAAGGAGTATCGAGAACGCTAGTTGTTCTTTGATACTTCTTTTTTTAAAAAAACTAGGTGCTAAAAACCAAGCGGACAATTGCGATTTACGCTGCCTGAATTATACGCCCTTTTCTTCCATTTATATACCATGCCGTTATTTCGACGACACCACCAAAAACCGGACAATTTGATCCGAGAAGTTAAACCAGTAATGGGCTTTTCTAGCATCGAACATGAACGACTGCTGTTCATGGAGTTCTATTCTTTCTCCCTCTATTTCCACTGTTAACTTCCCTTCGACAATGAATAAAAATTCATGTCCGCTATGAGAAAAAGCGCTTCCTTTATTTTCCCCTGGCTTTAACGTGACAAGAATAGGCGAAAAAACAGCATCACGAATGCCGCTGGATAAATTCTGATAATGAAATTGTTCATGATTATAATCTGAATTTTCTTGGGAGCGGTCCTCAGAAAAAAAGAAGCTTGGGTTGACATCCAATGTATCAGCGATTTTTTTTAATGACTCTAATGTGACGCTTGATTTTCCCCGTTCTACTTGTGATAAAAAGCTGATCGAAACGCCTGTTTGTTCAGCCAGGCTCTTTAATGTTAGTTTTCGCTCTTTCCTCAATGATTTCATTTTTTCTCCGATTGAATCAAAAGGCATACAGATGCCCCCTTTTTTACATAGTATCTAGCTTCATTATACAGTACAAAATTTAATGAATGCTTCGTCATTAATAACTTATTAAAAAATATTGACAGAAAATTTTAAATTATTTAAAATGAAGAAAATCATAAATTGAAGTGATACTTCAATTTTAAAGGGGTGACTCATGATGGAGAAGAAACAAATGCGGCGAATTTTAGTCGCGAGTTTAGTCGGAAGTTCAATTGAGTGGTTTGACTATTTTTTATATGGGACCGTTGCAGCTCTCGTGTTTAACCAGCTATTCTTCGTGAATGAGGATCCGACAATAGGGCTGTTGCTTTCCTATGCATCCTTTGCGTTAGCATTCTTCATCCGCCCTTTTGGCGGAGTGATCTTTAGCCATATTGGCGATCGTATCGGGAGAAAGAAAACACTTGTTATAACACTTAGTTTAATGGGCGTCGCAACATTTGGGATGGGGCTTCTTCCTACGTATCAAGCCGTTGGTATTTGGGCGCCGATTTTATTAATCACGTTGCGCTTAGTTCAAGGTCTGGGAATTGGCGGTGAATGGGGAGGCGCGCTATTATTGGCCGTTGAATATGCTCCCGCTGAAAAACGGGGCTTGTTCGGAGCCATTCCTCAGATGGGTGTTACTATAGGAATGCTGCTTGGAACCGTTGCCTTATCTATTATGACACTGCTTCCTGAAAACGCATTCATGACCTGGGGATGGCGTATACCATTCATTTTTAGTGCTTTGCTTGTATTTTTTGGCCTATGGATTCGTAAAGGAATTGATGAAACTCCGTCTTTCAAAAAAGTAAAGGAATCCGGAGAAGTTCCAAAGCTGCCGATTGTAGAAACTCTTAAGAATTATTGGCGTGAAGTGCTTATCGCCGTGGGAGCCAAAGTGGTAGAAACAGCGCCATTTTATATTTTCAGCACATTTGTCGTATCTTATGCTACTGCAAATCTCGGTTTCTCACGGACAGCTACATTGACTGCAGTCATGATTGCAACAATTATAACGACAATTTTAATACCATTCATGGGGATGTTATCTGATAAAATTGGCCGCAAAAAGCTGTTTATAGGCGGAACGATTGGGATGGCACTGTTTGCATTCCCATACTTCTGGTTGCTGCAGCAAAAATCGGTACTGCTTTTAATCGTTGCAACAGTGATAGGTTTAGGGGTTATTTGGGCTCCGATCACAGCTGTTCTGGGAACGATGTTCTCGGAAATTTTTGATGCAAGGATTCGTTATACCGGCATCACGCTTGGTTATCAAATCGGAGCAGCTCTGGCAGGAGGAACAGCGCCGCTAGTTGCAACGGCTTTACTTAATAGGTTTAATAACTCCTATGTTCCTGTCGCCATCTATATTATTTTTGCATCTGTCCTGTCACTAGCAGCGATTTGGGCAGTTAAGGATCGCAGCAATCAGAAATTAGACGAAACGCATAATACTAGTGCCATGTAATCTATGGTTCTTTTACTTCAAGGAGGACAATTGAATGTTGGTTATAAATGAAAAGGAAATTCAACAATCATATGAAATGAAGGATGCAATATCAGATGTAAAGGCCGTATTACGTGCACATGGTGCTAGAAAAATAGACAACCCTCATCGCACGGTTCTTGATTTTCCTCAACACGAGGCATCAGCACTTTACATGCCAAGCGCTGATTTATCTGAAGAAGTTTCGGCGGTCAAAGTCGTTACCATTTTTTCAAAGAATCCTTCAAGGGGGATGGCAACCACACAAGGAGTCATCTTGCTTTCAGATGCAGAGAATGGCGAACACTTAGCATTGTTGAATGCCTCCTATTTAACACGTCTCAGAACGGGGGCATTGAGCGGCATTGCCACGGACTTTCTTGCTCGTAAAGACGCCCGGGTTCTCACGATTATTGGAACAGGGGCTATGGGATTTGAACAAGCAATTGGTGTGTTAGCCGTAAGGGACATTGAGCGTATTTTATTAGTAAATCGCACACGAGAGAAAGCGGAGAAATTCGGTGAGAAGCTGCGGGCATTCGGAGTAACCGTTCCTTTTGAAGTTTGCGAAGATGTTTCAGCAGCTGTTCGCCAAGCAGATATAATTTGCTGTGCAACCCGCTCGAACGAGCCAGTATTTAATGGACTCGATTTAAAGCCGGGCACACACATTAACGGGGTCGGGTCTTATTTGCCGGATATGAAAGAAGTGGATAATGCCACGGTTACACGCGCTGCTAAAATTATCGTCGACGATTTGGCGGGCGTGAAGGATGAAGCAGGAGAGCTCATTGATGCAGCCAATCGGGGAAATTGGTCGTTCAATGATATTCACGGGGAGCTTTATGAACTTGTAACGCTGACCAAAACAGGCAGGGAAAATGAAGAGGAAATAACCTTCTTTAAATCAGTCGGTGCTGCTTACTTTGACCTCGCTGTGGCAAAAGGTGTTTACTTCCAATCAAAAGAACGGAACATCGGGATGGAGATCGAGGTATAGCAGAAGCTGCGGTCTATTATTTGAGTTAAATCCAGAAGAAACTCATGATACCGTATTCTTTTCCAACTACTTCATTAAGTCGCTTCGTCGGTTAATGGGCATTGAAAAAATAGAAACGATGGATCGTTAATCATTAAAATAGCCGCAAAGAATGGTGATGTTCACCAAGTCTCGGCGGCTCTATTTAATATACAATCTTTAATTACTCAACTTACGAATCATTTCCAAGTATTTTCTCTAATAATCCCATCTGACTAACTGTTTCAATATCATTTTTAAAATTTTGTAAACTAGCTTTATATTCATCGTATTCTAAATCTTTGGAGTAGCCAATACATAAGTTTAATATACTGTTTAGTTTTTCAGCAGAACCACTAATAAAATAGGTCGTGAGTATTTTATTATTTGTGCTTGCAAGTACTACAATTGTTGCCATGTCCAGTGCATATTCTATGTCTGTATCTGAAATCTTTCTATTCTTTTTCTTAGGATATTTAAATTCATAACTATTAATAGAATGAATTTTTCCTGTGAGTAATTCTAGTATCGTTTTATTATAGATTAAATATACTCCTTTAATTAGCTTCATTTCTGGAGCATAAGGATCAGCCAGTATATATTTTATACGTTCATCTTCTTTAGGAATCTCCATTCCGTCTAAATCATGCTCTAATATATTAGCTACTTCCTCAATTCTTTTAGGAGGGAATAACTTTGCGAAGTCGTATTTTTTTTCCATTGAAAACTTCCTTTATAAACAAATTTGATAAATTACCAGAGCTTACCTCCTCCGTAGAATGAGTGGGTACCATATTCATGAGGATGATAATGTGCAAATGTACGTTTTCCTTTACCAGCAGTATGTGCTGAATCAAATCTATATCGTCCAGTTGGTGAAACACCTTTTGCTATACTGAGTGCATTTGATGAGCCAATACTCCAAGTATCTAATCCACTTTTTAATCTTGAAATTGCTTTCGATTTAGATCTACCTGGACCAACCCATAGCCCCTTGGAGTTTGAAGTTCTCATTGCTTCATAATGCACATACCTCTTATTTTTTGTGTTATCATTAGCTACCTTACCTACTACCCATAATGCACCTGCTTTTAATGAAAGAAGTCCTTGAGCAGCCAAATATATCAGTGTAGTTGCTCCAACACTGATAGCTAATAATTGAAGCATACTTGCAGTCGCCACCACTCCTAGAGCTGGAATCCAAAAGGCAGATGTTTTGAATTCTTCATTATTGAAATCTACACTCACATCTTCTCCAGTATTTAAATTAGTGACATCTGCTTTTACTGAATCCTCGGTAAGAGTAGTTAATTTAATTTCATATTTTGTATATTCACCAAGTTCTGTTTCTGAAAACACATTAATTATATTGTCCCCAATTTCAAAACCAAATCCTACAAGAAATTCTTCATTAGACTCATTAGTTCCTTCAATTTGGACAATTATATCTTTTTGAACATGAAGGAGGAAATGAAGAGCTTATTGATGGTAGATTTTGATACACCCCGGATTCCTTTTTTATTATCTATAGCTCCAATAATTCCTGCAACAGCTGTACCATGCCCTGTATCATCAATGATTTCATTATTAGGATTTATTGCATTATACTCTTTTGTAACAATTCCCTTTATATCAGGGTGAGATTTATCAATTCCAGAGTCAATTATTGCAATTTTTATTATCCTCTTGTGAACTTTGTTACCTTGAATATTTAAAGATTTATACTCCCAACTTTCCATTTGTTTATCATATAAATCTGGAATTTTCTGTTCTTTCTCCCAATCTTGAATCTCAATACTTTCAGGATTTTTTATCCAAATGCTTATAAAAAGACCTGAAACGATCACACCAACCATAAATATCCATTTCATTCAAACCACACATTTCTTGAAAATTTTAACTATAGGAAGAAGAGCCTTGCTCATAAGGAGGCGTATATCGTTAAATAGAAGAAAGCAGATAAAATAATAATCTGCATCACCTACAGTTTCTTGTGGAACATCCACATCTACCGCAAAAGTACCATCCATTTGAATTACCTTTAGATTTTTTTATCCTCCGAACTTACATTCTTTCTTGGAATTAGAACAAGTTGAAACGATCAAAGAAAGACTAACTATAAATAATAGTGAAGCAAGTAACCGAACTTTTTTCTTACCCATTTTTTCACCCCTCCTTCCTGTTAGTATTTCTTATAAACTGTATAGATGCTCTATCATAATGGCATAATAACCATAAATTCAGATTGATAGGTCCCAAAATTGAATTCAGGAATATCACATATGGAATCGTTCCTCCTTCGTTTCTGTGACCCTCCACGTTATACCTTTCTTGCCACAAATAAAAGCCCCTGACACTAGAAGTGCCAAGGGTTGAAAGAATAATGAATTTATACATATAGTTTGCATTCCCAACATTTCTCGAGAGTAAAAGTTTTAATTCTGAAATAATCTATATCATCCTATTTTTTATTGACCTTTGAACGAATAAGTATAGATATGACACAAGTACCATAGAGAAATAAAGCTACGAAAAGTAATGGTACAAATATTGTTGATATTTGGTCTTTTGGGACAACCCAAAATAATAGAACTGCAAAGGAAATTGTTCCACTTAACCCCACGAATATAGCATAAAATAATAATCCAAAATTTAAAGCCTTTTTAAAACTCTCTTTATACGTAGACACCAATATCAAAATTCACCACCTAAATTTTATTTTGTTTTACCCACTGTTTTTTAGAATTACTTATCTTCTTCTAATCCTGCCTTTACCAATTATTCTCGTATTTCTTAAAACGTCGTTAAGTGCCTCCGTTAGGAAGTAACCCCCTTTTTTAGGAGTACCTGTAAGTTCAATAAAAAATCTCCTCCATCCCAATCTTTCACGACAAATAAAAAAAGAATCTACCTTTAATAAAGATGGATTATTTTAATATCTGCGTTGCTGTGTCGATGTAGTTTTCACGCAGAGTTGATTGAAACGGAAGGTGGAGACTCCTGCGGGAAATACGCGTCCAAGGGAGACCCCGCAGGCGCAAAAACGCCGAGGAGGCTCCCGGACCGTCCGCGGAAAGCGAGTGCCTGGAGTGGAAATGAACGTCACAATTTCACAAAAAAAGATGGATCATTTTCTATCTGTATTCCTCCACAATCGTGCCCGGCTGGGAAGATTTTTCTGGTTTTAACGAAGAAGAGCTAGTTGTTACCCGTTTCGGCTTCAGCTACCTTTTTGACACGGTCCAAAAATTCAACGACCACTTTATCGGTGGCAAATAGTAAAAGCAATTTCAAATACCACTTCAATGGGCGACTGGCGACTGTATATGTAAAGGAAGTTCTATTGTCATTGATTTTATTTAGTTCATATAAAGCGGTAATATCAAACATTTTTGCAAGTACAAATCCTACTTTAAGCTTTTTCTCATTAGTCTCATTCAAATATTCCAATGTTTCTATATCATACTCTTCTGTTCGTTTTCCTTCTCTATATGTTTGACGATATACGCTTCCAACCACTTCTTCCGTTATTTTAACCGGCTTTTGTTCAATTACTTGAGGCATGATTTTTTGCATATTTTCTACAGAACCATCAAGAAACTTCCATACCTGTTCAATTGGGGCGTTTATTTCTATTTCTCTTGTCCATTTTTTCAATGTAATCACCTCTACCTATATTATATTTCCTTTATTATGTAAAACCAAATTTCCAACTGATAAATCGGTAAATAATTCAAGTTACATTAGATACATTAACCAACTCTTTTTGAATTTAAATGTCTTTCTGTAAAAAAATTACTTTATTATGACTCTCTTTTTTGGTGTTATTCTTGTATAATAAACCAAACGGTTACTTTTTCAGGAGAATCCTATGAATTTTATATATATCAATCAAAACATATTAGATAATCTCTTTTATATCTTAGTAAGTATTTTAATTTATTACATCTTATTAGATCATGGCAAAAGGTTAAGTCATTATGGAAAGACCCTTATTACTGCATGCATGAGCATTCCTATTATTTTATGTATGAAGTTTCCTATTTATATCGATGAATATTGTGTCCACGATCTCAGGCAAATTCCTTTTATAATAGGGACCCTTTATGGTGGTTGGCCTGTAGGGGCTGCTCTGTTAGTCATCATATTAACTTTTAGGTTTGCTTTTTATGGCTTTAATTTACTTACGTTAATTGTATATATCGTCATCTTTATTATAACGGCTCTATTTTCTTCGAAATTCAAAAATTTTAATCGGAAAAATAAGTTTAATAGCTCGATACTATTAATTTTGTTTCTTGGAATACTAACGAGCTTCATTTCACTCGCTATGTCTGATTATTTTCGCATAACGGAGGCGTATGTATTTTACTTTATCATCCTCCCTCCATTCATTATTGGTTTAGCTGTTTATATCATGGAAATTTTAAAGGATGCCATTTTAATCCGGACACAAATGATAAGGCTTGAAAAAATGGAGGTAGTCAGCCAGCTTGCAGCCAGCATTTCACATGAAGTAAGAAATCCTTTAACGGTTGTGAAAGGATTTGTTCAACTGCTAAAGACTCGTGATCTGACTCAGGAAGTAAAAGAACAATATATAGAGCATGTTGTCAGGGAGCTTAATAGTGCAGAATCCATAATTAGTGAATACTTAGCATTTGCAAAACCTGCACTTGAGAAAGTGGATAATATTTCAATTAACCGTGAAATAGGGTATGTAATTGAAATGATCAAACCATTGGCTAGCATGAATTTAGTTACTATATCTGAACAGTTGGCTCCAGGCATTACCCGGGGGAATATTCAACATTTCAAGCAATGCTTCCTAAACCTCATCAAGAATGGTATAGAGGCAATGCCACACGGCGGGGAACTTAATATTGTTTCTTATGTAAATAATTTCGATATCATTATCGAAATCAGTGACAATGGAGTGGGAATGAACAAGGAACAAATAAATCGTTTTGGCGAGCCTTATTACAGTTCCAAAGAAAAAGGGACTGGGTTGGGATCAATGGTGGCTGTTAAGACCATCCAAACGATGAATGGTACACTTCATATAACAAGCGCTTTGAATAAGGGAACAACGATTTCAGTAACACTTCCCGTCTATCAAGAAGATTATTAAAAAGGCCCGCCATTATCGGCGGGCTTTAAGACTGTAGAAAAACTCGATGAAAACTCGGTTTGCCTGCAGTTTTTTTATTTAAAAAGTTCAGTTGATTTCAGAAATCCGCTCCCTTTCCGCCGACTATCTGCCATACCTCCTCGACACAAGCGTCTGTGGGGGCTTATTCAGGAGTGTCGCAGTAAAAAAACATAAAAACCGGAGCACTTTATTCGAACAGCTGCACTGTCTTGGGCTGTTGACGCAGTTATCGACCTAATCCACACAATATTCGACCGTTCGCGCACAGTATTCGACCTAAACTACATAGTATTCGACCGTTCACGCACAGTATTCGACCTACCTCGGTATTCGACCTACCTCGCATAGTATTCGACCGTTGAGGCACTATATTCGACCGTTCACGTATTTTTTTCGACCTACACCTCACTATTCGGACTCTAATCCCTTATGTCCGCAAAATAAAAGTCCGCCTATTACGGCGGACTTTTCACTTTATTTTTTCTGGTCAAGGCATTGACTAACAGCCATCATGTCTCGTTTGTTCAGTTCACGAATCCGGGCGAAAATGGGGATATCGGCCACGGCCTCGGTACGTTCACTTTCAGCGACGACATCCTTTACTTTCCCTGTCAGCCAGGTCTGTACGTCGATATCTTCGACGATTTCTTTACGACCTTCATCATCGATGCCACTGGCATGACAGCTCACACAAGGGATCGTTAACTTATACACACCGTCATGGATGTTGTCTTCTGAAATGACTTTCTTGCCATTACAGAATGGGCATTTATGACTTGCTTTAATTTTATTGATTTGGGTAACGATTTTTTTGTAGCCGAATGCTTCATAGACATAGGTTAGTTTTTTGTATTTGCCATTGGTGAAATATTTATCAATAATGGTTTCTCTTGTTTCGTTAATATTGGCAAAGTCACAGATGGTGATCTGATTTTTGCTGCTGATCGCTTCGATATTGCCTTTAATGCTGTCCCAGAATGGTTGGGTATTTTGTAAAACCACTTCATAGCCGACGAAGCTTGCCAGTTCGAGTTCGAGCATTTTCAACGCCGCTTTTGTTTCACGTGGAAGGAATGAGACATCATCAGTAAGTGCGATATCGCCGCCTACAATCGCTTTTAGTTTTTCCAGTTCCGGCAGCTTTCCAACAATTTTGATGACTTGATCAATTGGCTGTTGGATGATTTCACGAATATCCGTATCACCAAATATCAGTTTTTTATGATGGTTCAGGACCGTTCCTTGACAGACAGGACAGGCGATCATCTCTTTTGTTTCTTTCATCTGCTCTTTAATGATTGATTTCGATACGAAGATATAACGCCCAATGATGAAATTGAACCCTTCCCAAATTCGCGATGCCTTGCCTGCTTTATCGTAAAAGGACTTTTCCCAATACCCATATAAAAAGGTATGCTTTTCGGCATCTGTCATCTCATTATAGCTTTTACTAATGTCGTGACCGAGTTCATTCTTGATCTCATCAAAGAGGAATTGCAGCTTCGAATGTTGATAATATTTTAATACTTCCATCACGTCTGGATGTAATAAACCATCCCAGAATGGCACGTTTTTGTCTTGAATGACGACATCAATGTCAAATTTTTCAATGACCCGGCGCCCCGAACAGCTTGGACAATGATTTTCTGCAGAATAGAAATCGAAGCTTCTTGTATCCTTATTGGTCGGATGTGCAGCCACTATATGGTTGATCATTCCGCCCAATTCATAAAGAAACGTATATTGACTGTACAAGTGCCGTTCAAGATCAATGGCGATCACAGGTGCAATCGTGTCTGACTCGTACTCCCCATAAATCACGCGAGCGATTGGTGATAGGCTTTTTAAAATGCCGCCCTTATAGACGTTCTCTGCATTTTTGAAATAGTCCAGATGATTTTCCTGTAAATAAGTGATGCCATTTTTTGACCGCAGTGTGGAAGAAATATGCAATGGCGCCACTTGATCGTCACTGTTTTTGTGACGATAATAATCATCATGACTGACAACGTCAAGATGCTGGACAGGTGTTAGCTGTCTTTTACCAAAATCCACGATATAATCCGAGCTTTCCAGCATATAGGCATTATGTTCAATCATGATGATGGAGACCGATTCATCCTCTAGAATGACTCTTACACTATCAATGAATTGGTTTAAAATATTTTGCGATAACCCTTTTGAAGGCTCGTCAAAAATGAACAGCGTGTGCGGGTTCCTTGTCTTGGCAAACAGCTCGGAAACTAAGTGGACACATTGAAATTCACCCGTCGATAGTGTTTGTGTTTTTCTTTCTAGCGTCAAATAACCAAGCCCAAGTTTGATCAATAAGCTCAAGCGTTTATGTGCGATGTCTTCATTAGGCAATTCTTCAATGATATCTTCGATTGAACGCTGAAAAATATCATCAATTTCATCACTGTATTTGGTGAGTTTCTTTTTAATATCAAGAAACGTCGCAACGGTTGAACGGCTGGTAATCGATTTGTTTCGATCCTGCCCGACCATGACCAGCTTATCCTTTGGATACCGCTTCTGAAAATCTTTAGAGATACATTCATTGACTAGTGTAGATTTACCGCAGCCTGACTCACCCGTAAAGGTAACGAGCCTATTCTTTGGAATTCGGATTTCCTCCATTTGAATATTACGGCAGTAAAGATCCTGAAATTGATAGAATTCAGTAGGCGCTGCTTCATTTCGTTCCCAGCTGATTGGTTTGGGACGCGGTGATTCCTCAACGATTTTCCCGCCATATTTTCCGCTGCCGGGTCCAAAGAACAATTGGTCATCTGTGCTATCCAGCACCGTGTCTGAGTGATCAATGAGCCAAATTTGATTTTTATAACCTAATTGCTTAATCTGCTCCAAAATTTTCAAAAGGGTTTGGTGATCAAGACCGACGGAGATTTCATCAATGATTATCACGGTATTTTCACTTGTTGCCATGAATTCGGCCAAATATAGCCGCGTTAATTCCCCTCCTGACACTGTCCCCATAATACGGTTCAAGCCTAAATAACCAATATTCATATTGATTATATTTTGGAGAATATGCTGTTTAGCTTCACTAATATGTAAGGTCTCTGCGAGTGAAAGGATCGTTTCGATGCTTAAGTTGTTGATATCGGAAATAGTATGCGGACGATCTAATAAATCAATCGTATATTGCTCGACTTCTGGATTGTAGCGCTTCCCCTCACACTTTGGACATTCGACATTTTTCGTCGTACCGCGTCCTTTACAAGTGGTGCACCAGCCTAAGGCATTATTAAATGAAAAAACTTCCGGAGAAAGATTGAATTTTTCTGCAAGACAAACACGAATCTCTTTAAACACACCAGTATGTGTGCCAATGGTCGAACGGGGATTGGCTGAAATGGATGATTTGCCGAGAAAAAGGACCAGCGGCATTTCTTCCATATTAATTGCACTGAAGTTGGTTTCCATAATATTAGGAAATAAATACTGATATTCAGACTTCGGCAATAAGGAAACGAGACGCTTCTTGGATTCTTCGCCGATCGTTTGACAAAACGTCGTCTTCCCGGAACCTGATAAACCAGCAATTCCTAATGATTGGTCGTCAGGCAGTGATGAATCTAAATGGTTTATATTGTTCGCTATTAATCGATTTATTTTCATATGTAACTCCTCTCCATTTGTTCAAGCTCAGTCTTTCATAATAGCACAGCGATACATGTATTTGTTATTTTTTTAACGGTAACCCCATCCTTCTATTCTTTCACATTCCACTTCCTCAAAAACGTATGATTCATCGACAAAAATCGTGAACTGACACGAATAGGGTTGGATATTCAATCAACTGCAGATTGAGCCTTCTTTTAGATTATAAAAGCCCCTCTCCATTAAGAGAAGGGCATTCTATATAAAGTATGACCATAATTTTGCCCAATACGCTTATTTTGTATTGGACTTTTTTGCCTTGTTTTCAAGCTCGCTTTTGGGCTCAGTGGAGAATTCGACATCTTTTCCATGTCCCTGCGGGTTAACACTTGGTGCGATACGACCTCTTCCTGTCTTTTTACTCATTTCCTTCACCTCCAAGTATATTATGTCCGAACTGTTATAAATTAAAAACGAGGTCGTTTCTTTCTGTGAACTCCTCTCTAAGATCAGGAACTTATAAAAAATACCTCAATAAAAAACCTGCATAGAACTAAAGTCTACACAGGTTTCAAAAAAGCTGTTTCCATATTTCGACTATGGAATTTTTATATCCATGAACCAATAATCCTATCATGTAATGTCCTTAAACACCTACAATGTGGGACGGAGCTACTTTAAAAGGCGAGTGTAATTAAATGTGTCTTTGTTCAGAGGAATATCAGGATTTTTTTTCCCGGCAGGCTGTACTGCTCTTCCTGTATTTCCACTATAGCCTTCTTCAATGGGCCCTGGATAATGATAATGACCATCATTAACTGGTTCAATTGTTGATGAATCAGTCACATGACTTTCTCCCGATTCCGCCTGATCAAGTCTTACAGATCTGTTTTCTTTCTCGTTAGGCAATTCATCTCCTCCTTTTCTAAAGATTCTCTTATAGTATTTGATAAAGGAACCATAAAATTAAAGGAGAAAAAAGGAAGCACTAATATGTCAGAAGTAAACGCTTTGTTGCATCGTTTTGCAAGAAAGGGCTGGGTGCGCCAACCGTATAGATCTGCAAGTTATGCATAGCCCTGGTACATGCGGTGTAGAACAATCTTCGCAGGCTCTCATCACCGTATGTTTGCACAGATGCATCATAGATGATGACAGCATCAAATTCGATGCCTTTGGCCAAATAAGCCGGAATGACAACAACACCCTGTTCATATTCATTTGTGCCTTTCTGAACGAGTTTAATTTCACCGTGGATACTAAGGGCATCGTATGCTGCGGCACTTTCCGCAGCAGATTTACAGATTATTGCGATTGTATTATACTCACGACTTTGAAAGTCTTTGACTTTAGACATGATATTACGGTGCAATTCATCACGGCTGGACACTTGAGTCAGTACAGGCTTCTCACCTTCACGTTCGAATGCCTTAATTCGATGGCCTTCAGGAACTAGTTCACGTGTAAATTCTATAATCTGCTTTGTGGACCTGTAGCTTTGATCCAAGGTTATGCTTTCGGTTTCACCTATCCCGTATAGACTGGTAAGAGTCTGGAAATCTACCCGTTCGCTGGCATGAGCGAATATTGCTTGGTTAAAGTCACCGAGCACGGTCATCCTTGCAGAAGGAAACAACCGTTTCAAAAATTCGAATTGAAACGGCGAATAATCCTGTGCTTCGTCTACAAGCACGTATTTTATAGCGGTATTCGTCTGAAATCCTAGAATTAGCTCTTTCAGCAGCAAAAATGGAGTCGCGTCTTCGTAATACAGTTTTCCTTCGTCCAGCATTTTTTGCGTTGATAAGCAAATTTCCCGTTCGGCAGGTGTTTTCCCCTCATTCCACAGTTCGATTCGTATTTGTTCGTCAAAAAGTTGCTTGTATATTCCCTTAATATTGATAAAATGAAGTGCTTTTATCCGTTTTCGTAACGTCTTCAATTTCTTTCGAACAATCATACGCGCAAGCATTTTATGCTCTATCTCGTAATCGTCAAAGGAATCCTCATTAAGACCGCGTTTTTTCTCTAAGTCAGTGAATACCTTTTGATAGTCTTCTTTGCTAAGATACTCGATTTCCTCCTGGACCCACGGTTTTTCCAATTCGGACTTTTCCGTTTCATCAAGTATCTGACATAACCACTCTTTCAACTTTTCAATCCTATTGTGAAATCTTAATGTGGTGTCTGTGTTATAAAATCTTTCTGAGATTTGTTTGGCGGAGACGAGCGTTTCCCCTCGGAACTTTACCCCTCTAAAGATCATTCCAGATAGTTCCAGTGATTGTCTGTATGTTTTGATGATCTCAAAGAAGCGAATGGATGCCTTAAATTGGATACTCGCTGTCCTGGTGCTATAGGAAGGATCATCCGCTGCAGTCAATAAAAATTCTAATTGCTCATAAGGATCCTCAACTTGAAACGAATCAGTCAGACGATGATCCAGGTATTCCTGGAATGTTACCTGCTGCATATTCTCTTCGCCAAGTTCGGGCAACACATTGGATACATAGTTATTAAACATGGAGTTAGGAGAGAATAGGATGATTTGATCAGCTTTCAGCCTTTCTCGATTCTTGTAGAGCAAGTAAGCAATCCGTTGGAGGGCAGCTGATGTCTTGCCGCTGCCAGCGGCACCTTGAACAATGAGCAGACGTCCGCGATCGTTCCGGATGATCCGATTTTGCTCCCGTTGAATGGTGGCCACAATACTGTGCATATGCTTATCCGTTCCCTTGCCAAGCACCTTCTGCAGTATTTCATCTCCAATGGTGAGACTCGTATCGAACATTGATTCGATAACGCCTCCCTTGATGATATATTGCCACTTTTTCTCCAACATCCCAGAAATTATGCCTCCGGGAGTAGAGTATTCCACGGGACCGGGAGGATAGTCATAATAAACACTCGAAATCGGAGCCCTCCAATCGTAGACAATGAAGTTTTCTCCTGTTGTATCAGTAAGAGTGGAGGTCCCAATATAAATATGCTCCGTAAGTGAAGACCCTTCTTCAGTGATATCGATCCGGCCGAAATAAGGCACATCCTGCATGCGGCGCAGTGTTGACAACCTCTTGAAGGAATATCTATGTGCACCTTCGCTTTGTGACAAGTCTTGAGCCTGCTGTCTCAAGCCAATGATGGTCTCGAGGTAATCATCGAAAGTATCCATATTGACCTTGAGGTCATCCCAAAAGTGTTTACGGATATTAACAACTTCTTTTCTGCGCTGTGAAGTCTCTCCTTCTATTTTGCTGATTTGTTTCGTGATTGTTTCTATCACCTCATCCAAACGTTCTTGCTCCTGCCGAATTTCATCGTTCATATCAGACACTCCTTTAAAAATTGAGAAATTAGGGGTTGACTAGAGGTGAGTTTTACCTTATACTTATAGTAAGGGGTAAACTGTTTTGTGTATTTCAATTTGTGTTTCTATACTAATTTATCATAATTTCTGAATGATATCAATGTATATTGCACAACAGTTGCCATAATAAATTGTCATTTTAAACTTTAATTTAACCTTTAATGTCAGTAACCAGTTGAGCCAGTAGCTTGACTGGTTATTTTTATGACTATTTATCTCTTGAAAGCCTAAATGCTTCGTCTTTCATAATAGCTGTAACACTCACATCAAAGGTTGATTCGTTGTAACGATGAATAATCCGGAACTAAAAAGCTGGATAGCCCCAATTAAGGCTATCCAGCTTAATTTATAAATGCTGTCTAAAAAATCACTTTACCTTTACCCCTGCTTTGATCAAGGTAGGCGGAGTTTCTCCCTGTAATCCTGCTACAAGGTTGGTTGCTGCCAGCATCGCCATTTTCTTGCGTGTTTCATATGTTGCGGAACCGATATGAGGCAGCGTGACGACATTCTTCATGGAAAGCAGAGGATTGTCCTCCTTGACGGGTTCTTGTACAAAGACATCCAGTCCTGCCGCGTGAATTTCACCGGTTTTAAGCGCAGTGATCAAGGCTTCTTCATCCACTGTTTTCCCTCTTGAACAATTGATGAAGATGGCGGACTCTTTCATGAGCTTGAATTCTTTTTCCCCCATCATTTTTTCAGTTTGGGGAGTCAGGGGTGTCATCAAGCAGACATAATCAGATTGCTTTAACAGATCTTCCAGAGAACAGTATGTAGCTCCATACTTTTGTTCCGCTTCTTCATTTCTGGATCTGTTGTGATATAAGATGTTCATATCGAATCCAAAACGGGCCCTTTTTGAAACGGCAGAGCCTATTCCGCCCATACCGATAATGCCTAATACTTTATGATGCACGTCCAACCCAAACGATTTTTCTCCGATATTCGCTGTCCATTGCCCTGACTTTACCATTTGATCCATCTCTGGCATTCTTCTCGCTGTGGACAGCATCAAGCCCATGATCGTATCTGCAACTGTCTCATTCAATACCTCGGGAGTGTTCGTAGCCATGATTCCGCGACTGGACAGCTCGGTTACATCCAAATTGTCGTATCCAACCGATGAATTACAGACGATTTTTAATTGCGGTGCTTGATCCAGTAAAGCTTTATCCACCTTTAACCCTGACCCTAATATACCTTGTGCGTTCTTCAGCTCTTGAAGGAATTCAGAGTGATTTTGTGAGTCAAGACCTTCAAAATAAACGACATCACAAGCCTCTTGAATATATTGCAGCACTTCCTGATCCACTTTCTTATAGATGATTACTTTCGGTTTCATCCTCGATACCCCACTTCCATTAAAGTTGGACCCCGTCGGGATCAAATGTCGACATAACCTTTATGTTTTGCGCCTCTATCTATAATCTACCATTATTTAAAAAAAGGTAGTAGCTAATTGAACGGCGGACCAAACCGCTAAAACGGAAGCTAAAGTTAGAATAATATTTTCAAACCAATTGTTTTTATATTTTCCCATCAAACTTTTTTTATTTGATAGCACCAGCATGCCAATTGCGATGACCGGAAAACCGATTATGTTTATTGCATTAACGCCAATTGTCAATGCAATGAAACCAGGCATGCCGGGAATGGACCAAATGATTGGCGTAACCAATACAAAAATCATAACCCATTTATACATTGGATCTTTTTCATATTTACCATTGTACTTTTCGCGACGATCCTTATTTATTACGTAAAAGGCATCTACAATCAATCTTGGAAAACCAGTTGACTTGCCTACTACACTCGCGAATAATACGCCAAAAACTCCAAGATAGAAAATGTACCAGCCAAATTGTCCTAACGACATTTGCAATGCCATTGCCAAGTCATCAATCGTTTCCACATGAATTCCATTCGGTTTTAAAATTTCTGCGCCAACAACCCAAATGGCCAAATTTATCACGATGCAAACTCCGATGGCAAACAGCAAATCATTTCTTTGAACCTTTAGATGACTCGGTTTCGTCCAGCCCTTTTCCCTCATGAAATATGGATGAACAAAGTTCGAAATCGAACCTGCCACTGCACCGATGATTGAAACCGCTACCAATAACGCTCCATGAACGCCAGTATCACTTGGAATGCTAAAACCAACTGTTCCTTTAATGATTTGCCCCACATCCGGTGTAGCTTGAATGGCCAGGAACAAGAAAGCAATGGTCAATAATGCCAAAAGCACTTTCATTACACTTTCAATTCTATTATAAATATTCCTGCCAATAAGCATAAAAACTAATCCCACAACTACCAATGAAGCTAAGAATGGCTGATTAACATGGAAGAGGGTCGATAATACCTCTCCCGCTCCCTTAATCATATAGGCATTAAAAAGATGACCCATGATTAATGCATAACCAAACATGAAGTAACCGAAAAACGGGTGGATACGTCCATATCCTTCAAGTATGGTTAACCCCTCTGTGTTACAAAGCTGGAACCGGGCGATAACATTTACGATAAGAAAACGAAGGATTAATGACAGTGCCAAAATCCACATTAAACTATATCCATAATCTGCCCCGGCAACAGAAGAAGTCACCAGATCCCCGGCTCCAAGCCATGTCAACACGGCAAGAATCCCCGGACCATAGGATGTTTTAAACTTCGTGATGAAATTTGGTTTCTTACTAACGACCTCAGGAACAATCACAGTGGATTCAGCAAGATTTGATTGATTTTTCATGTTATTCACTCCATCCCAAAGAGTATGTATTCGCTTTCATTTTTTAAAGCATTAACACTTTGATAACTCTAAGACATTCAGATATTGAAATGATGACAGAGCTTTATGTCATTTCCGGAATTGACATAAAGTTTACGCTGCAGTATGTTGTCATTCTTCATGTTGAAGTGAATTAGCTCGTTTAAAAAGCTCCCCTTCCATTTAATTGAATCTTTTGACTATTTACATTGAAATTGTAAGACAAATTAAAATGTAAGTCAATCATAATATTTAGAAGTTTTTTTATAGGCATAAAAAAGACCCTTCGTACTTGTTGACCATTCAAGAGAATTGGCTTTGCAGCGAATTAGTAAAAAACAGGTTTGTTACTTGGGGATACGTCAGCGTGCGAATAGATTAATGCCATCAGCGGATACTATAAGCGAAGGAGTGAAATATATGCCACAAGATAATAATGATCCATTTAATAATGCCGGGAACCTTGAAACACGTAAAGACCCTACTAATAATGATAGTTTGAACCCCGGGTTTCAAAGGGAAGAACGTCCTATGCCTAATGGTAATATCCCAACAACAGAGGGTGTTGCAAATGTTAAAGAGCGTTTTCCTTCGGACCATGAAAGACTTATGAGCAGAATCAATCTTGGGGATGCACTTATAAATCGGGAAAATACACATTTTGGACGGTTTGAAAGATAACCCACGAGAAAAAAAGCTAAAGACCTGTTTAGGCTTTAGCTTCCGTTTTTTTTAGTTTTGTAAAAAAATGAACTTTCCTCTCCAGTCACTCGCTTTCCGCAGGAGTCTCGTACCTACCGTTCCAATCAACTTTGTTTAAAGATCATGGTACCCCTTTTGTCTACAAACTCAGACAAAAAGGTCTCTTTGAATAATCCTTATTTTTCACAAGCGATCAAGTCTTTGTCACGATCGCTTTTTTTATTGGCATCATAAAGCGCCTTTGAAACATGAGGTTTGTATTTCGTTTTTCCTCCTTTATTTTTAACGGAAGATGTACGAGCTACGCCTCCTTTATAGTCTTTATTCAATGCTGTACAGTTTTTATACGTCTTCACCTTTGTTTTGGCACTGGCAACATCATTCGCGCCAAACGAGACACCCAATACTAGTCCAAAAGATAGTAAAATAGCAAATGTTCTTTTCAAAATCCGCACTCCCTTTCCTAAATATTAACTATTTACTAATCATAATGTATCATTTTATTTTTTACAATAACTATATTTCTATAGTTATAATTTACTTGAATTAAAACCGCTCTCACTATATCTAATCCTAAGAAAAGACCGCCAATCCGGCGGTCTTCCTCTCATCTTATTATTCCTTCCCTTTCACCCTGTAATGGACCTCCCCGGGTTCTTTGCAAAAGGTGATTCCGCTTCCCGGTTCGTAATAAAAGGTCTTTTTGCCCAATGAGCGTTCATGGAAGGTCGTATGCAGATAGGATGCTTGGTCCCTTTTGAAGGCGAGCTGATTTTTGCTTAAGTTTACAGGAAGGCAATGTCCATAGCTTGTGTGGACCAGCGTTTCTTTTTCGTTCATTTCCTCTAAGTCACGAATGTGGATGTAGGAAAACCAGACTCCCCCTCTTTTCCGGAATGAGCGGGAGGAGAACCAGACCATTCCTTGCTGGACGTTTATGCAGACTGGCAGCCTGTATTTTCCGCCAAGCACGGATTTGGCTGCTGCAAGTCCGCCATCCAGATCCAATCCAAAGTAGTTTAACGTGTTATTCAGGATTTCCTGGCGCGGTTGGGCAACATGGAATGTGTTCTCTCCCTCCACTACCGTGGACATCTCCACACCATTGGAATCGTAACGCTCCATCAATCCCACCGTTTCCTTATTCAATAAATAGTTTTTGCGTATCATCCTTCCATTCACTCCCCATTTCCCTATTCATTTTTTTGGAGTATACTGGATATAGAGGCAGGTATACTCCTGCTCGCAAGCCCTTAGGTGATGTCTTCCAGGACGTACTCACCTAGGGGTTTTTTAATTTCCGTCTATCGTCACTCTTTCATTTCTTGATATGTCATTCACCTCCATGCGACTATTATCCTATTTTATGAATTTTTTGTAAAATCAATCTAATTTTACCTCTTTCAAAATTCATTCCCTTTTTTTGACTGCATCGCCTGTTTGATTGGCTGAGTCTATATATAAAATCCCATCAAAGGTCTATAATTTCGAATTTCCTTTTAAAATCTGCTGTTCTAAATTGCTATTTTCTTGTTAATATGTGTCCATTTAGCGAACAAAAAGCCAAAATTCATATAAAAGTGAAATGAAATGACATTTTTGTGAAATTTTAAGACCAAAAAAAAGTCTATCGTGTTGATAGACTTTTTTCATGGTTATTCCGCCATTTTTATTTCAATTGCTAAATTCCGTAAATAATCCAATAAGGGTCTTACTTCCTCTGGGGCTGTTATGTCAGTAAATGAGTAAGACTGCTTCTTCTTTTCACCGGCTATATCCAGCTGGTATGAAAACGCGTCGAACCCTTGCGCTTTAGCTCCAGCCATTTTACTTTGGCTAGCATTAGGTAAGTCAGCTATCTTCATTAAATTCTGCAATTCCTCATTTTTCTCTTTCGGCAACTTCTCTGTATCTATCTGAAAATTCAAGTCGAGGTTGGCAAATCCCCCTATGCAGCTAAATTTGATATGCATGGTAGATAGAGCCTCCTATTCATGGAATATAACTACTCAGGCAGTCCCACCGCTTTAAAAGCATTTTCTATTGACTTGATGGCTGTTTTCGTAACTTCTCCGCTATCAACAAGTTTTTGCGCTGCCTTGATGACAATTTGCACGAATTGATTGAAATTCGCCGTCGCAAATAAATTCTGCATCGCATGAAACCAGATCAAGGCCGCTTTGTCTGTTCCGATCTCCATCGATACTAGATAAAAGGCTTTGTTTGGTATGCCGCTATTGATATGGACACCATGATTATCGCGTTCTCCTTTATAGAAGTTCTTCATATGATCAGGCTGAATATCCTTCCCCATTAACTTATTGTCAAATGCCGTACCTGGCGCTTTCATCGAACGGAGGGCCTGCCCTTTCAGTGTTGGTCCCATTATATCAGCACCGATTAGCCAATCGGCATCTCCTGCTGTTTGCTTTAAGTGAAATTGTTTAATGGCAACTCCAAATACATCTGAAAGATGTTCGTTCAAAGCCCCGGACTGGCCTTCATACTCCAATCCACTTGTGAACTGCGTAACCCCATGTGTCAGTTCGTGTCCAATTACATCGAGTGAATTGGCAAAATTGCTAAAGATGACCCCATCGCCGTCACCAAATACCATTTCATCTCCGTCCCAATAGGCATTCGTGAATTTATTGCCATAATGAACGTTCAGAATGAGATCAAGGCCTTGGTTATCAATTGAATTACGGTGCAAGACATCCTTGAAATAATCACGCACAACTCCGCTATAATCATATGCAGCGTTAACAACAGGATCTGCACTTGACCGATCTCCTTCTTTCCTTGCCTCATTCTGCCGGAGTTTCGTTCCCCCCCTGCAATCGTAAACATGTCGGGCAGATTCACCTTGCCGTTCAGATTCTGCATCCGTTAATGCGACAACACCGTCAATATCATATTCTTTAAAGATTCTGCGCCTGCGCATTTGACGGCTTTTCGCTAAACTGATCCGTGCTTCTTCCACTTCATTTTGTGCCAAATTCTCAAGAATATAGTTAGGTACGATAAAACACTGACACTTTTTGGAACAATCCTTATTATGCATATTCATCACTCCTTTAAAGTTTTTTACGATTTATACAATTTCTTTTTTCAATACTTTTCTTAATGCGTTTTTCTTCAACAACACATTTCTATAGTGTACTTTCGCCGTAGAAACCCCATTTCCCTCCATTTCTTCCCTGCCCAACTTGTAAAGACCACTTCGACTTTGTTTATTAAATTATTCTGCTCGTGCTGCATATACTGCTTTAAACAAGGAATCTTCCTCAGAACATAAACAACCTTTAAGGGAGGGCATAGCATTGGTAACTTCACAGGGCACTGCTTCGGTTAGCTTTCCATTCCCATCGGTTTGGGGCATCCACTCTTCAATAGCTGGCAGAACGATCATTTGGGGCACACTTACCATTAACTCCTTTATAGATAATAGGGTGGTTGGTACGGTTAATTTTCGTGGGAGACCTATTCCGGTTAATGGATTTTGGAATGAAAGCAGCAAACAAATCGCATTTGATTCACCTTATGCCACTTTTTCTGGCAACTTGACCATAATCGATGATCAACAGAGTAGAATTCGGCATTTCATTCTTCAAGGACGTTTTCTTATGAAGCCTCCCTCTCTGCATGCAGGTGAGTCTGGATCATGGATTGCCACTACTGATATACCCTTGAATCAATTTCCTGTTAGCGGTAATGCCTATACCGGGCAATTGCCTCCTGTTGGAGCTTTTTTAACATCGAATCTCCTTCATCAGCATCAGAATTTTTGAAGAACAGTATAGGGTAATCCATTCTGTGTAGAATGGGTGTTTAACATGAGGAATCGTCTCTGCATTTCATAGGGGCGATTTCTTTACTTAGAGGAAATTAACAAAAGTCATATTGAACTGAAAGTTGGCTGAGAATTTAAGGTTACATTGATTAAGGTTCGCTATAAGTTCCTCCCTGGCGTTCAGCTGATCGCAATGCTTCCCCAGTTAAGTGCCGTTTTACCTATCTCATTAAGTAGATTCTATATATGAAATAGGTATTTTGATAGATGAATTATGAATCCATAAACTTAAAATGAGTACAGATGGAATATAGATTGACAGCATTTTATCTGTACTTCATACTAATGTATTAACAGAAGTGACAGAATATTTGGTTAATTGGGAGGAGTGAAACAATGAAACCAGCAATAATGACAATGGATTTACAATTATTAGCAGATGTTCTTAGGGAAAATAATTGTACAAGCTTAATAAATGCAATAGCAGAAAAGGATTTTCAAGTGGCTCAAATGCTTGATGTATTAATATTTGAGGATAAATGGGAGGATGACATATGACTAAGCTCAGAATCATTTTAACCATTCCTATTTTGCTATATGGAATTTACGTATTTGTTGCCATTCAAAACGATAAGGATATTCCCCTTTATTTGCATCTTCTATTCGCACTCTACTTGATGTTGTTTGTACATTATGAAGAAAAAACGGAGGTGAAATCCTGACAGATTTTTAGTTTAATAAAGAAAGCCTAAAAAAGCCCCAATTCCTCTAAGGAATTGAGGCTTTCTCTATTAATCATCTTTCTTCCGCTTCCAATTAGATAATACGAGTTGTAACGATGCCTTCGATTTGTTTGATTTTTTCTTCCAATCCAGGAATGATATCGCCGTTTACTTCACCGTCAATGTCGATGATCGTATAGGCATATCCCCCACGGCTTCTATTAACCATGTCAGCGATGTTCAGATTAAAGCTTGATACAGCCAACGTGATTTGCCCAACCATGTTCGGTACGTTTTCGTGGAAAGTTGCCACACGACGGTTTCCTGTATAAGGAAGGGAAGTGTTCGGGAAATTCACAGAGTTCTTGATGTTCCCTGTTTCTAAAAAGCTCTTCAGCTGACGAGCCGCCATGATCGCACAGTTTTCCTCTGACTCTAGAGTAGAGGCACCTAGATGCGGAATTGGAACGACATTTTTCATTTTCAACACGTTTTCATTCGGGAAGTCTGTAATGAACTTGCCTACTTTTCCGCTTTCAAGGGCAGCTTGCATATCATTTTCATTCACTAGCTCGCCGCGAGAGAAATTCAAGATATGTACGCCTGGCTTCATGATGCTGAATGTATCTTGGTTGAACATTCCTCTTGTGTCGTCAGTTAATGGAACGTGTACTGTAATATAATCAGATTCTGCAAACAATTCTTCAATCGTCATGGCGCGCTGTACATTGCGTGACAAATTCCAAGCTGTATCAACAGAGATGAACGGGTCAAACCCAATGACATCCATGTCCAAATCAAGCGCATCATTCGCTACAAGTGCACCGATCGCTCCTAAACCGATTACGCCAAGTGTTTTTCCCTTGATTTCTTTACCAACGAATTGTTTCTTTCCAGCTTCAACAAGCTTTGGAATTTGTTCTCCTTCGCCTTCCAGTGTCTTTGTCCAAGCCACACCTGCAAAAAGGTTACGAGATGAAGCCATTAATGTCGTCAGCACCATTTCTTTTACAGCGTTTGCGTTAGCACCAGGTGTATTGAAAACGACAATTCCTTGCTCGGTACATTTGTCGACCGGAATGTTATTGACTCCAGCCCCTGCCCTTGCGATTGCTTTTAACTGATCGCCGAATTCCATACTATGCATGTTAAAGCTGCGAAGAACGATTGCATCAGGGTTTTCACTGTCATTATCAACCGTAAAATCCCCTTTGTTGAATACATTCAGTCCGCTTTCGGCAATATTATTTAAAGCCTTGATCGTTTTCACTTTTTCTAAAAGAATTGTGCTCATTTTGTTTGCTCCTCTTTTGAATATGATAGTTTTGAAATTTTAAATACTGACTTTAAACCTTCAATATCTGTTAATATACAGAAAGAGGCAAGGGATAAAATCCCTTACCTCTGCCCAGGCGAACGGCTACGACACTATGTGTTCCCTCACGGTTATCCGTGTTTCGCCAGTTGCACATAGTCTTTTTCATTTATTTTATTCTATCAAACTATTCTGCAATCTTCAATATCAAATTATATGTTTATCCCTTTTTTTGCAGAAGCCACAACTCACCACGTGCGAATGTCGGACTCAAGCAGGTTTAATCGCCTTTGCCAATTCTTGTTCACGCCAGTATTCTTCAATTTCCTCCAATGATTTCCCTTTTGTTTCAGGAGTTTTATAGTGTATGAATACGCAAGCTACCACTGATAAGACCGCATAGATGAGAAAAACGTTATTGCCAATGACACTCAACAGTGGAGGGAACGTGTATGAAAAAAGGAAGTTCAATGTGTATTGTAAAAAGGTGATGACGCCCATTCCGATCGCTCTTGCCTGCAATGGCAGCACTTCCGGTATGAATAGCCAGAAGACAGGGCCAAGGCCGATTCCGAATGCGAAGACATATAAGAACACACAAACCATGCTGAAGATCGTATAATCCGAAAATAGTGCCAATCCGATCAGTGGCAGGACCTGACCGCCAATACTGTAGATTAGCAGCGTTTTTCTGCCTAGTTTATCAACGATGAATAACGAGATGGCAGTGGAAACGACCAAGGCCGTCCCGATTCCGAAGTTTGCTATATTGGAACCGCTCCATCCGTTGATTTCAACCCCGTCGAAAATGATCGGGGCAAAGTATACAACGGCATTGATTCCCGTGAAGACTTGGAAGAATGTTAAGATGAAATTCATATTCAATATTTTTTTATATTGGTGTACTAAATGTTTGAATCCTACGCTTTGCTGTTTAAGGGAATGATTGATATCACTTATTTCATCTTCCACTTCTTGCTTCGTTCCCCTTAGTTTCATCAAGACCTTCCTCGCACGGTCTTCCTTTCCTGCAGCCATGAGCCACCGTGGGCTTTCCGGTGAGATAAGCATTCCAAATGTGAAGATTGCTGCTGGAATGATCCCGATTCCGAGCATGATTCTCCAAGACCCGTTAGCGGAGAAGGAAGCCCCCACTATGTAAGCACTCAAAATCCCGACGTTTACACTTAGTTGATATAAAGCGCCGATCAATCCCCTGATTTTAGGAGGAGCCAACTCCACCAAATAAATAAGTGAACACATATTGGCTATTCCGCAGCCAATTCCAAGGATGAACCGTGATGCAATTAAAACGCTTACATTTGTAGCGAAGGCACAACCAATCGACCCGACGATGAAAGTGATGCCTGCTCCAATCAGGAGTGATTTCCTTCCTAGCACCTTAGAGAGTGAAGTGGAAAGGACGATAGCAGGCAATGCCCCTAATAGCAGGAAACTTACTATCAATCCTTGACCTGACGGGCTTAGTCCAAACTCTTCGGTGATGAATGGAATCGCTGGAGAAATGGCACCTGAATCGAAACCATATAATAGTCCGGCCAATCCGCCAAAAATCGCATAAATATACATAATATTCGGAATCTTTCGCAAAGCAATCACTCCTTTTAGTAAATTAAAGTACACCTTTTTTCAATATGAGATTTGCATACTGTGCTCGTTCACTAGTTGCGATAATGGCATAGGCCGCTTTACTTCGTTCGTAAAAGTCCATTCGTTCCAGTTTTCCGATCTTGATAGGAATATCGTTCGTTTTTTTCATTATATCTTCATAACTCTTCCAGATTACAGGGCTTTTTTCATCTCCTTCCACAGGATTCATCAATATGACGGGATGTGCCACATACGTATCGAGTGGAAAGAATGCCAATATCGCTTGCAGGAAGTCGGCCACACCATGTCCATGACCGTTGATGATCCGGCTTGAATGACTTGCAGCCGGGAAATTTCCGTCTGCAAGTACGATTTCATCACCGTGCCCCATCTCCATCATGATCTTCATCAATTCAGGAGAAAGTATGGGCGGAATTCCTTTAAGCATTCGTCAAAGCCTCTTCGCTTTCAGCCACGAATGTGTTCGTGAGTGATCCCAGTTTTTCGATTTCAACGGTTACCACATCCCCTGGCTGAATATAAACACGCTGTTCGGCAGGTAAGCCCAATACGACTCCTTCAGGTGTACCTGTCAATATAAGATCGCCCGGTTCCAATGTCATATGCTTGGAAATATAACTGATGATTTCCGCACATGAAAAGATCATATCGGATGTATTGGAATTCTGTCTTATTTCACCATTTACGTACGTTTTCAACTGGAGGTCGTTTGGATTTCCCACTTCGTCCGCTGTTACGAGGAAAGGACCAACAGGGCTGAAATCATCACAGGTTTTACCAAGCAGCCATTGCGGCGTTCTCATTTGCAAATCTCTTGCCGACAAATCGTTGACCGTACAATACCCGAATGCATGGGAGAGTGCCGCTTCTTCCGATACGTTTTTTGTCTTTTTGCCGATCACGATTCCGAGTTCCACTTCATAGTCCAGTTCATTCGTTACACTTGGTATGGCAATCTCACATCCGTGACCCGTTAATGTATTATCAAACTTGTTAAATAAAATCGGCACTTCAGGATATGGTGCATTGGTTTCATCGGCATGTCTTTTGTAATTCAACCCAACGCAAATGATTTTATGCGGCTTTGTCACACTGGGACCGAAAGTGAGCCCTTTCTCTTCAATTACGGCTGCCATTCCTTCTCTGACAGCTTCATGGACCTTAGTTTCAAATTCGTCCCGTTCGGATTGGCTGAAGTTTATCACTTGCATCACATCCGACACGATTTGGTTCCATTCATTCCTCTTCGCCGTTTCTTCGATATCTATTAACTGATCCTCCATTTGAACGGCAAGTTTCTGCTGTTCATCTATAATAAAAGTAGCCAACTTCATCGTTTCTTCCCCCTTTTATGCATTTTTCCCAAAAACAACCCCGCCATCGATATATAGAGGCGATCCCATCATGAACGCAGACTCATCCGAAGCTAAGAACAGTGCCGCTTTTGCTACATCACCAGGTCTGCCCAAATCGCCGCTCAATTGTCTTTTCTTGATCGTGCCGATGGCAACCTCAGGATCGTCATATGAAGTTTTCAAGTAATTTTCGACGAACGGTGTCAAGATCGTACCCGGCAATAAAGCGTTCACCCGAATATTATAAGGTGCATAATCGACTTGCATCGCTTTCGTTAAAGCGAGTACAGCGCCTTTCGTTGCAGAGTATGCGGCACGTTTCACGAGACCCATTTCCGCTGCACATGATGACATATTGATAACGACCCCACTTTTTTGTTCCATCATATAAGGAATCGTGTATTTAGAAGGCAGATAAACCCCCTTCACATTCACGCTCATGATGCGGTCCCACACATCCGGTTCCACTTCGTCCACCCTGCCTACGTTTGAGATTCCGGCATTGTTGAATAAGATGTCTATTTTCTTATAGGTTTCGATTATCTGGGAGATTGCAGATTGAACTGCTTTCGGATCCGTAACATCCACCTCATAAAATGCCGCTTTCCCGCCAGCTTCCTCTATTGCAGACACGGTGCCCTGCCCGTTTTCAGCATGAATATCGGTAATGATGACAAATGCGCCTTCACTAGCGAATAAACGGGCTGATTCCTTTCCTATCCCGCTTCCCCCGCCAGTGATGACAGCGATTTTATTTTGCAGCCTCATGACGTTACCTCCTGTTCATGATTCATATGGTCTTCAGGCTGTGCCGCTTTCACCGTTAAACCGCCATCCACCATTAACAGATGTCCGTTGATTTGCATGGCTTCATCGGATGCCAAAAATACGACGGAATCACCAATTTGTTTTTCGGTCCCAAGTCTCTTCATCGGGTTGGCTTCAATCTCTTTTGCGAGAATTTGCGGATCCTCTAAATATTCCTCACACATATCCGTCGCAACGGTGCTTGGGCCGACAGCATTCACATTGATATTGTATTTGCCTAGCTCAATCGCCAATGCCTTCGTTAAATGCGAGGCAGCTGCTTTCGATGAAATATAGTGGGGAATTACCGGACTCGTGACAAGGACGCTAGCCGTTGATGTAATATTGATGATCTTGCCATATTTATTTTCAATCATTCGCTTCGCCGCTCTTTGCGTCGTCAAAAAGATTGATTTCACATTGGTCCGATACGTATCATCCCATGTCTCTTCCGAAAGGCTTAAAAAAGGCTCAAACGGGGCAATACCAGCATTATTCACTAGAATATCCACCGTTCCCAACTCTTTTTCCACGTTATCGATCATGGCATCGACATCTTCCTTCACCCCAACGTTCGCTTTCACGACGATCGCTTTGATATGAAACTCGGATTCTACTTTTTCTTTTAAAGCATTCGCTTTTTCAAATGAACCTGGCGATGTATAGTTAATCGCCACATTGGCACCTTCTTCAGCCAATCTCACGACAATCGCAGCACCGATTCCCCGGCTGCCTCCTGTGACAAGCGCTGTTCGATTATTCAATTTACCCATATGAATTCTCCTCCCTTTTCCTATCTGTTTCTAAAGGCTTATGCTGATCCGGCTGATGCTGAATTCCTGATGTCCGAGAATTTCCGCCTTTGTCAGTTCACCTTGTGCTGTTTTAGCAATCGTTTCAAAAATGCGATTTCCCGCTTCCTCCGTCGTTTCTTTCCCTTTCATGACTGGGCTAGTATCAATATCGATGTTATCGATCATCTTGATTGCCGTATGTTCATTTCCCGTTATTTTGATGACCGGGATAATCGGGTTTCCTGTTGGTGTCCCTCTTCCTGTCGTAAAGCAGACCATATGTACACCGGCGGCCGCCATGCCTGAAACACACTCGATATCATTCCCCGGGGAATCCATGAAGTAATAGCCATTACCCGGGATTTCTTCTGCAAATGATAAGACATCATTCAAGGGGGCCGTACCTGCTTTACTGATGCAGCCCAGCGATTTTTCCTCGATGGTCGAGAGCCCGCCCTCAATATTGCCCGGGCTCGGGTTTCCGCCGCGCATATCTGCCCCGATGCGTTCCACTTCTTTTTCGAATCTATCAACATATGCATATAGTTTATTGGCCACTTCTTCGCTCACTGCTTTTTGGGCGACAATATGTTCAGCTCCGATGATTTCCGTGGTTTCACCCATTACAATCGTACCGCCCTGTTTCAAGAGCTGATCAGCGGTTTTCCCTAAAGCGGGATTGCTGCACAGACCGGATGTAGCATCTGAACCGCCGCATTTCACACCTACTATCAATTCTGAAATGGGGGCATCCACTTGCGGCACTTTTTCGAGTTTCAGAAATAGACCCTTCGCCACTTCAGTCCCCTTCTTAATCGCGTTTATCGTCCCGCCTGCATCTTGGATATCAAGCCACTCCACAGGCTTTCCCGTTTCTTCTTCAATTTCCTGTTTCAATACCTTGGCATCAATCACCTCACAGCCTAAGCTGATTAACAGAACCGCACCCACGTTTGGGTTTTTCCCCATTCCGCCAAGAAGTTTATGTGTACGTTCTTTGTCATCCCCAATCTGGCTGCATCCATGCTGATGCGGAATGGCCACTGATTCCGGTACAGCTTGCTGGATTCTGTTGGCCACATGATTGGCGCAAATGACGGTAGGGATGATCAATAGATGATTACGGATTCCAAATTTACCATTTGCACGGCGATACCCTTTTATCATGCTCATTTTGTTTGCTCCCCTTCCGCCTTATCTCCTCTTCCTCTGATTCCCTCGATATTATGTACATGGACATGTTCACCAGGCTCGATATCCATCGTGGCTGCCCCGATCACTTCTCCATATTTAATGACCGTCGCCGATTTCTGAATCGGTTTGATGGCGATTTTATGCCCAAAAGGAATCGAATGCTTCGCTTCCACTTCCATTTTTTGACCATTGATGACATAGAGTAATGTTTCCCCATCTTTTACATCTTTCAATGAAGTCGCTACATTATCCTGATCAGACATGACGATGCTTGTAACGTCCTGTTCATAAGCTAACTGGCCCATTTCGCTCTCCCCTTTCTTTTAGTTTGTAAAAGGCTTCAGCATTTCCAGAAAATATCCCATCCACTTCAGCTTGTGTTAAAGTTTCCGGTAAATTCCCATTAATGACCCTCACTGTGTCTTCATAGCACCCAGCTGATAAACATACAGGCCAATCGCTGCCGAAAAGTAAACGTTCCGGCCCGAATGCCCGAACAATATGTTGTATGTATGGCTTAAAGTCATCCACCTTCCACCTTGCAGGATCCGCTTGGGTCAATAAGCCCGACAGTTTGCACCAAATGTTCGGAAGCTGTGACAAAGCATTCATTTCTTCTTGCCATTCGTTTAATTCCCCTGCTGATATATTCGGTTTAGCCAAATGGTCGATGACGGCCTTTAGGTTAGGAAGCGTTTTCATTAATGTTAAAACAGATGAAATATGTTTTTGATTAATCAACAAATCCAGCGGGAGATCATATCGAATAAGCTGTTTCAAATTTTCCACCACTTGTTCCTGTAAAATCCAAGCACTGTCTTCCAGATCCTGCAACATAGGGCGTAAACCAACAATTCCAGGTCGTGTCATTAAAGAATCCAATTGCTCCGGGAATGATGGAGCAGATAAGTCAAGCCAGCCCACCACGCCATATATCCAGTCATGGCGGTCATACAAGGATAATAGAAATAAAGTCTCTTCATAGGTTGGAGCCGCTTGCACAAGGACGGTCCCCGAAATATCATTCTTATGTATTAAGGGCGATAAATCGTCGGGAAGATAATCCCGATAAAGGACTCCCATCTCATTTGTAAGCCAAGAGTAATCACCTCGGTCAATTCTCCAAAAATGCTGATGTGCATCAATCATCAGGCTGACCCCCTCTTGTTATCTTTATGTTACCGGTAACATTAAAATAACAGCAATATTTTAAATTGTCAATAAATTAAACAAAATCTCTTAAACTATCTAAAATGGAATGACCATTTTCAACTCTTGTTAATAAGAAACTCGCCATTCCCAATTGGAACGGCGAGTTTTAATCATTTAGACTGTTTCATTCTTTTCATGACAAATAGAAATAGAAAAATAACAAAAATCAGGATGAAAACGATCATGAACGGAATGGTCGTTGTCAAAAAGGTAACCCATCCACTTGTCGCTTCGTCTTCTGGCGTAACCTCAATTTTTTCTATACCATTTTCCTCTGCAGCATTATTCATTCTTTCTTGCCAAATTTCACTATTTGGTACAGACGCGATAAAGTATTGATCCTTTTCATACCCTGCCAGCTGACCGCTTATTTCAATAACACTTTTTTGCGGCTCCACCTTTAAGAATGTCACTTTTCCATCCTCTAAAGTTGTAAAAAATTCATCTTCAGTTAATTCAGTCGGTTCATTCTCATTATTAAAAACTAGCACAATCCCCAATGTAACCATGAAGATTATTAAATAAAATATTTTACTACGAAAAATCTGCTTCATCTCATTCCTTCTCCTACATTAAACAAACTATAGGCAATAGTATCATATAAAGTTAATTATTAACAATCAACCTATCGTTGTATCACTTGCTAAATGGATAATATTAGTAAACAATAGAATTATAGCAAACTTATAAAAGGAGGAACTACTATGCTAATAAGAGAGGCAACAGTATCAGATGCGGAAGGGATAGCAATAGTCCATGTGGATTGCTGGCGAACTACTTATAAGAATATAATTCCAACTGATTTTTTAGAAAAACTTTCTTATGAGAAAAGGAAAGACATTTGGATAAAGAATATAACTAGCGAGGGAAAATATGTTTATGTCGCAGAAAATTGCGAGGGAAAAATAGTTGGATTTATAGATGGCGGGAAAAGGGAAAAAAATCAAGTTGAGAATTCGGGTGATTTAACTGCTATCTATATACTCGAAAATTCTCAAAAAATGGGGATAGGAAAGAAACTCATCAAAGAGTTATTCTTAAAATTCGAGGCACTGGGATTTAAGACAATTTTTGTGGAGGTGCTTGAAGAAAATAAATCTCGGTACTTCTATGAGGCATTTGGTGCTGAATGGATTAAAACCGAAAAAATCAAAATGGCTGGCGCTGAAATGAATCTATTGGTTTATGTGTGGAAGGATATTAGCCCGGTATTGTTATGAGCGACATGCCCCTTGATTAGCCTTTTTTTCTTTGGCAAAACAAAAAAACTCCTATTATTTTATAGGAGCTCCAGATGATTTCCTGATTACCAATTCAGGCTTTAAATTGATCGTCCGATAGTCGGCAGGACCGACTTCATCCACTCGCTCGATCACTAATTGTGTTCCTAAATATCCGAAGTCGTAAGCTGGCTGAGAAGATACGGTTAAAAAGGGATCGAAGTCCGAGAATAATTCTAAGTCGTCAAAGCAAACGACAGCAATGTCTTCAGGTACTTTAATCTGTTTTTCTCGTAAACTTTTTATAATTTTGATGGCAATGAAATTATTGGCGGCAAAAATTGCCGTTGGACGTTCAGGTGGCAGAACATTCATCAATCCGTCAATACCGTTCCATTGCTTTTCCTGTTTGTAATGAGTCTCTATTACGAAAGACTGTTCGATGTTCAAATCATTTATTTTCAGCGTTTCAATATACGCCTGATAACGCTCTTTCGAAGTGGAAATCGTTAGCGGACCATGAACCATCGCGATTCGTTCGTGTCCAAAATCGATGAGATGCTGAAGAAGCTTTTTCGTTCCTTCATAGTTATCACCAAGCACCCGATCACATGAAACATCTTGAATTTGCCTATCTATCAATGTAAATGGAATCCTGTTTTTAATTAATTTCTTCAAATTTTTAGTCGATTGATCGCCTGTTGGTGCAATAATGACGCCATCCACCCGTTTTGAAATCAATGCATCGATATATTCACTCTCTTTTTCGTAATCCTCATCGGTATTGCATAAAATGAGCTGATATCCCATTTGATTGGCCTTATCCGCGGCTCCTCTCGCTACTTGGGTGAAAAAAGGGTTGGTGATATCGGTTATGATTAATGAAAGCAGCTTCGTTCTTTTAATATTCAAACTTTGGGCAGCGGAATTCGGTATATAGTTCAGCTCTTTAATGACCGCTTCAACTTTTTCCCTTGTCTTTTCACTGATATTTCCCTTATTATTAATGACTCTCGATACAGTCATCGTTGATACATTCGCTTTTTTCGCAATATCGTAAATTGTCGTCACTTTTTGTACCCGCCTTTACATTATCCCTTATATTGTATCATAAGTATAAATGGTTATTTTATACTTTAGCACTTAGAAGATCATGTTGACCCGGATACGGCGCTGAGCTTCAAAAAAAGACACAGTCCTTCGTGAAGGATTGTGCCTTGCTTTTGGTTTAATTTTGGTTAAATCCGCTTTCGTCCATGTAAAATACTTCCCAAGAATGTCCGTCGGTATCCAGAAAACTCCAACCATACATGAAACCATGATCAATGGCTTCGTTAAAAGGCTTTCCGCCAGCATCAAGTGCCCTATTCACGATCGCATCGACTTCTTCCTTGCTTTTAACGGACAGGGCAACGATGGCTTCGGTACTCGCTGCAGAATCCGGGATCTCCTTCTTGGTAAACGTTTTAAAGTAATCTTCCACCAATAACATGACATATATGGACTCGCTGATAACCATGCATGTCGCATTTTCATTGGTCATTTGCTCGTTAAACTCAAAGCCGACCTTCGTGAAAAATTCTACTGAGGCATCCAAATCTTTAACAGGCAAGTTTACAAAGATCTTTTCTGCTTGAACTCCCATCCAATTCACCCTCGCTTGATTTATTTGTTCACTCACCTATTATTCGCTGCATTTTTCGATTATCCTGCTTCATTGCATTCACATTGAACAGATACAACCTTAGTCACGGGGAGCATTCATAATTCACCTACTTAAAGTATTTCAAATATTAAACAGGCTGATTCAATTTTGATACAACCTGGGAGTTAGAAATTTCAAGAAGTATATGCCCCTCCCCTTGCTGCTTCAACATTGGATGACGCATAAAAATTGAAATTCGTATACCAGATGGTTTCAAAACTAAAACACATTTTGTCTTTATTGAAATAAAAACTATATAATTCCATGCTTTACTAAAATTAATTACTTTTAAGGAGGTATGCATATGAAAATCAGTATTAAAACATGAAGTATCCGGAAAATTTCCTTTACTGGTTTTGGTTTTGATTTCAGTTGTTTTACCAGGATTCATCCCAATCATTTCATCCTCCGATAGCTAAGCAAACGCTCAAGCACCACCTATTATGCAAGTAAGAGCAATCCTCGTTTTGCAATGCAACACAAGTTCAAAAAATAGATGGGAAACGTAAACATTACCCTATGGGATAGGTGGTTCATAGATGGGTAGCAAATCAACAGCTAATTAATTCAAAAGGAACTACCTTTTACGGCACAGTCATCATATCTTATCAACATCAATTTCTCTCTAGCTTTTATGATTGGGATGATGTTGATGGTATATGGCTTTCCATTTTACAGGCAATGTATGATTGTTTAAATATTGGTATTGGCAACTGCGGCTTTTCAGAACGCTCAATGGGTTGGCTAATGCACAGGTTAATAGAAAAGAATCCTGCTATATTATTTTCATGGTACCATGGTTGGGCTAACAAAGAATGGAACGATATTCCTAAGAAATCCACACTAAGATTCCCTGAAAATGCGCTATTGAATAGTTGAATAGAAAAGGGAACCGAGTTCTTAAGATATAGAAATGCTCTATATGATAGCGGTCCAGACGGAAATATTAACCAGTTAATTAATGATCTTAAATCATTTAATAGTGATTTAGGGCATGTGCAACTGGAATAGATCACTGTGCTAAGTGAAGCTGAAGTCTTGCAGCTATAGTAAAACAGTCCTTGCCGGCATTCACCGGCAAGGACTGTTTTTCATGTGCTAGAAGGCACGAAGTCTAAATGGTACCTTTTCTTTTATTTCAAATAAACACTCATAATCTGTGTTTCGTTAATTTTTGCCTGGGTACTATTAGTTTTTTCCAGTTTTTCAACTAGCTCGCCATTCGTAATAACAATCGGAGTTACGATGCTTGGAGCTTTGGCTTTCAAAAATTCGATATCAAATGTAACAAGCTTGTCTCCTGCTTTTACCTTTTGCCCTTCTGCAACATGGACTTCAAATCCCTCACCATTAAGGTTAACTGTTTCCAATCCAATATGAATCAACAATTCTATGCCATGCTTAGTGCGGAGGCCTAGCGCATGTTTAGTATGAAAAACCTGGATTACTTCTGCATCGATAGGAGATACGACCAACCCCTCCTCAGGAAGAATCGCTATTCCGTCCCCCATCATTTTACCGGAAAACACTGGATCCTGAACATCTTCAATATTCATTACTTGTCCATTTATAGGAGCAAGCAGTTGTTCTATACTCTCTTTTTTACTGAATAATTTTTTGAACATAATATTTCCACCTTTCTCATTCGGTCTTGAATCTCACAATGAATTGTTAAATATTTTGTTAATTCCGATAATAGTTTTTATTATTTTTTCTTTTTCAATTTCCCTTCTGCTTTCTTTTTATTCTGTTCCACTCTAAATATAACCATCTCGGTTATTAATTCATAAGGAATTGGCTTGTTTAGTGGAAACTGAACGGCCCCTTTTGAACATTTATATTCAGATAACGCAGATTCAAAAGCAGAGATCGCGCTTGGAGCTGGATAGAATCCTATATGTTTTTTATAGGCAGCGAAATGCACCAGATTTCCATATAAAACAAAGGTAGGCATTTGATAGCTTATCTTTTCTTGTGCATCCGGTGCTGCATCCTTTATGACTTTTCTTAACGTTTTTAATATCTCCTGAACTTCTTCGGGAAATTGTATAATGTATTCATCAATTGAATGAAAAGTATTGGTTCCTTCCATGATTTCTCCTTTCATAAAACCAGCTACAATACCTTTATTATAACATTTTCCCCCTCCACCATCATGTACCGTTACCCTTAAGGAAAGGGCTCCAAACGGAACCCGGGCACATATCGGGTTATTAATTGGAAATCAAAAAGATAGTTGGATACCAATCAGTAAAAGCTGGGAGTCACAATTAACGAGGCGGATGCTTAGATAGACATATTGCATTTGCATGACAAAACCCCCGAATTCAAGAAAATTCGGGGGTTTTGTATTTTTGTAATTAACGGCTGGTGTAACCTGCATCAGCGTGCAAGGTTGTGCCCGTTACATAAGAAGACTGGTCTGAAGCTAACCACAGGCTAGCCTGTGCGACTTCCCTTCCTTGCCCGAACCGGTTCAACAGGCTAAGCTGCGGTGCGTATTCTTCTTCGGTGAAGCCAAACTGTTCCAATGCTCCACGCAGCATCGGAGTATCAATGGCACCAGGGGCTACTGAGTTAACACGGATGTTTTTGTCTCCATTTTCTAGTGCAGCGACTTTCGTCATTCCGACAACGCCATGCTTTGCCGCGACATAGGCGACATTATTTGGCTGAGGCCGGAAGCCGCTGACGGATGAAATATTGATGATCGATCCACCGTTGCCTTGCTTGATCATCTGTTGCAGTTCATATTTCAGGCATAGTGCCGTTCCTTTAAGATCTATTGCCATGAGCCTGTCCCAATAATCCTCATCAAACTCGGCTACTGGTTTGTCATCAGGAGTCAGGGCTGCATTATTGACCGCAACATCCAGCCTTCCATATTTCTCAACAGTTGCATCGACTAGTGCTTTTACCTGTTCCGTTTTAGAAATATCGACCTTTTGGAAGAATGCGATTCCGCCGTTAGCCTCAATTTCCGAAACTGCCTGCTTACCTTTTTCTTCGTTCAAATCAGCCACCACAACTTTGGCACCTGCTTCTGCAAATAGTTTGGCGGTTTCTAGACCCATGCCCATTGCAGCTCCTGTGACGATTGCCACCTTATCTTGTAATACTGGATATGTCATTCCAATCACTCTTCCTTTCAGTATCCTAGGGTATCGTGTAATTTCATCTAAACCAGGATTCAGGTGATTTATCTCACCTAACCTTCCCTTTATCATGGATTTTATCCAAATTAGAAACTATCTCGACATTGAGATATCATGAAACAATTTAAGTATAAAATGTTTATGTAAGGGCTTCAATATGCAATACTATAAGAAATGTACGATACCCGACAGATTTATCTTTTTTGTTCATTAAAAATTCGGAAGGAGTATTTCCATGTCCATTCAGCACCCAGATAGACGAGTAAGAAGAACAAAAGAGAGCTTTAAAGCAGCTTTATTATCTTTGATGGAAGAAAAAAACTTCCATAATATCACCATTACTGAAATCGTGAATATGGCAAATTATAATCGAGGAACATTCTACTCCCATTACGAACAAAAGGAAGATTTATTGGATGAAATAATCGGGGAGATGTTCGAAAAATTGAATGAAGCTTACCGTAAACCATATCGCGGTTTATCAGTCGTCGAATTCAATAACTTACCTTCAAAATCGATTGTATTATTTCATCATTTCTTAGAAAACAAAAGATTTTATAAACTGATGTTAAGCCCAGGAACTACCTATAATTTCCGTGAAAAAATGACAACCAAATTAGCAGAATTATTCAGGGAAGACTATAAATACTCGACTGAGTTAAATCCGAATATTGATATTGACCTATTTAGCACGTATCGGATCCATGGCATCATTGGATTGATAATAGAATGGATTGACAATGATTTCGAACAATCACCTTCTTATATGGGAGACCAGCTTATCCAAATATTGAATTTTCACACACCCAAATTCTATTTAAAAGGCCACTGATTCCCCACATAGCCTCATTGATTTCTTGTTTTTCCTTGCCTTCCCCCCTTATCGTTCAATCGCGATTGTCCTCCCCCTTTAAAAACTCTTCCATTCTATTCATTACACCTTCTAGCATGATAATCGTCCTTGAAGCATTCAAAGGTTCAATATCCAATGAATGATTTGCATACGGGATTTTATCCATGCTTATATTCGTTTTATTTTCAATCGCTTGAATTTTAGATGGAATATAATGATGATCTTTTTCTCCTATAACTATATGTGCTGAATGATTGCTGCTCAATAATCCTTCAAAAACCGAATCGAACTTCAATAGCGGCGTGAGCAATATCATTTTGGCATTCATAAACCGCACACTTTTCATGATTCCGTTGATGATGGGTATGGTGCCAAGTGATTTGCCTAGAAATACTGTTCCTTTATATTCATGATTATGAAGTACTTCCGTAATGACGGGATTGATATCATTAACGATCACTTTTGTGATATCTACCAATGGATGCTTGAATATACCCTGGTCGTAAGCGTAATGAATATGCACGACATCATACTGATTTTGAAGCATGATCATCGTCGAATAATAAAATAACGGCTTCTCATACGTGTACCCCGCACCTGAAAACATAAAACAAATGGCAGGACTTCCGTTTTCAATATGTGTGTATGTAATTTCTTTTTCATTACTATTTATTTTTCTTTGGTTAACCTCCATGATAGATTCCTCCCATTCTTTCGTTTGCTTTTTATATTCCTTAGCTACCTGCTGAATTCCTCCTTGATCGATACTATCTAAACAGAATCCAAGAATAAGGTTTCGTTTTTTATCATGAATAGGTATACTTTGACTATCAACCTATTTTATGGAAATTACTCTGATGATCGATCAATCAAGCCTTAAAGGAGAGTGTGTAATGAAAGTCAAAGCGTTATGTTTCTTTCTTGTCCTGCTAGTCACTGGTTCCATGAGTGCGATTCATGCAAGTGCAAACGATCAAAAGGTGAAAGAACTGGATATCGGGAAGTCTTTCGATGGTGCGGAAGGTACGATGGTTCTCCAAAACTTAAAAAATGATAAAGTGTTTATCTATAATAAACAGAGAAGTAAAGTGCGCTTCACTCCAGAATCGACATTCAAAGTGGCGAATGCATTAATCGGCTTACAGACAAAGGCTGTAAGCGATGAATATGAAGTGAAGCGCTGGGATGGCGTAATCAGGGAATTTGAGGATTGGAACAGAGATCATACGCTGGCTTCAGGCATGAGGCATTCTGTGATCTGGTATTATCAAGCAATGGCCCGCGATATCGGTGTGGAGGATATGCAGCAATATGTGAATCTGATAGATTATGGCAATCATGATATCTCCGGTGGAATCGATCAGTTCTGGCTGGATAGCTCTATTAAAATATCTGCACAGGAACAAGTCCAATTCATCGAAAACCTTGTAGAAGAAAAACTGCCTATCGATAAACAGCATATGAGAACGGTTAAGAGAATCATGATCAATGAAGAAGCAGACTCATATATCCTCCATGGAAAAACCGGGACACGCCTTTCTGATATGGGATTGGGCTGGTATGTGGGTTACATCGAAACGGACAAAGGCAAATGGGCCTTCGCAACGAACATGGACGGCAGCGGAAGCAAAGCCAAAGCGATTACGCTGAATGCCCTGAAAGAGTTGGATATCATAGAAGAATAAAAGTTCACGCATGCTCTTACTTCTTGGGCATGCGTTTTGCTTTGTCTAAAAAGATATCTTAAACCTTGGCATTGCCTGCTCTGAAGCCTTTTTTTGGTTTGTCCAATCAAAAAAAAGAAAATTCTCATCTAATATAGTATGGATAATATAGAAAGGGGGATTAATAGTGAAATTAACCGAAATCAAGAAATCTTATGATGTAATCATTCCTTGTGGCAGTGCTTGCACTCCCACTTTAAACCTAAGAAGACTTGGTTTAAGAAGATTTTCTTTGCCTCTTGACTGGGTCTATACTGAGTCATTTGCAGAAGTGGCCAGGCTCTATAAAAATCAGTTCAAGGAATATATGGAATTAAAGAATTTGACTTTAGTAGATGGTTCCGGTACTTATTTTGATGATGACGTAGAAATAAATGCCGTAAATACCTATTTGGTCAGAGATAACCATTATAAGGTTACTTCCGTTCACGATTTCCCCATCCTGCCTGATAAAGAATGGTTTGAAACATATCCTGATTTTAAAGAACATTTAGATAAAAGAATAGCAAGATTCAATGATACGATTAACAATAGTGATTCAATCCTATTTATAAGATGGTCAACAAAATATGACCAAGCCTATTTATTTCAACAAACAATGCAGGACATGTTAAAAGAAAAAGAATTTACTGTATTAATATTAATCCCCTCGGTTGATGCCACAAGCATTTCTGAATTAGAATGGAACCTGGAAAAAGTTTGTGCTTTAGAAGTTCCTAACCAAATTTGGGATGAGGCCATTTGGGATCATGTTTTTAGCGGCATACAATTGAATAGTCAGGTTTAATGCTAAGCTAATAACGCTAATGTGTTAACTATTTCAATTTGGACATTCTAGTTATTGTCTTATGTTTTTCATATGGTCATCAATGCCTTTTCGCTTCTCTTTTAGTTCATTAAAGCAAGAATCGTTTTATTTAGGCTATCATAAATCATATTAATCGCCCTGAATTACCTAAAGAAGTTGAAGAGAAAGGCATCTGTCAAAAGCGGATGCCTTTCTCTTCTTTACGGAGTCAGGTTAATCCTATCTCCCGTTTTCTTTTATGTTTTAATAAAGCGGGCTTTGGGACTTGCTTTGATAGTGCCGTACATTCAGCAAATGAAAACTGTTTACACCCTTTACAGCGGTTCTCATCCAGTTTGGATAAAGCTTTATTGATGGCATCACCCGTATTGGAATAGAACTGTTCCTCACCAACCAGTTTAATAAATCCAGTTTTTTTCAGCATTTCTTTAGGTTCCTGTTGAATTCCGGAAATCAACACTTGTCGGTTATGAAACTTGAATTGCTTCACGATGTCGGTGAGAAGTGCTTCTCCTGATGTATCAATAAATGGCACATTGCTCATTCTTAATAGCAGGACTGTTGGTTTAGAGCGCATTATTTCCTCGATTTCTTCTTGCAGTTTTTCGATTGAACCAAAGAATAAAGGTCCTTCTATCGTATAAATGTTAATCTGCGGGCAGCTTGAACCTTGTTGCACCATTTCTGGTTTAACTAGTTTATCAGCTGGATCTGGTAATACCTTTGATAATTTTAATGTACCGCTCATCAGTTTAACGAACGATAGAATGGCTAATAGTAATCCGATCCCTACACCTGTTGTCAGGTCAATCAATACGGTTAACACGAAAGTAACGATCAATACGACCGAGTCCATGGTTTTTGCTTTTAAGATATGCGAAAATTCTTTGCGTTCGCTCATGTTCCAGGCGACAAACATAAGAATGGGGGCCATGCTGGCCAAAGGAATGGCTGAGGCATAAGGAGCCAAGCTGACTAACACGAGCAATACCACCAGCCCATGAATCACACCTGATATAGGGGAGACTGCACCGTTTTTAATATTCGTTGCAGTACGCGCGATGGCGCCTGTAGCCGGAATTCCTCCAAATAAAGGCGTAATCATATTGGTCAAACCTTGCCCCATCAGCTCTTTATTGCTGTTATGTTTACTGTTGGTCATACCATCTGCCACTACAGCGGATAATAGTGATTCAATTCCTCCTAGCATGGCAATGACCAAAGCAGCCGGAAGGAGTTCAATCACCAGACCGCCAGTGATCTGGGGAAACTGAAACTGGGGCAATGCATTAGGAATGGCGCCATAGGCCGAGCCAATTGTCGCTACCTGACCTGGAAAGAATAAGCTGGCGACTAGAGTTGATACAATCAATCCCAGCAATGCTCCAGGAATTTTCGGTACATATTTTGGAGTCAGTATGACGAGAGTTAAACTTATGATAGCTACCAGTACACTATAGATATTCACTGTATTGAAATTCAATAGGATTTCTTTCATATTTAAAAGAAAGGCTTCTTCTTTTTTTAAGTTACTGAGTCCAAAAAAATTGGCAATCTGGCCTGAGAAGATAATCACGGCAATTCCAGCAGTAAAGCCGATGGTAACTGGACGGGGTATAAACTTGATGAATCTTCCTAGTTTGAATACACCCATAAGAAAAATCATGATACCTGCCAGGAAGCCGGCGATTAACAGTTTTTCATATCCGTACTGCATGACCACCCCGAACAGGACCGGGACAAAGGCTCCAGTCGGGCCTGCAATTTGATATTTCGATCCTCCAAAGAGGGAGACCATGATTCCTGCAATAATGGATGTGTACAGTCCGTATTCCGGCCTTACTCCAGAAGCGATGGCAAAAGCCATCGCTAAAGGAATTGCTACAATCCCAACTACCACTCCGGCAACCAGGTCTTTCTGAAAATGTCCTAAGTTATATCCTTCAAGCCTGCTAGAACCTATCATTGTATCGCTCCTTCTTTTGAATATGTATTTCGTCCTTGCTATATCCATCTATGATTCGATCCAATTTACCCGTTTCGGGATGGATGACCATACCGTGAACGGCAATGGATTTCGGTAATAATGGATGATTTTCAATCAAACGGACACTCTTCGTTACACTCTCCTCAACGCATTGAAAACCTGACAGCCACTTTGATAAATCAATACCAGAGTTGGTAAGGATATCAATTTGCTCCTGACTGACTTTCTTCTGCTTTGCGGCATCAAGAAGTGAAGAGGATTGAAGCCCCACCATACCGCATCCGTGATGTCCGATCACACACACTTCCTCCACTTTTAGCTCATAAACAGCCACAAGGATACTGCGCATAATGCTGCCAAAGGGATGAGAAACAATAGCTCCAGCGTTTTTAATGATTTTCGCATCTCCATTTCTTAACCCCATCGCCTTTGGAAGCAATTCCAACAGACGGGTATCCATGCACGTTATGATGACGATCTTTTTATCTGGATACTTTGTCGTTTGAAACTCTTTAAATTTGTTTTGTTCAACAAACGTCTTGTTGTAATCCAGAATACTAGAAATAACTGACATTGTTTATTCTCCTTTCTCATGTTGAAATATGATGGAAATGTTCTATGTACAATAATCCAGATGCCTTTCATAAACGGTCTTATTTGGCTCTGTTTTATCATTTGGTGCTTTATTCCATGTTAGAGATAGTAAATTAGAGTTAAATGATAGAAGGATTAGAAAATGGTGAGAATTATTACAGTTCCTTCTCTTTTTTTTTGCATTTTTCTTACTAAAAAAAGGGTGATGCATAATTAACTATGCATCACCCTTTTTTATGTTTTGTTCCAATTACTATTCGTGGCCATCACTATCATCCACTTCATCATCTTCCCATGTGATTGTTTTTACTTCTTTTGTATAGCCATCCACTTGAACGACTGCGTCTCGATCGTCCTCTAATTCAACTTCGACCAAATAATAAGGTGTCTGATCTGAAGGTTGATAAAATTCTGTATCGTCACCTGTTCCTTTTACGTGTTTTTCGGCAATCGCAATTGCTTCGTTTTCTGTAATGATACTATCTGCCACCATTGTCGAGTCAATTATAGCTCCTGTATATGGGTCGAGGATTAATGTGACTTTTTCCTTATTCTTATTTACCACTGCTTTATAATGGGAGGTTTCTTTCTCCTGTACAAAATCAATTTGTTCCAGATCGCCTTGTGAGGAAATAAGCGCCTTTATTTCGTTTTGGGTCAGTTGCTTTTGGGGTGTTTTTTCCGCCGTTTCTTCAGAATGTGCTATGGTTTCTTTTTTTATAGAAAGAACCTCACCGCTTGTCGCATCCATACTAATAAGATAAACACCGGTTTCAAGCTGCATTTCAATCTTATATTCTTCACCTTCAGTTTTCGTGGTCTTTATAATGGTTCCAGGGTATTTATCCTTTGCTGTCTGGTTCACTTCTTCTTCAGTTAAGCTTTCCGCGGATAATGATGGGGCCCACCATTGAAATCCGACGAATGATAGCAGACCAAAAACGAGAATTGATCCAGCTGTTATCAGCACTTTTCCATTCTTCATCGTATCACCCATTCAACGTCATTCTGGTTTAATTAAATAAAAGAGTAACGTTCGTTCCCCTGCCTTCGAGACTATCCATTTCAATCCGTACATCAATTGCATCCGCAATTTCCTTTGCCACGGAAAGCCCTAAACCTGATCCGCCTTGCTTTCGGCTTCTTGCTTCATCTACACGATAAAAGCGATCGAACACTTTTGGCAATTCAGCCTTTGGAATTCCACTCCCTCTGTCTTCGATGCGGATATATGCTTCCCTACTTGTTTGTCCTATGTAGACCGAGATAGGCTCGTCACTATACTTTCTTGCATTGTCTAAAAAAATAAACAATAGCTGTTTTAACTTTTGAACGTCCGTAACTGCTTCAATTGCATCGCCACTATAAATCTCCACGGTTCGATTGTACGCATTTTTATATACTTTAGCTAAATCCGCCATGATATCGGTCAGATTGACGTTTTCCTTCTCTATATTCCATTTTTCCTGATGCTTAGCAAGCAGGAGCATTTGCTCTGTCATCTCTCTCATTCTAATGGCTTCAGAATGAATGGCCTCTATGGATTCATCAAACAACTCAGGACGCTCCAACCCTTTTCTTTTCAAAAGGCTTGCATAGCTTTCGATGACAGTTAGCGGTGTTTTTAATTCATGTGAGGCATTTGATACGAATTGCTCCTGTTTTTCGAAGTTAGCTTGCAGCAAATCAATCATGTGATTAAAGGTCTTCCCCATTTCCACAAGTTCATCTTTTGCTTTTTCTTCCAGGCTAAGTCGCTTAAATTGGCCGCTTGTTTGAATTTCCTTCATCGTAACAATCATCGATCGAATCGGACGGGCGATGAAGTTACTGAGAATGGTGCTAGATATCAGAACAGGTATCATGGCTATGATGGTTACAGTGATTAATACGATGCGCAGAACAGCGAGCATTTCCTCTGTTGCTGAAATGCTTTTGGTGATTTGAAGATTAACTACACTTCCATCCCCCCAAATGATCGGGTTTGAAACGAATACATACTTGTTCTGATGATAAGTGATGATCGTGCTCTTCTCACCGGGATAAAAGCTGCTATTGCGATTGCTTAATTGTTTCTCAGAATTGGATGTAACAGCTGTACCTTTTCGTTGACCCTCTTTTACAATACCAATCATGCCATCTATAGGCAGATAGGATCGAAGTAAATCATTTGGAGATATATTATTAACATTTTCACTAACATCAAAGGCAATTTTCTCTGTCTCCGCTTTCGCACGATTAAGTTCATTCACCATCATCAGATTACTAAAGACAAAATAAATGGAAACATTCATCAATAGGAGCAGGAAAATGAATAGCACCGCTGTATATAAATTTATTTTCTTGCGAAGTCTCATTTTGCACCCTTCAGGACGTAGCCAACGCCTCTTACAGTATGGATAAGCGGCGTATCAAAGCCATATTCGAGCTTTTTGCGAACATATCGGATATACACATCCACCACGTTTGTTTCTCCATGGAAATCATACCCCCAAACCGCTTCCAGAATTTGATCCCGGTGTAGCACTTGACGCTTATTCTTCAGTAAATAAAGAAGTAAATCATACTCCTTTGGCGTTAGGTCAATTTCGCTTTCACCTCTAATGACTTCACGTGTTTTGACATTCACCTTTAAATCAGCAGTATTCAGCCATCCATCGTATTCAGCTTCCATTGAAGGTGCAGCAGTTCGCATTCTTAAAACCGCACGGATCCGGGCAAGCAATTCCTCAATTTGGAAAGGCTTCGTGATGTAGTCATTCGCACCGCGATCAAGACCGGAAACTTTATCTTCAACCGAGCCCTTTGCCGTTAACAGGATGACAGGGGTGAAATTGTTTTTCGTACGAATTTTCCGAAGCAGCTCGATCCCGCTTATGCCCGGAAGCATCACATCCAATAAGATCAAATCCCACTTTCTTGATTGATAGGCTTCAAGAGCTTCCTTGCCGTCCATTGCCTTCCCGACTTGATAGCCTTCGATTTCAAGCTCCAATTCAAGCAGTCTTAAGATCTTTTCTTCGTCTTCCACGATTAGTACTGATTCATTATTCATTTGGAAGACCTCCTTTTGTGTGGGACTGTCCCCATTTATGTATTCTGTGAAACAAAGATACTACAGATGGAATACGATGAAAATAGTGTATTATGACGAGTTTAATAGGTGTATGATTTGCTTCGGGCGAAGTGTCCCGCTAAAGGTAATTCTGCAAAACAATCTTTCTAAACTATCGAATCAATATAAATAGCCATATTCTTTTACGAAAGAATATAGCTTTATTTATTCACTCTTTTGGCTGATTCACGCAACGCTTTTATGAAAACATCGCGCCCATTTATTGAACAAGGCTTCAATTACTATGCCCTAAATAAACTGGAGACTTTTGAGGATTAACATGCTGAATGATATATTTCCTTAGTTCTTTAGGATATATCCTATACTGAAGTATGTATCCATTCTACCCCTACTTGGTGACTATCTGGATTGGTAGGCGCTTTATAATTTTTCTCCTTTTATTGCCTTGATATCCTCTATGAGCATATCAACATGTTCTTTTTTCGTAGCCCAACTGGTACAAAATCTCACAGCACTGTGTGTAGCATCGACTTTTTCCCAGAAGGAGAAAGAATACTTTTTGCCCAATTCCAAAATTACATCTTCCGGCAAGATGGGAAATTGCTGATTTGATGTGGAATCATATCGTAATGGAAATCCATTTTCAACAAATGCTTCTCGAATCATCATTGACATTTCAACGGCATGATTAGAAATTTCATAGTATAAGCCATCTTCAAATAAGGTTTCAAACTGGATCCCCAATAGTCTCCCTTTAGCCAGCATTCCTCCCTTTTGCTTGATGAAATAGCGGAAATCCTTTTTCAGGGCATCATTCATGATGACTACCGCTTCACCAAACATGGCACCAACTTTCGTTCCCCCTATATAGAACACATCACATAGCCTTGCAACATCTGCCAAGGTTAAAGCGCTGTCTTTCGCAGCCAAGCCATACCCTAATCTAGCGCCATCCAATACCAATGGCAAACCACATTCCCGGCAAACTTCACTTAATGCTTCCAATTCGGCTTTACTATAAGTCGTTCCATTTTCTGTAGGGTTGGAAATGTAAACCAAGCCTGGCTGTACCATATGCTCATGAGTAACATCATTCCAGTGGGCATCATATAATTCTTTCACCTGTCCAGCCTGAATTTTTCCATCATCACTCGGCAAAGTAAGCACTTTATGACCAGTAGCTTCAATCGCCCCTGTTTCATGTACTGCGATATGACCGGTAATTGCAGAAACTGCACCTTGATGCGGCCGCAAAATTGAAGCGATGATCGTTGTATTCGTTTGTGTTCCTCCTACTAAAAAGTGTATATCTGCATTTGCCGCATCACACTCTTTTCGAATGTAGGCTCTCGCTTTTTCACAGTGTTCATCCACTCCATATCCAGGTGTTTGTTCTTCATTGGTTTCAATTAATCGTTTCAGAATTCGCTTATGAGCACCTTCTGTATAATCATTTTCAAAACGTATCATCCTATAATCTCCCCAAACTATCCAATTTCTTCTGAATGAACATCATAGAAGCATGGATTTCTTTTATTTCGTCTTGTGATAATCCTTGGAATAACCTCACTAATTGTTCATCAGATCTTTCATTAAGCTGGTCAAAAAGAGTCAACCCTTCAGGAGTCAGCCGAATCAGACTAGTTCTGTTATCCAAGGTCGAGTTTTCCTTCATAACCAGTCCATCTTTTCTTAACTTATTAATTATTCTGCTCATATAGCTGCGATCAATTTCCAGTTTATCAACTAAATTGTTTGCTATACACTGCTCCATCAAACCGATTTCTAAAATTACCCGTGCCTCAGTGAAAGAATATCCGGTATCCAAAATATGCTTATCCAACACACCAAGTATATTCGTATAAAATCTATTGAATTGCCGGATATCTGCAATGGTATTTTTATTCATTATAGACTTCCTTTTTAGTGGACTTTATCCACTAATATTTTATTTTGATTAGTGGACTTTGTCAACATTTTCAATAAATCTTTGAAGGAACAATACCACTAGTTTAACCATAATCAAAAAATTCACTTTTAGCTTGAACCTGATTTAGTTTATATTCTTAGAAGGACATCCATAAAATTAAAGATTATCGAACACGGGATGAGTTAAGGTGCATAAAATAGGATTGTGATATTTAACTATATTTTTGAAAGGATGTAATATTGTGTATCCTTCTTACACTAACCCACACCAGCTCAAACAAGAGACATTGTCACAGGTTGGCCCTTGGGTACAGTATGGTTTAAACGAAGCCCAAAAAACATCTGTCCCTCATGCAATGATGGAAATTGCAGCTATTGCTTATCTGATGGGTAAAGGATATGATCCAAGGTTGGCGCATCAAATAGTCGAATCATGGGAAGTTAATGAAATGTTTTAACAGCTGTAGACTTGAAATAATGATTAATCAAAATATCCTCTTTAACCCGGATATTGGCGTAATTTAAAAAATCCATTTTGAAAAAAGATTGATCAAAATGGATTTTCTTGTGATTTCTTATTCAGTTTGATAATTTTTAGTGAGCCTTGATGAACTTCGCACCCGTTCGTTGCATAAGAAAACGAGCTGATTGTGACCTTCATAGCTCATTAAAGCTATAAAACCTTTTAGTTGAATTAAACAAATGGCTGTTTTTTCTCCTTTTCAGATTAAGCAAAAAGAAACCCATTCGGCAGCTCTGGATGTTGAAATTGTTTGTTAAAGTACCAAAAAACATATCTTCAAATGAGGAACTCTTTATTTTGCACAAACAATGAAACTATTTAATGAATTCTCCTCACCATTCGAAGTATTCATCAGTTCATAATAACCAGTTATCAACGTTTGTATCATGTTAGGGACTTTGATAAACTCTGCACGGATACTATTTGCATAATTTTTTTCCCATTGACCGTCCTGTAGTAATGTTGCATCGACTGTAAGTTGTTTTATCACTTCAAAATTTGCTTGCCGGAGTAGCTGCTGAATTTGAGTTTTATGAAATAGGTTTTGGATATTTCCATCATTCTTTACGAAGTTTGAATACAATGCCAGAATGGAAGCTGCACAAAAGTGGGAACGTTGAGAGATGCAGGTGAACTCGAGGTCCCAATCAGCAAAACATATATGTTTTGCCAATTTACGAATTTTTTTAAAGTAATTCAATAAATCCTCTGGTTGCTTGAAATACCATGAACAATGGGATAATACCGCCACATCAAATGGTATAGGTGATTCAAAATAATCAAAATCCATTTCAAAATGGAAGTCAATTCGTTCTCCTAATGAAGATTTCTTAATGCGCTCTGTTGCTTGACCTAATGTTAACGGTGCTCCGTAATCGGGACTAGCGATATCCATTGCGACAACACATCCGCTTTCCCCTGCTGCGTCTGCTATAGCAACGGTTGTATCCCCTTGACCACAACCTATTTCTAATACACGCATTCCTTTTTGAATCCCAAATGCCGCTACTAATTCCAAACGGTGCTGGAGCTGAACTTGTTGTATCAAATCATCTTCAAATAATTGATATTCCGCTAAAAAAGATCTTGTTTTTTCGCTCAGTTGAAATGACTTCAAGTATAATTCACCCCGCATTTATTATGTATTGGTACATCAACAATGAAAAAGGCCGCCTAAACAACCTCCATTATTGAAATTACACTTCAAATTCACGAGGCTAATTTTAACATCTTACATGCTTGCGTTTAAAACCAAGCTTTCCTTTACCGACTTCTTTTTGAATACTTTCATAAGCATTTAGAAAACTGCTTTTTTTCTTGTCCCGTTTGACTTCTACTATTCCTATTGCTTTTGCGGTCTCGACTGCCTTTTCATGGAGAGGCACATATGAAATCCCCACGGTGTATAGAAAATTATTCATAGCGGATTTCGTTCTTTCTGGCGAATCGTGAATCGTATTTTTCACAAGGTCAAGCATAGTGGAAATCTTGCTTACTGAAAATTCAACGTCTAGTCGATTCCCTAAAAGCCAACAGTAGCAACTCCAGCCCGCTGACATTCTCAGCTCTTCACCGCTTGCAATCCATTTATCAGAAACTTCTTGTGCAATATCTGACTCTGATAAAGTTACAGCCACTACATAATCGGACAGCATATAAAAATACGCAGCATCCATCCAACGATCATAATCAGACTCAGTCATGGCTTTTGGGTCTGCAATAATGCCTGCAAAGTACATTGCATCATAATTGCCTGTCGAATAAAGCTCTTCAGCTAGATGCTGATTTATTTTTATTTTCCTTACAATTGGTTTCATGGCGCCTGTAGCCACGCCAAAAAGCGGCTCATGCGCACCATTGGATATGTACATTTTTTTAGTTCGTTCCTTGCCAAGGGCTTCAAGCTCCTGCATAACCATTTCTAAATTCATCATTTAGCACTTCCTTCATTATGGAGTTTTCCCCTAATATTTTGCCCATCAAATATATCACCATTATCCTATAACAAACTGCCACTTGTCAGCAAAACTAGCATTTTCGCACATGATGCTATGCAGGGACCCACTTCATGCATGTTGGCACTTCGTTACCGAACTGATGGTAAGAAACAATGCCTTTTGTTACTGTTGCTTATAACGCTTAGAACCATGGGATTTCCTCTTTGTTCTTATTTAACTATACTGCCCCTTTAGCTTCATTAAAAAAAGAGCTGCCGAAGCAACTCCATTATTTGAAGGTTTAAAAAGCTCTTTTTCCCGTACTGTTTCGGTCAATTGTCTTAATTTTTTTTATGAAATAATAATGTTTGTAGAGGGCGAGCACTACCAATAAGATTTTCACTAATAGGATGTCCACATAAAATACAGAAATTACGATGAAGAAATCGGCCATTAAATTGATTCTGATTTTCTCTTTTCGAGTCATACCTTTTTTTTGCAGGAATGCTTCAACGTATTTTTCATATAATGAAGTGCTTTTGAACCAGTTTTCAATCGACTTGGAACTTTTAGCAAAGCAAAAAGCAGCAAATAAGTAAAACGGACCGCCCGGCAGAACTGGTAACACAGTCCCTGCAATACCAATCAAAAGAGATATGGATCCAAGAAGAAAAAATAGGATACTTTTTACTTTTTTAATTGTAATCACCTTTTTATTTATATTCTATTCTCTTATAACGTAAAGAGGAAGTCTAATTGATTAGTATCTTCCCTTTTTCTCCTTGAACTAACCTGACCCTGTTAGTTTCATATGAAACAGGATGCCGCAGCAACCTTCCTTAGTGAAGTGAAGCTCCTGTTAGTTGAACGATTATCATCCTATTTATTACTACAATTCTTCCGAACTGGACACAATAAATTTTAGTGTCATTTTCATATAACAAAAGCCTGTCTAGATGACAGATCTGATTTACTGCTCTTGCACCTACTACTTCAATATAACGTTTGATGGAGTGTCAAAAAATCCCCCTAACAATCACATAGGAATGTACCCTCTTGTTAGATATACAAATATCATAACAGGAATAAAACTAAAGACCATAAATATATTGCTTAAGGTTATTAATCTATTGTTTGAAAAAGACCCTACTATTACTCCAATTGGGTTAAGAACAAATGTCAGCATCCCATAAGATACTTCAATTTTGAAGACCAAATAAGGAATCCAAGAAATAATTCCACAGAGTAAAAGCGTAACAGATAGCCAAAAGTATATCTTCGTTTTTGGATTGGCTTGACTCATATTCCAACGCCTTTCAATATTAATACCCCAATCTTAACATAGTTTCCAAATAAAGTTACCGATTCCCCTGCCCCTTTAACTCCATAAGAAAAAGAGCTGCTAAAGCAACTCCCTTATTTTTGCGTGGGTGATCGAATCCTTCTTGTTTTAGAGCGAGTAACATTCTACGAATTTATACGTTACCCCATTTAAATTTACTACACGGTATACGAAATACTTATGTTTATACGTTTTGTCTATGCTTGAATTAAAGTGTGACAATAATCGGACCATTTTTAGTAAGGATAATCGTATGTTCCAATTGAGCTACAAAACTTTTTTCTGTTGCATAGGTCCAACCATCTTCTTTTTGGTATACTTCTTCTTCAAAGGTTGAGATAAATGGTTCGAATGCGATAACCATCCCTTCCTTTAATAGTTCATTATCCCATAGATCATTATAATTACAAATATGGTCAGGTGCTTCGTGTATACTACGTCCAACGCCATGTCCTGTAAGGTTTTTGATAACAGTGAATCCATGCTGTCCCGCTGTTTCGAATACTGCTTTTCCAATTCTGCTTTTTTTGGAACCGGGTTTTGCTTTCTTAAGACCTGCTTCAAATGCCTTTTTAGCAACGTCGCATAATTTCGTTAATACTTCGTCACCCTCCCCTACTACAAATGAGATTCCTGTATCTGCGAAATAACCGTTCTTTGAAGCAGATACATCTATATTCACTAGATCCCCTTCATGAATAACCCGAAGACCCGGAATACCATGTGCCACTTCTTCATTCGTGCTAATGCAAGTATAGCCCGGAAAATCATATTCACCTTTTGGAGCCGAAACTGCACCTGCCTTTTCTAAAAGTTCTCCGGCTACATCATCAAGTTCTTTGGTCGTAATCCCCGGAATTGTTCTTTGTACCAATTCATCTCTAATCGAGGCAACAATTTTGCCAATTTCCTTCAAACCATTAAAATCTTCTTCTGTTTTTGCAATCATTTTTTCCTACCTCATTATCGTTTAGAGTCTATAATCCATAAGCTAAATAAGTATTAATTGTACCTTTATTTTCTCGCAAAATAAAAGCAATGTAAATGATTTGGAACAATACCTTTTTTTACAAAGTTACCGACGTTCAAAATATATTATCGAGGGTTCCTTCACTAAACAACATGAACAAAGAACAAACAGCACCCTTTAATAAGAAAAAGCTGTCTTGAGGACAGCTCTGAACAGACTATTAAACTGCTTTAATCTTGTTCATCAAGTTCAATAAAATAATGATCCTTACGGTATGACACTGCCTCCATGGTTGCGATCAGGTTTTCCTCATGAAAGACGTCTATTCGATAAAATCCTGTCCGATAGTTTCGTTTGACTTCCGTTGCACGGGCTACTATCTTGTCTCCGGGTTTAGCTGATTCAATAAACTGGATGGTTGTGGAGAGGCCTAATGATGTTTTTCCATAGGCATTACAGGCTACGGAAAAAGCATGATCTGCCACAGCATAAATGACTGCCCCGTGAACAGTTCCATACGCATTTACCATAGTGCTTTGCACTTCTAACGTTGCTTCTGCTAAACCTGCCTCGAATTTCGTTAACTGAATGCCTAACGACAGAGCATACGGATCGTTTTTCACTTGTTCATGTATTTGTTCATAGTGTTTTTCATGTATTTTATCTTCATCAATTTTCTTCTTCACTATTACCTGCCCCTTCCAATACCATTGATCTCAGTGATTTGGATGTGCTGATTATTATCCATTTAAAAAACCAATTGAACCAGCATCATGTAGACAATCGTTCCCCCCGCTATGGAGAGGAGCATCATTTTCTTCCAAACGTGAAGCAGGGCAACTACAGCCACCCCAATAAATTCAGGGATGCCGTGACTTCCAGATTGTAAGCTCACATCCTTTAAACAATAAATGACCAAAAGCCCAATTACTGCAGATGGCAGCATTTTACCGAGATACTGTACATACTTCGGTGTGGGTTTACCTGATGGGAAAACGATGAAGGGAAGGAATCTTGTAAGCATTGTGCCTAAAACAACCATCGCAATTGTAATGATTTGCTGCGTTAAAGTCATTGTCATATGGTACTCACCTCAACTTTCTCTAACGGCTTTCTAAGTAAGGTGAGTACCCCCAAAATGGCAAACATAGCAGGGATAATGAAATTGCTTCCGCCAAAAATAATAAGACAGACAGCTGACAGCCCAAGCCCAGCGAGAGCACTATGATGTTTTTTCTCTTTCATCCATTGTTCAATGAAAATCACTACAAAGAGAGCCGTCATAACAAAATCGAGTCCCTCTGTGTTGAATTTGACAAAAGAGCCAAAAATACCGCCAATCGCCGATCCTATCACCCAATAGCAATGATTGAGCAGTGTCACGAAGAACATAAACCATCCCTTGTCTACATTCTTCGGAACATCAACGGTACAATTGATGGAAAAAGACTCATCGCAAAGCCCAAAAATCAGATACAGCTTTTTCTTACCGGTCCCCCTATATTTATCAAGCATGGATATGCCATAAAACAAATGCCGTGCATTCACCATTAAAGTTAGAAAAAGGGCGTTAATCGGATTGAACGCGACAAGCAATAAATTGGCTGCAATAAACTCCATCGATCCTGCAAATATCGTTAGACTCATCAATATCGGGTAAATCGCACTGAACCCTAATGAATTCATAAAGATTCCATATGCGATGCCTAAAAATAAAAAGCCTGCCAAAATGGGCACTGTGTACGGAAACGCCGCACGAAATGCAGTTATCATTTGAGTTCGTTTTTTCATATAAATCACATCCTGATGGCTAAATTTATTTAAACTTAACATACAAAATCCGTACAAAAAACTAGTTAATTGTATGGATTACAATTAAAAATAAAATTCCCCCATTTTATCAAAATGGGGGGGCTTATAGGATAATCACCTTATATTCTTTTAAAGCCGACCGTTTCAATATTAGAATTCCATACAAAAAATGATATGATTGTATGGAATAAGATAGTAGAGGTGAACTATGCCCGTAAATTCATTCGACAATTATCCAATGTCTTGGAAACCTGATAAGAATGCATTAAAGCGTCCCTTTTATAAATCCCTTGCATCATTACTTGAACAAGATATAACAAATGGTTTTTTAGCACCTGGAACCAAGTTGCCCCCGCAACGAGAATTGGCAGATTTTCTTGACTTAAACTTCACCACGATTACCCGTTCCTACAAAATATGCGAGGTAAAGGGATTGATATATGCCGTTACGGGAAGGGGAACTTTTGTGGCTCCCAATGCCACTCGTTCCATAACCATTTCCGCGGATAAAACGGCAAATGGCATTGATCTTGGTTTTGTGGCCTCTTTTGAGCAGACCAATGATATTGTATCAGAAACCATTCAAAAAACTGTGAATAAAAGTTATTTGGAGCAGCTGCTGAATTACAACGATCCGACTGGTATTCCACATCAAAAAACAGCAGCTCTAAACTGGATGGAATCTTTCGGCATTCACGCGGATCAAGAGCATATAGCAATCGTTTCCGGTGCCCAAAATGCATTGGCAGTTGCCTTGGCTGCATTGTTTGAGCCTGGTAATAGAATTGCGACCGACTTATACACCTATTCAAACTTCATCGAGCTGGCAAAGATGTTTCATATTAAGTTAGTGCCCATTCCCGGAGACCAGTTCGGAATGCTGCCAGATGAACTTGAAAAACAGTGTTGTCAAACAACTATTGACGGCATTTTCCTGATGCCCTCTTGCAACAATCCAACCACAATCATGATGTCAGATATCCGAAAGCAAGAAATAGCGACGGTCATCCGTAAGCATCGTTTAATTTTGATCGAGGATGATATCCATGCATTTCTGACGGCGGGCATTATCTCCGATTACCGGCAGCCTATGTACCGCTTGCTTCCAGAACAGAGCGTTTATATTTGCGGTACCTCTAAGTCAATATGTTCTGGATTGAGAGTTGCCTATATGGTTTATGGGGAGGCCTTTTGCGAGAAAATAGCCCAGGCCATTTTCAACATTAATGTAAAGACCTCTTCTTTTGATGCAGAGATTATCACAGAGCTAATCCTATCAGGAAAAGCTCATGAAATTGTTTCTCAAAAGAAACAGCTTGCACAGACTGCAAATGATATTTATTCCGAATATTTTCCTTTAAGAAAGGATGTTGGACACCCTCTCAGTCTTTATCGTTGGCTTCCAATTAAAGGACATAACGATGCGTTACAGCTGGAAACGGATTTGAAAAGGCGCGGTATTCGGGTTTTTCATTCCAATCGTTTTCAAAGCGGGCAGACCACCCCTGATATGTATTTGCGTATTGCACTATCTTCCACAAACTCATTTGATGAGTTAAAAATAGGACTAGACATATTAAAACAGTATCTTAACTGATTCAAAAATCGATGATACCTAAAGTTAAAAAGCCCGGCCGATAAAGGTCGGGCTTTTTTATACCCATCTTCCGCCTTAAAAACCACTACATCCAACAATAGTTAAGAGTATCAACCAAACGAATTTAAAGGCGAAACCTCCACCAAATCCAAAATAAATATGACAGCAATAGTCTCCAGCTCTGTACAGAGGATAAGGTGTTGGATTTATATGTATAGGCAGTAAAGGTACAAATTCAGTTGACATCTTAGAATAGGTTATCCATGTTTAACCTTTGCAATATTATTAGAACTGGACAAAATTAATAAACATATGATGGATAATACATTTTCATTAATTCCGCTCCTAAGTTTAACTATAAAAGCTACTGAAAGAGGAGATGTTTTTTTGTATCCGAATGATTATTATTATCGAGTAAACAACTGGGAACCGATTTTATATATGCTGCATCAAAGTTTATATGCTGAAGAAATGGTATGTGCTATGAGTAGTGAGCTTTTCCATATACCTGAAACCAAAGATTTAAAAGGAAGTCGCGAGATGCATAACCACCTAATCCCTGCTTCATATCACCGTGTAACCGCAGTGGGATCAGCCCAAAGGCTAAAAAATGGTGAGCAACAGCAAACCATTATAGAAACCATGACAACTTGTATAATAAACGCAGAAACCCAAGATAAAAAAGTAAGTGAAGGATTAAAAATAATGGAGGAAAATGCAAGACCTGAATATATAGCCTTTATTAAAGTGATCATCAAATGGCAAGAACAAGCAGAATCCTATTTAAATCAAGCAAAAGAAGCTTTACGAAATATGGGGGTTACATTTCCTGTTGGAAGTGAACAGCAGAATTATTAATATATTATGATTCTACAAAAATATTCAAACTAGCAAACCATATAGATTCCAAAGGTTATATCCCCCACCTTTGCTTGACTGAACGGTGAAAAGTTCGGTTTTTACGTAGTACTAGAGAAGCTGAAACAACCCGCAATAAATAATTTTAAAACTTCAAACACATATACCCCCTTCCTGTTTTAGATCGGGGTTTTATTTCTGCACCTTAACTATCCTGCCCCTTTAGTTCTCATAAGAAAAAGCTGCCTTTAAAGACAGCTCCATTATAAAGTGATTGTCCCACCATGATAACAATAGTAGTTTTCAGCTATTAAATCTTTAATCTTTCTTAAAGACTGTTCTGCTTTCTCGACATTTAAACAAAAGTGCGGATTAGCAATGACCAATTCATGATTCTCTACAACAGCTGCATCACCTGCTATTACAGTTTCTAAACTGGGAAAATATAATGAAATATGCCCTGACGTATGTCCTGGTGTTGCTACTACTCTACATTCGTTATCCAAAATCCATTCACCGTCATGTACCTTTTCGTCAATTGAAACATGCTTCAATTTCTTTAATTGTTGTATAAACCATTTACCGAATTCGATTTCTTGATTTGGCATATTTTCCAGCATTCCTTCGGCTTGAACCAATCTCTCTGACTTCATTTCACCACTAATAAATTTCGATTCAACTTCACTAGCTATAATGTTAATAGAAGGATACTTTTCCTTGAATTCAAATAAGGAACCTATATGATCAATATCATAATGAGTGATGATTATATTCTTTAAATTCTTCATTTCATAGCCATTTTTTATAATTTCATATTCAATTAAAGGTAAAAAATTAGGATAACCTGTATCGACCAAGGTCAGTTCATTCTTCAAAATAATCAAGCTAGGATTAATGTGGTTTTTTTGCCCATTAAATTCAAATTCAATTGGCAGTTCTATTATCTTCATTTTGCTCCTCCTCACCTACTAAAAAGGTAATAGTAGTTCTCGTTTTTAGTCCATAAAGAAACCCAGCATGGATACAAAGAATAGAAATAATGAGACAACAACGTACCTCAAAAAACCTCCTTTTCTATCTTTTTGAGGTTCCTCTAATCCTGTTATTAACAAAATTGCCGCCAGCAACAACATAGAATATGGCATCAGCTCAACACTTCCAGTAATTAGCTGATATGCATATAAAGCAACTACAATTATTACTAAGATGATTTTAACTATTTTCAAGAATATATTTCCCCTTACACATAATTTTTCCATTTAATCATTCCACTTAACCCCTTTTCATTTGTGTGGAAAATGGAAATTCCTCGATTCACACCCCCGCTTTTCTGCAAACAAAAACGAGACAGTTCATATAACCTCAGTTAATTCTGATATTCCTTTAGTTAAAAAGCACAAAATAATATCTGAAATTTCACACTTCTTCTAATGATTCCTAAATACGAAACCTGTATACTTTTCTCATGTTAGTTTTCATTACATCATCAGTCATATCATATAACGCTACGAATGGGAGTTGAGTGTAAATTGTCTACATATCTAGAAAGTCAAACTTTAGAAGAGGCGGAGTTCCACCATGCTGCGGATTTGGATGAATCTCTGAAGCCGAGGTCAAAAGAAGATAGGACGGTTGGCCCGATATCCTATACATTCATGTGGATTGGAGACGGCGTCAATTTAGGGAATATGACACTGGGGGCCAGCTTGGTCGTAGCGGGAACCGCAACGTTGAATATCATTCAGACATTTGCTGCAGCAGCCATTGCCATCGCTATCATTTCCGTGATATTCGCTTTAAATGATAGGATTGGATACAGGACGGGCATTCCCTATGTTGTTCAACTCCGAATGTCCTTCGGGATGAAAGGCTCCATCATATCATCACTTTTGCGCGGAATTCCGGCCATCATCTGGTACGGTTTTCAAAGTTGGATCGGCGGTACCGCTTTAAATGAAATCGTGAAGGTCATTACGGGTGGTGCTTTTGATAATGCCGTCATTTGCTTTGTCGTGATTCAATTGGTGCAAATTGTACTTTCGCTGTATGGCTTCCATGCCATTAAATGGGTGGAAATGCTTGCATCCATCGTTATCATGCTAGCTCTAGTCTATGTATTCGGCATTCTACTTACATCACATAGTGAGGTCATCGCGGAAAAATGGGTGCACACTGAAGGCTCATGGGGCTTGCCGTTCTTTTCTTTCATCATGATGTTTTTAGGAAATTATGCGGCTATCTTTTTAAGCGCAGGGGACTATTCAAGAGAGCTTAAGTCTGGCATAAGTGATGCAAAACGAGGGTTTTTGTACTTTTCGCCCATTTCACTGGCTTACGGCTTCGTACTGACAATCGGTGTAATGCTCGCTTCCGCTACCGGCATTTCCAATCCAGTTAAGGCGTTTGCCATTGTGGTGGATAATCCTTATATCACAGTAGGCGTTTCGGCATTTATCGTCATAGGTGCAATTGCGGTAAATATGGTTGCCAATATTATTCCTCCAACCTATGTCATTACTTTGCTTACAAAGTTGAAATATAAGATTGCCGTTATTATAACCGGAATTCTTGCCTTTTGCTCATTCCCTTGGGTGCTTGTACAGGATTCTTCGGCGAAGGGCCTTGGATTGTTCATTCTGATTTATTCCGCATTTTTAGGTCCGATCGTTTCGATTTTATTAGTCGAATATTATATATTAAGAAAGCAAAAAATGAATGTCGCCGATTTGTACAGAGAAGACGGGCCATTTGCAGGATATAATCCATGCGCACTGCTCGCCATGCTTATCGGCGCCGGCGCTGCCTTTATTAAAGTCGAGCTGGCTTGGATCATCGGCGTTGTCGTGGCAGGCATTGCCTATATTATCCTGATGAGGTTTGCCTTCAAGGGTTCAAGATTCAAAAAGGGGACGATCTTCGAGAATGAGCTTTAACTTATTGAAGGGGATACTAGGTAGGCAGTATCCCTTGTTTAAGTAAGGCTGGTTTCATGAAATATATGTCTGGCCATTTTTGTAAGTGAATGCATGGTTTCCTTCTTCTTTCAATAATACCGGCAAATACTGTGCGACCATCTCAGCAATTCCGAGATTAAGCGGGTGAAGTATCCAATCAATGGATTTCCAATCAAGAATGCCTTCCCGCGTTTTTTTCGGTGTTTCATATATTAAATCCTCATCCGCCATATACAAATATACATATATTCCATCCCATTCACCTTCTGGAGTTTCCCAGGTTACCGTCCCTTTAGAAAAAAAAGTCCCTACCACTATGCCCGTTTCCTCAAATACCTCACGCTGTGCACCTATATCAGGAGTTTCACCTTTCTCGATTTTGCCCCCCACCCCGTTCCAAACCCCCATAATAGGAGCTTTCTCCCGGTTAAGCATGAGAAGTTCATTATTCTTCTTTACAAAACAGACTGTATACTTAAACATTTATTAAAGACCCCTTTATCGTTAATTAACCACATCGCCGTTTGCTGTTTTACCCGTGAGTTTTCCACTATACTTCGGTATATATAATAGGAAAGATCTTAACCAAACATTCTAATACAATTTGTCCACTAATAAAAACAGTAGCTTTTCTCAATATTAACAATGAATAAAGTATCCGTAAACGTTCTCCGCCAATGTATGAATGCACTTCCCATTAGTTCCAATTCTTATATTTTTAGCGCATTTACTCGTGAATTTGAGCGATATAAACCTGAGTTTGCGCTGTTTACTCGTGAATTTTGCTGTTTTACTCGTAAGTTTTACTGTTTTACTCGTGAATTCGCACTTTTTACTCGTAAGTTTTACTGTTTTACCCGTGAGTTTTCACTATTTACTCGTGAATTTGTATTTTCATAAAGAAAGCAGCGATTCCCTTACGAATCGCTGCACCTTTCTATTTATGCTCCGGCCCAAACATCTTTCGCATATCTGCCATTCTCCTCTAATGATTGCAGCCATACTGTGGCTTCTTCTTTCGATGTTTGATAGATATGCATATAGCTTTCGATCAGTGTTCGTTCAACATCGGGTGCCATTTTGCTTCCGTCTCCGCAGATGTATAGGTGTCCCCCTTCTTTTAATAAAGGCAGGATGTCATGGGCGTTTTCCGCTAATCTGTTCTGGACATATGTTTTTTCTTGACCGGGACATCTTGAGTAAGCGGTGTGCAGTGTTACAAGGCCTTCTTGTTCGGCTTGCACGAGTTCTTCTTGATAGAGGAAATCGTGTTCCGGATTACGGCATCCAAAGTAAAGGTGAGCAGTCCCTAAAGTTTCACCTTTTTCTTTCAAAGCGCGACGTGCCTGTATGAATCCCCTGAATGGTGCAATTCCTGTTCCAGGGCCAATCATGATGATTGGTTTTCCTGTTTGCTCTGGAAGTTGGAAATTAGATTGCGGCGTATTGATAAAGCAGGCTATTTTGTCTCCTTGGAAGCGTTCTGCCAAATAATTCGATGCAATTCCTTTGTATTCCCCGTTTCCGCTCAAAGCTATTCCACGGACGACGCTGACGGTGATGCTTGCTTCTCCTTCTTTGTGGAGTGGTGAGCTTGAGATAGAATAGTATCTTGCTTTTAAAGGTGGCAGTAAAGCCAGGAAACGTTCAAACGGGATTTCACATGCAGGATACTTTTCTATAAGGTCAAGCATGGTTATGCGCTTGTTCAGGATTTCTTGTTTATAGGTACTGTCCAATAGAAGATCTTCGAGTTCTTTTACATGTGGAGGACATACCGTATGAATGGCAAGCGCCCGAATTTGAGACCGGGTGGCGGGTTCTTGGAACTCCACATAGTTTGATAGTAACTCCTCTAGTTTTACCGGTTTTCCTGTAGGAAGGTGGCCAGCTTTTCCGGAATCCCCTGTTAAATTGACGTAATCTTGGCTATTTAGGTTAAATCGACTGAGCACTCGCTCGACTAATTCCGATGGATTTTGTGGAAGTACCCCGAGATGATCGCCTTCCTGATAATGTATTCCCTCTGGCAGAGTTAATTCTATATGTCGTGTACTTCTTCCGCTATCTACATGTTGTAATTCAAAATTCCTTTTTACAATGGATGTAAAAGCATGATGGGTGCGGGCAAGTGGTGTGCCGCTCACATCACTTACAAAGTTCATCGTAATCGAACTGACTGCCTGATCATTCCTATTCACTTCAATGTTCAGGGTTTCGGCAAGATTCGGCCAAAGGGCTTCTGTCCATTTCTCGTAATCCCCTTCAAAGTCATCACTTGCATCTCCATAGCCTGTTTCTGACAGCCGCACTGCTCCTTTTTGCTCCAGCCGCTCATCAATGAGGATTGGAATGCGTTGATACGTATTGGCCCAATTGCGGTCCCCGCAGCCGAAGATCGCATAGTGAACACCATCCAATGTGTCACCCTGGCTTTCCTTCAGCCATGAAACGAAGTCACCCGCATTATCCGGGGAATTTCCATTATAAGATGCCGAGACTATCAGAACAGCTCCTTCTTGGGGAAGCCGATCAGTGTAATCATTTAAAGGGGCAACCTCGGCATGGAAGCCTTGTCGCTTCCCTGTTTCGGCAAGGTCACGAGCAATCCCTTCCGCTGTTCCCATATTTGATCCAAACAGGACAAGTAATGGTGTGCCATGTGAGGATTCGATTGGAGATGCCGTGGCTCCTTTGACCGCTGACTTTGGTTCTGGCGAAGCAGCGGTAAATGACATCGCCGGCTTCCTCGGTGAAACGCGCATGGTCAATCCGTCCGGTTTGAGTGTCAAAGTTTCTTTAACATCCAATTGATATTCTTCATGATCAATCAAGTCAAAGTGCTGTAAAACCATGCCGAGCACCAGTGTCGCTTCATGAAGGGCAAACTGCTGTCCGATACAGGCGCGCTGCCCGTTTCCAAATGGTTTATAAGCATGATAAGGGATGGAATCCAAATCCTCGAACCGCTCAGGAATGAACGATTCAACGTCATCACCCCAAACAGATGGATCACGGTGAAGCTCGGGAATAAGCAGCGAGAACACATCCCCTTTCTTCACATTGTATTTTCCGTCCAGCATGGTATCTTCTTTCGCATAAACAGAAAACGCCGGAGCTGTCGGCCACAGACGAAGCGTTTCATTCAGCACCATCCGGACATATTTCAGCTTTTTCACTTGTTTGTAATCAGGAACATCATCACCCAGCACTTCATCGACTTCCTGCTGCGCTTTTCTTAACTTGTCTCTGTTATTCATGAGGAAATAGATGGCGAACGATAGGAGACCGCTCGTCGTTTCATGCCCAGCTATTAAAAAGGTAATGATTTGAAAACGAATATTTTCATCATCCAGTGATACACCCGTTTCAGGATCGACTCCTTTCAACATATGGGAAAGAAGGTCATCTTCTCCCTGATCACCATTTTGTTTTCGGTCAGCAATCAATTCATCCACTAGAGAGAACATATATTGAATGTCTTCCCTGAATTGTCTTTTAGATTTGATCATCAGTTTATCTTGGATGCCAAGCCGCTGCGTTTGGCTCATCGCTTCATCCAAAGCACGCACCATACTGGTGACAAAAGGATGGGTGGTCTCCCGATAAAAACTGTTAAAACGGTAATTGAACCCGCAGAGTCCGATCGTATCCAAGGTCAATCGCGTCATATCTTCAGGAATATCTATCTCATCAGCCGGATTCAGGCGGGCCCATTTTTGAATGAGTTGGGTAGCAAGATCCACCATTTTGGCATGATATCCCTTCATTGCCTGCTGGCTAAAGCTGGGAAGCAGGATGTTATGGGCCTTTTTCCAATTCGGTTCCTTCGTTTCACTTGTGAAAAGGCCATCACCGCCAAACGCCCTAACTTTCTGCAGGGCTGGACCGACTTTCTTATCAAATCTTGTTTCATCACATATTTCTTTTGCGAGGGCAGCACTTGATACGAATGTAGTGATTCGCCCCGGAAATTGAAACTGAAAAATCGGCCCAAGTTCTCGTGCCAGCTTCATGAAAGACTGAAGCGGCTTATCCTTATCAATGATAGGCAGGCTGCCTAGGGGGCCATATGTCTTTGGCTGTGGAAACTGAGTTGTATTTTCCATTTTATTAGCACCTCTTTAGATAGTTAGATTGCGGAATGAACGTTCATTCATTCCGATTTATATTAAACATGTCTCAAGCATACAAGCGGACTGCATCCCAAAAGCTTTCTTCCACATCTGCCAAAAGTTTTGGTTCAGGTTCTAACTCCCCGATGCGTACAAGTCGCTCAAGCTCAAGAAATGCTCCGTAAATGATGGCAATCAAGGCTGAAGAAGGAAGCTCCTTAATTTCTTTTTTCTCTTTTCCTGATTCAAAGAAATTTTTAAATATATCCAATAGCCCTTGAAAGCTAGCATGACTATCTTCATTTAAAAAATGGGCTCCACTATGGATTTTAATAAAATAAAGTGCTTGTTCCTGCTCGGTTGTAAAGTGAACCATTGATTTAAAAATATGGTGAAACTGATTGCGAATTGAATCATCATGAGGAAATCCATTCTTGACCGTTTCAGTGAAAATATCCAAGTACTCTTGAAAAATCTTGTTGCCCAGCACTTCCTTATTCTCGAAATAACGATAAATGGTCCCCGCTCCAACTCCTGCCGATGTAGCAATCATCGGGATCGTCGTCGCATCATATCCCCGTTCTGCGAATAGCACTAAAGCGCTGGATACTATACTGTCTCGTTTATTTACTGCCGTGATCATAATGATTCACCCCTTTTTCACTCGATACGGAATGAATGTTCATTCCGTTTAATGTAAGTGTAAACCCAATAAAACCCAATCTCAATCGCGCATACTACCCATATTTTGTGAATTCTTTATTAACGAAGGGGGATAAAAGGCTGAAAGCATTTCTTTTTATGTAATTAAATGGTATAACGAACGATCATTTATCCCACAAGAAAAAGAGCTGATAGTCACAGCTCTTACTCAAATTATGTATGTAAAATTCTTTTTCACCTATTAAACGAGAAGAAACCTATGCCTGATTATAGCGTTCAGATAGCTTCTTTTTATGGGCATTAAACACTTCTTCCAATGGGATATTGTACTTGTTCGCAATCACAATCAAGTTTCCTAGCACATCTCCCAATTCTTCGGTTAACTCCTGTTTGTTTTCTTCATACGAACCAATAACCTCATCAGGTCTATCCCTGCCAATTTCAAGGGAGCGAATGGCTCGTGCCACCTCGCCGGTTTCTTCTGCCAAAAAGCCGATGCGAATGAAAATGTCCAATTCTGACCACCCGCGTGCTTCATAATAATCTTTTACCCATTGTTGAAATTCAGTAACGTTCATATTCATCCACCTTTCATTAGATAATTCAAGTTTAACAAATCCCCTTTAATTTTGTATGATAAGAAAGGAAGATTACTGAAAAATGGGAGATGTGATATTTTGAAAAGTCTAGCTGTATTTTGTGGATCAAGCAAAGGTTCATCTGCTGTTTATGCAGAAGAGGCTAAAAAACTGGGTGCTGAACTGGCGAAACGTAAGATTACCCTTGTTTATGGAGGCTCAAGTGTAGGAATCATGGGTGCAGTTGCAGATTCCGTATTGGAAGCAGGCGGAAATGTAATTGGCGTGATGCCGGATTTTCTAGAAAAAAAGGAAATAGCACATAAGAATCTAACCGAACTGATCGTCGTGGAATCCATGCATGAAAGGAAAGCAAAAATGGCTGAGCTTGCAGATGGGTTCATGGTCTTGCCAGGCGGGCCAGGAACATTGGAAGAATTCTTTGAGGTTTTCACTTGGGCTCAGCTTGGTCTTCATCAAAAACCTTGCGGACTCTTAAATATCAATCACTATTATGATCCTTTGGTCGCTTTATTCAACCATATGTCCGACGAACAGTTCCTGCATGAAAAATTCCGTTCCATGGCGCTGGTGGATGTTGAACCAAATGGACTTCTTGATCAATTCATTACATATGAACCTCCAACCGTAAAAACTTTCATTACCGAGAAACAAACCTGATCATAAAAAACAGCCGGCCAAGATCAATAATGATTTTGGCCGGCTGTGATTAACTGCAGGTTAGGTTAATATCTGGTTTAAATAATCTCCATGCCCTTTGATAAGCTGTATTTCATGCTCGGATGAAATCCAGAAGAAATGGAATGTCAGCCCTCATCTCCTCTAACAGCCGGCTGATGGTCCCATTCATCAGAAACATTCGATACACTTATTTGATAAGGCTGTTTTCTCATACTTTGTTGCTATTTACCAAGTAGTGCGGTGTGGTTGATTTCCCCTCCAGATGCTCACCTGTCCCGCTGCTCCCGCAGGAGTCTCGCACTTCCGCTCCAATAAACCTTATATCGTTTCGTTTTAAAAACAACAATCTTTACGAAAAGGGCCTTTGATAAAAATATCTATTATGTATGGCACCATCAGGGTTCTCCCAAAAATCCACTGCCATTAATTTCTCCACATGAAAATTTTCTAGATCTGTTTCTTCTTTTCCTTGAGGCTTCACTGTTCCCTTGGGTATCTGTATACCAGCTTCCTTAATGGGATGTTAAAAAACCAATACCCTGTGTTTCTCCATTATTGATTCTTGTCACTCCCCCCCTTAATCACCAAAGGCAAAAATGAGCTCTGTCTCGCATACAGTTTCTCCGTCGACAGTTGCCCTTGCTTTTCCTTTACCGATAGGACCTTTCAAGCGAGTAATCTCCACTTCTAAACGTAATTGGTCTCCTGGTCTTACTTGCTTTTTAAAGCGGCATCCATCGATCCCGGCCAAAAGCCCGATCCGCCCTTTATTTTCTTCTTTTGTAAGCATGACAACAGCACTTACCTGCGCTAAAGCTTCCACGATCAATACACCTGGCATCACTGGGTAATTTGGAAAGTGACCAGCAAAAAACTCTTCATTTGCTGTAACATTTTTAATGGCCACCGCTCTCTTTCCTTCTTCCAATTCCAGTACTCCATCAACTAAAAGGAATGGATAGCGATGCCTGATAATATCTTTGATTTCTTGGATATCAATCATTATTAAGTCCCCCATTGCAATGGATTGCTTTCACTTCATTTTACCAACAGTATCAATATATGGATATATTTTCATTTGTTAAAATGTTTTTTGTTCCGCTTACAAATCGTTTGATTTTTTTTCCTTTGATTTTGTTAACGGGGATAGAACCATTTGCTCATACCTTTCATATCCCCCTAATAATTTATGAATCAAGCTTATTTTCGGAACAACAAAGTAAACCGCCAATCCTGAAATGGTGCTCAGTATAGCTCCTGCCAGCACATCCGCCGGAAAGTGGACACCTACCCAAATACGGGAGATGCCAACAAGGAAAGCCACCATGATCCATAACAACCACCATCCTCTTTTGAAAAGCCAAAAAGAGACACAAAACGAGAAAAACAAGATGGTATGGTCGCTTGGAAATGAATTATCCACTGCTTTTTCAATTAACTGATTAACATTGTTCAATTCGGCAAATGGCTGATTATTCGAATGCAATCGCCCTGCCATTTTTCCCATCATTTCAGCTATTCCAAACGTAATCATCCCACAAACAACCATCATCCTGCTCTGTTCATTTCGAGTGAACCATATAAAGATGACTGCCAAAGCTAATAAAAAAACCATGTATTCGGCAATGAAAATGGCAGAGGGGTTTACATAATCGTACTGTTTCCCTAAGTCATTGATCATTCTGAACACATTGATATTCAACTCAAAAAAGTCCATTTCATATCCAGCCTTCCTCTTTTTCTTACATCTTAAAGAGAAAGGAAATAAATCGCCATCGTTCTCCCTAACAGTTCAATCCATTATCTTACAATTTTGTCACATGATTGTTAGGCTACTCAGCTTCACAGGTGAGTGCAAAAGCACCACACAATCATATAAGAGTGTGAAAACTTTATTCTTTTAAAGGTTTTATTGAAGTTGAATAGAATTATTATTTTGAATAAATAAACGAGGTGATAACTTGCAGATACTATTAATTCGGCATGGTGAGTCAGAAGACGATTTTCTAGAAGAAAATTACAAAGGAACTACTGATTTACCCTTAACTATTAAGGGTGTTGAACAAGTAGAAAAAATGTGCAGACGTGTATCCGAAGAGTTTCCACCAGAATTCATTTGGTCAAGTACCTTGCTTCGAGCTAGTAAAACTGCCGAAACTTTATCAAATACTATCAAATGTCCAGTAACCTTCCTGGAAGATTTACGAGAGATGCAGGATAGGGAAAATCATTTAGATTTTAGATTACGAGCTCAAAATGTACTTTCTTATATTAGAGAGAACAGTGCAAATTATAAACGAATTGCTATTATATCCCATGGAGGAATGATTACTAAAATTATTGAAAGCTTTCTTCAATTACCACCCGCAATTCATGATGTGTGGTTCAATTCTCATAATACAGGAATACATCTTCTTGAGTATACCAATCATCCATACAAACTTATAAGGTTTTTAAATAGTACTACGCATCTGGAATATAGCTGACGATCAGGTCTGTCTTGAGGCAGTCTTTTCTTTATGTAATATACTGGGGAAAAGGCTGACGTTCATAAAAAAATGAGCATTTCTATGCAGGTGTTGAATATGCAAATTTACAATGATTAATAAAGGTTTTAATGGTGATTCGTTGAATTTTTAGGTAAGGTTCAACGAAAGGTGGTAACGTATAAAATCAATAAATTCTCCTATTCACCCTAAAGTTAACAATGTTTTTATTCATGTTAAATATTTAAAGAAATCAGCTGGATGGTATTGTAATCTCCTTGGCATTCCTCATAACAGTGATTCTGTAGAATCGCCGGTTTACAATATTCCTATAACATATGAAACAGGATTAACGTTAGATGACCATACATTTGATCCTGATTTTAGATTCGAGCCATCCAGCAATGTATTGTTTAATTTCTACGCAAAGGTATAGACGAAGCTTATCAATTCATTAAGGGTAATAACATTTCTATTGTTAAAGAAATAGAGTGTATTGGAGATTTTGCTTATTTTAACTTTCAAGATCCTGATGGTAATATTCTTATGATTTGTACTTGTTAAGGATGAAAAGAACTGGTTGGTTTTTATGTCTAGTTTTAAGTTTAGGGAGGTTAAACATGCTGCACATACAGAAAAAATCCGATATTGTCATCATTGTCATTCACGAAATATATGGACTGAACCAACATATACAGGGTTATGGTGAGTTATTATCAAAACAGGGTTTTGATGTGATCTGTCCGGATTTGTTAGAATGTGAGACTCCTTTTGATTATTCCCAAGAGGATGCTGCTTATCGACATTTTATGGAGAACGTAGGTTTCACGGGTGCTTTAGGTAAGATAAAGGATATATTATCGGATATAAAAGATGAATACCAAAAGATTTTCATCCTTGGATTCAGTGCAGGGGCAACTGTAGCTTGGCTGTGCAGTGAGGAAGAATGTGTCGATGGAATAGTTGGTTACTATGGTTCGCGTATTAGGAATTATGCAGAATTAGTGCCACAATGTCCTGCACTGCTATTTTTCCCGCTAGAAGAGCCATCATTTAACGTCGACGAGTTAATTTCAGCTTTAGAAAGAAAGGATGTCGAAGTTCATAAATTCAGCGGAAAACATGGATTCAGTGATCTTTACAATTCAAACTATCATGTAGAATCAGCACAAGCAGCCGTTAGCAAAATGATGAAATTTTTTATGGTTCATGAACATTCAGCCTAATGCCGCTTTGCATGGATCCACTGTATCGAACCCGCATTACTATGGGGGTGACAGTCATTTTGAACCTTTTTATATTCTGTTTCCAATTCTTTTAAGGTTAACTTCATAAGCTGTTCCACAGTTTTATTTACAGTATGGATCATAAGTTTATAGATTAATTCCTTCCGCCTTTCTTCCACGCCCTTCCTCATTTCACCCTCTCCTTTTATTCTGACATTATATGAACTGTATCCTTAGACAGGGGGAATGATCGTCGGATTCCTTCTCCTCGATTTTACTTATTTTAATATACTCATTCTCTAAATCGGTTAAGGTTAATTCAAAAAGATGGATGTCATTCTTTTTATAAACTCCCTTGTTAATCAACTTGTTGATTAGGAAGTTTCTTTTTTTCTCAATGGCTTTACGTAATAATATTCCCATGATAAATCCCCCTTTATAGGATGTATTGAAAGAGAATCTTTCGACTTGCCCATTCACAAAAAAACCGGAGACGCCTCTTTACATGAAAGAAAAGTCTCCGGTTTTCCGGTCAATTAACCTATAATTCCCATTTAATTACTTGGTATTGTTATTTTTATAATACTAACTCTATGCTCCGCAGTCAACAATTTTTTCCTGCATCTTATTTATTTTTGCTTCGCTTCATGAAATGCTGCTTTCACTTTATCCAGCAGGTCTTGATCTGAAATCAATTTATACCCTGTAAGTGAAAGGGCTTTTGCTCCGGTCAGGATGGCTTTGTCTCCAGCAGGAGATTTGGCACAGTCGCGGAATTCATTCGTATGGGCAATCAGCTCATCATGGCCAATTTTTATATAAGGATGTGCTGTTGGCACTACATGGCTTACATTACCAGCATCCGTCGAGCCAAAGCCACTCTCTTTTCGAGGGCCCACCGCTTCCCCTAATTGAGCCAGTTCTTCTTTTAACAGTTCATCCAGAACTGGATTAATGACAAAATCGAGTACTTCATTTTGGAAACGTTCCACTTTAACCGTACTTCCTGTGGCAAGTGCTGCCCCTTCGGCAACAGCACGGATTTTATTGGATACTTCTTGGCAGAGTTTCCATGTTGTTGCTCTAATGTAAAACCTGGCGGAAGCATATTCAGGAATGATGTTAGGCGCTTCCCCGCCATTGGTGATGATTCCGTGGATTTTGACCTCGGCTGGGAGCTGCTGGCGCAAAGCATTAATGCCATTGAACAGCTGAATCACCGCGTCAAGTGCATTCACACCTTCTTCAGGTGCAGCTGCTGCATGTGCTGACTTCCCGTAAAAATGAAAATCAAGGGGGTCGACTGCCAAAAATGGACTTGTGACACGCGTTTGCCCGCCAGGATGGATAAGGATGGCCGCATCCACCCCATCAAATAGACCGTGCTTCACAAAGCTGCCTTTTGCGCTTCCATTCGGCCCGCCCTCTTCTGCCGGTGTTCCGAAAACAATCACCTCTCCGCCCGTTTCCTCCAGCACTTGCGCCAAGGAAATGCCTGCTGCAACACTCGTTGTGCCAATGATATTATGGCCGCAAGCATGACCTAAACCCGGCAATGCATCATACTCGGCTAAAAAGGCAATTGTGGGCCCTTTCTTTGAAGAGGCTTTTTTGGCGATGAATCCTGTTTCATGACCGGCAATATTGCGTGTCACTTCAAATCCTTCATTTCGAAGTATTCCGGTTAATGTATCCGAAGCGAAGAATTCTTGATTCCCAATTTCCGGTTTGGCATGAATGGCTTGACTCGTTTCGATATATAATTTGGAATAAAGGTCGATGTGATCTTCAATGATCTGCTGATGCTGCTTCTGCACTAATTCTCTCGCCATATTCGTATCTCCCCTTTTTGGTTTAAGGAACCGGATGGGCAACTTGAATCCATCCGGCATTCCTCACTTGTTCTTATTTTTCGTTAGCTGGTTTTGTCCAAGCATCCTGGTAATTCACTAATTCATCTACAGAAACATAGGCAGGAATGGTGTTTCCTTTAAACGTTTTTTCAATGAACGCTTCCACTTTTTTCGATTGATAAAGCTCCACTAATTTTTGCAGCTCAGGACGATCGGCATTCCCCTTTTTAACTGCAATGATATTAATATATGGTTTCGCCGTTTTACTTTCATGGAATAAAGAATCTTTTAAAGTAAGGCCTGCTTCGACAGCAAAGTTATTATTGATGGCTGAAGCATCGGCATCATCCAATAGACGCGGTGTATTGCCGGCAGCAACAGGTTGGATTTTCAAGTTTTTCGGATTTTCTTTAATGATTTCCAATGATCCCGATCCATTGAATTCCTTTTTCAAAGTAATCAATCCAGCTTCCTGAAGAAGGAGCAATGCACGGCCAAAGTTTGTTGCTTCATTCGGAACGGCAATCGTAGCGCCATTTGGAAGACTTTTAAGATCTTTATGTTTTTTCGAATAAAGGCCCATAGGCGCAATGACAGTCGACCCGATGGCCTCTAATTTCAGGTTTTGGTCTTGAACGAATTCATCGAAGTAAGCGACCGTTTGGAATGAATTGGCATCAATTTCACCTTCACTTAACGCAAGGTTTGGTTGGATATAATCATTGAAAGTGACCAGTTCGATATTAAGCCCTTCCTCTTTCGCTATATCGACAATGTATTCCCATGTTCTCGTATCCCCGCTGCTGACACCGACTTTTACTGTTTTCACATCATCCGAACTGCCTGATGCACCTTCTTCTTTCCCGCATGCTGCAGCCACGATGGCCAATGCCAATACCATGATCGTTAATAAGATTTTTTTCATTTCTCCTACCTCCTGTTATTTTTATCTTCTTCTTATTTTTCTTGAAACGAAATTCCCGGTGGATTGCAATAATTGAACGATGATCACGAGCGCCGCCACTGTAACGATCATCGTCATCGTATCGAACCTTTGATAACCGTAAGCCAAAGCCAGATCGCCGACCCCGCCTGCCCCGACGGCACCTGCCATGGCAGTAGATCCAACAAGCCCGATTGTCGCTGTTGTAAATGTAAGGATCAACGAACTAAGTCCCTCGGGAATCAAAAAGCGATAAATGATTTGCCATGTCGTAGCCCCCATCGCCTGAGCTGCCTCGATGATCCCTTTGTCCACTTCCAACAGGGAGTTCTCCACAAGCCGTGCAATATAAGGAGCCGCGTAAAAGATGAGCGGAACAATGGCCGCATTCATTCCGATCGCGCTGCCTACAATCATTCTGGTAAGGGGAATAACTGCTACAAGCAAGATGATGAAAGGAACCGACCGTAATATATTGATGATCGGGTTCAATACATTAAAAATCCATTTATTCTCCAGGATGTGACCCTTTCTTGTAATGACAAGCAGGATACCGAGCGGAAGTCCGATCAACCCGGAGAATACCAATGAGATGGCTACCATATAAAGTGTGTCACCGAAAGCTGTCAACAGCTGGTCTGCCGTTATTTCCATTCCCCAAAGCGTATTACCCATTTACCTGCACCTCCTGGACGAGAATCCCCTCATCTTTAATATATTGATAAGCCATGTCCACCTCATTTTTGCTCCCGGTAACTTCGATGATCAAATTCCCGAAAGGCGTTTCCTGAATTTCAGAAATATTGGCTGATAAGACACTTAAATGAACATCATATTTCTTCGAGATCGTTGAAAGTAAAGGAGTACCAGAAGTAGTCCCAATAAAATTAATTTTCCAAATAATCGGGATATGAGACCCTAAGCTTTTTATGAAACTTTGTGGTATTTCGTCATGTATGACCGTTCTCACGAAGTTTTTTGCAATATCCGTTTGCGGCTTCGCAAAAACTTCGAAAACCGAACCTTGTTCAACGACACATCCGCCCTCCATGACCGCTACCTTATTGCAAATTTCCCTAATGACAGACATCTCATGTGTGATTAGCAAGATGGTGATATTGTAATCTTTATTAATTTTTTTTAAGAGCTGCAGAACAGCACTCGTTGTTTGTGGATCCAATGCCGACGTAGCTTCATCACACAATAAGATCGATGGATTTGTAGCCAATGCTCTCGCAATGCCGATCCGCTGCTTTTGACCGCCGGATAATTGATCCGGATAACTCTTTGCTTTGCTCGATAAGCCAACGAACTCCAATAGCTCGCCTACACGGTTTTTGATTTCCTTAGCCGGAGTTCCCGATAAAACCAGCGGCATCGCAATGTTATCAAAAACATTCTTTGAGTTTAGCAGGTTGAAATGCTGAAAGATCATCCCGATTTTTTTCTTTTCTGCCCGTAATTCCTTCGGGCTTAACTTGGTTAAATCCTTGCCCCCAACAATCACTGAACCATCTGAAGGATCTTCAAGCAAATTGACCAGCCTGATCAACGTACTCTTTCCGGCCCCGCTATAACCGACTACACCGAATATATCCCCCTTTTCCACTGTCAAATTGATGCCCTTCAAAGCCTCGACAGTCTGTTTTTTTGTTTGATAATCCTTTTTAACATTTTGAAACTCAATCATCCAATCTCCCCCCATGTTGTTTATTTGTACGAATTCATTATCCAGAGAAGAGCTTTGCAAAGTTTCATAATGATAGGGTTAAATTTTTGGGACTTACGAGTAAATGCGCTGAATTCACGAGTAAATGCTCGAAACTCACGAGTAAATCTGCGAAATTCACGAGTAATTGCACCAATGCTCCAAATAACCATATACATTTTGAATAAACAAAAGAGGCCTCTTCCGTCATCAGACAGAAGAGGCCTCTTTTAGACATAAAAAAGAGTAAACTCTTAAATTAATTATCTAAGAAAAGCTCCTTCTTATCTTTCAAACTTTCGTCCGTTGGAATTAGCACAGTATTTTTACAAAAGTAAAAACCCGCTGCCGAGGTATCATAGGGCCAAGTCCCTCCACATCTCTTGATAAGAATTAACGTTTTATTTAATTATGTCCTTCACTATATATTCTAATCCCTCTAAAGTCAACCATATTTTTCATCGCTTAAAATATTTTCACAGTATAGTGAAATGATACTTTTTAATTATATCAATATAATGATTTACTCATTCTCCATACAAGGTATTTTTCATTTTCTTCGCTTATCTTCTTCATGCCTGAATTCGTATATAAACGAATTGCCCTTCCATTATCCGGAGAAACCCTTAAATGGTATTCGGATACAATAAATTGCCTGAAAAAGTTTTCTGCGTAGCGAACCAATTCCTTGCCAAGGCCTTTACTGCGGTATTCGGGAATAAGATAAAATAGATTCACATATCCAATCTCGTTTCCTTCATACTCCCGAATGTGAAGTTCCATTTGACCAATCGGTTCTTGGTCCTTTTCAATGATTACCTGCCCCCCCGGAAATTTGCGAACCCTTTCTTCCATTCGTTGCAGATATGTATTTTCATCTCCAAAACCAGCTTCAGATCCAAAACTTACAACAAAGGAATCTTTCCTGAATTTAACGATAATATCTTTATCTTTTTCCGTATCAATGGTCCGAAAGATCAAATTTATCCACCTCTATCATTTTAGTGAAATAGTTATCAAGCAAACAAACTTATTTTACTTACACTTTTTATGATATTTCATTATTTACTTTTACAAGCTTGTTATTTCATTTTTTCTGAAAAGAATATTGCCTGTATCCCTTTATGAAATGGCCATAATATTAAATTAAAAACAAATCCAATATTGTTTGGAGAGGTCTAGTAATGGAGATTGGGTTGGAACAAACAAATTTATTTTAATTTTCGAGTCTAACTTTGCAGGGTAACCCTAAGTGAGGAATTTGTTTATTCAGCTCTACTCAATCCCAAGCATCTTTTTTCTCTTTCATTTATATTCCAATTATAATGGATAAGTGGAACACATTTACATTTATCCATTATAAAAATCATTGGAGGTATTGAAGATGAAAGTTGTTGCAATAGTAGGAAGTATCCGTAAAGAGTCTTACAACCTTAAGCTTGCCAAATATATTCAATCTAAATATCAAGATCGGTTCGATCTCGAAATCTTGAACATTCGGGATTTACCTTTTTATGATCAAGATATTGAAAATGACCCTCCATCAGTTGTAAAGGAATTTAAAAGCAAAGTGGCCGAAGCAGATGCAGTCTTGTGGGTCACACCTGAATACAACGGTACGATTCCAGGAGTATTGGGCAATGCAATCGATTGGTTATCACGTGTCGATAAAGTCTTGAACGGCAAACCATCATGGATCATGGGTGCGTCAATGGGGCAATTAGGAACGGTTAAAGCTCAATTGCATTTGCGTGAAATCTTATTCGCAATAGGCATCGCCTCCCCACTCCTTCCCGGGAATGAAGTATATGTTGGTGCAGTGCATGACAAAATCGATAACGAAGGCAGACTTACACATGAGTCGACTGTCCAGTTTATCGATACGGTCGTCGATAATTTCATTAGCTGGTATAATCATCATACTCGTTAATGGTTTTAAAAAAAGAATCCCAACAGGTTTAATCCTGCTGGGATTTTTTTTTATTATCATTAAACATAATTCATCCTCTTCCAGCTTGGAATGCAGGGTATTTTGTCATTCCTCCGTCAGCGAATAGAGTGATGCCCGTTACATAACTGGATTCTGAAGATGCCAGCCATGCAGCAACCGCAGCAATTTCTTCAGGCTTTCCGATATACCCCATCGGAATCATGCTTTCAAGATCCTTTTTCTTTTCGGGATCTTCAAGCTTGTCTGCATTTATTGGTGTGGCGATGGCTCCAGGACCAATGCTGTTCACACGGATCCCTTTTGGTGCATATTCAAGAGCCAGGGTTTCCGTAAGCAGTTTCACCCCGCCCTTGCTTGCCGCATAGTGAACGAATAAAGGCCAGGGTATCATCTCATGTACACTGGACATATTTATAACATTCCCTTTAATGTCGTTCTCGACAAAATACTTGATAGCTTCACGGCAGCCTAAGAAATTCCCCGTTAAGTTGGTATTGATTACCCTATTCCAGTCGCTTAACGGCATCTCGTGAGACGGAACAGGATTTTCAATTCCTGCATTATTGATGAATATATCAAGTTTCCCGAAATTCTTTATCGCTGATTGAACAAGGTTAATCACATCTTCTTCAACGGTGACGTCGCCTTTTACTGCAATAGCTTCCCCGCCATTTGTTTTGATTTCCTCCATTACACTATCCGCTTCCTCGGATTTAGTGCGATAATTAACCACGACCTTTGACTTTTCCCTAGCAAAGCGGATGGCCATCGCTTTTCCTAAACCAGTGGATGAACCGGTTATAACAACGACCTTACCTTCTAAATCTGTATACATATAATCACCCTCCAATTAACTTTTTGCCATTCCGAGCATAATCCCAGCAATGATGATCAAGATAATTCCGATTATGATTCCAATTAGTTGGCGCTTCGTTTTCTTTTCACGTAAAATGATGATCCCGCCAAGAGTTGAGATGACAATGCCCATTTGCGAAAGGGAAAAACTAGTGGCTACTCCCACACGAGGCTGGGATATGAATAAAAACATGTTCCCTGCAGCCCATATCAATCCTGGAATGATATTGCGAATCGTATATTTGTTAAACGGTTTATGTTTAAAAGTCAATAATAGACCGCCTATCACCATCCCTATCGCTTGTGGGAACAACGCTGACCACCCATCAACATTAAAAAGACGGGCCACGACCACATAAACCAAATAACCGAATGTCGAGATAAGCAGAATAACAATTCCTTTCTTCAAGTTTCCCGATTTGCCCTCTTTTGATTCTTTATCCTCCAAGGAAGTCAAGACAATTCCTATAATAATGAAGACTAACGCCAACACGCCTAAAATGATTGCTTTCATTGTAGACCATTCATTAAAAACAATGACCCCGAATAAAGTCGTTGAAATGAGCTGCATTCCAGTGGATATCGGCATTGTTTTGGATACTCCCATTAAATCAATGCTCTTAAGCTGATTAGCTTGTCCAACGGCCCAAAACAACCCAGAAACAACTCCGACTCCAAACACCAGCAGTGACAACTTAATATCGGCAAAAATATAAACACCTATTGAAAAAATCAAGGCGCCAATCGTTGTACCTAGTGTTTGACTATAGGGCCCACCCCCTAGTTTCACATTAAATAAAACGATGCTTCCCCAAAATATTGCCGGCAAGAGAGCTAATAATATATCCATTTTCAACCCCCATATATGTAAGTTCAAAACTAAGCAGTAAATTTCCTTATGTCTTCTTTTTAATATGTTCGCATTATTTGAAATGACCCTTGGTAATTTTATGAAGTGTTTTTGCAAAAATAGTGTTCTACATAAAAAGGGCTTCCGATGCTGATAAATATTGGGAGCGTTAGAGTAAATACAGCAGTACTGCTGTCTAGGTTATAAAAAAAAGCAAACCTTATGTAGGTTTGCTCAGTTTGTACTATCTAACATTTTTAAACATAGTTGTTTGGAGCGGATGTGCGAGACTCCTGCGGGAATAGCTAGTCCAAGAGAGACCCCACAGGCGCAAGCGCGCCGAGGAGGCTCCCGGCCGCCCGCGGAAAGCGAGTGCCTGAAGTAAAAACAACGTCCAAATTTGTACAAGCAAAAAAACTGTAGACAAACCTTATGTAGGTTTGTCTACAGTAATAGATATGGAACTTATTTCTTCAAATGATAGGGCACTGTCGTAATAACCACATTTCTTTTATAAAGTAAGTAGGCGCGGATCAGTAAACTTGATTGGTTATGAAGTATATTGTGCCAGCCCTTCTTCGGAATGAATTGGGGGATGATCACCGTAACTTTATAATTGGATTCACTAGCCTTATGTTCAACTGTGTCCACAAATTTAGTTAGTGGTTGAATGATACTTCTGTAATAAGAATTCAGTGTAACGAGTCTGACATCTGGCTGCCATTTTTCCCACTTTTCTTCGAATTTCTTTTCGTCTTCTCTTTCAAAAGCGACATAAACGGCAATCACCTGATGTGCAGATAGAGATTTTGCATAATTTAAAGAGTTCTCAACCACATGGGTTATACCTGCCACAGGTACAATAATGATATTTCCTTCAATTGGTAAGATCGGCTCACATGTTGTAATCCTTAGTTGGTCACCAACTGCTTCATAATGCTTTTTAATTCGATGAAAAATTAAAATGATGATAGGTAAAAAAATCAATACAGGCCAAACCTGAGTAAATTTGGTTAAAAAGAATATCATCGTGACGATAAAGCTAATTATGGCACCAATTGAATTAATGGTTAATTTCATCATCCAGCCTTTTGGCTTTTCGCGGAGCCATTTAACAATCATGCCAGTCTGGGACAACGTAAATGGAATGAATACCCCTACCGCATAAAGCGGAATAAGATTTTCTGTATGTCCTTCAAATGCGACTATCAAGATGATGGATGCGAGTCCCAGTATGATGATTCCATTGGAATACCCTAATCGGTCCCCTCTGATCGTAAACGCCCTTGGTATGAATTTATCCTTCGCCAGATTTACCGCAAGCAGAGGGAAGGCCGAATAGCCAGTATTGGCCGCAAGTATCAAGATCAATGCAGTCGTACCTTGAATGAAGAAATACATGAAATTCCGTCCAAAGATCTCTTCAGCGATCTGGGAGACGACCGTCACCTCTGCGCTTGGAACGATGCTTAAATAATAGGCTAAGAATACGATTCCCGAAAATAATACAGCTAGCAATGAACCCATCGCTATTAAAGTTTTCGCCGCATTATTCGGGGCTGGATCTTTAAAGTTCGGGATTGCATTGGAAATTGCTTCTACTCCTGTCAATGCGGAGCTTCCTGATGCAAATGCTCTTAGCAGGATGAATAAACTGATGCCCGCTACCGGAGTCCCTAGTGACGTGTGTAATTCCGGTGAAACTCCCCCCGTCAAAATCTTGAAAATTCCAACACCAATCAAGATGAACAATGCTAAAACGAATAGGTACACCGGATAGGCCAAGACAGAGGCCGACTCCGTAACCCCCCGCAGGTTCAGGATTGTAAGTAGAATGACGAAAATGATGGCTATGATGACATTATATGAGTGCAGGCCGGGAAAAGCGGACGTGATGGCATCCGTACCTGCCGAAACACTTACAGCCACTGTTAATATATAATCCACCAATAAGGATCCTCCGGCTATCAACCCTGGATTGACTCCTAAATTGTTTTTTGAAACCACATAAGCCCCCCCGCCATGCGGATAAGCGAAAATGATTTGCCTATAGGACAAAATCAATGCCGCTAACAGGATCAATACCCCGATCGCGATAGGGATGGAATACCAGAATGCTGCAGCACCGATTGTGATCAGAACGATCAATATTTGCTCAGGTCCATAAGCAACCGAAGACAAAGCATCAGAAGATAATATCGCCAAAGCCTTTGTTTTGTTAAGCTTTTGTTCACCAAGCGCATTTGACTTTAAAGGTCTTCCAATCAAGAACCTTTTTATAGAAGATAACACTAAGTAGTCACCACCATAGTTAATTTATAAGTTTATGTTACCCAGCTGTAGCAAAAAAACGAGACGAAACACAAAAATGCCTACAAGTCATAGCTAAATAGACCTGTAGACATCAATTTTTTTGTCTAACAAGCTCCACCTTCCTTCTCATATAACGCTTACGAGGTTAGCTGTCGGATTCGGGCCTTAGAGTAGCCCTACCTTTTAAAGGATTCACCCCTTGGATTGTAGACAATCCCAATAACGGGTCCCCCGCACCATAAGGTTTAAGCGATTTAGAAATATGAAACTGTTGATTATCATACTCCCGTGTAATGGAAAAGTAAATGAAAATTTTGCTCAAAAACTGAAAAATTCTTTGTTCGTGAGGTTTTGTTTTGACGTATATAACATAAGTCCTGCAATGACATGATTCGAAGGTCGGAAAGGAGGTAAGTAAACGTCTAATACAGAAATAATCCAGGAGTCGATGAACAAAGGGTGGTCTGAAAAGGAAAAAAATCAGCCTCATGGAGAAGGCGTTGAAAGAAATTAACCAGTTCTGCCCCAGCTCGGATCGCATCTGTCCGATAGGGGCACTATTCCACTGATTCACCTAATTAGTTCCTTCCTTCTTGAATTGGTCTCAAATTGCCTTTTTTAAAGACAAAATATTTCTGGCCAATATAGTTAAGCACGGTATAAAAGATTGTTCCTATGAGAACAGCCAAATTTTGTTGTATGGATAAATGAACGGATCCTTCCAGAGATTCTGCAATAGCTTGGCCTATAGAATAAGCTGCGGAATAACAAATCAGGATGACGCAAAAGAAACGGGCAACTCCTCGCCGCCATTCTATATCGCTTTTAAAGGTAAAAGTCCTATTCAAAAGAAAACTCGTTATAGCTCCCGTACCATTGCCGAAAAAGGTGGAGACCCAGTATGATAATTCAAGGACATTCATAAGAAAAAGCATGATGGAAAGTCCAACCGCTGTATTGACTATTCCAACCAATAAAAAACGGATGAAGGAGTTAGTGTGTTTTAGATAGTTTTTCAATACTGTTCCGTTCATTGTCCAGTTGCTCCCGTTTTTTCAAATCGAGCGGATTAAATAGATCAAGATCAACAATATATTTAGGCCGGCGTTTGGATTCATTATAGATTTTACCGATATATTCCCCAATCAAGCCGACAGCAATCAACTGCAGTCCGCCGATCAACCAAATGGAGGTGATTAATGAGGTCCAACCAGTTTCAGTCTGTCCATAAAACTTTAACCATAAAAAGTAAGACCCAAAAAGTAAGCTAATGAAAAAGGAAAGACATCCTAGCCATAAGACAAGCCGAATCGGTGTAACTGAAAAGGAAGTAATGCCATCAAGCGCAAAAGCAACCATCTTCTTAAATGGATATTTCGTTTCCCCGGCCAATCTTTCTTTTCGGTCATAATAAACAGAGTCCGTCTTAAACCCAATGAGCGGGACAATGCCCCGTAAAAAAAGATTCGTTTCATCAAATCGTTCCAGCTCCGCGATCGCCCTTTTGCTCATTAGCCTGAAATCGGCATGATTATAGACAAGGTTAACCCCCATTTTGTTCATCAATTTATAAAAACCAGTTGCAGATGTCCGTTTAAAAAATGAATCAAGGTCCCTTTTCTGGCGGACACCATATACGATTTCACATCCTTCATTGAATTTCCGAATGAATTCAGGGATGACTTGAATATCATCCTGTAAATCTGCATCAATGGAAATCACACAATCCGAGGCTTCCTTGGCTGTAAACAAACCTGCCAGAAGCGCATTTTGATGTCCTGCATTCCTGGAAAGCTTTAGCCCGCGAACATATTCATTATTGATCGTTTCCTTATAAATGATCTTCCAGGTTTGATCTTTGCTTCCATCATCAACAAGCAGAATTTTACTCTGACCAGAAACAACGTTTTCTTCGACTAATCCCCTCATCAATCCACAAAGCTGGGAAATGGTATCCTGCAAAACGCTTTCTTCGTTATAACAAGGTACAACAATCGTTACTATCGGTGAATTCATTCTATTCCCCCCTTTCACATGACTCTGTATAAATAAATTTTCCATTTGCTGCCTTTTTTCGTGAAAACCCTATCCAGTACCAATCCGTTTTCCTTCGCGTTGTTGATTGGGATGGCAGAAAATATATACTTCCCGCCTAATCCTTTAAACGCATCCATGTTGAGGTCCAAATTTTCCAGTTCTTTCTTTGAGCCTTTCTTGAACATATAATGCTTTCCAAGCTCATCGGTAAATAGGTAACAACGTCCTCCCCATTCATCAAAGTAGATTCTGATGTTTTTATTCTTAGCCAATTCGTTTTCAATTATTTGACGAAATTGATGTTTGTAAGAAAGCGGATAGAAATTGTTATAGCTATCGAGGGTGTAAAATCCATTAAATTGTGCGATTGCAGGATGCAGTCCAATGCTAGCAACACGATACTCTTCCTGTGGAAGGTCAATATGATCTTTTATTTCCTGAAAAAGGCTTTCTGAATAGAACTCTTTAAAAGAGGGTTTTTTATTGTGAGTGATTTCTTCATTGAAACCCATTAAGATCAGAATTTGAACGGCTATGAAAATAGAAAGGGTTTTCTTAGCATAGTCGCTGTGTTCCCAAATGATTTTTATCGCGAGGGCAAAGCCCAAGTAAATCACCATCGGCCTTAAAAAGTGAAATCTGGCAAAATTAAAGGTATCCAGGGTATGGAACCTTTCCGTTAAAGGAAGCCAGCCTTTATAAAACCAAAATGCGTACCATGCTGAGAGTATAAAATTCAAGCCGAATAAAAATACATATACCTTTTCCTGTCTCCACAGTTTTTTGGTCAGAATGATATAAAGGGCAAAGACGGTAATCGGCAGAATGATAAGCGCATGTACAGTCATGACATGCGTATGTCCAAGAACGAAATTTTTGAAAGTAAGCTTGATGACCCAATCGAGCGGCAGCCTGGCGTGAAAATATTCATCTCTGCTGTTTGGCTCCGAATCAAAAATGAATGAAGACACCAAACGATACTCCACCAAACCAAAAATGAAGGTCATATACACGATTGAAAGAAGGAATGTTATATTCCACCCTTTTCCCCTGATTACATCCGTTAACCAAAGAAGGCCCATTGCAGCTAGGAAGAAGAAAAAACCAAGCACAATGCTTGAATAAAGCGGTAAAAGTGTAAGGACCAAATAATTCTTCCACGAATGGTCCTTGCTGCGAATATTCAAAAAAGCCCAAAGTGCCAGCGGCATCCCGAGTGTACTGAGCATTCCCGATGGCCAAAATGGGGTAAGGGCAAAGGCCAAGGATGTTCCAACCCTGATCCAACCTGATTGTCTTCCTGTAACCAAATGTTTCTTCAATAAGATATACATGCCAAAGAATGCAATAAACCTTGTTAATGCCTGGCTTATTGCATATGCAACCATTGTCGGGAAAAGAGCATGAAGCCACACGATAATACTGAACTCACTGCCAAAAGCATTACGTGGCAGCCCATTCATGATCTGCGGAATTCTGGCGTCAATTGCACCGAATAACTCACCGCTTTCTGAAAGGACTTTATACCAGGCAAGGTTGGAATCCAAATTATCATGTACACGAATATGCGCATTTTCTCCGAGGATGAATAAAGGAGAAAGATATAAAACAATGACGATTAAGGCAAAAAGGATTTGTGTTCTCTCTTGTTTTTCAATTGGCAAAATATACACCTCTTGACTCAATTCATATATCCATAATATTTGCTTTAAATGTAAATCTATTCTTTTTCAGGGATTTATTTTCACCTTTTTTGATATAGGTCAACCAATTGCCACATAAAATGAAGGGTAGAATAAAAAGCATATAAAAGAACCTTAAAAAGGGGCTGGGCTATGATAAAGAAAGCGGTGATTCCAGCAGCCGGTTTAGGAACACGGTTTTTACCTGCTACGAAAGCTCAACCAAAGGAAATGCTGCCGATTGTCGATAAGCCCACCATTCAATATATTATCGAGGAAGCGGTTCAATCAGGGATTACAGATATTATCATCGTTACGGGTAAAAACAAACGTGCCATTGAAGATCATTTCGATAAATCCATTGAACTAGAAATGCTCCTGCAAATGAAAGGTCAAAATGAGCTGCTTAAGATCGTGGAGAACATTTCCAACATGGTGGATATCCACTATGTAAGACAAAAGGAACCACTAGGTCTGGGGCATGCAGTTTTATGTGCCAAAACTTTTATCGGAGACGAACCTTTTGCCGTCCTGTTAGGGGATGATATCGTGGATAGCCAGGTTCCAGCTTTGAAGCAGTTAATGGAACGGTATAACAAGGTTCAAGCGAGCATTATCGGATGTAAGGAAGTGTCACCTGCCAATGTCTCCAAGTATGGGATCGTAAATTTCCAAGAACGATATGAGGATTTATTTCTGGTAAGAAACCTAGTGGAAAAGCCAAAAGTGGAGGATGCACCTTCAACACAGGCGATTATTGGCCGATATATTTTATCACCTGAAATTTTTGAAATCCTTGAAACCGTTCAGCCCGATCGGAAGGGGGAAATCCAGCTTACTGAAGCTTTAGACCTTTTGTTAGAAAAGGAACCATTATACTCGTATATCATCGAAGGAAATCGATATGACGTCGGCGATAAATTCGGCTTCCTTCAAGCCTCAATAGATTTCGCCATGAAACGACCTGAACTTCGTGATCAGCTAATAACATATTTAAGGCAGCTGTTCCCTTAATCAAGTATATAACCCAAGCCCAATTGCCCTGAGGTGATTGGGCTATTTCCACATTGGATTCAACCCTTTGATGGTAAGATTTCGACGTACCATAATCTCTAAGCTAAATATACTGTCTTCTATAAATGCTTCCGTGAAATGTAAATGCAAGTGAAAATGTTGGACAAAGAAAGAATAATTTATTAAAAGTGAGGTTATGTTGATAACGTATCCTTAATAAATGATCCAAACAACGATATCCAGAAAGGATTGTACATGCATAAAAAATCTAATAATCCGATAATATCAGATGAATTCTTAGATCAAGTGGTTAAGGAAATCAATGCAGAATTTGGCGGGCCCATTAATGAAAAAACTGATCGTCTCCAACATGGAGACGATGAAGAAAGAAGTTAAATCCCACATCATAAAATCTAAAGCTTTCATGAAAACCTCTGGCTCTATTCAGCCAGAGGTTTTTTATGGCTAACTTAAGTAGCTTTTTCTTCATAGAATTATCCGCCCTTTCTTTAACGACTTGTCCAAACCAATTTAGCTGACCCTCATAGAATGATTACATGTAATTATTTTAAAGAAAGGGGAAAAACCACATTGAGCCACGCTGATGATGTCTTCCGCACTTCTCCAAAGGTTCCAAAAGGAAGGCTGATTTCCGGACATACAATGGAGTTTCAAGCAGATCCCATTGGCTTTCTGACCCGATTGGCCAAGGAATATGGAGAAGTCGCTAAATTCCGTTTAGGCCCATTCCAAAATGTTTATCACGTTTTAAATCCTGATTTAATAAAACAAATACTCGTAACAAAACAAAAATCCTTCATCAAATCCAAGGACTTCAATGTTTTAAAACCGCTTATCGGTGAAGGTCTGCTTACAAGCGAAAAAGACTTTCATATGCGACAGAGAAGGCTTATCCAACCCTCTTTCAAAAAGACTCATATTAGCCAATACGCCAAGGATATGATCGATACCACAATGGATTTTATATCAACTTGGCAACATGATGAGGAACGGATCATAACGAAGGATATGATGGACATCACTCTCGGGATAATCAGCAAGACGATGTTCAGCATGGAATTCAAGGATGGGTATGAGATTGTTGGAAAACCGCTGGAAAATGTTTAAGAATTACAGTCAAAAGGATGAGAAAGATTTTCCGTATGCCATTATGGGTACCCACCAAAATCAACCGTGAATATAAAAAGGCGATACGAAGACTTGATAAAGTGATTTACGGCATTATTGAAAAAAGGAAGAACGACACAGAAAAACATGAAGACATGCTGGGGATCCTGATGGACGCCCGTGATGCAGACGACGGATTAGGTATGACAAGCCATCAGGTCCGTGATGAATTAATGACTATTTTCCTTGCCGGTCATGAAACGACAGCAAATGCTCTTTCCTGGGCACTGTACGCAATTTCGAAGCATCCAGAAATACAAGCCAAGCTTTTCAATGAAGTGAATAGCATAATCGGTCACCGGACACCCAAGCCTGAAGACTTCATGAAATTACCATACACTCAAAATATCATTCATGAAACACTTCGCCTGTACCCGCCACTTTATATCTTATCCCGTGATGTGACGGAGGATGTCGTAATAGGAGGATATCGCTTTAAAAAAGGCGATATGATTCTAATAAGTTCTTATGTGATGCAGCATGATCCACAGTATTTTGATCAACCGGAATTATTTATTCCTGAGCGATTTGAAAATAACTTCATGAAAAGCCTGCCTGCGTTCGCTTACTTTCCATTTGGCGGAGGGCCGCGGGTTTGTATCGGCAATCATTTTGCCATGATGGAAGCGGTGTTTGTCCTGGCCTGCATTGCAAAGCGGTATAGGATAAAGCTTGCACCTGACCATCATGAAGTAACCCCTCTTTCATCCCTTACACTCAGACCCAAGAATGGACTGCGCATGGTGATAGAAGAAAGAGATGCAGAAGCCTTCGAACCTGGCACATCCAATTTTTGAAGTAAAAAGAACGATCTCATGGTTCGATTAACGCCTAAGAATGACTGGCCTATTCTTTTAGAAAGGAGGGATGAAAAAATGTATATGCTCCATTCACCACGGAAGGGAATCATCCACACTGAATTGCACTATTTAGGGATGGCCTCACAGGTATATACCGGTTATTTGGAATTTCTAAGCGAAATTGAACCGATACAAGAAACCGAATACCTACAGACACCCCCTCTCCCCTTTTTATATGAAAACGGATAGTCTCGTTAGCTTCTCCCGCTTCGTCCCTTATATTAAAAGAAAAACCGACCTTGAATGGTCGGTTTTTTGTTATTCAGCAGTATGTTCCATAACCCTTGCCGCCTCTAGTGCTGGCTCCAACAATTACTAAAAGGATAAACAGAACGATTATAAAGGCGAAACCTCCTCCAAATCCAAAAGCGCCATCACTCCTTATTCATTTTTATGGAAGGACTTGAACTGATTACATCATCGTATTCTCTTCCAAACAAAATCTCAGAATTATTACGATTAAACGGAATTATTTTTCTCTCTTTTCAATATGTATTTCATTCAATAGAGAGCCTTGCGCCGATTGGTTAATTTTCCCTATGATTCATTTCATAAAATCCAAATACTTTCAGATAATAAAGACAATTCCTTCCTTACGGATTAGGAATCTATTCCAGTTCACCTGCCTAAATTGACATTTTTCCGATTCATGATATATTAATATAATACTTTAACACGTGAAAGCGTTCAATAAAAGAAGAAATTCCTAGTTTTACTGATAGACTATTTTATTAAAAGGAAAGGCATGAATAAAATGGAGCAGACTCATCAAGATTTAAAAAAGGGCCTATTGCCGAGGCATGTCCAGTTCATTGCTTTAGCCGGAATGATAGGAACGGGGATTTTTAAGGGGAGTTCCGATACATTAAATATGGCAGGTCCAAGTGTTGTAATAGCCTATTTAATAGGGGGGCTATTGTTATTTATTGTAATGGCCGCATTAGGAGAGATGGCAACCGCTTTTCCTAATTTGAACGTACAGCATCTCATTAATAAAGCTTTTGGGTTTCAACTATCCTTCATTGTCGGATGGCTCTATTGGTTTAACTGGATTATCGTGATCATTGTGGAAATAGTCGCAGCCGGAAGTTTTCTTCAATATTGGTTTCCTGCAGTACCATTATGGCTGTTAAGTATCCTTTGTGCTTCAGTAATTATAGGAATAAATTTGTTTCAAGTTAAATACTATGGAGAACTCGAATTTTGGTTCGCAGGAATTAAAATTATAACCTTGATTGCCTTTATTATTTTAGGAGCTTTGATCATGCTAGGACTTTTTCCTAGTTCTGCTTCATTTTCTAATTACACGGAACATGGTGGTTTTTTCCCCCAAGGAATTGACGGAATGTTAAGTGCACTTTTAGTCGTAATGTTTTCATATGGTGGTGCAGAATTAATTGGTGTAGCCGTTACGGAAACAAAAGATAGTCAGCGAGTCATCCCAAAAATCATTAAAGGAACAGTATGGCGGGTGATTCTTTTCTATGTCTTGCCGATATTTATTATTTGCGGGGTAATACCTTGGAACCAAGTAAGCACTGAAGTAAGTCCTTTCGTTCAGGTTTTCAGCTTATCGGGTCTTCCCGGAGCCGCCGATATCATGAATTTCGTTCTGTTAACCGCTGTCTTATCAGCTGCAAATTCAGGTATATACGCTACTTCAAGGACACTGTTCACTCTTTCCCAAAACGGGGAAGCGCCTAAGGCATTTTTAAAAACAACGAAAAAGGGTATCCCGCTTAATGGTATATTTTTAACTACATTATGCATATTGGCTGGTGTGTTTTTATCCTATTTGTATCCCGAACTGATTTTAAGCTACCTTATGGCCATTCCTGGATTCACAGTTTTATTATTATGGATCAGTATTTGTTCCGCGCAATTGAAGCTGCGTAAGCAATACATTGGCAAACCAGGTTTCAAGGTAAAATGGTACCCATATACAACTATATTAGCCATCACGGCATTAAGCATTATCTTTTTGGCATTTATCTTTAATAAGCAAAACATCATTGGAACCACAGTATGTCTTGTCACGTTAATGATATTTATCCTTCTTTCCTTTATTGTGAAACAAAAAAAATAGAAATATAATTCCCCCTGCATTTAATAGGGACTTCAGACTGTAGGCAAACTCGATGAAACTCGAGTTTGCCTACAGTTTTTTTAGTGCAATAGACCAACTGGCGTTTCTTTACATTTGTCTATAGTCTGCCGGTTCCATCAATAGAAATGGTCTCACCCCTAACCATGATTTTAACAAACTTGGTTACGCCTTTTGGGATGAAACCCTGCGACATCCCTGCCGAATAACTGGCTAGTCTAGCCCCAGCTAGATGCTTGCTTTGATGAGGCTTGGCAGGCAGTCGGCAGAAAGAGAGCGGATTTCTGAATTTTTTTTCTGAAGAATAAAAGTGAAACAAATTTGGATTTAAAATACTCGTTTGCTCCATTTTCAACATACATATGTTAAAATAACCAATGAACCAATCATCCTACAAATTTGAGGTGTATATTTTGACCATATCTAAAACAAATCGATTATCACTTGTAGAGCAAGTGGTTTCCCAAATCGAATCGTTAATCGAATCAGGTGAATGGAAAATTGGAAATCAAATTCCCCCTGAAATGGATTTGATCCAACAGTTCGATGTAAGCAGAAATACATTAAGGGAAGCTGTACGATCACTTGTTTATGCAGGTCTTTTAGTAACGAAACAAGGAAAGGGGACATTCGTAAGGTCATCAAGTGCCTTGGGGGCTGCTTTTGAAAGAAGGATCCAGCAGTCAAGTTTATTAGAAACGTTAGAGGTCCGTCATGCCCTTGAAAGAGAGGGAGCTCAGTTAGCGGCATTAAGACGTAATCAAGAAGATATAGAACAATTGCGGTTTCATATAACAGCATGCAGCAAAGCTGCCGAAGCAAAGGATATCAAGGCTTACGAAGAAGCCGATATAAAGTTGCATAAATCGATTATGGGTTCCTCACATAATGATTTATTGATTGATTTGTACGAACATATGGAACACTCCCTGCATGAATCCATCCATCAGATAGTGGAGATGAGTTCTGATGTGAACTTTCATTTGAACATTCATTGCAAACTTGTAGATGCCATCATCGAACAAGATGTGAACCGGGCAATCGAAACAGTGAATGAATACATTGCACAATTCAAAAAATCTATAGAGTGAGTAAGGAGGAGATTATGGGCATTCATCAAGCGGCAAATCAACTAGAACAAACAAAAATGGATATTAAAACCAGAGTTGGACTACTCATCATCGGAATCATACTTCTTGGGGCAAACCTTAGGGCCCCCTTAACATCGGTTGGCCCCCTTGTCACTTCGATCCGTGATAACTTGGGGATATCTAATACATTATCAGGTTCATTAACGACATTGCCTTTGCTTTCCTTTGCTTTATTATCACCGTTTGCACCTAGGATAGCACGGCGTTTTGGAATTGAGCTTACGCTTTTCCTTTCCTTGATATTACTAACAATCGGAATAGGAATACGCTCAGTTGGCGGGGTGCCGACATTGTTCATTGGGACCATTTTAATCGGGTTAGCCATTGCAATCGGCAATGTATTGTTACCAAGTCAGATTAAACATAACTTTGCCAGGAACATCGGTTTGATGACAGGAACTTATGCTGTTTCCATGAATTTATTTGGCGCAATAGGTTCCGGGATCAGCATTCCCCTTGCTTCTTCTTCGGGATTGGGATGGGCTGGGGCCCTTGGATGTTGGGGAATTTTATCGCTTATTACAGTTTTCTTATGGATGCCGCAATTAAGACGGCCATCCAAGTCAGGGAAGGATGTACAAACGGCACAAAAGGATAAAAAGATTAACTTATGGCGTTCTGGTTTAGCCTGGCAGATAACATTCTTCATGGGTTTGCAATCGTTTATTTTCTATACAGTAATTACCTGGATGCCGGAAATCCTGGAGCAAAAAGGCCTGAACGCTGATGAAGCTGGTTGGATGCTATCCATCATGCAGCTTGCAGTCATCCCAATAACATTCCTTGTACCAATTTTAGCTGGACGCTTACAAAGTCAGCGTCTGTTAGTGGTCCCGCCTGTCGTCTTCCTTATTGCAGGGATATTCGGCATATTATATGGAAGCACTCTCTTCATACCAGTATGCATGATATTGATTGGGATTGGAGTTGGAACCATATTCAGTTTATCGATGATGTTCTTTAGTCTTCGAACACAAAGCACCCATGAGGCGACGGAATTATCAGGAATGGCTCAATCATTCGGGTACCTCTTAGCTGCGATTGGACCAGTATTATTCGGCTTGCTTCATGACATTACACACAGCTGGACAGTTCCCTTATTGATGTTGGCCGCAATATCGGCACTTATTTTCATTGTTGGAATGCGTGCAGGAAATAATGAATATGTAACTACTCAGTAAAGGTAAAAAAGGTTCTAAACGGCCATGGTCCCGGTATTGTACCGGGGCCATTTACATACCAGCCGCTGATAGCAGTACGACAGGTTCCTATTTCGTGACTTTAATTTTGAATAAAGAGTATGGTCTGTGGTTTAAATTGGGAAGGAATGTATGGCGTTCTCGCTTCGGTCATTTCGTGGCTCCCTTATCTTTAGTAAATTATCAACCTTAAACTCTGTCAGATAAGTAAGTTTCACCTTCTCCTTTTGGAGAAAAAAGAAATGACCTAGGCTTAGACGAGGTAAATTTATTTGCTGCACATTACTGTTCATTATCAGTGGGGTAAAGTACAAAGTGAAAAATGCCTTAAGTCGGATCTCAATCCATGTCTTCTTCAAATGGATATAAAATATTAGGATTTAAACCATACCGATCAATGAAATTCTTTCGAGTGAACATCTTAATTTCTTTTAATTCAGAGGGAGTTGGAAATGAAGAAACTTTATATACAGGAATGTGTTCGATATTAATTAACTGCCCTAAATCTGTGGTTATTAAGATATCAAACCCATTTTTTCTAAAAAGTGAGTCTATATCGGAAAAATCCATTACATAAATATTAAGTTTGTTTCCGAAATGATGTTTTAATACTTCACGAATATAATCTTTCTCTATATATGATCGGCAAATTAATGCAGTCTCAATAACCATTTGGTTTTGTTTTCTTAAAATCGAAGCTTGGACCAACATGAATATCTCTAATATTTCTATATTTTCAAAAGAAATAGCAAATTCATCCGATATGTATTGTGCTATTTCTTCAATGAGCACAAATAACTCATTATCCTCAAAATAAGGAACGAATTGTAAAATATTATTTATTCTCGTATCCGTTTTTAACTGTAAGTCAAACGATATCCCACGAAGAGTTTGTGCAAATTCGTACATGAAAATATCATCCTGAGAAACATCCAGCCCAATTTTCTTTGATAGATTAATTAAAAATTGACCTAAAGGCTTACCGCTATCCGAATTAAGTTTGGAACGAATGTACCGAAGTTCTTGGGTACGATTTAAAGACATTTCTTCGCTCATAAAATATAAAGAAAAAAATAAAATTTCAGAAATCTGTTTCTCCCTACTTGGACATTTCACCATGAATTTAAATAGTTTCTTTGATATTTCAAATGCTGTGGATGTTTCATTTTCATCTATAACCACTTTTGGAAATGTCACAAAACAATTATGGGTTATGCGAATGTTGGAGATATGAAGGATTATCGCTAGTCTTTGTATGGCACCCATGTGTAAAGAAGTTGTATGTTCCTTTAATAGTTCCAATAAAGTGTCTTGAAACTCCTTAAGATTAAAGGAAGTAATAAAATCATTTAAATTGCCGGACATATACTCTACATACTGCATGATGAATCTTCTGATCTTTATTTCATCCCCAACAATTTTAAAAGGACTATTTGATAATTGAACTTCGGCATTTTTTAATACTTCTTCTATTTTTTCTAACTGTCGGTATACTGTGGAGCGACTAATATGTACTTTTTGAGTAATATACTTTATCGTTACTCCATTGTTAAAAAGAATTAACTCCAAGGTTTGAAAATAGGTGTTTTCACTTTTAAGATGAAACCAAAGTTCTTCTAAGGTGCCGTTTTTAGGTTTCATTAACCTTACGCCCTGCACTTCATTCTTATCAATTTTCCATTCAGGCGGAAGATTTGAACTCATATGCAATATATCCCGCCATAATGTACTTTTCGAATAACCTGTTTTTTTTGATAGCTCTGTTAAACTACACCAGTTATCCTCATAAAATAAATGATACAGCAGTTTTGAATAGCGGTCAGTAAATCGATTCATACAATCACCTTTAACTTTATTGATTTTCATATCTTTTCTTATTAAAAATATTAATATATAAGTTGAGTATTAATACCTAATATTTATAATTATCCCACGTTTCTTTAAAAGCAACAGAAAATAAACACTACTTACTACCCAAATTTACCATAATTTTATTCCTGCGTCGTTTCATATGTGGTATGGGGAAATCAATTATTGAAACTTATCTTTGATGTAACAAGCATGACCCGTCGATTATTATCAACAAGCTATGTATAGTTGTAAGGTATAAAATATAAATACGGTTAGTAATATAACCCAAATTAACAATGAAGCATTTCATTTTAGAAACAATTTCTTTTGCATTATCAATCGTTAAGCAATTATGTTTTCTTTACAGCATTCATTTGTTCTGGACAAAAAAAAACACCTCATTCTTTTATAGAGGATTTAAGAGAATACACCTTAAAAGAATGCAGTGCTTACTATTTAAATAGCAACGCCTCAAAAGCAGTGCTCCATGTAAAAAATCGGTAAAGAGGTTTATGAAAATGAAAGGTTAAATTGATAGAAGGCATCCATATTGAGGAGGAAGAACAAAGTATTCATAGGTTTAATACATTCCCCAACAAGGTTCAATAGAATATTGAAGATACATCGTCTTTATATGTTGATGTGATAAGTCAAGAAAAAGACTGTGTAGAATCGCTTGACGGCCTGGTGTGCCATCTGCCATTCTATTCAACAACCGCTACTCAACAATTTTCATAAGGGGACCCCCTTTGCAGATTCTCTACATAAGCCTGGTTAGTCTTTACCAAATGGGATATATGCGCTAATTCGAACTTTTCATGCTTAGCATCAAAGGAAAGAAGCTCTGCTTTTAAATCATTTCTATAGATGTAAATAATTTTATATTCCCTTGATTTATAAATAACTTTATCACCAATCTTCATAAGCACGCTCATTTCTACTGTAGATTTAAAAAGGCTCCCAAAATGAATTCATTTTCAAAAGATAGGATGATATGGGGAAATTCATCCTGGATCTTTCTTTTTTAAAATGATGGTATGCAGTTCTATCGCTTTTATATTTTCAACCAGTCTTTTTCTTGTAAGCTCAATCTCTCTGAAATTCAAACTATTTCGGTTATTGGATAAACATACTAAATTGTCGATATCTTGATAAATCTGTTTAAATGTAATTCTCATATTTTGGTTTGCCTCCTTTTCATTGTAAGGAAGGTAAATTATTAAACGAGCTTTGGTATATCTGCTAAATTTGTCTGCATGCAGCAGTTCCTTTAATGAATTAACTCGTATCACACGACGAAAGAATCATTGGGCTAATTTGGACGGTTCAAGTACTTCCTTTACAATTTCCACGACCCGCTCTTGATCTTCAAATGTCATACCCGAACCGGACGGCAAACATAAACCTTGTTCAAATAACATACTTGAAATGCTTTTATCGCCGCTTTCTGTAAAAAATGCTGCATCTTTAAAGACAGGCTGTAAATGTAATGGTTTCCATACTGGTCTGGACTCAATATTTTCTGCTTCTAACGCATTAATCACGTCAATGGATCGTACTCCATTGATTTTGTCGTCTATTGTTAATGCGGTAAGCCAGCGATTCCCCATCGTATCTTTTAATTCAGGCATGAAGGTAATGCCAGGTATGTTCCTTAACGATTTTTTATACCGATCAAAAATTTCTCTCCGAACTTTTACACGGTCATCCAATACTTCTAATTGAGCACGGCCGATTCCAGCTAGAATATTGCTTAAACGATAGTTATATCCAATCGAGCTATGCTGATAATGAAGCGCTTGATCACGTGCTTGTGTTGATAGGAAGAGAGCCTTATGTATGTATTCCTCGTTATTTGAAACCAGCATGCCCCCTCCAGAAGTTGTTATGATTTTATTTCCATTAAACGAATAAATCCCTATATCACCAAACGCTCCTGTTTGCTTCCCCTTGTATGTGCCACCAAGGGATTCGGCCGCATCCTCTATTAAAGCAACCTTATATTTCCCGCAAATGCTCTTGATCTCATCTACCTTTGCACTTTGTCCAAATAGATGGACCAAAATTACAGCTTTTGGAATTTCCCGATTTTTCCTCGCATATTCCAAAGCCAGTTCCAATGCCTTAGGTGACATATTCCATGTATCAGATTCGGAATCAATAAAAACAGGCTTCGCACCTTGATAGATGATGGGATTGGCACTGGCTATAAAAGTTAATGAAGAACAGAATACAGTATCACCAGTGGTGACTCCCAATACTTGCAATGCCAAATGAATGGCCGCAGTTCCTGAACTTACTGCCAACGCCCCCTTAGTTCCTGCATATTTGGCAAATTCTTCTTCCAAAGCTTTTACATTCGGTCCTAGCGGCGCTATCCAATTTGTCTCGAACGCTTGGCTAATGTACATTTGTTCATTCCCACTCATATGAGGAGGCGAAAGATACAATCTTTTATTCTCCATCCCACACACTCCTTATTCTATTATCCTAGCTGGGGACCCCACAGCCGTAGATGCATCAGAAATGTCTTTAATAACGGTTGCACCGGCACCAACCGTACACCATTCCCCTATTGTTATGCCAGGTATGACCGTAGATCCAGCTCCTATCAAGGTACCCTTTCCTACCTTGACAGCTCCTGTCAAGGTAGCACTTGGTGCTATATGGATAAAGTCATCAAGATGGGTATCATGCTCAATGACTGAAGACGTATTAACAATGACGTGACTCCCCACTTTAGCGCCAGCGTTTAAGACGACATTAGGCATAATGACCGTTCCTTTACCTATGGAGACATTTTTACCCACTATAGCGGTTGGATGAATGACTGTCTCATAATCCATTACATCTAAATTCAGTTCGTTTACGATTTTTAATCTTAAATCGTTCCTGCCTATCGCAATAATTACCTTAAATTCAAAATGAATAAACAAGCTTTTATAACTTAAGATGGGTCCAAAATATACATTTCCCTTTCTTTTCAGCACTTCGTATCGATCATCTAAAATGGCCATGAGCCGATATTCACCCATTGCTTCAACAATATCTTGAACAACTTTTGAGTGCCCGCCCGCACCGATTATTATGATTTTCTTCAATTCAAATCACTTCTCACATCATCAAATTTGGAGTTTCTTGATTTCCTCGTTGTACAGTTGAATATTGGTAAACCTTAAATCAATATCATTCATCCTATTATCCAACAAATTTTTGGGTTGTGACATGGCCTTCCTGGGTAATGGCTTCTTGTTTACATACTTTTATCAAGGTAAGGTATATGATCTTCATATCCAGTAAAAAGGATTGGTTTTCAACGTACCATACATCAAGCTCGAACTTTTTCTCCCACGAGATTGCATTTCGTCCATTCACTTGGGCCCACCCCGTCATTCCAGGCCGGACATCATGCCTCCTTGCTTGTTCGGAAGTATATAACGGGAGATATTCCATTAATAATGGCCGTGGGCCTACAAAACTCACATCCCCTTTCAAGATATTGAATAATTGAGGTAATTCATCTAAACTTAATTTTCTAAGTAATTTCCCGAAATCGGTTAATCTCTTCTCATCAGGAACCAAATCCCCTTTTTCATCCTTTTCATCTGTCATCGTTCTGAACTTATACAAATAAAATGGTTTGCCATTAAGGCCTGGCCGCTCCTGCTTAAAAATGACAGGTGAACCTAATTTCAAACGGATGAGGATGACGATTAACAGCATAAGAAGTGAACAGGATATAAGCGCCAGACAAGCTATCAATAATTCAAAAACCCGTTTCATTTTTTCCTCCCAAATTACCATTGTGTATCGATATCAAGTAAACGAAGGTATACTTCAGATAAGCTATACAGAATTCTAGTCATTAATTGCAAATTTCATCGCATCTATTATTCTTACTTCTTTTTAACAAGGTGAACATATTGCCCAATTTCATTCATTGAAAAACGGAAATTATCAAATTTGCCTGAATGTGTAACACTTGCTTTTCTGATAATTGCTAACATCACCCGGATTTGAGGCATTATCACGGTATTGGAATTTTGTTATTCTTCCTGTAATTCGCCAAATGCAGCATTCTTTCTTTTAACGTTTCTTCGCTCATGTCATCAAATGTTGTGATAATCTCTTTTATCGCTTTCCAATTTACCTCTCTTGGTTTTCCAATATGAATTTTCGGATAGATCTGATTTAAGTAAACTTCATCTTCCCCAAGCAATTCTTCGTATAATTTTTCACCTGGCCGGATTCCGGTATAAGTTATCCCGATTTCTTCAACGGTGTAACCTGACAGTTGGATAAGCTTTTTAGCGAAATCGACAATTTTGACAGGTTCGCCCATATCAAGTACGAATACCTCTCCGCCTTTAGCCAGAACTCCTGCCTGAATGACTAATCTTGAAGCTTCCGGAATCGTCATGAAATAGCGAATCATATCCGGATGAGTGACTGTCAAAGGTCCACCTTTTTTAATTTGTTTTTTAAAGAGTGGGATGACGCTGCCATTACTGCCTAGTACATTCCCAAATCGGACCGTTACAAATTTAGTATGACTCGACGTACTCTTATACTGGATCATCATCTCTGCTAAACATTTAGAAGCACCCATTATACTTGTCGGATTGACGGCTTTATCTGAAGAAACCATGACAAAAATATTCACCATGCCTGCCTCCGATGCCTCCGCGACGTTCATCGTGCCTATCATGTTATTTTTCACCGCTTCTTTAGGGTTGGACTCCATAAGCGGTACATGCTTATGGGCGGCTGCATGATAGACTATATTTGGATGATGATGGTCGATTACCTGAAACATCCTCCTCCGGTCCTGAATGTCCGCGATTTCGGTCACGATCTCAATTGTATCTGCATAAGCCTCCCGCAACTCCAACTCGATCGCATATATGCTGTTTTCACCATGCCCGAGCAATACAATTTTAGCGGGATTATACTTCATGATCTGGCGACAGATTTCCGATCCAATTGAACCGCCGGCACCGGTTACTAAAATTGTGCTATCAACAATCTTTTCTAAAATCCCTTTATCATCAAGTTGAATGGGTAAGCGACCCAATAAGTCTTCCATCCGGATATCCTGCAATTCATTAATTGGAACCTTGCCTTGAACAATCGCTTCCAGGCTAGGGACAATTTGAGTCTTTTTACAAGCTTTGGTGCACTCCGAAAGAATCGCATTTATTTCCTCTCTTTTCAAAGAAGGGATCGCAATCACAATATGTTCGATCTTGTATTGCTCGACCACATGAGAAATATGTTTTGTTGCTGCTACTACAGGTATATTGAAGATTTCTAAACTTAGCTTCGCTTTATCATCATCAACGAATGCAACAGGGACTAAGTCTATATTGCTGGATTTTAACAACCGACTCGTTATCATCGTCCCTGCAGATCCGGCTCCAACGATCAACGTTCTTTTTTTATTGGGTGATTGCTTAATGTATCGTTCAAAATAGATCCTCCATGCCAAACGTGAGCACCCAATCATGGCCATATATAGAATACAAGTAATGAAAAGCTCTCTACTATATAGAAAATCGGTAAAGTATAGCTGAAAGACGGTTGCAATGGTAATAGAAAAGGCCGTTACTTTGAATATATTGAACATTTCCCTGATACTGGCGTATTCCCATGCTTTTTTATATTGTTTCAAATAAGCAGTAAAGAAATAATGACATAAGAGCAAAATAAGCGTAATTGTCACTGTAAATGCCGGAAGTTCATCATATGGATGTAATAACCAATAACTTAAAAATACAGCCGTCACAACAATCATGGCGTCCAGTAGGACTAATGTGAAAAGCCGGTTATAATATGTCAAATCTACTTCTCCCCATATTAATATTTTTAGTCAAACAAGAGTTCCTTAACTTTCAACCCGGACAATACATTTTTGGCATTTTCATTAAAGGCGTCGACCATTTCTTGTCCGAAATTCTTTTCAATCAATTTATGTGCTTCCCTGATCTGAAAACCTCTTTTTCCAATATTATGAGCATCTGATGCAATAAAATGAGAAAGACCTGATTGGACTAAATATTTGGAAAACCTTTTTGTTCTCCATCCGAATTTACCTGTGATGCTCCCTGCTGTTATTTGTGAATACGCACCCTTCCAAATCAGTTCTTTTAAAAGTTGCGGATTTTTTATTATTTCCAAATTCCGCTCTGGATGAGCGATGATCGGTGTCATCCTTTTCATTTGCAGATCATAAATTAATCGCTCCGTATACCTTGGCACATGGTTAGAAGGCAGTTCGAGAAGGATGTACTGCGAACCATTCAAGCCCATGATTTCATTATTATCATAATCATCTGAAAGTTCATCGGATATCCTTATTTCCTGCCCTGGCCATACCTTTAGCGGGATTTCGAGATCAGCTAGCACTAGGTTTAATTTTGCAGTTTCATTGACGACTTTTTCCTTATCATTTTCATATATCCCCTTATTATAATGAGGGGTTGCTATGATGTTGGAAATTCCTTGATCTACAGCTTTTCTCGCCATTTCTATACTTTCCTGGATATCTTCAGCACCATCATCCATCTTCGGTAAAATATGACTATGAATATCAATCATCGTTATCCCCTCTTTGGCCTAATCGCGAATGTAAAATTCATACTACTTCCAAACTACTATTTTCAGTTACCATAGTAGTAGTATTCGTCTGGATGCTCTTGTTTTTTCTTATTTAGGATTGCGCCCAAAAGCTTTGCATTTGCATTCTCAAGTAATTCCTTCGCTTTTTGTGCTTGCTGTATTTCAGTTCTTCCGCTGCTGACCACTAAAACAACGCCGTCTGTCATATTCGCTAATACTTGAGCATCTGTAACAGCATTAACAGGCGGTGTGTCCAGAATTACTAAATCATAATTCAGCTTTGCTTCATCCAACACTGCCACCATTCCGTTAGACCCTAGCAACTCCGATGGGTTTGGGGGAATTGGCCCACTTGTCAACACATCTAAATTAGGGAAAATGGAAGGTTGTACAGCTTCAAGTAATTGATTTTGCTTTGATATGATATTCGTTAACCCCAAGTAGTTCTCCATACTAAAGTTAGTATGAACACTCGGCTTTCTCAAATCTGCATCAATGATGAGAATGCGTTTCCCTTGCTGAGCAAAAACTGCTGCGACATTGATTGAAGTCGTCGATTTTCCTTCACCTGCATTTGCAGAGGTGAAAATCATCGTCTTTATGTCTTTTTCCACAGCGGAAAATTGAAGGTTCGTTCGTATTGTCCTATATTGCTCCACAACAGGTGACTTCGATTTCAACATGGAAATACTGCTTCTTTTTTTAATTTCCTTCTTTTTATGCCGTTTATTGCGTGTCAAGCTTTTCACCTCTTGAGGTTGTAATTACAGATTTATAACTTCCGTTTTTTTTTTATTTTCGATTAAATTCACGATGCCTAGCATCGGGATCTTTAAATGTTCTTCAATATCAGACTCAACCTTGATTGTTTTGTCGAAAAATTCGATCATGAATGTAATAAATAAACTTATGATTAACCCTGCAAAACATGCAACGATCGTATTCATGATTGGGTTCGGTTTTATAGGTGAGGAATTATCTCCTATAGTTGCTCTGGATAAGACATTGACATTGTCCACATTCATAAGCGTTTTTATTTCATCTTGGAATATGTCCGTAATTGCGCCGGCGACACTAACGGCAAATTCGGGGTCAGCACCCTCAACTTTAATGGTAAATATTTGTGAATTACCATTACTGACAATTTTGATTTGTTCCGATAATTTTGCATTTGATATATCAAGATTCAGTCGTTCTTTGACTTTTTCTAACATCATCGGACTTTTTATGATCTCGCTGTACGTTTCGATCAATTGAATATTGGTTTGAATCTCACCTACATTGTAAAGCTCTGATTTTTCTTTGGATTGATTGACTAAGATTTGTGTAGAAGCTTGGTAAACAGGCGGAAGAATGAAAAAGCTAACAATTCCCGTTATCGCCGTTATAAGGGTTGTTATAATAATAATGAGCATGATGCGTTTTTTTACCATCTGCAAAAGATCTTTTATATTGAGTGTCTCCCTCATTCAATCAACTCCAATCCTTCTAAAATAATTTTCAATTTATCCTTTGCTTATTTCCGGCCCCTATAATTTTGCGACCTTATCAGAAAACAGTCCATTTTCCTCCATCACATTTTTGGAATCGAATATTAATGAAGCATGATCATGGACACTTTTCCAGTCAAAACAATTGTGTGGTGTTCCTATGACAACTAAATCGGCTTTTTGAAGAATGGCAGCATCGTATTTTTCCACCTGTAGAACTTGTTCATTGATTCGGATTTCTTTTGCATAGGGTTCGATGACGGTTAGATTCTGGACCTTGTTTTGTATTCGTTCAAGTAAGCGGACGACCGGGCTTTCCCTTAAATCATCAATATCACTTTTGTAAGTTGCACCTAAAACCACAACATGTGAGTGTTTCATGAGCTTGTCATTTGCTGCAAGCAGTTCAAGTATGCGCGTATAGGAATAGTGAACCATTCCGTCATTAATATCCCCAGCCAATTCAATCATTTTGGTCCGATGACCATGTTCTTTCGCTTTATAGAGCAAGTAGTATGGATCGACCGGTATGCAATGCCCCCCGACACCAATGCCTGGGGTGAATTTCATGAACCCGTATGGTTTTGAAGAAGCCGCATTGATCGTTTCCCATATATCAATTTCCAATTCATTACATAAAACCGTCATTTCATTGACCAAAGCCATGTTAATCCACCGGAAAGTGTTCTCAAAGATTTTGCTTAATTCTGCAACACGAATCCCATTAACACGATGAGCTGTTGGGCCGATGAACTTGCACGCTAGGTCTGTACAGGTTTCCGTCATTCCTCCGACAACCTTTGGAGTGTTGCTTAAATTAAACCTTTTATTTCCCGGATCTATTCTTTCCGGAGAATATGCTACAAAAAACGTCTCTCCAATCACATATCCCTTATCTGTCAATGGTGTACAGATATATTCTTCTGTCGTTCCTGGATATGTTGTACTTTCCAAAATAACCAATGTACCTTCTTTCACATGTTCAGCGACAATTCTCCCTACATCCCTAACATACGAGATATCAGGTTCCTTCAAATTATTAACTGGGGTCGGAACACAAATCAAAAGGACATTCATGTCTCCAAGCTGCTTCATATCCGTCGTCGCTGTAAACCGCTTTTGGTTTATCAATTCTCTAAGCCCGTCATCATCTACATCATTGATATAGTTGATTCCGCTATTTAAACTTTCCACTTTTGTCTCAGAGACATCGAATCCTGTCACCATAAAACCTTTAGATGCATAATGGAAAGCAGTTGGGAGACCAACATAACCCAATCCAATCACTCCGACTTTAGCGGTCTTGTTCTTTAATTCTCTTTGCAGAGCAGATTTGTGCGAGTATTGGGCATTACTTTTTTGTTGTTGCCTTTTTTGTGTTGTCGCTGTTATCATGATTCAACTCCTCCATTTCCCTTACCAGAACATAACGAGTATTTAAAATTATTAGGACACAATGAAAATTCAATACAAATAAACTAGCAAATTCTAACGCCATCTTTCTTAATCAGCAAAATCGACCAGATAGATCATTAATATTTTTTGGTTGATATACCTTCTTAGAAATCAGCCTTGAAAATTCGTCTTGTAAGTTTCCCGTTAATTTTTTTCGTCAGCATTAATAAATTATCATAATTATTTTTGTTGCTGGTTCCAGATTTCGAATGAACCGTTCTGTTTTTGATTCAACTGTTCTTTTGACGTGAGGTACAAGCCATAAAACCGCGTTCAAGTGCATGGTTAGGGTAAAACTAAATCTGTTTTTAGCCAACACACCTATCTCCAGAATTAAATATTTCTTTTTGAATCAGAACTTTTTCCCCACATTTCACATTTATAATGGACGTCCCTAAAAAAAATTAGCAAACAGCTCATAAAAACGAACATAGCCTTTTTCTATCCGATACTCCATTTCTTATCGATCAGGAAAAACAAATCCCCCGATTGAATGGCCTTTAACCGTGGTACCATTCATCGGGGGAACTCCAATATTCAGTCAAAATACAAATTACATACTACTTTCCAGATGCGTCTTCTGTCATGTCCTTCACTTTGTCAATAGTCCATTCCTGCTTATCTTTCGTTTCAGTATTTTCATACCGCACCTTGTAAGGTCCCTTTCCTTCAATCACATAGTATCCATTTCCTTTTACACTTTTTCCTGGAGCCAGTTTGGTGCCCAGATTATCTCCTGGATAGATACGTAGTTTTTTATCCTCTTGATTCCATACCGACATTTCAAAAACGTCTACGAATTTTTCTTCTGCCGTTTTATTAGTCGCCTTCAGCTGTAACTGTAAAACTTTTTTACCCTTTTGCTCTGGGTGCTCGAGCTGCAATGCTTCTTCAATCCCAATACTTACGCCAGATATGTCTTTTTCCTGTCCTGCAACTACTTTAGCAGTGGTGGAATCCGTTTGCTTTGACACTCCTCCCGGTTCATCCTTAGTATCCTTTTCTCCTGACATACAGCCTGTCAAAAATATGGTTAAAGTTAATATACAGATTCCAATACTTCTGAACCTTCTCTTTAATAGCATAATCTCACCCCTTGAAAAATATCAAAATCCTTTTATAACTGAGATTCTTCAATATCTTATCTATATTTCTGACTCTCTTTACATATGGTGATCTTTTTAGTTTGAAACGAAGACATCATAACAGAAGGGGTTTTTCAAGCATGTAAGAAGGACCCACTTCCAATAGGAGAGGCCTTCTTACATCATTATCACATTGATTATTTAACTATTGTTTTTGCTACATCTCCGCCAATTACTAGAGGTCCATTATCTACTTCAATGACATCACCTGCTTGCAATCTTCGAGTAGCCCCATTTTCATCCACAATAAACCGGCTGTAAATTTGGTAACTTCCATCCGGATTAATGAATCCTGCCCCAGTCTGAGTAAGGGACACTGTTCTCTGTGCAATTCCATTCACTAGCAAACGGAGACTCTTAGTTCCCTCCGGTGCCTTGCCCGTAACATAATCTGCATTAGGAGCTACAGGATTCACCTGCAGTTTCTCCGCTTCCTTGATTACCGTAGTATGAGCTTGCAGATTCGATGGAGTCCGAACACCGTAGTCAACCGTTACGATATCGCCTACTTGTAGGGTTTTATTATTTCCATTTCCGTCCACTCCTACGTACTTACTGTATATACTGAATGTTCCATCTTCATTGACAGGTGCCGTACGAAGCGCTTCCCCATTTACCAATAAGCGAACGATAGTTGCCCCTTCAGGTGCAGTTCCAGTTATAACCTCTGCATTTTGATACACAGGATTTATCTTGACTGGTTCGCTCGGCATAAATTGAACTACTCTAACAGTTGAACTATTACTGACATTCCCAGCCGTGTCGGTAAGAGTAACTGTAAGAACCGTATGGACTGGTTGATTTGGAATCGCAACCGCGAATTTCCCATCTGGACCGACAACCCCGGTATAGGTTTTCCCATTAATGGTGACAGTTACTTTAGTATCCGGCTCTCCAGTTCCTGTTACCTCTTTACTGTTTGTTGTAACTTCATTCAGTTTCGGTGAATTTGGAGCCGTTATATCTTTATCCAATAGATCTTGCGCTTTGTTCAACAAATCTTGGAGACGGTCTTTTTCTGCACCTTCCGGAAGCTTATTGATCGCTTCTTGGGCTTCGTCAATTGATGCTTGATCCGTCGTGTCTTCCAATGTATCGAACTTATCGTCCGTGAACAGATTTTCCACTTTATTCTTCGCATCGGCTAGATCCTTTTCTGCTTGTTCTTTTTTGTTCAATAAATCTTGCGCTTTGTTCAGTAAATCTTGCAGACGGTCTTTTTCTGCACCTTCCGGAAGCTTATTGACCGCTTTTTGGGCTTCGTCAATTGATGCTTGATCCGTCGTTCCTTCCAATGTATCGAACTTATCGTCCGTGAACAGATCTTCCACTTTGTTCTTCGCATCGGCTAGATCCTTTTCTGCTTGTTCTTTTTCGTTCAATAAGTCTTGCGCTTTGTCCAGTAAATCTTGCAGACGGTCTTTTTCTGCACCTTCCGGAAGCTTATTGACCGCTTTTTGGGCTTCGTCAATTGATGCTTGATCCGTCGTTCCTTCCAATGTATCGAACTTATCGTCCGTGAACAGA
>NZ_JAKXEE010000001.1:0-108128 GCF_022603275.1 Peribacillus sp. Aquil_B1 | reverse complement strand
TCTTCCACTTTGTTCTTCGCATCGGCTAGGTCTCTTTCTGCTTGTCCATCCACATCTTTTCCTATTTCAATCTTTTTTGTTTCACTAAATGCAATATTGAAATTCTCTGGATTACCACTAATTGATTGAGCTACGTTATAACGATATATAGCTTTCCAAGTAAGATTGCCACCGGATTTGCCCACATAACTATTTGCAGCATCACCTGTCGCACTCGTCCAGAGCTTTACCATGCCCGTAACCATACTCATCGTAAGCGAGGTACTTAAATTATTTAATGCTTGTTTTTTTATTGAAGACAACACAACATTCTCAGGATTAATAAAATCAATGGTGGATACTTTATTTTCCACTTCCATAGCATGACCGTCTTCTGTAGTTACATGGAGTTTCGCTTGATCATTAATGTTCGCTGAGCCATAAAGTGAGACCATGGGATATGAATCCGTTCCCGTTCTATTCATTTGTACATCTGCATTCGAATCCACGTTGAATGATTTAAACTTTCCACTTTGAGTCATTCCCTTTTTTCCATCTATTTTTACCTTTGCATTATTTCCAACGGCAAAATCTATATCACCGCCTGTTGCATAAAATATTCCATATCCACTTTTTTGTGTATTAATTTCCACATTCGCATTTGGGGCTATCTTAAATTGCGGTTCTTTTGTAATCGACCAAATAAGAGCATATCCATTATTATGGCTTATTTTAGTTTCACCATCGAATTCCACACTCCCGGTTTCTGCCATCTCTTGTGCAGGTGACGATCCTGTCATTGTATGATCATTAATATAAATGTCGTTGACTCCTTTGAAAATCGCGTTCCCGTTGCGGTTCCAAATTAATTGTGGCCCACTGTAATTTACATTTTCGAATATTTGCTCTACATTTTTTGTTACATCATGTATTGTAATGAGACCATAATAGTTCTTTCCTTTAATATCCACGTTCTTGACATGGACACTGCTTAATATATCACCATTGGCATAGATACCACCTGATACTCCTACAGCTCCCGTTTCCGATAATGTATGGTCATTTCCTTCGATAACGATTTCCGATTTTTTCGGGTGAATTTTAATCGCTTCGCTGATATCAATGCTTTGTCCAAGATGGATCGTAGTAATTCCGTTATCCGCCTCCAAGGCAACCTTCAACTCTTGAAAATTATTGACGACTGCTTCATTTGCCATCATTTTTGAAACTGCTTTCCCTGGAGACTGAGTTTCAGTTGCTTGTGTACGAGCTTCTTGATTATTCACCCTAGACTCTTGTGAATTCGAACTATCCTCATTCTTTGGTGTGGATAGTTCTTCTGCAAATCCTGCACTTGGCATTAATAGAGAACTTGCTAAAAGAAATGATGTTGTCATAACGTTAATAGGCTTTAACATTTTACTTTTCTTCATAAAAGAAACGCTCCTCTAAAAATTAATTTTACTTACAAGATTCATAATACTTTTTTTCGAGAAGTACCTCGTTCCAATAATGATTCATAAAAAATCATTTTAGGAACCACATTAGGGCATTAAACATCAATTTTCATGTTATTATTTTCATTTTTGGCGACGTGTTTAATCGGAAGAAACGATCCTGCAATTTATAAAATCATAATTTCATATCATATCCACCTTAAAATTTAAGGGGTTACAATCATTATGGTTACATAACTAAAAAGGTGATAAGAGAAACCTTAGGTTCCCTCTTATCACCTTTTCGCTTGAAACGAATTATCCAATTTGAGTTATTAGTTTCATTCCCTGAAGAGGTTACTTCAATTTCCGTCGGATTACATGAACATATATCATCCAGCGCTTTTGGTACACCTCCCATAGGACTTTTCACCGTAATCTCCTTACATGCACTTTTACTTATATTCACCTTTTTTTCCCATGGGCACTTTTAAGAAAGGAAAGTGAAGTTATTAATATGAGGGTGATTTTCAGCGTATTTATTTCTTGTTCATTTAATAAAAGATACATCAAAAATAAGACTAAAAAGGCTTGAATAAAATAGATCCTGTATTTCAATAGGGTGAACCAAGTTTGTGACACCCATAGTAAAAAAGAGGTAAATTGCTTCGACATCATCTTTCTCCTTTATCATGATGTAGATATGATCTAAATCTAGATTCTGGCATCATTATATACAAATTGATAGGTGTCGGTATTTCATAAAGTAAAATCATTCGTTCTGAAAAGGAATGCAGTTCATGGAACTTTGCTCTGATTGATCATTCTTGAATGTGAAAAATATGGGTGCAGGTCAGAGAGCGGTTGATTTTTCTTTAGAACGACTATTGTTTCGATAAGATGGTATAGGGATGAAAAGGAAGTGTGGGCATAACAAATAAAAACGAGTAGCCATTGGGGAAACCCCCCCACTAATATCCATCCACCGGTACTTTTTATTTCTTAAAGGATCGAAACGTTATTCATAAAAAAACAGCCTGCCCCCTAGGATCATAGGGAACAGGCAGCCTGAGGGGTTATCCTAGGCATAATGTTTTGGAACCGCTCAGAGAATGGGTTTTCTGCAATGGGGTTTTTGGGAAGGATCCTCACTGCTACTTTATTTTATAATATATTCCAAGTCATTACGTTTCAAAAATGGAATGAGATAAACCATTTTTTATATTGCGCCTACAGTAAAAAGAGTGTCATGAACGAAAACCATAACTTTATATCTTGAATTTATGAACAAATGCTATTCATTTGCCTCATAGGGAGATTTGTTTAGAATCCTTCGATTAGTCACCAATTGGAACTGAATATTTTTAAATCAGATTGATCGATAGATAAAAAAAGATTGTAGAGAGAATGACGCTTTCCCTACAATCCAGAACAAGCTAACTTATTTCTTTTAAGCATACTTCTTACTTTCCTCGTCTTTAAAAAAGCTCTTCATTGCATGGAAAACGTCAGCCTTTTGCTTTAGGATATAGTACCTGAATTTTTCATTATCGATGTTCTTATAAGCTGTCATCAATGTCGAATGACGATTGTATTGATTGACTTCCCCGTATCCGAACATATTGGAAACCTTCATGAGTTCTTCAACAAGCTTAACGCAGCGGACGTTATCGGATGTTAGGTTGTCACCATCGGAAAAGTGAAACGGATAGATATTAAACTTCGCGGGGTCATATTTATGATCAATAAGTTCTAATGCTTTTCGGTATACGGACGAACAAATCGTACCGCCGCTTTCCCCTTTTGAAAAGAAATCCTCTTCCGGAACAACTTTCGCTTCTGTATGATGGGCAATGAACTCGATTTCCACCGTTTCATATTTTGTCCGCAAGAAACGGTTCATCCAAAAGAAAAAGCTTCGAGCCATATATTTTTCCCATAACCCCATACTTCCGGAAGTATCCATCATTGCCAGTACAACTGCTTTGGAATCTGGTTTCTGAATCTCATTCCAGGTTTTGAATTTAAAGTCTTCCTTATAAATAGGATGAAAACCTGGGTCCCCTCTTAAGGCGTTCCGTTTGAAAGCCGATATCATCGTTTTCTTTTTATCGATATTTCCCATTAGGCCTGTCTTGCGGATGTCGTTGAATTCGATGTGTTCAAGCGTGTGCTCCGCGTGTTCTTTCTTCTGAAGATTAGGGAGTTCCAATTGACTGAACAGTGCTTCCTCCAATTCCATCATCGACACTTCGGCTTCATAATAATCCTCGCCTGCCTTATCACCTGCACCTTGGCCCTTACCGGCCCCGGCATCGGACGGTGAGCCATCCCTTGCGACCACATCCCCCACTTTACTGTCTCCATCGCCTTGCCCTACATGTTTGTTTTTATCATAGTTATAACGAATTTTGTATTCATCCAAGGAGCGAATGGGAATCTTGATAACATCCCGGCCATTGGACATCACGATGCTTTCTTCTGAAATTAGATCAGGCAAATTATTCTTGATCGCTTCCTGCACCTTTTCCTGATGACGTTGTTGATCATCATAGCCTTTCCGATGGAGGGACCAATTTTCCTGTGAGATAACATACTGTTGATTACTCTCTTCCGACATTCTCTTCCCCCCTTAAAAATGTTTGCACGCTTTTCATCATTCCTTCATATAATAAATTAGTGTGGGAAAGCCCACATCATTCCGGTTTTCCAATCAAAAATACAGTGCGAAAAAACGGATTAAAAGAAAAGTATTACTCTATCTTATGCAGCGATGCTGGATAATTTACAACAAAATTCAATAATGGACGTTTGCCTACGAACTAGACAAGTCCTGACATGGGCATTAGAGGCCCTTTAAAGTTCTTTCAAAAAAATGCTACTGAAAATAAATATTTCAAAAAAACGAACAGACCTGATGATCATCAGGTCTGTTCGTTTTTTTAGCGGGTGTCATTTTTCGGGTTAGAGGATTATTTAAATGCCAGTGTAATTAATGAAATACAACAAAAAGGGTGTCCCAGCAGTTTTTCTGGACACCCCTTTTAAACAGATAGAATGGTTCTGGTTGTTAAATTCGTCAATCTTTATCTTCCTCTATTTCATGTTGAACTGTACCTGGGCGTTTATCCCACTCTTTCAATTCTTCATTCGTCCTTTGATTTTCCATCTGCTTTCCAAGTTCTTTCATCTCTTCATAATCCTTAGCCATGGAGCTATTTTCCGGAACATGTTCTTTTTTCAATTCTTCTTTACTCATTTACCATCACCTCTACTTATTGATACCCAATATTTCCAAATCTAAAACGTAACATATCTCATGGAAATATGGGGTATAGATAAGACATTATGAGCAAATGTAAGGAGGTGCAAGAATATGCAAACAACTACCCTTTATGTAAAGGAAGCAACGTCAGAAGGCCCGATTTTAAATCTGGAGTCCATACTTTTGAAAACGGAAGGTGTGGAACGTGCGATCATCGATGTTGATGATGGGGAAATTAAAATTGATCACAGCGAAGAAAAACTATCACCGAATCAACTTATTACACTTATTGAACAGTATGGCTTACATGTAACTAAATAGATATCAAAGCCCCGGACTACCTCCATTCAGAAGGGCCCGGTGCTTTAATCTCTTGCATAATCACCCTTTATTAAAAGATGCATGATTTCAAGGGAATTCATTTTACATTCGCAAAAGGCCATAAACCCCTGCCCGATTGGGGGCAGGGGCAAAAAAGTATGGTTTACCGATTTAACAAGCTGCCCACATATCGCAGCAAATCATTGGCTGATGTGGAATTATAACCGTGCTCGTCGATAAGTCTCGTGATGACCTCGTTCACTTTCTTCAGTTGCCTTTCGTCTGGTGTCTTCGTTGAAGTAGTGATCTTAACAACATCCTTCAAATCCGCGAATAGTTTTTTCTGAATCGCTTCCCGTAAACGATCATGGGAATTATAATCGAATCTCTTACCTTTACGTGCATATGCAGAAATGCGAATCAATATTTCTTCGCGGAATGCTTTTTTTGCATTCTCGGAAATTCCAATTTGCTCTTCTATCGAGCGCATCAATTTTTCATCTGGATTGATTTCTTCCCCAGTCAATGGATCGCGAAGCCTTGATTTGTTGCAGTATGCTTCGACATTATCCAGATAATTATCCATGAGGATCTTCGCCGACTCTTCATATGAATAGACAAATGCCTTTTGCACTTCATTTTTTGCAATGGCATCGTATTCTTTACGTGCCAGGGAAATGAAATTCAAATACCTCTCCCGAAGTTCGTTCGTAATGGACGGATGCTGGTCAAGACCTGCTTTTAATGACATAAGTACATCCAATGCATTAATGGACGGATTTTCCTTACGAATGATCGTAGAGGAAATTCGGTTAATCACGTAACGCGGGTCGATTCCGCTCATGCCTTCGTCCTGATATTCTTTTTTCAATTCATTGATGTCCGCGGAATTAAATCCTTCGACATTTTCCCCATCATAAAGTCTCATCTTTTTCACTAAATCGATATCGCCCTTTTTGGGATCCTTCAGGCGTGTCATGATGCTGAAGATTGCCGCTACCCTTAATGTATGCGGAGCTATATGAACATCCGAGACATCACTTTCACGGATCATTTTTTCATAAATCTTTTCTTCCTCGGTAACCTTCAGATTATATGGAATCGGCATGACAATGATACGGGAATGCAATGCTTCATTTTTCTTATTGGAAATGAACGCTTTATACTCCGTTTCATTCGTATGAGCCACAATCAGTTCATCTGCACTGATCAATGCAAAACGGCCAGCTTTAAAATTCCCCTCTTGGGTCAATGAAAGCAAATGCCATAAGAACTTTTCATCACATTTCAGCATCTCCTGAAACTCCATCATCCCGCGGTTCGCCTTGTTCAGCTCCCCATCAAAACGATAGGCCCTCGGATCTGATTCAGATCCGTATTCGGCAATGGTCGAAAAATCGATGCTGCCCGTCAAATCAGCAATATCCTGTGACTTAGGGTCAGAAGGACTGAATGTTCCAATTCCAACACGCTTATCTTCCGAAAGGAAAATACGCTCGACCATCACATCTTCTATCCTGCTTCCATACTCCTGTTCTAACCTCATTACATTCAGCGGCGATAGGTTTCCTTCAATCCTGATGCCATATTCTTCAAAAAAATCATCCCGTAAATACTGCGGAATGAGATGCAGTGGATCTTCATGCATCGGGCATCCTTTTATTGCATAAATAGCACCAGTGTCTTTTAATGAATAGTTTTCAAGTCCACGCTTCAGTAAAGAAACGAGTGTGGACTTCCCGCCTGATACAGGACCCATGAGAAGCAATATCCGCTTACGGACATCGAGCCGCTTTGCCGCCGGATGGAAATATTCCTCGATGAGCCTTTCCAATGAATCTTCAAGGCCAAACAACTGACCGCTGAAAAAATTGTATTTCTTTGTCCCATTTACTTCCTCTATCCCTGCATCTCTGATCATGTTGTATACACGTGAATGAGCAGATTGAGCAACTAAAGGCGTTTCTTTCAATATTTCTAAGTACTCTGCGAAGGTGCCTTCCCACTTCAGCTTCTGTTCATCTTCTCTAAATTTTTCGATTTTCTTTAAAATATCCATTTAAGGAACCTCCCCCTGTCACTTTCAGAGAATACTTAAATCTATGCTCCAAGTCTGACAAACATGTCAGACTTTAAAAAGTCGCCGGCCATTGTTTCGAATAGAGCTTGACTCTCCATGTATCGAAAAAGGCTTAATCATTGAAGAATTGAAGACATTTATGCTGACAAGAAAAATTGTGTGCACTCCTGCTAAAAATTAGGGTATACTAAGCCTATACTTAAGTGGGACAATATGGGTAAAGGGAGGTCACAGCATGGGCACAGTTATTATCGTTGGGGTTGCTATTACATTTTTAGCCGCTATCTTCACTGCCGGGTATAATGATAAACCAGGTGTGAAATAAAAAATAACAGCCTTTCTTAAATTCCAAAAAGGGGACAGCAAATTAAAATTGCCGTCCCCTTTTTTTCACCCTTCATCGATATAGTTAGCGCATGCCAATCAATGAAGTGGCTACACCATTTATACAGCGTCCTTTTTATCTGTGTGGGCTGCAATGTTATTCTCCATCGATCTCAAGTCTTCATTTACTTTTTTTCCTTGTTCCAAATATTCTGTTTGGAAACCACTCTTTATTGCCCAACTATAAAACCCTAGCGATAAGCATGTTATGATGACCATATCCCAACCAAATGGGATTATGTTCAGTCCACCAAACTTTTCACTGCCTAAGTATGAAATGGCCATCATACAGAGTAAGTAAACAACCATCCAAACCCCTGCCAAGAAGTTTTGACGGAATCCCTTCCAATTGATTTTTGCTTGATAATAGAAATAAACGGGGAGACCAATCATGATGATAAATAATACTTGTCCTGTCAGTGGCCATCTTGCCCAATATAAAACCAAAGAAGCAAAAACAAAGCCTAACGGTGCAATGATACTCAATCCTTTTAGACGTAATGGTCTATATAAATCCTGACCGGTGCGCCTTAATGTCATAACAGTAACTGGACCTGTAATATAAGAGACTAATGTCGCAACAGAAATAACCTCTGCCAATACGCCCCAGCCTCTAAACATGAATAAAAATAAGAAAGATACACCTAGATTAAAAAACATGGCTTGACGAGGGATACCATAAAGTGGATGAAGTTTTCCAAACACGCTTGGCAAATATTTATTCTTTTCCATTCCATAAAGCATTCTTGACGTTGTCGCCGTGTATGTTATTCCCGTCCCGGAAGGTGAAATAAAAGCATCAACATATAGTAAAATAACTAACCAGTTTATCCCTAGAACAATTGCTAAATCAGCAAACGGTGAATTGAAATTCAAATGTTGCCATCCGTTCACAATCATCGACGGATCAACAGCCCCAATAAATGCAATCTGTAATAAAACGTAGATAACCGTTGCAATTAAGATGGAGCCTATTACTGCAAATGGAATCGAACGTCCAGGATTCTTTGCCTCACCTGCCATGTTAATCGGACTTTGAAAACCATTAAATGCAAAGATGATACCAGAGGTTGCTACAGCAGTTAGCACACTTGCCCAACCATTGGGAGCGATACTTCCTGCAGCGGTAAAATTGGAACCATGAAAACCGGCAAATAAAAGTGAGCCGATTGTCAGTCCAGGTATAATAACCTTAAAGACTGTAATAAATGAATTTGCTTTTGAAAACAAACTAACTGTCCAGTAATTTAATAAAAAATAGACGACCAATAATGCTGAAGCAATTGCCAAGCCTGGCCCAGTTAGACTCCCATTTTCCACTAAACCATGTGTCCACTCCGCCCATTTCCATGGCCACGAGCTCATATATTGAACAGAAGCAATCGCCTCGACTGGTATTACAGAAACAATTGCAATCCAGTTTGCCCAACCAGCAAGAAACCCTATAAACGAGCCATGAGAGTATTGTGTATATTTTACCATCCCCCCAGCTTCAGGAAACATAGCTCCTAATTCACTGTAAGATAATGCGATAAATAAAATAACAACCATCCCGATAATCCAAGAGATAATGGCAGCAGGTCCTGCGATTTGTGCCGCTTTCCAAGCTCCGAATAACCAGCCTGAGCCAATAATGGACCCGAGTCCTACCATCGTTAACGAAAACGTCCCCATCTTTCGCTGTAAATTATTCATATGTTCATCACCATGCTTTCCAAATTTCATTCTTTTCTAATGACGTTCTTAACTGATTTATGAATTGTTTCAAGTTCGTCCAATAGAATCTTAAAGTGATTTCTGCATGGCATCACCTCTTGCTAAAGTTTAGTCAATTGATAAGGAAAAATTAGCATGTCCCTAGATGCTTTTCTCTGCTTTTAGAAAATACTAAGATCCCATTCCTGTGCCATTTGTTTCAATAACATACCACCCGTTACGCTATTCCCATATTCATCAATGGCAGGTCCGTATATACCAATGCCGCATCCATCTTGAAAAGGAAGCCCGCTTCTGGAACTTGGAGGAACTAGTGCCATGATCCCGCCAGATACTCCACTTTTGGCAGGCACCCCCACAAAAGCTGCAAATTTACCCGATGCATTGTACATTCCACAAGTAAGCATTAATGCTTTGGCCAGCTTAGCCACTTTTTTTGGGAGTACTTGTTCTTTACGGATGGGATGGTATCCATCTTGTGCAAGAATCAGCCCAAGCAGGGCTATGTCTTCTGTGGTTACTTCGATGGAACATTGTTTGAGGTAAACCTCTAAAGCTTCCTCTACATCCGATTCTAAATAATTCGTCTCTTTTAAATAGTGAGCCAAGGCTCTATTTCTATGAGAGGTTTGCCACTCAGATAGATACACTGCCTCATTGATAGCCGGGCGCTTTCCTAATAATTTTTCGAATAATGTAAAGAGAAATTCTAATTTCTTTTGTGAAGAATCACCTGGGAGAAGCGAAGCTATAGTTATCGCCCCAGCATTTATCATCGGATTAAACGGCTTTCCCGGCTTATGCATTTCTAAACGAATAATTGAATTGAAGGCATCTCCAGTTGGTTCCACATCGACCCTCTCTAACACATAAGAAATGCCGCAACCCAAGCATGCGGCTATAAAGCTGAGCACTTTTGAAATACTTTGCAGCGTGAATGGGACTTCCCAATCCCCTGACTTGATCATTGTTCCACCAGGCTCCAGTATGCAGATACCTAATTGCGATAAGTGTGCATTCCTCAATGCCGGTATATAATTGGCGGTTTGCCCTTCAGTAGCATAGGGTCTGTAATGTGCCACCCATTCATCTAAGTCGGCTTGCTTTTGACCATTAACGTGAATGTCATACTCTTTCGACAATTCTTCAATCACATTTTTCCACCTCTTCAGTTGTTGTATCATTATTCAAAATGAGCGTTTATCGAATGCCATCATGCTGTAATAGATTAGATGAAAACATAATGAATATTCTAATAATTGTTAAGCGCTTTCAAAAATCTCTATCTACCGTTCATTTTAAATTGGGAACTACATAATCATACGAAAACCTACAAAATCTAAAAAATAAAAATCCACAAAAAAAAACGGATTCATCTCATATGTTCCGTTACCATTTTTTGTGGATAGAAAATCAGATTGGTTTTGCGATAATTGGTTTTAAGCCGTTCCTTTCAGGAACAAAGTAAGCGTTGTATTGAAGCCGATGAAACTGTATACTGATTTTTTAAACAAATTGGGAGGTGACGACTTGAATCTCAGTACGTTGATGAAAAAAGAGGTCAATATCCTTGCGTTGATGCTGTTGACAGTGCCATTAGCAGGCGAATTGAGTTTTTATCCTTTAAATGAAACGTTTCGGGTAAGCTTTGGTCCGCCTGTACTTTTCTTTTTTTTACTATTATTACAGAAAACACCTGCCATTCTTTCGGGCCTTCTGACAGGAACAATGGTTGTGGCATTTCGTATTCTTATAGATTTTTTCATGCATGATAGTTTTTCCTGGGCTTCCGCATTCCAAGTTCATTATCCAAGTTTTTTCTTTTATTTCACCTACTGCTTTCTTTTTTATTTAGTGAAAATCAATCGCTTTCAAAACCGATCTTTAATTATTGGATTTATTGGTCTCATTATCGAAATATTTTCCGACTCTGTAGAATTGATCTTTCAATATATTGTATTGGAAACAACCATTACGCTAGGTTCACTGAACGAGATGATCATGATCGCATTCGCCCACAGTTTTATCGTTTTAAGTTTTTTTAATATGATGAAACTTTATGAAGCACAATCAAGGGAAAGACAAATCAGAAAACAAAATGAACATATGCTGATGCTCATTTCCAACTTATACGAGGAAACGATTCATTTAAAAAAAACATTAAAAAATGCTGAGAATATTACCAAGAAATCGTATGATTTGTATCGAGATTTAAAAGCTCTGGAAAAAAGGGAAAAGCAACCCCATGTTTATACAGAGCCATATAGTCAAAAAGCATTGCGCATCGCGGGTGAAATGCATGAAGTCAAGAAAGATAATCAACGGATTTTTGCTGGTCTCTCCAAATTGATTTCCAATGAGAGTTTTAAAGATTATATGAATGCTGCTGAACTTTTTCATTTAATTATCCGAATTAATGAAAAATATGCCTTATCACTAGGAAAGGATATCCAATTTGAATATTCATTGGATGGAAATGATTCACATTATCATGTGTATACCGTGTTATCTCTTTTCAATAATTTAGTCGCAAATGCAGTTGAAGCAATTAAAGAAAAGGGAATCGTCCGTTTAAGTTTGTGTGAAGTTCATGACAATGTAGAATTTAAAGTTGCTGATACTGGACCTGGAATTCCTCAAAAATATCAGACTGTCATATTCAAACCTGGGTTCACTTCAAAATATGATCATTTCGGGACACCTTCAACAGGGATTGGTCTCTCATATGTTAAAGAGGTCGTAAAAGAACTGGGAGGCGATATCCTGTTTGAGAATAGTTTTAACGGCGCCGTTTTTTCAATAAAATTACCCATTCAAAAGTTGATCCAGAGAGGATGATTCCATGCGTTTTTTTATAACAGATGATGATTGTGCCATACGGTCAAACTTAAGCCAAATTATAGAGAACGAAGATTTAGGAGAAGTGGTGGAGGAAGCCGAGGATGGAAGCCTATTAGAAGGACATATTTTGAATTTAAAACAAATTGATATTTTATTTATTGATTTATTAATGCCCATCCGGGATGGCATTGAGACACTTCGTCATATAAAAAATACATTTAACGGGAAAATAATAATGATTTCGCAGGTTGAATCAAAGGAGCTGATTGGTGAGGCATACTCACTTGGAATTGATTATTATATTACTAAACCAATCAATCGTATTGAGATATTAACAGTTATCCGAAAAGTTATGGAACGAATTCATTTAGAAAGATCGATCACAACTATTCAAGCCTCTCTGAATAGTGTATTGAATTTTGAACAGCCAAAAGTTGATAAATCCATTAATTTTAATGAAAAAAGTATCAGTGAGGTAGGTGAATTCCTACTATCGGAATTAGGGATCGTTGGAGAAAATGGCGCAAAAGATTTAATGGAGATGCTTCAATATTTATTTATGTATGAAAGGACTTTTACTTTTGGAAAGCAATTCCCCACCCTTAAAGATATCTTTGTAGAAATCACCAAAAAAAAGCTCGGCACAGCAGCTTTGCAGGCTGATATCAATCGGGAAATAAAAGCTTCCGAACAGCGGATACGCAGAACGATTAACCATTCGTTAAATCATTTTGCTTCGCTCGGTTTAACGGATTTTTCAAATCCGAAGTTTGAAAATTACGCTTCCAAATTTTTCGATTTCACAGTCGTTCGCCAAAAGATGAAAGAACTGCAAAATGATTCATCATTCGTTCTTACACCTACCCGGGTAAATACAAAAAAGTTTATTCAAGTATTTTATTTCGAAGCGAAACGATTGAATCCTGATGAAATAAATAGATATAGATAACTCCTATTAAAACAAAAAACTGCGGAAGCACTCAAAAACATAAGATCCCCTGAAATCATTCAGGGGATTTTTTAGCAAATTGTTATTTTTTCAACAATAAATACATGAAATAAGGAGCACCGATCAATGCGACCATGATACCTGCAGGAATCCCCTCGGGTTCAATGATATTACGGCCTATCGTATCGGCAAGCAGCAATAGCCATCCACCGATTAAAATGGCAACCGGAATGAATAGTTGATTTCGAGGTCCTACCAAGGATTTTGCTATGTGCGGGGACATAAGTCCAATGAATGCAATTCCGCCTGTAACAGAAACGGCTGCCGCTGCCAGTGCCACAGCCGTGATCAGCAGGACGATCCGCTCCTTTTCAATCGATACACCGACCCCAATTGCGACCGGTTCATTTAAGCCAAGCAAATTCAAACGATTTGCTTTATATAAAGTGAATGGAATGAGGATGATTAACCATGGAATGATTGCCCAAATGAAAGGCCAATCCGTGCCCCATATATTTCCCGCCAACCATTTTGCGATGAAATCGACCTTCGCTCGTTCCGCTGACGAAATGAGGACAATCATCAGGCCTGAAAGCGCCATTGAAAAACCTACGCCGATCAACACTAACCGAACGGGTTCAAGGCCACTCTTTCTCTTGTATGAGAGGATATATATTAAACAGGCCGTCAGTAACGCTCCGATAAAACCGACAAGCGGAACCATATAAACAAACGAACCAGCGTCAAGCGGGAAAAACAGAAAGAAAGCGGCAATGGCAACACCTGCTCCTGAGTTGATCCCGATTATTCCTGGATCGGCTAAATCATTACGTGTGATCCCTTGCAGAATGGCTCCCGACAGTGCAAGGGCCATGCCTGCTAAAAGGGTGATGATGATTCGCGGCAAGCGGACGGAAAATAATATGAATTCCTCTTTAAACGTCCCTTGCCCGAAGAGCGTTGGAAACAGTCGCCCTAAAGAAAGATTTGAATATCCCGAACACGTCCCTATAATGATCGTAATGATGATGAGTGCAGTTAATGCACCTATTATCCAACGCTGTTTTTTGACTAAAGCTGAGTGGATCATGAGAATGCTTTACCTCCTTTACGCACGATTAGGAGGAAGAAAGGTAAACCTATCATCGCAACAACCGCTACCACAGGTGTTTCATATGGAGAATTGATGGTACGGCCGATCGTATCGGCAAGCAGCATGAAAGTGGCTCCCAAAATCGCAGACATAGGAAGGATGAATCGATAGTCCGTACCCACGATAGCCCGAACAATATGGGGGACCATTAACCCGATGAACACCATATTTCCAACAAGCGCAACGGCAGCTCCTGCCAGGAGAATGATGACCACGAAAAGGACCACCTTTATTTGTGTTGTCTTTTGCCCTAAGCCTACCGCCACTTCTTCACTTAAGCTAAGTATGGTGAGCTGTCTGGAAAAGATAAGGGAAATCAGGATGCCTATTAAAATGAACGGCACGATTACGCGAAGCTGCTCCCATGAAGTTCCGATATTCCCGCCAGCTGTCCACATCGAAACATCTTTTGATACCTTGAAATAAATGCCGACCCCTTGCGAAACGGCAAATAGGAATGCAGAGACTGCAGAACCAGCCAATACGATCCTTAATGGTGAAAATCCTCCCTTTTTGATCGCACCGATTCCGAAAACCATGGTTGCCCCGACAGCGGAACCTATAAAACACGCAATCATGATCCCTAAATTATTAGCATTTGGAATAAATGCCAAAGTAATGGCGAGACCTGCATTGGCTCCTGCCGTCAATCCAAGCAACCCCGGATCGGCAAGTGGATTCCTGGTCATCCCCTGCATGATGGCACCAGAAACGGCAAGCGCTGCACCCACGAAGATTGCTCCCACTTCACGGGGGAAACGGATTTCCCGGATGATTGAAAGCTTTTCACCGACAGCATTTGATGTCAGTGCTTGCCAGACATCTTTTACAGTAACATCAGCCGCACCAAATGCCATTGAAATAATGAACATGCCTATGAATACAGCAATCCCTATGATCAGTTTATATATAAATGGGATGAAACGTTGATTTTCTTTAGTCATCTGTCTCTCTCATCTCTTTTTTATAGAATAAAAGGAGAGGAAATGGATTTCCTCTCCCTCGCTGTATTATTTTCCAAGAAAACTTTTGGAAAAGAAGTCTAATTGATAATCTAATGTTATTGGGTCATTGAAGTAGAATTCTTTCGCATTCACTTCAAATAGTTTATTGTTTTTAACAGCAGGAATGTTTTTATACGTATCAGTTTGTTGGAATGAATTGTCCTCGTCTTTATTATTACTCAAAATAACATAATCACCAGCATAGTCTGCCAGAACTTCTAAAGACAAAGCAAAGTAACCATCTTTCAACGCTGCTTCTTTTACTTTTTCAGGCATGGCCAACTTCATTTCCTGATAAAGGATTTCCGTTCCACGACCCCAATTATCGCCAAATACATAGAACTGTTTGTCAAACTTTTCGAATACGGAAACGGTTGTATCTTCACCGATTTTGGCTTTAATGTCTTCACCGGTTGTTTTTGCCCGTTTTTTGAAATCATCCACCCAAGCTTGGGCTTCTTTTTCTTTATTCAAAAGCTTGCCAATTTCTACGTGCTGTGTTAAATAGTCCACTTTTCCGTATGTATACGTTACGGTCGGAGCAATTTCACTTAATTTATCAACATTTTTAATCGTTGATAAACCAATGATTAAATCCGGATCCAACTCGATGATCTTTTCCAGGTCTTCGTCCGTCACTTCTTCGACATCTTTTAATTCCTTAAAGTTCGGGTTCATTTTAGACCATGAATCGACACCTACAAGGTTTACATCCAAAGCCATTACGTTACCTGCGAAAGTAGATAGCACTAAAACACGCTGAGGATCGGCCGGAACTTCAACAGGGCCATTTTCAGATTGGTAGGTGATGGTACCTGATTTTTCCTTTTTGGAAGCCGGGCTTTTTTCTTTTTCGGCTGACTCGTTGCCACAAGCACTAATAATTAACACTAACAGCAGTATAAACGGGATCATTATCTTTTTCATTTGTCGTCAAATCTCCTTTTAGTAAATTGTATGTGCTGCACATTGGTTTGTTCGTTCGTTGATCTCGTCCGATTACCGCATCAATTTGGAATACTTCCTTAAGCACTTCATGAGTGATGACTTCTTCACAATCTCCTGCTTTGACTATTTCCCCGTCCTTTAAGGCAATGATATAGTCGGCAAAGCGAGCAGCTTGGTTTAAATCATGAAGAACCATGACAATTGTACGTCCCTGTTCTACATTCAGCCTTTGTAATAATTCTAGAACCTCCAGCTGATGTGCCATATCCAAATAGGTGGTCGGCTCATCAAGGAAGATGATTTCCGTTTCCTGGGCAAGGGCCATCGCAATCCAAACACGCTGGCGCTGACCTCCTGATAGAGCATCCACCGGACGGAACTTGAAGTCTTTCGTGCCGGTCACTTCAAGTGCCCAATCAATCACATCATAGTCTTTTTGGGTCAGGCGCCCAAAACCTTTTTGATAGGGAAAGCGCCCATATGATACGAGCTCCCCAACCGTCAATCCGCTTGCACTCTCGGGTGTCTGCGGAAGTATGGCCATTTTTCTTGCAAGGATCTTAGTGCTTTCTTTTAAGATATTCACCCCATCTAAAACAACCGTACCTGATTGATTGGGAATGATTCTGGTCATCGCTTTCAAAAGTGTCGATTTCCCACATCCATTTGAACCGATGATCGTCGTGATTTTTTTATCTGGAATTTCCACACTGAGATCTTTTACAATTAAACGTTCACCATAACCAATATTTAAAGCCTCTGTATATAGGCGAAGCATTTTTTAACCTCCATTTACTGAAAAATAGGTAAGTAAAAACTCAAATGAAAATGATTATCATTATCCACTACTTAATTACTATAATTCTATCTAAATATATTGTCAATGGTAATTTCATGGGCATATAAGAAGAAATCCTGACTGGATTTTTTGGGCCAGTCCGGATTACCGAGTGACAAATGAACACAGTAAAGATCCCGGAAATGTTTCCGGGATCTTTACTCCATACTCAGGACTTTGGAGGATGTCCATTATGGGAAAGGCATAATCAATGTTTCTTAAATCCTTGCTTCTCAACATATTCTTTCATGTACAACCTGCTTTTCTTTCCAAGCATTCCAGCCATTTGCTCGGTCCAGGTGTCTTTTCGTTTACCTTTAGTCCGTTGCTCGTAATAGCTGGAAATCGTTTCATTATACTCTTCAAGTTGTCCGATGAACTCTTGCCTATCCTCCTGATATCCATTTTCATGATAGATATTGGCCAGCGGCAAACGCGGCTTTTTATCCGAACGGTTTTTCGGATATCCGACAACTAGACCGAATAATGGCATAACGCGATGCGGTATATTCAAAATCGCTGACACTTCCGGGAGATTATTGCGGATCCCGCCTATATAGCAAATGCCAAGATCCATCGATTCTGCTGCCAATGCCGCATTCTGAGCCGCAAGAGCAGCGTCAATACAGGCAACCATGAACTTCTCCGTACTTTCAATTGATTCGGACAGGTCAGTGTTTTCCATTTCGGAAACCATATCCTGACGATATAAATCGGCACAAAAGACGAATAGATGTCCATTCTTCTCTACATATGCTTGTGGTCCGGCAAGTTCAGCAAGCTTGGCTTTCTTTTCCGGATCGGTTACCCCGATGATTGAATACGCTTGAATATAACTTGAAGTCGATGCAGCTTGGGCACATTCAACAATCGTGTTGATTTGCTCATCAGACAACAACTTGTCCTCAAAAGAACGTATGGAACGGTGATCTAAAATCTTCTCAATAAAGTTATTCAATGCTCCCACCCCTTAAGAATATGTATCCATCATCGGGGCTGAAATGCCCCCGATGATAGTATTGATGAAACTCAACCTTTTGTTTTCAAATCCAAATCACGGTAATTTTGCTGTCTAAGTGCTTCATAAACCAAGATGGCAGCCGTGTTCGACAGATTAAGTGAACGCACTTTATCCGTCATTGGGATCCGCAGGCACCGATCCATATTTTCTTGGATCACCTCTTTCGGGAGACCCGTCGTTTCTCGGCCAAAAATGAAGTATATCTCACTGTCTTGATCACTGTAATCGAAGCTGGAATGTGGCTGCTCTCCAAATTTCGTCAAGTAATAAAATTCACCGCCGGCATTTCTTTCATAAAACTCTTCTAACGAATCATAATAATGGATCTTTACATTCTCCCAGTAATCGAGCCCGGCCCGTTTGAGCTGTTTGTCATCCGTCGAGAAACCGAGCGGGCGAATGAGATGTAAAGACGTATCCGTCCCTGCACACGTTCTTGCGATATTTCCTGTATTTGCTGGAATCTGTGGTTGATATAAAACTACATGTATTGACACTTCATTTTCACCTCTAGTTTGAACTTCACCTTAATTATAGCATTAAACAAAAAAGACTAAAAACCAATCAACCTCCATCCAAAATCACAAAAAATTTATAAACGATGTTCGGTGTGTATCTGGTTGAATCCTCATATGTCCAATAGCGGTGACGGCTGTTCATCGTATGTGCATTCACTAGGGGCATCCCGTCCTGATCCTTCGCCGTTACGATCAAGTTATGATCAAACCGTCCGTCCCCTTCGAAATCTATGCAGAGGATATCTCCCAAATTCAATTCCTTGGCAGACTCGACCTGCTTTGTCCTTATGGCATTCCCGGCTTTAAGCAGATGATATAAAGCATGGGCCGTCGTCCATGTATAACTCCAGCTTTTCCCTCTCATCCACCAGCCCTTACTTTTGTTTGGCGCCCCCCACATCGGTATGCCTCCCGCATGTAAACATTGAGAAATGTAATTCGTACAATCATCAGTGAATTTATGATAAGCGGGATTGAATTCGTTCCACCAACGCTCAGCATATTGGACGGCCTTCATTCGATCATACTTATATGCGAGACGATCTGCGCCTGGATCACATTTTGGCGGTGCCTCTTCGGTTTCAAAGCTGGGAAACAGCTCATGTTCATCCACTATATACCCATTTCGAAAACGGGCCTCCCTTTCTTCCATTTCTTCTTCTATATAAAATGAATCCTCCTGTTTCAATAAATATTGCAGGTGCACATGATATGTCAGAACTGTATCATTGTCTTCCTTTCTTTTCGAATGTACCTTACCTGCCGCATTCACCCGAACAATTTCCGCCGCACGGTTCCTCATCACTTCCTTCTTCAAATGTAACTTCCTTTCACCCCGTTCTAAATCATCGGAAGTATAAAACTCCACTCTTTCTTGTAAAAGGCGTTGCAATTGTTCCCTCAAGTTCATGCCCTCCTTCTTACCATCTATGCTAATGTGTATGTATGTAGGCATGGACAAAAACACAATTTCATAAAATGTGGGAGTTTCAACTTTTAAAAAGGCTTCCTCGAAGGTAACGATATATTTTAAGCCAAATAAAGCCGCCCGTTAATATTTACCGGGCGGCTGCATTTTAGATATCATTTTGTTTCCAAGGTAAACTGCAGTCCTTTCTCAATTTCCGCCAGTACCTCTTCATCCGTTTCCTTCATTCGTGCTTCTTCCAATGCGGAAACAGCCTGCTCCCGGCCAATTTTCCCAACTGCCCAGGCCGCCGTCCCCCTGATGACAGGCCGCGGATCATCCTTCATGACCTGTATCAATTGTGGCAATGCCGTTTCATCTTTGAAATGGGCCAATGCTAAAATGGCATTTCGTTGGATTGGTTTTTTACCGCGCCAAGAGCCAGATACATGGCCGTATGTCTCTTTGAAGTCCCGATTTGAAATCGTAAGCAGGGGTTTCAACAGCGGTTTCGCCAGCTCCGGGTCGGGTTCCATCTCTTCATGAAAATGAAAATCCATTCCTTTATTTTTCGGACAAACGGTCTGGCATGTATCACATCCATACAAACGATTGCCTATTTTCGTCCTGAACTCATCCGGCAGGAAACCTTTTGTTTGCGTTAAGAATGCGATACAACGCTTGGAATTTAGCTGCCCGCCCTGAACGAGCGCACCAGTCGGGCAAACATCGACACATTTATTGCATGTCCCGCATTGATCTTCCATCGGTTGATCCGGTTCAAAAGGCAGGTTGGTTATCATGTCTCCCAAGTATACATAAGAACCGAATTCCGGTGTGATGATCATACTGTTTTTTGCACTCCAGCCAATACCTGCACGCTCAGCCACTGCCCTGTCTGATAATTCGCCCGTATCGACCATGGATTTCATCATTGCCCCTGGCACTTTATCTTTAATGAAATCCTCAAGCAACTGCAATTTATTACGAAGAACGGTATGATAATCCGTTCCCCAAGACGCCCGGCAAAAGATCCCCCGGCGCTCACTTTTTGTACTTTGCGGAGCATTCTTCAATTTCGAAGGATAAGCAAGCGCAATCGAAATGATCGATTGCGGTTTATCGAATATCAATTCTGGCCTTACCCTTTTTTCTATATCAGCTTCTTCAAAGCCTGACTGATAATCCAGCTCTTGTTGACGTATCAACCGACCTTTCAACTCGGTAAAGGCCGTGGCCGACGTAAAGCCGATTTTATCGATGCCGATTTCCTTACTATATAAAATCACTTCTTGCTTGAATGTGTTCATATCCATATTAATCACCTACGTTCATTCAGTATTCCCATTGAAAGCTTGAATCTTTTTCAAACCATTGCTATCTATGATAAACTAATTGCAATCATTTTTGGAGGTGAAACGGTTGGAAATTACCATATCAGCTAATCTTAACAGTAAAATCCCTCAATTCAAAGTTGGGATCATTACATATGAAAACATCGAAGTAGGTCCCTCCCCGCAAATGGTTAAAGGAAGACTTCAACTATTTCAGGAAGCCCTTTTCTTCGACCTTGAAGAAAAGGAATTGACCGACTTTTCCGGCATTAAAGTGTGGCGGGAGATTTTCAAGGCTACAGGAACAAATCCGTCACGGTACCGCCCCTCCGTGGAAGCTCTTTACCGCCGCGTAAAAAAACAGAATTACTTAACACCCATCCATTCAGCCATCGATTTAAATAACTTCTTTTCGCTGTTATATGAAGTTCCGATCGGCATTTATGATGCGGAAAAATTATCAGGGGACATCTCGATTAAGATCGGCGAAGCGTCAGATGGTTATGAAGGTTTGAACGGCCGCTTGAATTCCATGGAAAATATGATTACATCAGCCGATCATGTGGGCGCCTTCGGAAGTCCTTACGTTGATTCAGAACGCACGAAAGTCACCGAGGAATCGAAAAAGGCCATCCAAATCATTTATTTACAGCCCAATACTCCAATCATGGAAGCAGATCAGCTAACGAAATCCTTGATGGACATGTTCCTTGAAATCCATGGTGGTGAAGGGACTTACTCGATTGTAGAAGGATAATTAAAAATTGACGAAAATAAACCCTTTCCACAATCGGAAGGGGTCTTTTTATGATTTTTCCAATTAATTAAACCAGTGCCATAGTATCCTTTTATTCAACCGATCGATCCATCCCCTGAAAAAGGCTGGAATTTATGAACATAAAGGATATTCACTCATATCATTACTACAAGCTTAGGTAAGTACATGACAAATAATATTTAAAGAAGCGAACACACCACAACAATGGTTACAGACGTAGGCAAATTAATAATAGTTGCTGTTGATTTTTCGCCGACTGCTTGCCAAGCCTCATCAAAGCAAGCTTCTTTGAATCCCGTCTAGCCAGTTATTCGGCAGGAGTGTCGCAAATTTCTTCCATCCAGTAAGGATTACTGTAAAAAAATATGAAGATTAACCTAGCTTAAACTTGGTTCGGATGAGTCCACCCTGCGTTTTTTTCTTAATAACATTTCAGTTGATTCCAGCCGGAGCACTTTTGTTTCAACCTACACGACTCCCCACACTTTTTTGGTCGGTAAACCGCAACCATAACAATGGTTACATAGCCTGGCACCTCTTTCTCTATCCCATTAACAGTCGCTAAACAGACTTCGACTTCACAACTTGCCAGTTTGGACAAAAAAACTCCGGTTTTCGTTTGCGTATGACATACGGGAACACTGCTTTCATAAAATGCAGGTAATTTGGACAATAAAAAAATCCCACTGTAAACAGTAGAATTCTTGTAATAATATTTAAACGCAAAGCTTCGTTCTCCAGGTAACGAAACCCTACGTTATGAGTATGTATTGGAGCGGGTGAAGGGAATCGAACCCTCATCATCAGCTTGGAAGGCTGAGGTTTTACCACTAAACTACACCCGCATATTCTTGTAGAAGTTTGTCGAATTACCAATCAACAAAATTAATTATATAGTTTAATGTGAAAAAATGCAATAGTTCTTTTAAAAAAAATTAATAATTAGCGTATTGTAACGTTAATATATTCATTCACTCTAGTAAAAATGTTAAAAAGTCCCCTGATTCAGAGAACTTTTTCATCCTTTATGATGATTTAAGACCAAATGACTTCCATTAGCCGCGGATAAACCTGCTGTGCCGTTTCAAGCAGCATGATTAACTTCCTGAACGCCAGATCCGGTACGATATCCCCTTCAATGGAGTATGAATACCGAATGGAAATGGTCCCATTTTCCTCATACAGCTTAGAATACCTAAAATTAGCATTATATTCATTCAACAGTGTATGTACGGCCTGTTTCTTTTCAGGATTCTTCAATTCGGCGACATTAAAGCAAAATAAGTCCGCCACATTTTCATCTTGATTGAAAGCAAATACTAAAAGAACCTTCCACCCGTCCTTTAACTTCTGCTCAGCCCTAAAAAAGGTGGTGCCATCTTCATTCAACTCATTCATATAGATTTTCTCACTAGTTAAAAAATCACGAAATTTAGCAACGTTTGACATGGTTCATCACCTTTCTCTTTGTAATTACATTTTATAATGAAAACTGGCATTTTTACAGACTTTTCTATAACTCTTCCAATTTCATCCTATTAATAGAGGTGAAGAATCACTCATTTCAGGATAGGGATTCAAATATGAACTCCCATAAGAGGATCAATGGATTGATTAGCCAGTTGCTTCTCCGCAAAACTGGAGCGCATCTTGCAGGTCCAGAATTTCCTGGCGGATTTTTGAGTATCCTTCTATTTCTGGCACTTCTTTATTCGTAAGTGATCGACTTTTATCGGCCGCTATCGCCATGGTTTCGAAAACATACAGCAATTGAGCAAGCTCTCGCTCTGAAAGGATTGGCCGTTCAGAGGATTTTAAGCTGGCATTTAGATAATATCCCAACTGTTCTATCGAAAATATAACGGGCCAAAGAGATTCCAAGCTAGCCTTGTTTTTGAATATCTCACCAAGGGATGCATTGTAGACGGTTAATAGATTCACCATATTTGTTTGCATTTTGTTCCTTTCACTGCTTTCATCAATTGCAAGGTCATTATCTTTTTCAGAGAACGCCATCAATAATAGCTGCCCCTGGCTACGAATCGTTTTGGCTATTAAATGATTGAGAAGACTGGATGCCGAACGACTTCCGAGCAACAGCGACCCAAGAAGACCTATCAAGCTTCCAACGACAATATCGGTTATCCTTACAGTCGCAAAAAAACCGAAATCATAGCTTTGAGATGAATATTCCGCCATGATCAATGCAGAAGGGGTAAAAAACATCGCCGCCAATCCATAATTCCGAACGATGAAAAGCTCTGTAATGAATGTCAAAGATAAAATGATCAGAACGATGATGAACTCGTTATGGACGGCTGCTAGAATTAAACTTGCTATCAGGAGTCCGATGACCGTCCCGAAAGTCCTTTGGACCGCCCGATGGAATGTGGCGATGATGGTCGGACCCGACATTACGGCCGCACAGGATAAGGGAATCCAGTACGAACGGTTAAAATCGGCAGAATAGGCGATGATTGCCGCAATGGTAAGGATTGTTCCATATCGAACGGAAGAGAGGAAAACAATGGAATTCTTATCGAACGCCCCAAGAAAAATGGTTTTTAAAGAAGGCTTGGAGATGGTTGCTGCTTGATCGATTTTATGCACAGGTTCATTCATGATGGCATCTGCATCGTAAATCATCATGAATAACTCTTCCACCTCATAAGTCATTTGGTCTGGTTGAAGGATCATTTTTTTATTCTTTGTTCCAGATGCAATGGAACCGGCCAAGGCACGAACGGATTGACCTAATTCTGGCGGCATCACGATCTTTTTGTTCAAGGTAATCTCCAGAGCCTCCAAGAATATGGCATTTGCATGTTCATTCAATAGATATAATCGCTTCAACTCATCTTTACTTCGCCTGTTTGAAACCCCCGCTAACAGTGTATCTTCAGCGTGTTTCATCGCCAATACCGTTCTCTGTCTTGCTTTATTGAATGTCTCGGTGCCCATGGAATCAAAGAATGCCCCCAATTCTATGTACACCTTTTCTACCGCAAGCGATTCTGGTCCATGAGGGTTGAAAAACCAGCCTAACATACAGATTATCCATGATAGTGCCCCACCCATTAAAACGAGGACACCACGCAATGGGGCCAGGCTTTGGTCAACGGGCATACCTGTCGCAAGCGCAAAGCTCAAGACGAAGAATACCGCCGAAGGACCGGTTATCTTTAATGCACCAAATACAAAAAAAACACTGGCCCCGATGATACCCATCATTATGGCCGTTCCTAATTGGTATGGAGCCAAAAGCGTCCCTAAAATAACAGATAAAGCAAGACCCACCATCACAAAGAAAATCTTTTTAGCTCTTTGGCGATACGGTTGGTTAAAAACGTATAAATAAGTGAAACCTCCTATCCCTGCAAGTAAACCGTACGATAAATTGCCGAATAATAATCCAATGAAAACAGGTAGTGCCGCAGCTATACCTGCACTTAGTGCTTTTATCCAAGGAAATGGATTCTTTTTTATTTCAAAAGCCTGTTTAAATGTCGTATGTATCGTATCCAATTTCAGAGATTCGGAAGAGGACCTATGCTTATTTTCACTCATTTTAAATCTATCCTTTCATTAAAGATTCCATTACCTCTGTAGTGAAAGCTATGTCTGATGAAGTGACTTCTAATAATTAATATCCTTCATATGGATCAAAAGATACCACTAAAGGTAATGAAGGATCATATTTTAACTTGAAAGGAAAACGGCCTTTCCCCGATTGAAAATCGAAAAAAGGCCGCTTTTGTCATAAGCTGCTTAAAAATCACAAAAAAGGACCTTCCTCAGCTTTATTTCCAGAAAACTTATAGTTGAGCGAATTCAGGTTCCGCAACTTTTACAAGCTGTTTACCGAGGTTCGTTCCTTTAAACAAACCTAAAAATGCATCAGGCGTGTTTTCGAACCCTTCAATAATCGTTTCTTCATACTTCAGCTTTCCTTCTTGAAGCCACTTACCTAAATCCGTAGCACCTTCTTGGAATCTAGCGGCATAATTTCCAACTGTGAAACCTTTCATTAGTGCACTTGTTTTGATCATCGCCGATTGCAGACGCGGTCCTAGATTTTTTCCTTCTGCGTTATACGAGGAAATCGCTCCGCATAATGGTATTCGGGCATTTGCATTCAAAAGTGTGAAAACAGCATCGGACACCTCGCCGCCCACATTATCGAAATAAATATCGACTCCATCGGGAACAGCATTAGCTAAATCTGTCGCAAAACTATCACTTTTATAGTTTACGGCTCCATCAAATCCTAGCTCTTTCGTTAAATACTCAAGTTTTTCATCTGAACCAGCGATGCCAACAACCTTCGCACCTTTAATCTTAGCAATTTGTCCGACTACTGAACCAACTGCTCCAGCCGCTCCTGAAACGACTACCGTTTCACCTTCTTGAGGTTTACCAATATCAAGCAAACCAAAGTAAGCAGTTAAACCGGTCATTCCAAGAATCCCTAAATGAGTTGTGACCGGAGCCACCTTCGGATCAATCACGCGGATTTCCTTTTCGGTAACAACTGTGTATTCTGCCCAGTCGATATTTCCAACAACGACATCCCCTTGTTTGAAGGAATTCGATTTGGATTCAACAACTTCAGCAACAACGCCGCCCGTAATGACTTTATTCAATTCAAATGGAGCAATATATGATTTGGTATCTTGCATTCTGCCACGCATGTATGGATCGACAGATAAATATAGTGTACGTACTAAAATCTCATTATCCTTTGGTGTGGGAACTTCACTCTCAACAAAGTTGAAATCCCCTTTCGAAGGCATACCTTTTGGACGATTTGCCAGGGTGATTACTTGTTGTTTAGTTTGTGTCATCATTGTTCCTCCTTGGTTTGAATACGTAATTTCGAAAAGAAGCGTATCACTGATGAAGTTCATAGGTCAAAGAATATGATTGGCTATTGCTTCCATAACACTCTTTATGTAGCCTTTCCTGAAAACCCCAAACTTGCTACAGCCTATTATGTCCCATGTTTTTCATTTCAATATACGGTTCACTCCTGAGAAAAATTTAACGGCCTTCCCCGATTGGATACCGAGAAAAGGCCGCAGCTTAAAACTCTATTTTTATCTTGGCAGATGTTCAATTGCACTTTCCCGATTTAAAACATCAGCCTGGACAATTTGTACTGCAATCATTAAGACCATGTTCGCCCTTTAAAAAACTTAATGGATCGTCTACATCAATTTTGAAATAAACATCGTGGCAATTCCAAAGTAAATAAGTAACGAGAGTATATCATTTAGTGTTGTAATTAGCGGACCGGAAGCTACTGCAGGATCGATGTTGAATTTATATAATACTAAAGGAATAATGGTCCCAGCTAAAGTCCCGATAATTAGTGTCATCACTAACGAACTTCCAACCACTAATCCCAGAACGGGATTTCCCTGCCAAACATAAGCTATGATGGAAATCAATATTCCACAGGTAATGCCTATTATCAATCCAACTTTCAATTCCCGTATAATAAGTCTCGTCACGACTCCTTTATCCGTATCACTAGTGATTAGGCCCCTTACAACAACAGCTAAAGATTGAGTACCTGTATTTCCAGTCATCCCTGCGATCATCGGCATAAAGAAGGCAAGAGCAACAACTTTGGACAATGTTTCTTCAAAACCGCTTATAATGGTTCCAGACACTAATCCGATAAACAAAAGTAAAATAAGCCAGGGAAGCCGGCGATATGCGGCCACGTGCGCCTTCGTGTCAAAGTCTATAGCTTTACCGGATGCCGATAATTTTTCAATATCTTCATTCGCTTCCTTGATGACAACGTCAATGATATCATCGACGGTTACAATTCCTAATAACTCATTATTTTCTTCAACTACAGGAATTGCTAAAAAATCATATCGCTCAATAACACGAGCTACCTCTTCTTGGTCTTCATAAGCAAAAACGGAGATAACCCGGCTATACATAATATCTTGAATTTTTTCAGATTCATCATGTATTATTAAATCCCGATATGAGACAACACCTACTAATTTTTTATCATGATCTATTACATAAAGATAATTGATCGTTTCCGAAAACTCCGCAAAGATTTTCAGTTTTTCAACTGATTCACGAACCGTATAATGTTGGGGGATCCAGACAAAACGGTTTGTCATTATTCGCCCTGCCGTTTCAGGCGGATAATTCATGATATTTTGAACGATTTTTGATTCTTCTTGTTTCATGCCTGAAAGAAGTTCTTCAATTTTTCCAGGGGATAGGTCCTCTAACAATGAAGCTAAATCATCATTATCCATTAAATCCATTACATGGCCGGATTTCTCTATTCCTAATTTACTAAGGATTTTTAATTGATGCACTTTCTCAACTTCTTGAATCAGTTCAGCGATTTGTTCTGAATCAAGTAATAACAAGAAGCGTGTATGGTGTTTTTCTGGGAGCCCCTCAAAAGTTCGCGCAATGTCATATGGTTGGAGTTCTTCTAATATTGCTTGAAATTCTTTCTTTTTTCCTTCTTTTAAAACCTTTATGATTTGTAAAGTCATTTGATCTTCCGTCAAGACTTTTATCATTTCGTCACTCACTCCTTTTTAGGGGGAGCCAAAAAATATTTCCCTTAAATATTAAGAGTAAAAAAATATTTATTCCCCTTCCAAAATCTTGTTTTCATTCTCGGGTATGTCGTCGTGAATAGTTATCCAAAAAAAATAAAAACACCTCCATTACAAATGAAGGTGTGAAATACGGTTTACATGCGTACTTTGTCTGAATGACAAATACAAACAGCCGTATATGACTGAATGATAAATACAAGCATAAATCCAGTTCCTCCATTCGTAGAGCTTTAGCACTGTGTGGCATAGGACAAAGCCAGCTACATTAAAAACCACCTTATGTCGATGGTTTCTGTTGACCCATTGGCGTCTTTCGACATTTTTGGGCAGTAGCGTATCTCCTACACAGGAGCCTCACCTAACGAGGATATTTAATTTACACATCCACTCTAAAAGAGTTTCTTTTAGATGTCAATGTTTGATTCAAATAATTCTAATAGTCAAAACAGCTCCGACTTAGGCGCTCTCGATTAAAGCAGTCTTATTGAATGTCTGTGAAGGAAACATTCGACTGATCTTTCATAAAGTACATACCTAAATCAGTTATTGGAATCCCAAAATAGCACGTGAAATATATTCCATCGAGGTAATTGGTGAAAATAACATGATAATTCACCCATTTTTTATGGTGGATCCTTTTTCACCAAAATCTTACATCCTGAAAAACAATGGCAGGTAATCTAACATAGAGGAAGATATTGTATTCATTCATTAGTATAATGAATGAAATTACAATAAGAAAGGAAGATCACTATGAAGATGCTTATACATACTTTAAAAAGGAATACCACATGTATCCTTGAAATCATTTATCTGTATATACTTTTCTTTTTTTCAGAGCTACAAAATACTACTGCAAGCTTATTAAAAATAAAGTAAGAACCATGTAATTTACCCCTCTTGAATGAACTTATGTTTAAAAAAGATCCTCTAGTTCCCGAACATTCCATAATATTTATTTCATCTACATAATTAGAACTTTCAACAGTCGTGACAGCCAGTTTGCACACTTTGTCTGTGTAAAAACCCCTCAAGGCGAAATGCAGATCTAGGTCCGACAAGCGTTTTAGGACTTTAACTCAGTCCTCTGTAATCAACTCCCACCAACCTGACTCGATATATGCAGCTGAGCCCCTTTTTTCAACACGTAATGATTATTCTACCTATTCTCCCTACTGAGCTTCCTTACTAGCCGTGAATGAAAAATATCACTTGATAAAGATGTTCCTTTCAAGTGAAAAACATAAGTTCACCAAAAAGGGACAAACTGTATTTGAAAAAAGAAAGGAGATGTGAGACATGACAAAAAAATTTAATAAAGGCAGCCGTAACCAAAATTCACCGCAATTACACGGGCAAACTCCTGTTAGTGGGGACAACAGCAAAGGTAATAAAAGAAATAAAGATCAGAGCTCTAAAACAGAGTAATTAAATGAAACAAACCGGCCGTATTCATACCGGTTTGTTTCATTTGTAGATAATCTTCTTAGTTATTGGGCAGAAAGAGATCAAAAAGGACAATTCTCAAAGTTACCCCTTCTCCCTTTAATCCCAAAATGGAGACTCGCTGAATTACCCTGTGTCTACTGGACACCTTTGATTCCCAAAAGGACAATTCATTATTAGCGCTATCCGAACTGTAAATGCAGTCCTACAAAACGCTCCCAGAAAAGTTTAATTGGAGGGCATTCACTTTTCATATACATATCTTGAAGTGAATTTAAATTCGTGTTAGCTATTTGATTCTTTTTGCAATAGGACCTTGTGATCCACTGTTGATGTCTCCAAATCATCAGTATCTTGATGAGTATAATTAATGTTTTTTGTCATCAGGCTTACCACCACCAAGACTGCGATATTAACAAATAGGGCAATAATTCCTACATTCAGGTCTTTAATTGCTTGAGGAAGATTAGGAAATAGTTGACTGATTTTTATGTTCCCCAGTTCCATAATAGAGACTAGCACTCCTCCTGTTATTATCCCGGCAAATGCTCCATGTTTGGTTACAAAATTCTTTCTCATCAAACTTGCGAAAAAGGCAGGGGCAAGTTGTGTAATGAAATTATAAGCGATTAAAGCGAGACTAAAGAGGGAATTTCCACCTTTAAAGGTCAAGTAAATCCCTACAAGAGAAATTAGGGGAACCAAGTATTTTACCAGCTTTGCAATCTGATTTTCCGTTGCTGATGGAGCGAATACGCTATATACATTTTTCGCCAGCAATGTTGATATTGACATCAACAGCATGGAACTCGGGACTAGAGCCGCTAACACGCCTGTACCACCGATTAAGCCTACAAACCATGGATCAAAATCCTGTTTAGAAAGCTGCAGCAAGATTTGATCGGCTTCGCCGCCTTTTAATCCAGGCATCTGTAGGATCGCTGCAAATCCAACAAAAAAGGCAAACAATAAAATTAATTGGTACATTGGCATTAGGATTGCATTTTTTCGCAGGGCTTTCTCGCTAGAGGCAGCATAAATAGGTGAAAACCCGTGCGGCCACATATAAAAACCAATAGAGCTTAATAGAACGGTCGATATATACCAAGAAACACTCATTCCTTGATCTGGAAGTATGGTATAGTTTGGCTTTACTTGTTCAATGGCCTCATACATAGGTTGAAGACCGCCATAATAATGAAGAGGGAAATAAACTCCTAAAAATACGACAATGCCAAGAATCAGAATATCCTTCAAAATAGCTGTCCTGGCAGAACCGTGAATACCGGAAACCATTACAAAAATGGTAACGCCAATTGCTCCGACCCAAATGGCAGCTGTAGAAGAAATAGCCCCATATGATGTTGCAGAAACGATATATCCTAACCCCTTCAATTGCAGGACTAAGTAGCAAGTACAAGCTACAACACCTATAACTGCAACAAGCACACCAAGATAAGGACTTTGATATTTTTTTACAAAAAAGTCAGATTGGGAAACTAATTGGTGTTTCTTTGCATACCTCCAGATTGCAGGAAAGGTCCAATAGGAGATAACTGTAGCCAGGCAGCCGTATGAAACGATACTAAAGATGGAACCCCCTTCCCCATAAGCAGATCCACTCGCACCCAAAAAGGTAAAGGTAGTATACATTTCACCTGCGGACAAGAGAAAAATCAATAGGGTCCCCATCCCGCGTCCTCCAACCGACCATTGTTCCAAGTTCATTTCTTTCCCTTTTTTAGCCTGGATACCGATCAAAACAGAAATGACGAAAAAAAACAGGATAAAAAAAACGGCAATATTCATCTTGAATCCCCCTTCTGATTAGCAGGATCCAGTAGATAAATAATCCACATTATACCTGTGGTCAGTACAGACCAGAGTACAATCCAAAAATGAAAAAATGGCATTCCCAGAACATAGGGAGTCACTTTATTTGTAAACAAAGCGCCTACAATAAAGCCAAGAAACGGGACAATTCCGAGCCAATATATTTTTTTCAAACTCTTCCCCCCTAGTATTTTAGATTTAACATTTTCAAAGTCCCATGAACAAATAACTTCACCCCATAGTGCAAAGCCTGTTCATCAATTGTGAATTTGGGATGATGGTGAGGGTAAATAATCCCCTTTTCTTCATTTCCGGCGCCAATCCCAATATAAGATCCCGGCACTACTTTTTGAAAAGCAGAGAAGTCTTCACTTCCCATAATCGGCTTTAAAATCTCTCGACTTCCTTCACCAAATACTTCACAGATCGTTTCGTCCATCAATCGGGTAATTTCTTCATCATTAATGGTCGGGGCATAACCAAACTGATAATTGAATTCATAAGTAGCTCCATGTGCTTCCGTAACTCCTTTTAGTATGCGTTCGATAAAATTCGGGATTTCTACCTGAAGTTCCGGTTTGAAGCTTCGAACTGATCCACCAATGCTAACCTTACTTGGAATAACATTAATCGCACTTCCAGCATGGAACTGGGTCACTGAAATCACCAGGGCTTCCTGGGCATCTCTATACCTCGAAACAATGTGCTGGAGATTCGCTACAACCTGTGTACCAATTGCTATGGGGTCGACAGTAAGTTCAGGCTGTGAGGCGTGCCCCCCTTTACCGACCACGGTAATGTTAAAAGTATCAGCCCCAGCCATCACCGGACCGTAACCCAATCCAATTTTCCCTAAAGGAAGAGTCGACAAGAGATGGGCGCCAATGATCATATCCACCCCATCCAGCACACCGGCTCTCACCATTTCTTGAGCCCCACCCGGCGGCAGTTCCTCAGCATGTTGAAATAAAAAGCGCACCTCCCCTTTAATTTGATCCTTTAACTGTGTGAGAATTTTTGCCGTGCCAAGCAGCATCGCCGTATGCCCATCATGTCCGCAAGCATGCATAACTCCTGAATTCTGTGACACAAAGTCAAAATCATTCTCTTCTTCAATTGGAAGCGCATCCATATCTGCCCGCAGTGCAATGACCTTCCCAGGCTGCTGACCGATCAAACGGGCCATAATACTCGTCTTTGTCGGACGTGAAATTTCCAATTCACCAAAAGTTTGCAGCTTTTCAAAAACAAATTGTGCTGTTTTTTCTTCTTGAAAAGAAAGCTCCGGATACTTATGTAAATATCTTCTCCAAGCAACCACTTCATCTTTAACAGCCTCGACCAAACCATGAATCATTATCGTTTGAGACACTCACTACAACCCCTTTTTCATTCAATTTACATAACAGCCCTTAATTTAGGATAGTTTAAGGAAAAAATTCCTTAAATAGAGTATAATCTCCTTCGGTTTTTATTTCAATATTTTTTGAAAATTCCAAACTATCTTTCACACTGCATCTATTTGTTAAATTTTTTTAATACGACATAAAGCAGAAATAAAAAAGCACCCAAATTGGGTGCCTGTTATTTATAATAATTGATAAATTTTACTCGGCCTGCCTCGGGTGGCATTAGCCTCTTCACCAATACATTGTGCCAAATCAACTTCGCACATATCTGCAACAATTCGCCGTACATTGCGCTCTGTCATCTCAAGATGTGTCGCTAAGTCTTTTGTAGTAAAATCACTCCAGCCCATTCTTTGAACGAGAGCCGAGATTTTCTTATACGTTTTAACACTGATGTTTCCGTTTTTTAACTTTTCTATAAGGGTTTTATTGTGGGAACGGGTATCATATTGCAGTTCTTTCGTTTTGCCTGGTGATTCGATAATTTTGCCATCATCTTGAATAATCACAATTTCACGCTTTTTCATCTCTTTTGAATGTTGAATAGCACGAAAAGCATTGATTTCCGCTGAATAGGCAGTCTCGCCGAAGCCAATTCCTACGGTAACGGGTGTATCTGCTTCAAAGGCCAATTTTTGAATGGTATCTTCGAGCGTTATCAGTTCTCGTTCAATTGCGCCGCGAGAACTAAAAATCATGTACCTTCCATTCCCCTTCTCTGAAAAGGAACCATTTATTTTTTCTCCAAGTTGAATCAACACTTCTTTTAGCCGAAGCTCCAAGTACTGTAAATGATAAGGAGTTTTCATTTCCTCTGCCACTTTGTTAAAATATTCGACTTCAATGATTTCAACTCCGATTTGTGTCCCCTTAAAGTAGGATGTCTTTACTTTTTCAGAAAGAATTCGAAGCGTTTGCCGAATTTCCATCTTACTCATCGACATACGGTAGGCTGGAATGCCATATTCCCTTAAAGTTTCACACACAGACGGAAAACAAGAAAAAGCGCCTTCTGTCTTTCCCGTATTCCATAAATTCAAGTGAAAATGTACCAATTCATCCGTATCAACATCAGTCTCAAAAACTTTCGTATAAATCTTTTGGGTCTTTATATTCAACTGTGACAAAGCTTCTTCGCTTATATTATTTGAGGACATAGTATCGATACTTAGATGCTCAATGATTTTTCCTTGTTCGTAGATCATCTCTAAAAAGGATTTATAAAAACCTGATTCTGTGGCTGGAACATGGACCAGTATTTTATCTGTACCTAGTGTTTTTTTTGCAATTTCATAGGGAAGTGGACCAGAAAAAAGCCATGCATGTACGTGAGAATCATGTTCCTTTACAATATTCTCTACCTCTTCGGTCCTTACATAGGGCAAAGAGATGAACTCTAACTCTTGTTTATATTCTTCTGCCAATACTAAAATTTGTTCTATAGAAGTTTTTAAACCGACAAGTCCGATTTTATACATCCAGTTCGACTTCCTTTATCATCTGTAATAGATTCATTGTTCTTTGTAGAATATCCTGGTTTAATCTAAGTCATGATATCGTAGTCCTAATTCTTCTGCTGTCTAACTATTGCTCAATTTGTATTGAGTCCTGGTTATAAGTTGTTTTGTTACTCTTGATCATATTTCAGTAGCAAAAAGGAGAGATTAGTTGTATTCATGCCCTCGCCAAACTTTTCTCTTTTATATCATTTTATCATGCAACATGAAGGAAAAATACGTTGTATACGTTAATCAAATGATACATTACTACTTTTCCAACTCATTAAACTTATCTTCTTTTAAGTTTAAGTAAGACTGAAGACTATCTGGTATTTGTTCAAACCAAAATTGTATTGTTTTTTAGTTATCCATTTGCCCAATATTCGCCATTATTTCTTTTATCTTATTATTTGAACTTATTAAACTAAACTCCCTCAAAACTAAACACTACCATAAGAAAAAGGTTGCCGCAGCAACCCTTTGTTACTATCGACCTTTTAGTTGAAGAATGGTAATTATAAACTAATGTTTAATAGTTCTTTTATCAAAAAAACATCAGAAGTATCTCTTTTGTTTATAAATACATCATTTTCTGTCCTGCTCCATTTGCTTCTTGCTTCTTTCCGTTCGGTTCTTGAAACAAGGCTTATAACAACAAGTGCTAGTGAAACAATGATCGATTTGGTCTGCTAATTTGGTAGTATATTAGGAAACTCTTTTTTAAAAGTCCTTTGAGTTACCTTCCTTTTGTTTGGAAAGGGCAGATAGAATGGACTGTTCGCCCTCTGCTTGATTTCCTAAAAATTTCTTAGTAAGACTTAACTTAAGAACAAGTTGGTAAACGATTGTGGCTGAAACGATACTTATGATGGCTCCGACAAGAACATCTGCTGGATAATGGACACCTACCCAAATTCGCGAAATACCTACAAGGACAGCCAAAATTCCCCATAAAAACCCCCAACCTCTTTTGAATAACCAGAAGGTTATACAAAATGAAAAAAATATGATCGTATGGTCGCTTGGAAAGGAATTATTGACTGCTTTTTCAACTAACTTATTAACGTTGGGCAACTCAGCAAATGGTTGATAATTCGTGTGGAATTGTCCTGCTATTTTCGCCAATATTTCTGAGAGAACCAGTGTAATAAATGCACAGATTACCATGATTCTATTTTTATTTCTTCGAGAAAACAAAAATACCAGGACTGCCAATACTAAGAAAAAAATCATGTATTCAGCGATGAATACAAAGAAAGGATTTAAATCAGGGTATTGTTTACCTAGATTATTAATCATTCTAAACAATTTACTATTCATTTCAGACAAAGCAATTTCCTCCTGATTGTATTGTCACGTTATCCTTCATTAAGCTCGATTATGTATATAAGATGAACTTCAATTAAATCTATATTTTACATCTTTAAGAAAGAAAGTCCATCATCAACATTGATAATACATGTATACCAATACTCAAGTACAAATTTGATTTATCATTCCCTTTTCCATTTTGGCTTTATATTAACTCTGGAAATCTCTAAGTATCATAAAAATTAATAGGAAGAAGCTTATCCCTTCACATTCAACACATATCCTTCAATTTCTTTCTTGCTTTTTAAAATAACTATTACCTTGTCAGGGTCACTCTTTTGAAGATCGGCAAATCTGGCTTTCATTTCTTTCTTGCGAGGAAAGTAGGTGGTCATGATAAATTTAACAAACTGCCAGTCTAATTTTTCATTGCAGCCTTTGCCCATATCCGGTCTTGTTTTACCTAGATAAGACAACCATCGTTTTATAACACGGTAAAGACAAACACGGAGAGGAAGTTCTAAATAAATAATCGTATCGGCAAGCTCCGAACGTAACTTAATAGAATTACTATAATTGCCCTCCATGATCCACTTGTCATGACTCAATATTTCCTTCTGAGCAGAAATAAAATCCTCTAATGGAGCTTCCACCCAGCCGGGCCTCCAGTAGTATGTATCCAAATGATGTACCTCGATATTCAAAGTATCTCCAAGTCTTCTTGCAAAAGTAGATTTTCCGACACCCGCGGACACTCCGACAACCATGATACGTTCCATTGATATACCATCCACTCTCCCTTTTATGTTCATAAGAAAAGGCGACCCTTCTTGAAGAAGAATCGCATCAGTGATAGAAAAGGAAGTATGGTTGCTGCGGTGTCCTGTCATGAACAAGCCCTTCCTTATATCTCATCTTTATTAAATCAGTTGCCCTAAATGTTTCTTCGCCTCATAATCAACAAGTTTTTCATCTTGCTTGATTCGTGCCAGATAATCCGGGTTGGCTAAAAGCGGACGTCCAATCGCCGCAACGTCAATGATGCCTTTTTCCAGTGCAGCTTCTGCTGTTTCAGGATCAAGCCCTCCCACACCGACTATAATTCCATCCCAATGACTGCGTACCAATTCATGCATGGTCAATCCTCTTGCAATCGGTTTGGTAAATTCCATCGTGGATGGGTGAATCATTTTGACTCCTGCTTCATTGAACGCTTCAATAAATGTTTGGATCGCTTTTTCAGGGTCTTCCCACATGTAAGATGGCTGGTCAATTTTCAAAGCCGAGAAACGAATAAGGGTCCGTTCCACTCCAACCGCATCAATAACTGCTTTTAGCACTTCCTTCATAAAAGTCAGGCGCTCTTTTAAATCACCACCGTACCGATCGGTCCTTTTATTGGAGGTGTCAGAATTGAACTGGTCTATTAAGTAGCCGTGTGCACCATGAATTTCAACGCCGTCAAAGCCAGCATCCATTGCATTCTTTGCAGCTTGTTTATATTGATTCACAACTTCTGCAATATCCGTCTCTGTCATTTCTTCAGGAGTGTCAAAAGGTTTGCCGAATCGTGAAACCTTTCCTTCTGCAGCGATAGGTGACGGAGCCTGTGGAGGAAGTCCTCCTGCTATTTCATGGTGACTTGCACGGCCCACATGCCAGATTTGCGCAATAATCGTTCCGCCTTCAGCGTGTACTGCTTCCGTTACTTTTTTCCATCCGTTGATTTGCTCTTGAGTATATATACCGGGAACTCCAGGATTGCCCTTTGCTCTTGGTGAAATCACTACACCTTCAGTAATGATAAGTCCGATTCCATCTTGAGCCCGTTTTCGGTAATATTCTACGGTCAGGTCATTTACAACACCAGTTTCGTTATCGGCAAAAGCCCGTGTCATAGGAGCCATAGCCGTTCTTGTTTTTAAGTTCCATGCGCCTATTGTTGCAGGTTCAAACATTTTGGTTTTTATTGTTTTCATTTAAGTCCCTCCTGTTAACCGCTTTACCTGAGCTAAATTTAGTAACTATCATTGTGTAAGATTATCCGATAAGTGGTTAATTTTCAAATAATTCACTCTGATTTTAGAGCTTTTGATAAAATATGGTAATAAAGACCAATGAAAAAGCCAGACAGAGAATTTCCCTGCTGGCTAATTTACTTTAATATCTTATTGGTCTCGCGCTGTTCTGATAAAAAAGGACACGATCAAACCAATGATTGCTAGGACAAGACCGAAAATAAAGGCATCCTGAACGCCTGCAGTCAATGAACCGCTAATGGCAGATGGATCGAACGGATCTTCTGCATCTGCCATATAACTTTTTTGGGATGCTGACATGATTGTAATGGCAACGGTTGTACCGATGGCCCCTGATACTTGTTGCAATGTATTCATTAGAGCCGTTCCATCCGGATAAAGTTTTTTCGGCAGTTGATTCAGCCCATTTGTCTGGGCCGGCATCATGACCATCGAAACACCAATCATAAGGAGGGAATGCATGACGACTACCATAATGATCGTCGTTTCAGTCGTTACGTTCGTCAAAGTCCATAACATGACAATCATGATAATGAAGCCAGGGATCACTAACCCTCTTGGCCCGAACTTATCAAAAATGCGCCCCGTAACCGGAGACATGATACCATTAAGCACTCCACCCGGTAATAGTACAAGCCCAGCAGAAAACGCAGCTAATGTAAGCCCTGTTTGCAGGTATAGGGGTAAGAGAATCATGGATGACATGATGACCATGAAGGTGATGAAGACGGTTATTAAACCTAATGTGAACATCGGGTATTTAAAAACGCGTAAGTCAATCATCGGTTTATCCATGTTGAATTGTCTTACGGCAAACAAGAATAGCGCTATAAGTCCAACAATGATCGAAGAAAGAACTATCGCATTGCTCCATCCTTGTTCTCCGACAATACTAAAGCCATAAACAATTCCGCCAAAACCAATGGTCGATAAAATAATGGATGGTACATCAATTTTTGGTTTGGTGATTATTGAAACGTTTTGCATATATTTGAGGCCGAATAGTAAAGCGATCACAAAGAACGGCAAAGACACCCAGAAAATGTAATTCCACTTCAGGTTTTCAATAATCAAACCTGAAACCGTCGGCCCGATTGCTGGGGCAAACATGATCACCAGCCCCATCAATCCCATCGTCGCTCCCCTTTTATGAATAGGGAAAATCAATAGGATGGTATTGAACATGAGAGGCAATAAAAGACCCGTTCCGATTGCCTGGATGACACGGGCTAGCATCAAGATGCCAAACCCGGGTGCAATTGCTGCAATGAGCGTCCCAATGATGGAGAACACCATTGAGGCAATGAATAATTGACGAGTATTGAACCACTGGATCAAGAGTCCCGAAACGGGAACCAGTATCCCCAACGTTAATAGGTAACCCGTTGTCAGCCATTGCACGGTGGAAGGACTGACATTGAACTCTTGTATTAGATCGCCCAGCGCCATGTTTAATGCCGTCTCACTGAATAACCCAATGAACCCTGCAATTAAAAATGCTATTAAAATGGGAGTCGTTCTAATGACTGTTTTTTGTTGCTGTGTTGCATCTGTAGACATAAAATTTTTCCTCCAATTACTAACTGTTCGACCTAAGCTTAAGATAATTTTTCCGTATGACTTATTTATTTATCAGCAATAATGGTATCTGTTCGGCAATGGCATGGAGAGGTTCCCCGCTTTTCGCCGTTAAGGATAAAAGGATACCGCCTTCAATTAAAGCATTAATTACGATACTCAATTCTTTTGCCCGTTTCTCACTGAATTCCGCTTCGAGTAATTTCTTCACATATATAGATTGCCAATCTTCTATCGCTTCTTGGCAGGCCGTTCTTATCTGCTCACTCGTCGTATATGTTTCTGCTGCAATCGTTCCGATTGGCAGTCCTAATAGGTTTTCACTATCACCAAATACCTCGGATAATTGAAAAATATGAGCCTGAATGGCTTTTATGGGATCATCGATTTCATCAAACCCCCGTTGAATTTCATCTATCACGAATTCTTTTGTATGAATAATCGCCTCTATCGCCAATTCTTCTTTGCCTTTCGGAAAATAATGATACAGAGAACCTTTTGGGATTCCGCTTTCCTCAATAATGTCCTTAAGCCCTACACCATAATATCCACGTATTCGAAAAAGTCGGGAAGCAGCTTCAATAAGAATGTCTTTAGAGTTTCGTTTCTCTGCCATAGCTGGATCACTCCTTAAAATTATATCAACCGGTCTATTAGAGACTATACTTGTCTATCATTGTTTTGTCAAAAATGATACTCATGAATGGATTGAAAACCACCTCATAATAAGGTGAAGACCGAAAAAAACTTGTGAACGGTCGAATATAGGGCCTCAACGGCCGAATACTTTGCGGGGTAGGTCGAATACAGGGCCCCAACGGCCGAATACTTTGCGGGGTAGGTCGAATATAGGGCCTCAACGGCCGAATTCTGTGCGGGGTAGGTCGAATATAGGGCCTCAACGGCCGAATTCTGTGCGGGGTAGGTCGAATATAGGGCCTCAACGGCCGAATTCTGTGCGGGGTAGGTCGAATACAGGGCCCCAACGGCCGAATTCTGTGCGGGGTAGGTCGAATACAGGGCCCCAACGGCCGAATTCTGTGCGGGGTAGGTCAAATATTGTGTGTGAATGACTGAATAAAGTGTGGTTTAGATCGAAAAACTGCGTCAACGGCCCAAGATAGTGCAGCGAATCAGATACTGTGCTCCGGTCTTTATGTTTTTTTACTGCAAGCCTCATCGGATTGAAGAAATTGGCGACACTCCTGCCGAAAAACTGACTAGACGAGACACCACAGGCGCTCCGCCGAGGAGGCTTGGCAGACAGTCTGCGGAAAGGGAGCGGATTTCTGAAATCAACTGAACTTCTTAAATAAAAAACTGCAGGCAAACTGAGTTTTCATCGAGTTTGTCTACAGTCTGATGAACACCTCATAATGGTGCTCTTGCAAAAAATCGAGGAATCCTACAATCCACTAAAACGCTTCCATTTATAATCAAAATAATCGGCCGGCCATCTTTATCTTCAAGGATTCTTGTCATGATTTTTGAAATCAAGAATAGCAATTACAAACATGCCAAAGCTTAGCATCAGGGAAATAACTTCGAAAGTACCCATTCATACATCGCCTCCTTATATCAAGCTTTTCCTGATCAGAGATTGTCCTATACAAGAAAAAGATGAAGCAGTGGCTTTTAAACAAAAAATAAGCAAACCCAATCAGGGTCTGCCCTTGTACTCCATTCGAATTTCTTTTCAAAAGACCGATTGCTGTTAATAACCAAGTTTTTTTTCTACAACGTTCATTAGGGGTTTACCGTCAGAATAAAGCTTTAAATTTTTCAGGAATAATTCCATTACCCGATCTAGGTGTTTGGAAGAGTTGTAAGCATTATGTGGGGAAATCATGACATTTTCCAGCTGCCAGAAAGGGTGGTCCTTAGGTAAAGGTTCTACTTCAAACACATCTAGAGCCGCTCCTGCTATGTGCCCATTGCTCAAGGAATGAATTAAATCTTCATCAACAATCGTATTACCTCGGCCGACATTAATTACATAGCTGCCTTTTTTCATTTTATTTAAGCGTTCTTTATTAAAAAAGTATGATGTATCTTTTGTAAACGGAAGGGCCATGACGACAAAGTCGGACCTGGAAAGGACCTCATCCACTTGATCCATTCCCATTATCAAATCAGCAGGTTCATATTCTGTGTTCCTCTTGGAGGGATTCCGGCGGCACCCGATAACGGTCATACCCAGTGCTTTACATCTCTTTGCTATCTCATAGCCAATATCACCATACCCAATTATCCCCACTGTCGCATTCTCGAGATCTTTCACAGGAATTTCAACCCAAGTTTTGTTTATTTGATTTCTGATCATTGTGGGTACACCTCTTGCTAATGAAGACAGCATCGCTATTGTATGCTCCGCTATCGGGACAGATGTGCAGCCTTTGACATTGGTGATGATGACATCGCTGTTTTGTATATCTTCATTCAGCATGGCTTCCACTCCAGCAGTGTCTGAATGGACCCATTTAATCGTTGGAGCTTTTTTTATAATGTTAAGATTATCATGAAGCCCCAGCGTATAAATGACATCAAACTTTGATAGATCAACTGTTGGCTGTGGTTCAGGTTCACCGAATTCCCATGGCTCGACAACAACTTCTGAACAAATCTCCTTAAACTGATTGATGTATTTTTCCGGTATATCGACCCTGATATAAAGTGAAGGTGCTGTTTTCTTAGAACCGGACATTATAAAACCTCCTCAAGACCCTCTTTTATGGAAAAGCAATCCGTTGCGGATTAGACCATGCCTTGCTTTATGGTCACTTCAAGAAATCTGGCTGCTCTTTTCTGATTCTGTCCCAAAGAGGCTGAAAACTCAGCCATCCCTCATATTCCGTTCCCGTTTGTTCTGCCGTTAACTTTGCATACTCTTCTTCTATAAAAATAGGCTTACCTACAGACTCAGCCATTATCTGTGCTTGACATGACCGTTCCATCGTTATGAACCACCACGCTGCTGAATCTACAGACTGTCCTACAGTTAACAATCCATGGTTGCGGAGAATGACAGCTTTATATTGACCTAAAGCCTTAGCAATGCGTTTCCCTTCTTCGGATGCATAAACCACACCCGTAAAATCATCAAATAATGCATGATCTCTGTAAAATTGGCAGGCATCTTGCGTAATCGGGTCTAACAGTCTCCCTAAGGAAGACCATGTCTTTCCATAGACTGAATGAGCATGTGCCGCTGCAATGGCGTCCGGTCGCGCTTTATGAATTTCAGAATGAATGGCAAAGGCAGCACCATTCACGGAATGCTCACCCTCTACAATATCACCTTTATGATTGACCAATATAAGATCCGAAACGGAAATTTGACTAAAATGCATCCCAAACGGATTAACCCAGAAATGGTCTGTATATTTAGGATCCCGGACCGTAATATGGCCAGCTATCCCTTCATCGAAACCAAACTTTGAAAAAAGACGGAATGAAGCTGCCAACCGTTGCTTCCTGTGAATGCGCTCTTCTTCCAATGTATTGAATGTTGCCGGTTGCAGGGAAATTGTCTTTGTCATTTTTACTTTCCTCCTCAATTTTTCCGTTTTTTTGCCGAACCATCAATTAGCCATTGTGTCCATGTCAGCTTTACCCTTTATATCTTGCTTTACTTCACTTTTGTTCTTGTTATCATTATTCGGACTTAGGAGAGTGATCGTAGTAATGACGACAAAACTAGTAGCGAGCCCGTACAGGATTGGTTGAGTGGAGGAAGGTCCATTAATCACCAATCCGACAATGATAACGATCATGCTGGCCAGAATCGAGTAAAATGCCGCTGTAGCCGTGACCCTTTTCCAAAAGAAACCAAGGATGATCGGAAAGAACACAGCACCGGATAAAATTGCGTAAGCTACATCCAATGCAACTAAAATATCTTGAATCCATATCGAAACGATTATGGTTAATACACCAATCGTTAAAGTTGTAATTCGGGATGTTTTTAAAAATTGTCGTTCACTCATTTTTGGACCAATATATTTTTTAATGATGTCATTAACAACTAAAGTGGACGAAGCAAGCAAAGTTCCTGAAGCAGTGGACATAAGGGCCGATACCACACTCGCAATCACAACCCCCAATAGACCAACAGGTAAAGTTTCCATCGCTATACTGGTAAATGCATTTTGAGGATCGCCTAAATCAGGAAGGATAATAAAAGCGCACATTCCAATGATACTGATTGCAATCGCATAAAAAACACTATATAGTCCCGCTCCAACCGTTCCGCCACGAGAAACAGCTTTGGTTCGTGCGGTAAAAAGACGCTGCCAAATATCTTGGCCAACAACTACCCCTAGAGTAAATAGTAGGAAATATTGAAAAATTGTTTCTCCGCCAATGTTGCCTAGCTCGAAATGTGAGGCAGGGAGATTTTCTTTAAGTGAGCCCCACCCTCCTGCCTTAGAGATGCTCATCGGAAGCATGATAAAGAAAATGCCGATCGTCATGATGACGAATTGCACGACATCAGTCATGGTGACTGACCACATACCACCTAATATTGTATAAAATAAGACGATCCCACCCCCGACAATCATGGAAATCGTTAAATTCCAGCCAGCCAAAACATGTAAAATGGTCCCCATCCCAATCACTTGCGTTACAGTCAGCATGAATGTATAGATAACAGAGACAAGTGCACTGATCAATCTTGTCTGAGAGTTGTATCGCTTCTCAAGCATTTCACTGATCGTCAATACTTTTAAATTAAATATCTTATTTGTTAAAAACAACCCGATAGCGATTATGCCGAGCCCAATCATCACCACTAGCCAAATACCGGATATCCCAAACTGATAACCTAACTTTGCTGTTCCTAGAGTAGAAGCACCCCCTAATATCACAGCAGCTAAACAAGATAAATACATAAAATGACCAAGATTACGTCCTGCTACAATGAAATCATCTGCTGTTTTTGCCCGTCTGGATCCGATTACTCCCACAATGATTAAAACAGAAAAATATAGAATCATGATCGATATATCCAAAATATGCATGTACACATCTCCTTTTGGGCTTGTATTGTTCTTATCGCTTTGTAAAGAGGGAAGAAAGGATTTCACCTGATTTCTTCCTTCTTTACAGTTAAATGGGGAAACTAGTTGTTAAGCTGGGTTTCCAAATCTCCGACTCTCTCTTTTTTCTCCAGTTTCCCTTTTTTTGCGAGAGCGATGAGTGTGATGAATTCATAGACAATATTAGCGGCAGCGGCAGCCGTGATTTGTCCGTGATCGTATGATGGTAAAACCTCAACAAGATCGAATCCAACAAAATCTATATTCGTCAAGCCTCTCACTAAGGCTAAAGCATCATCAATGCTGGCACCCGAAACTTCAGGGGTACCCGTTCCCGGAGCATAAACCGGATCTAAAAAATCAATGTCAAAAGATAAAAACACCGGACCATTCGCAACACGCTCATGAATGACCCCAAGCATCTTTTCAACCCCGAGACGTTTATAATCGTTTGTCGTATAAACGCCCAAACCTAAATCCCGGGCATCCTGAAGATCTTCCGGTCCGTACAGACCGCCCCTCATACCAATTTGAAGAGATCGTGATACATCGATGAGACCCTCTTCTATTGCACGGCGAAAAACGGTTCCGTGATTATACTTTTGGTCAAAATAACTATCCCAAGTATCAGAGTGAGCATCGAATTGAAGCAGGGCAACAGGTCCATGTTTTTTTACGATCGCACGTAACTCCCCTAGCGTAATGGAATGATCGCCTCCCAATGAAATGGGAATGATCCCTTTTTCAATGACGGGGGTAAGCTCATCTTCAATCTTCTTATATGTTTCAGAAATATACCCCGGAATGATCGGAATATCCCCATAATCTATTCCTGATATATAGTCAAAAATATTAATATCTTGTTCTGGATTATAAGGACGTAAAAGGATTGAAAAATCGCGAATGGCTTCTGGTCCGAATCTCGCACCCGTTCTAAATGATTGCCCGGAATCAAAAGGAATTCCGGTAATGACAAAATCCATATGTTCATCTACCCGTTCAACAAATGGGAGCCGCATAAACGTACGCACTCCACAAAAACGGGGTGATTTGAATGAGTCTTTCGGTTGATACTTCATCATGTAACATCCTCCTAAATTCTAATTCTGCCATATTTTTTTGTCTCCACTGCCCTTGCAGCTGTCCTACAAACTTCCATCTTTTCAAATGGCTGTTTTCGCATACTTTGTTGCTATTCACCAAGTAATGCGGTGTGGTCGATTTCCCCTCCAATGCTCGCTTTCCGCGGGGCGGGCGGTGAGCCTCCTCGGCGTGAACGCCTGTGGGGTCTCACCTGTCCCGCTGCTCCCGCAGGAGTCTCGCACTTCCGCTCCAATCAACCTAAAATCGTTTCGTTTTAAAAACAACAATCTTTACGAAAAGAGCCTTTCAATAGAATGGACATATAAAACACCTTGTTTGAAAATTCTTTTCTTACCTTATACATAAGCAAGATTCAGGCCAACTATTTCGCTGTGGTATATGGGGCTTTTCGTTATTTTTTTTCATTCAATTGATTAAAAACTTAATCATTTTCTTGTTTTTTAATTTAATTTTTGATTATTTCGACTTTTTGATTTATATTTTAATTAAACAGCATCCCAAAATCCAAAGGAGCGGAACTTATGTACGATGATATGCTGGAGGAAGAACTAAATAAGATTATTGAAACATCGAATAATAACATTCTCATTACCGATCAAGATGGGATCATTTTATATTCCAACCCAAAGCTTTGGGAGATTTATGGTATGAAAAGTGCCTCTTATATCGGTACCTCCGTCTATCAATTAGAAAGTGAAGGACTTCTCACACCTTCCATCAATGCGATTGTTTTAAAAGAAAAGAAAGCGAAGCGCATTATGCAAGAAACGAAAACGGGTCATGTCGTCATGTCTACTGGCTATCCCATTTTTAATAAGGAAGGACTTCTCGTTAGGGTAATCAGCTATGGTCAGGATCAAACCGAGATTTTGCAATTGCAGGATCAATTTGAGCAATTACAACGAAAAATAAAAGGCTATCAAACGGAAGTCGAGGATTTAAGAGAAAAGGAACTGGATAACCATTATTTGATTGCCAGAAGTAATGAAACGAAGCATATTTTAAAAACGATCCATAATGTTTCAAAAACCGATGCCACGATTCTCTTATTAGGACCTTCCGGGGTAGGGAAAAGCACTTTTGCCCGTGCTGTTCATGACCAAAGCAACCGGAAAAAAGAACCTTTTATCGAAGTGAATTGCAGCACGATACCTGAAAGTTTGTTTGAATCAGAAATATTCGGCTATGAGGCGGGATCATTTACAGGGGCAAATAAACAAGGGAGGCAAGGCTTGATTGAGCAGGCTGACAGCGGGACTCTTTTCTTAGATGAAATCGGGGAACTCCCACTTGCCATGCAAGCTAAATTACTGAAAGTATTGCAGGAAAAAAAGATAAAGCGCATCGGCGGAAAAAAAGAAAGCCATATTAACTTCCGCCTGGTTGCCGCCACTAATCAAGATTTGAAGGAGATGGTAAGTCAAGGCAAGTTCAGATTGGACTTATTTTATCGTTTGAATGTGATTCCCCTCCAAATACCGGCATTACATGAACGTAAGGAAGATATCCCACTCTTAATTCAGCATTACTTACAGAAAACCAGTGATAAATACCAGAAATTCAAAAAAATCCATCCATCGACTTATGAAGTTTTGACTCATTATCATTGGCCCGGAAATATACGGGAATTAGAAAACTTAATTGAACGGTTGATCCTGACCATAGAAGAACCCATTATATTTCCCGAACACCTTCCCCAATCCATCACAGGGCAAATAGAACAGCCTGAAGATTCCACCTTCCTGGCAATCGAACAGGAATGTGAAGAAAATTTCGATTTAAAGAAGACACTGGAAAAGGTTGAAAGGCAACTGATTGCAAAAGCATGGAAACAATGTAAAACCACATACGAAATGGCAGAACATTTAGGCATCAGCCAGCCAACAGTCATCTATAAATTAAAGAAATACAAAGAGTATTTGTAAATGCTTCTGACTAAAATCCCTGCAAACCATGAATGGTCCTTAGCTAATTAAAGCTAAGGGCACATTTTGAAGCCTTATATGACAGCAATTCGAAGTGAAACTAAACCGATTTCCCCCACTTCTCCTGTTGTACCGGTTGATCCAGCAGCTCATTCTTCCCTTTGCTCCAATTGCACCTGTTACTCCTGCTCCCCTTCTCTTCACATTTCCATGATTGTCTCCATTTTAATGAAAATAAAAGATATTTTACTATATCAATAGAATAGGCATTACATAACCTAACCCGGGATGGTTCATCAACAAAAAGAGGCACCCATAATGGGAGCCTGAACTTTTAGTGAAGGTAAGCTATTATATGTAAACGGTAACCATTCCGCATCCTTATGCTAACACGATGATTGATAAATGGGATATTCCACCCAGTATCTTAGGAATTATCTTTTCTATTGTAGAGCATTAAAACAGGCTAGCTTATCGTTGGTTATTTCACTGCCTTTTTTATAGCTTTCACTTCATATAATGATCCTTCCGAACTGACGATATATTCAGGCTTCGGTTTCCCAAGGTTCGCTTTATGGCCTGCGATATGGGCTTCGCTCTTTTCCCACTGCTTCCAATGTGCCTCCGACTCCCAATTGATCATAATGATGACCTCTTCATCCCCGCGTCGCACTTTTTTCACCATCACACTTAAATCGATGAACCCTTCCTGCTTTTCTATGATTCCTTCCCCACTGAACCGTTTTACTACTAGTTCTGCATTGCCTTCTTTTACCACCATTTTTCTCATCTGAACGAACAATCTGAACAACTCCAATCGATGTACTCATAATGAATCATTTTATTCGATAACGATTCTCATTGTCAATTACTGAGGCTTCGAATTAAGTGCCCTACTTAAAACTTTAAATCCCAAAAACAAAAAAATGGAACAGGAAGTTATGGCATATCTTCCTGTTCCATTTTTTTTGTCATTCACCTTTTATCTTTAAGACTTTTGGGAACATAGTCATTCAGTTTATTAAATAAAGAAGTAATGTAGGAGCTGAGTTCGAATCGATCCTCCTGAACAAATTCAACTAACGACACTCCATTCTTTTTCATAACTTTTCCCCCTTTAGTTTTTATCCCGGTGCATGAACCTTTTCAGCCTCTAATACCTGTGAATTCCGCCATTAGCGGACTTACATGACTTCTCTCCATTTTTTTCTTTATTTGATTATACAAGAAAGCGCTTACAATGTAAAATATTATAATACTAAAAATTGCTATTTAATTAGAGTGTTCCAGTTATATAAAGCTACATTTATTATTAAGCTATGCTGGCTTTTAAGTGCACTCCTTAATCAATTACTACTTGTCTTGTTCACAGTGTATTAAATTTCATGAAATGCCCTTCAATATTTCAGTTAATCGCAGGAACTCTTCCTTATCGCGATTTCTTAATGAGTGATCGATTTCTTTTTCGATTTGTGCTTTCCGGTAATCACTTAGGGCCTTTTTCAAAACCATTTCAGCCATCTCTTCAGGTTCAAGCGATGTTCCTGGCAATTGCTTCTCCATACGAAACCAACTCCTTAACCTTTTTTCTATTATACTAAATATCTTGGAGATTATTATTATTTATTAACTTCTCCTTTCCTCTTTTTTATTTCCTTATCCACATGATTTCCACTTTGCCACTCTTCCATACATAAAAAATACTAAATGATTTGAATTAAAAATTTTTTATTTTATCCGGGAATATCGAAGCATTTATTTCCATTACTTTAGAATGAATTATATTCCATTACCTGATGATTGGAGCTAAGTTATTCGCTTCATTTTTTCAGAAAAGTCAGAAAAATATTGACCGGTACGAATAAGCCCTCTAAAATAATCTAAATAATCCAGTTTTTTACTTATATTCCTTAACCATCATTTTTGTTCTTTTCGGCTTTATTATTGTTGAAATTAATTTAGATGAAAAACTTAGCATTAAAGGAGCATTTATCATGAAAAAAAGTCGAGTTCTTTTCGCAAGTTTAGCTGGTTCCGTTATTGAGTGGTATGATTTCTATTTATACGGGACAGCAACAGGCCTGGTTTTTACAACTCTTTTCTTTCCCAATCACGATCCTGCCATTTCACTTCTTCTCGCCTTTGTCACTTTCGGGGCTGGTTACGCAGCCCGTCCAATCGGAAGTATCCTATTCGGTCATATGGGTGATCGCATTGGACGGAAGGCTGCACTCATGTTCACCCTTATTGGTATGGGGGGGAGTTCGATGCTTATCGGTGTTCTTCCCACTTATGCCCAGGTTGGGCTGGCCGCCCCCGCCATCTTGGTGGTCCTGAGGTTGATTCAAGGGATTTCTTTGGGTGGTGAATGGGGCGGAGCCATCCTATTGGCAACGGAATCTGCTCCAAAGGGTGTCCGTGGGTTATATGGATCCATTCCCCAACTAGGAGTCCCCATCGGTTTGGTTGCCGGTTCGTTCAGCCTGACCCTTATCAGTTCCTTGACAACCGATGCCCAATTTTTAGCTTGGGGTTGGCGGATTCCATTCCTTTTAAGCGGTGTACTGATTGCATTGGCAATCTGGGTAAGGAGTGGCATTGAAGAAACGCCGGAGTTCCAGCAGCAGAAAGATAGCGGCGATCTTGCAAAAGTTCCCATTATTGAAACGTTGAAACACGATTGGAAAAGTGTGCTGCAAGTGATCGGACTAAAAATCGGGGACGGGTTCTTCAATGTATTCATCATGTCCTATGTTCTCGTCTTTACTACAATGTATTTTGGTTATTCCCAAGATTCAGCCCTTACCGGTTTAACGATTGGCTGCGCTACAATGCTAATTACCATTCCTGTCATTGGGTACATTTCAGATTTCATCAATCGAAAAATCATCTATTTTGGGGGCCTGATTCTCCTTTTCATCTTGGCCATCCCCTATTTCACAATGATTGGGCAAGGGGTCGGCTGGTTCTATTTGATGCAGGCAGTTGTACTCGGCGTCATATGGGGAGCCATTTTTTCTACACAAGGGACGTTATTCTCGGAACTCTTTCCAGCCAAGGTCCGTTATACTGGATTATCGGTCGGTTATCAGGTCGCGGCAGCCATTGCAGGTTTCGGTCCGCTCATCTGGACCACCATGGCGGAATCATATGGCCCATCCCCTTTGGTATTTGGAGGATTCATGATGGCAGGTCTCGCGATTTCCCTGGCACTTTGTATATTCTCACCGCATTTCAGCAGAAAGATTGAAAAGGATCAAACACTCAAACCACATGAGCTGGATTTGAACTGATTATAAAATCCCTGGCATAAGTAATAACAGAGGCTGCACGTCCTATCACTCGGACAAGCGGCCACTGTTATTTAGAATGCATATACCTCTCTATACTTGTTTACTTCCTACAATCTCCAAAAGATCAGTCAGCGTCCGGATTTCATATGTGGGCTTGATTCCCAGATTATTATCCTTTTGATGGGGATTGTACCAGCATGTATCCATTCCATAATTAAAGCCGCCCTGTATATCTGATGTCAAGGAGTCACCCACTATCAACGCTTTCGATTTATCTGTGATCTTTAACTTGGAAAATGCATAATCAAAAATCCCTTTATCAGGCTTCTGAAACCCAGCCTCTTGGGAAACTATCAAAGTCTCAAAGGTATTGCAAAGGGGTGACCCCCCGATTCTTGCTGTCTGCACTGTCGTGAAGCCATTTGTTATAATGGCCAGCCGGCATCCTCCAAGCTTCTCGCAAACCTCCAAAGCCCCTGGCAGAAGATGTATTTCCTTTCCCAAATGTCCTAGGTACACACGGCCGAACGCATCCGCATCGATATCAAGCCCATGCTTCAGGAACAACCGCTTGAACCTTTCCACTCCCAGATTTGTTATATCAATAAGGCCCTGTTCCAAATCCCTCCACAGTACCTTACTGATTTCTTGGTAGCATCCTGCATAATCCTCCTCCCCTGTAGGCAAACCGAACTCTAAGAAAGCTTCATGCAGTGCCTTTTTTTCCGATATTCCAAAGTCTAGCAATGTATCATCAACATCAAATAAGATAATCTCGTATTTCATCACTGCCTCCATAATTTACTTACACATCCCGTCTGTATTAACATTATCATTAGAACAGGAAAGAATATCAACTTTTTCCTAAACATAAAAAGCCGAATAAGGACACTTTTTAATAGCGTCCTTTATTCGACCAATTGACAATCCCCTTTTTATAATGCCTCTTTTTCAGGAAGAAGCGATTTTTTTTCAGGTTTTTTATTTTGTTGTTCCATAGTAAGACGTATTTCCGCTTTAAGACCTTTATACGTAGAATAACACATAATAAGCATTAGCAATGCCAATGGAACCGCCGTTGCCACAAGTGCAGATTGCAAACCTGCCAGACCACCTGTCATGATCAATACAATGGAAATTGCCGCAATGACAGCACCCCATATGATTTTAATTGAATGGGAAGGATTTGGATTTCCATTTTCGCTAAACATCCCTAACACAAAAACAGCCGAGTTGGCGGATGTAATGAAGAAAACCAGGACGAGAACCATAGCTAGAACACTTAAGAAAGTAGTCATTGGAAAATAATCAAAAAATTTGAACAATGCAGAGGTTACATCGGTCGAAACTGCAGTAGCCAGTGCTGTTTCACCCATATTTTGAATTAAATGAATGGCTGATCCCCCCATAACAGCAAACCAGAAAAATGATCCGATTACCGGAATGAAAACGGCACCCATCATAAATTCTTTAATCGTTCTCCCTTTTGATATTCTAGCTACAAAACTTCCAACAAGTGGTGCCCAAGCGATCCACCAACCAAAATAAAATAATGTCCAGCTAGCTATCCAAGTACCTTTACCTTCACTATATGGCTCAGTCCTGAAGGACATGCTAACAAAGTTCTGAACGTAATCACCTATGCCCTGAAAAAAGACTTTAAAAATGGTTTGGGTCGGTCCGAGAAAAAGAACGAAGGCCAGTAATGCAAAAGCGAGCAACATATTTAGATTGGATAAATGTTTCATGGCTCCTTGTAGTCCAGAAACCGTGGATGCTACATAAATAATTGTCACCACTACAATAATTGAAGTTTGAACACTAACATTCATCGGCAGATCCCACAGAAAATTCAAACCGCTGTTAACCTGCAATGTACCAAAACCTAGTGACGTAGCAATTCCAATGACAATGGAGAGAATGACAATCACATCGATTCCCTTGCCAATGGGGCCTCTGATTTTGTCTCCTATTAAGGGATGAAAAACGGAACTTAATGATGAAGGCAATTTTTTTCTAAATTGGAAGAATGCTAAAGAAACTCCCACAAGTGCATAACAGGCCCAGGCCGAAACTCCCCAATGCAAGTAAACTAATTGCAAAGCGAGTTTTGCTGACTCTTCGGAAGAGGCTTTACCAAAAGGAGGATCTATATAGTAGGAGACAGGTTCTGCCACGCCCCAAAATACTAGACTGATTCCAATGGAAGCGCTGAATAGCATACCAATCCAAGTTGCTGTTTTATATTCAGGGCGATCGCTATCTTCCCCTAAACGTATATGACCAAATTTAGACAGTCCTATATACATACAAAACACAAAGAAAGTAAACACACTCCCCAAAATGAACCAACCCAAATTATTGTAGATAAAATCAAGCGACGAATTAGAAAAACTCTCCAATTGACTTGGCATGAATACACCAATGGCTATTAAACACAAGCTAATCGCTAATGATATATAAAATACATATTTCTTACCTTTCATCCAATCACCCCTTAAATAATAAGATAGAAAGTTCACACGGGATATGTAAACGTTTTCTTTAACGAATAAAAAATTAAATTTTTGTCATTAGTCCCCATACCCATTCCCGGACTAAGACAAAAAGACGTAGTAAACTTCATTTCAAAATTAATATTTATGACCGTTCAATCATATTGAACGGTCATTTATCATTTCACCTTCAGACCTTGGATAAAATGATTGACTCGATGATTTCCGTCACCCTGTCCCCCACTTCGGAAGTGGATGCCATGCCATTCATATCCGGGGTGAGCACCCGGGCTTCCAGCAACAGTTGCTCAATCGCATCAAGAACAATCTTACCATGTGATTCATAGCCAAAAAAGTCGAGCATTTGGCTTGCTGACCAAATGGAGGCAAGCGGATTTCCGATACCTTTGCCGGCAATGTCAGGAGCCGAGCCGTGAATTGGTTCGAACATCGATGGAAATTCCCTTTCAGGATTAATATTGGCACCGGCAGCAAGGCCGATTCCCCCAGCAAGAGCCGCCCCTAAGTCTGTTAAAATATCACCGAACAGGTTCGAAGTTACAACGACTTCAAAGCGCTTCGGGTCTTTGATCATCAGCATTGCCGCTGCGTCGACAAGGTATGAAGCCGTTTCGACTTCAGGATATTCCCTGCTGACCTCTTCGAATACCTGATCCCAGAAAACCATCGAATAATTCAGGGCGTTGGCTTTAGAAATGCTCGAGAGCGATCTGCCTTCTTTTTTCGCGGTTTCAAAAGCATAACGGATGATCCTTTCCGTCCCTTTACGGGAAAACACACCGTTTTGCAGAACAACTTCATGTTCCTGCCCTTTAAACAGCCAATCTCCTGCTCCTGAATATTCACCTTCACTGTTTTCGCGGATGAACAGCATATCAATATCTTCACGTTTCACATCAACGAGAGGCAAGTGAGCCCCTTTTAACAATGTCACTGGGCGGATATTTACATACTGATCAAAGCTTTTACGGATTTTCAATAATAGCTCCCATAGTGAAATATGGTCTGGGACTCCCGGAAACCCGACCGCTCCCAAATAAATTGCGTCAAAAGCTTTCAGCTTATCGATCCCATCATCATCCATCATTCTACCATTTTCGGAATAAAATTCGCAGCCCCATGGGAAGTATGTGAAATCCAATTGAAAACCTGAATCCAGTTCAGCCACTTTTTTTAATACCTTTATGCCTTCATTAATCACTTCAGGGCCAATGCCATCTCCTGCGATGACCGCAATTTTGAATTGTTTCATAAATGATCTCCTCGATTTCAGTCTTGATTCCAAACTACCAATTTCATTTCGGTCATTTCTTCCACAGCATATTTAATGCCTTCACGGCCAGTCCCGCTTTCTTTTACTCCGCCGTATGGCATTTGATCGACACGATAGGTCGGTACATCATTGATGATCAAACCGCCTACATGCAATTCCCGTGAAGCGTACAATGCGTTTTTCACATTGTTCGTGTATATACCGGCCTGCAAACCAAAGCGGGAATCATTCACTTGATCGATCGCTTCCTTCACTGAACCCACTTTATTGACAATGACAACCGGAGCAAATGCTTCCTGGCATGAAACCTTTAGCGTATGATCCGCATCTGTAATGATTGTCGGTTCAAGAATGTCACCTTGCAATTTCCCCCCTGCAGCGATCGTTGCCCTACTACCTTTAGTTTCCTCAATCCAGCCCAATACACGGGCCGCTTCCCCTTTGGAGATTAAGGCGGAAATATAAGTATCCGGATCCAATGGATCGCCAATTCTAAGTTTTTTGGCCGCTGCAGTGAATTTTCCGACAAACTCTTCATACACTTCTTCATGTGCATATACACGTTGCAATGAAATACAGACTTGCCCCTGATTGGAGAAGGCACCCATGATGCAACGATCGATAATTTTATCGATATTTATATCTTTATCAATGATTAAAGCTGAGTTCGAGCCAAGTTCAAGTGTGGTCTTTTTCAGACCTGCTTTGTTGCGGATTCCTATTCCAACGCTTGGGCTGCCTGTGAATGTGATCATGCTTACCCGATCGTTTTCTACAATCGCTTCTCCTACAGTGCCGCCCGGACCTGTCACTACATTTAATACGCCAGCCGGCAGACCCGCTTTTTCAAAAATTTGTGCGATGAAAAGTGCGGACAGCGGAGTTTGCGAAGCAGGCTTCAAAACAATAGTGTTCCCTGCAGCTATTGCCGGTCCGACTTTATGCGCCACTAAATTCATCGGGAAGTTAAATGGGGTGATGGCACCAATGACCCCGATCGGCTCTCTTAGCGTGTAACCAATTCGGCCAACACCTCCTATGGCTGCATCAAAAGGAATTGTTTCACCGTGAATCCGTTTCGCTTCTTCAGCCGAGAACTTATACGTTTCGATGGTCCTTCCAACTTCCGCTTTTGCGAACATGATCGGTTTAGCTGATTCACGGGAAATGATTTCTGCCGCTTCTTCCGCATTCTCCATTAATAACGCGACAGCCTTCTCCAATATATCCGCCCTTTGATATGCTGGCATTTTCGCCATGACTTCGCGCGCATTGTAGGCGGCTGCAATCGCCTTTTCGGTCAGCTCTTTATCAGCCATGGCAATTTGGGCGATTTCTTCCCCGGAAAAAGGGGAATATAGCGGGGCATAGCTTTCCGTTTCGACTTTTTCGCCATTGATCATCAAATATTGTTTCATCGATTTAAATTGATTCGCTAATTTACTCATTTAGGGCCTCCAATACCATTTCATGAAATTGAACAATTGCTTTTTCCGAAGAAGAATATCTACCTTTGTTAAAGGCACGGGAGCGGAAACCGATTTGTTCCAGCTCTACAAGTTCCACATCTTCTTGTCGGACCTGTTCGGCAAACGTAACAAGATCTTTCTCTTCCTGAGTCAAATTCTCATCGCGGAAATAATATGTGTAAACAGCCAAAGTCGTTTCGTGATCAATCGGAACCATTTGAATGGTTGCCATATTTCCGGGACCTGGATAAATGGTCAACATCAAGTTAGGCCACAGCCAGAAAAAGGATCCACCTTGCATTTCCGCCTGATTTAAATCGACCGTTCCGTAATTTTTATCCGGTCTAACGATCGAACCTTGCAGTGAATAGTTATCGCAGGTAATGATTTGGTAATCATCCATATCGAGCGCTGCAACAAAGCTTGGATGTGCTACATGGCAATGGTCACATTCTAAATAGTTATCTATGAACGCTTTCCAGTTTGCCTTGATCACCCTCGTTTTTTGACTTGTTCTTTTTAACTCACTTAAAAACGGATATTTACTTAAACGGTCAAAGAAATCGCCGTAGGATTCGCTAAGCGGTTTTGCATGATCATCCAAGTTTACAAAAATTAAAGATTCCAAGATTTCCATGCGAACGGAGCGTAAACAGGCATCTTGTACACAGGCTTCATCTTCTCCTTTAAAATTCGGCGCTTTGTTCAATTTCCCATCCAATTTGAATGTCCATCCATGATAACTGCATTGCAAGATTTTCTTCTTGCCTGATTCACTTTTTTCAAGCTTAGTGGCACGATGCGGACAAACGTTATAAAAAGCGCGAATCACCTCATCCTGACCGCGGTTCACTATGATCGGCTCGTTTGCCACTTCTGTCGTAAAGAATGATCCCACTTTTTCCAATTGGCTGATATGACCCACAAGCTGCCAAGATTTAGAGAATACTAGATCGATTTCCTTTTCGAGAACTTTCGGATCGGTGTATTTGTCATATGTCAATGTTCTTTCAAATGTACGATTTGTTACATTTTCCACCTTGTTATAAGCCATCATTCATTTCCCCCTAAAAAATGATTACTAGCATTCCTGCCATACTAGCTATTAAAATTTGATATTTTTTAATTTATCCGACCTTCCGCTTCAACGGGCACTCACTGGTATATTGGCGAAAGGTTCCGCCGCCAACTTAATCGAATCTGTCGGACAACCATCAAAAGCATCTTCCAAGTCTTCCTCAAGATCTTCGGATACTTCAGTTATTCCTGTGTTGGCATCCAGGATTGAAAAGGCGATTCCTTCATCGTTATAATCAAAAATCTCCGGTGCAGTCGCTCCACATGCCCCGCAAGCGATACATGTCTCCTGATCAACCATTGTGTATGTAGCCATGTGGCTCCCCCCCCTTTTCACATAATTAAACGGATGTTGTGCTTTTCTCTTTTCCTCCCATTGTGCTCGTGCTGTGCAGCGGCTGAACTTTCGCACTCGGGTCGATATGAACTTTTGCATTACTCACTGCTGTTGGAGCTTCACCGAACCCGCTAGCAATCAGCTTCACCTTACCTTCGTACGTGCAAATATCTCCTGCAGCGTATATACCTTTGATATTCGTTTCCATTTTAGAATTGACAACGATGGAATTGTTTTCGATTTCTAGTCCCCAATCCTTTATTGGACCTATTGATGATACGAATCCATAATTTACGAGAACGTCATCGACTTCCAATTCAAGCTGTTTTCCACTCTTCGCATCCGTCACAATCACTTTTTCTATTCTTTCTTCTCCAATCAGTTCGTCAGGGATATAAGGAGTCAAGACCTCAACCTTGGATTGTTTCAACCGCTCTACACTGTGTTCATGGGCACGAAATTTATCCCTTCGGTGTATGAGTGTCACTTTTTCAGCTATCGGTTCAAGCATTAGCGACCAGTCGACTGCCGAATCACCGCCACCGAACACAACCACTTTCTTATCAGCGAATTGACTCATATTCTGGACGAAATAATGAAGGTTGGCATTTTCAAATCTTTCTTCGCCTTCGATTTTTAATTTCCGAGGCTGAAATGCCCCGTTTCCAGCAGTGATGATTATCGCTTTCGTATAATGTGTTTCTTCAGATGTCGTAATGGCAAACATCCCATCCGAAGTCCGGACAATGGTCTCTACAGATTGATTAAGACATATATCCGTTTTGAATTGACCCATTTGTTCCAGTAATCGATTGATGAGCTCTTGGGCCTGAATTTTCGGGAAACCCGCAATATCATAAATGTATTTTTCAGGGTACAAAGCAGACAGCTGCCCTCCCAATTGAGGGAGACTTTCGATGATTTTCACTGAAGCTTGGCGCATCCCCGCATAAAAGGCGGTAAACAAACCAACCGGTCCTCCCCCGATAATAGTGATGTCAGAGACTTCATACTTTTCTTCCAAACTCATTCCCCCCTAGATGTCTTCCGTGATACGATTCCATTTACTAGAATCGCTTTGCTTACATGTGAATGCATGCAATAATTACTGACATGCACCCCTAGCACTTCGTCAATTTCAGCAATTGATAATTATATATATTGCAATATGCGTGCCAACCACGGAAACCGCCTTTAATATACTAAATATTTAGAATCATTTTTGAAAACGCTATCAAATTGAGTTATAATTAACTCAATTTTGATGAAACGTTATTCAGAATTCACTCATTCCCTTTTGAAAAGAGAGGATTACCTTATGAAAAGTACGGATTCTACTGAAAGTGTCGAGATGACACTCCAAGCTCTATTAAAGATTCTTGATCATTCCTCAGATGAGATTTTCGTCCTTGACGGAGAAAAGCGGATCCTTTACGTCAATAAGGCATGTGAGCGCCATTATGGGCTGAAGCCTACTGATGTGATCGGGAAAAATAATGTGGACTTATTTGAAAAAGGATACTGGACGCCCTCCATCGTGCCTGAAGTATTTAAAAGAAAAAAGCCTTGCTACATGAAACAGCAAACGTATATTGGGGCTGAATTGATGACATCGGCGATTCCAATTTTAAATGATGCAGGGGAAATTGAACTGGTCGTCACTACGTCCACAGAAACACAAACGTATAAAATGTTAAAAGCAAATGAAGCAAGTAATGAGTCGAAATTGACTCATGACGAAGATGAAACGGGGAGATTCATTACTAACAGCGGTAAAATCAACCGCATCCTCACTTTTTGTGAAAAGGTGGCGCCGACGGATTCGACGATTTTGATCCAGGGGGAATCTGGAACGGGTAAAGGAGTGCTTGCCCATTTCATCCACCGGATCAGTAAGCGGAAAAGCAAACCATTCCTGACGATCAACTGTGCAGCCATTCCGGAGGAACTGCTCGAATCCGAACTATTCGGCTATTCAAAAGGAGCATTTACAGGTGCAAATAAAACTGGAAAACGCGGATTGATTGAATCCGCAGACGGCGGCACTGTCTTTCTTGATGAAATTGGGGAAATACCGCTCGCTCTGCAGGCAAAGCTCCTCCAAGTAATCCAGGATAAACAATTCATTCCCGTCGGCGGCAGTGAAATGAAAAAAGTCGACATCCGCATCGTCGCTGCAACAAACCAGAACTTAATAGAAATGGTCAATGATAAAAAATTCCGGGAAGATTTATTTTACCGATTGAATGTAATTGATATTCAATTGCCTCCATTGCGAGAGCGTAAAGAGGACATCATTCCCCTTACGTACAATTTTTTAAATAAGTTCAATGAAAGATATCATGAAAATAAAGTCATTTCGGAAGAATGCTTGAACCTATTAATTCATTATTCATGGCCCGGCAATGTACGCCAGCTCGAAAACTTGATTGAAAGATTGGTCCTAATAAGTGAATCCGTTATCCTGATGTCCGACTTGCCTGAAATGATAACCGAGAACGTTGAACAGGTCACACAGATTGATCTCCCCACTTCTCTCGATAAAGCACTTGATGAAACGAAACGGATATTGATCAGGAAATCTTACCAAACATATAAATCATCAAGGAAAGTCGCGAAGGACCTCTCTATCAGCCAAACGAAAGCCTCGGCATTGATCCGGGAATACTGTGAGGACTTAATGAATAAATAGATAACATGATAATGAGCTTCCATTGTAATTACGACTCCTTCTTGTTTAAATCACTTAGCTTTTAAATTCAGGTACGAACAGAAAATAAGAGACTTCCCTTTGCGGGCAAGTCTCTTATTTTTATGAAGAGCCAACTATTTTCTCGCCTCTCGGTTTTGTACTATTTGAATCTGGTTCTCTTGTGATGCCAATTTGATTGAATTTATCATCTATGGACAGGTTGTATGTCAATGAACCTGTGCCTGCTTCATCAGGCTTGAAAGTTCCTGCATTTGTCCGTTTTCCATCTTTCAGCAACCACACCTGATACACCTCGGACTCTTGAAGGCTAGGCAAATTCTGAATTTGCACGATTAACCGTCTTCCTTCTCCTTGCTGCAAAATGTATGCAGCCCCGTCCGTATTCATATTTACAGCCGTCTTATCGACAGGCTGCAACGATAGCGACGTTTTAACCTCCATTGGCAGATTGATGGCCGCAAGTTCGTTTTTCAATTGAATATTGGAATATAACAGCACAAACGCCAAAACTAGCGCTGCCAACAAAAGACCTGAAGTTACTGGTGTAAACTGCTTAAAGAAAGAACGACTCCAATTCTTTTCCCTTCTCACCTGAACTTCATCATCCGTCTCAAAGACAAAATTCATAACCTCTGATTTCAGGGAAGGAGAGGGTTCCCTTTCTTTGAAATCCCATTTCAATGACTTCCAGGCTTCCGTCATTTGTTCATACTCCCTAGTGCATTCAGAGCATTGTGTTAAGTGTTCCGCGAATGCTTTATTTTCTTTTTCACCCAGTTCACCCGATAAAAATGAAAGCAGGTTAGCACACTCTATATTCATTTACAAACCACCTACTTCCAAATACTTTTTCAATAATTTAAGCGACTGGTGAAGTCTGCTCTTGATGGTACCAATCGGTTCATTTTCGATTTTGGCAATTTCGGTTAACGAGTACCCTTTCCAATACAATAAATCAATCAGTCTTTTTTGCGGCTTGCTTAACTTACTTTTTGCATTGGCAATTTCACTGTGTAATAGCCCATTTTCTATATCATTATTCGGATCTTCTATGTCAATTGGACGATACATGTCCATGTGTTCATTATTCCGGATATGAACGCTGTCTTTACGGACATAATCCACACACACATTTCGTGTAACGGTCAAAAGCCAGCTTACAAAGTGCCCCTTTTCGGAATTGTAGCTGCTTTTTGTGGTCCAGAGCTTTAAAAAGACCAACTGCACAATCTCCTTCGTTTTTTCTGCATTTCCATTTGTGAACTTAAAAATATAACCATAGATTAATTTAATATGCCGGTCATAAAGTTCTTCCAGAGCAGGACGATGCTTTTTCATTACTAATGCCATCAATTCCTTATCAAGTTTTTCTTTCAATCGCACCTGCAACTCCTCACCAGTAAATTTGGAAAAAACGTGTAACAGGAACGACCATCAATGATCGTCCCTTTTTCTTATTTTGGAAAAACCGTCTTTTTATTTACAATATACCAAACATTTTTCACGCCTTCGCCATTGACATCTCCCGCTGCCTTATCATTCACAAAATAGTAGAGCGGAAAACCTTTGTACGTTACCTGCTCTTCCCCTGTATCTTCCCTTTCAATGGTTCCAAAGTCTTTTTCCTCAAATCCTTTTGGAACAGCAAAATCCCTTTCCATGAACGGCGGCCATTTTTTCAGACAATCACCGATGCAATTGCTTTTTCCAGATTTATCATTCTTGAAAAAGTAAAGTGACATTCCCTTGGAATCAGCCAAGTATTCGCCTGTTGTTTCACTTTTCATTAATTTTAGGGTTTCTGCTTTTTCATCGGCAGTACCACTAACCACTTGATCATTTTGGGATGGATCATTAGCTTCATTTCCACATGCCGCCAAAACTAGAACCATCATAAAAACTGAAAATACCATCCACTTTTTCATATGCTCTCACTCCTCGTCAATTTACTTCCATCCCCATTTTTGAAATACTTGATGGGATTCTTCCGTTTTAAGATAATCAATGAATTGTTTTGCCTTTTTCTTGTTTTCACTCTTACTCGTTATGCTTATCGGGGTTCCTCTATAGAGCTGGTCCTCCTCAGGAAGCTGAACCAGGTCCGTCACATCCGCCAGACGGTAATGCCAGGATTCATATGTGATCCAGGCGTCCAATTTTGAATTTGCCTTCCATAGATCGATAGCTTCTGCACTGGACTTCACTGAAATGGCAATATTCCTGCTAATTCCAGGAATCAATCCTTTTCTTCCAGCCAAATCTTCCCATAGCCCCAGTTGCCCGGCTCCATTAACATCCACAATCTTTACACCCTTCTTCGTTAAATCCTCCAAGGACTGTATATTTTTGGGGTTTCCTTTTCTAACCAGGATGCCAGCTGACCGTGTATACAATTCTGTACGGTTTTTTTCATCAAGAATTTCCGGATGATCATGGATAAAATCTGTTAGCATATACTCGGACCCTCCGTAAATGATATCCGCATCCTGTTTGGCTTGATCAATCCATTTTTCTTCGGGTCCCGCTGTTACTTCAACTTTTATCCCCGTTTCTTTGGTGAATTTTTCCGCCACTTCCTTGATAGGTCCAAGAGGTCCACCTGGTCCATATACTTTTACGACGTCGTTGACAGCTTGCCCCCGGTTTGGACCCAGTTCCGGTGAAAATCCTAAAAGTACTAGCATCAATGATATCCACCCAACAAAAATTACCTTTTTCAAATCTTTCTTCTCTCCCTTCTAAAAAGCCTTTGTACTATAGATAACGGGACAAACTTCAAAACGGTTTGAAAAAAATTGTTAATTATTTTAACTTGCTGTAAAGTACATCTAAAAATCTCCAGTTTTTTACTTTTCCTCACAACAAAAAAAACCATTCGAAAATGGAATGGTTGCAGACTGTAACATTAAGATAGAGCTCCTTTTGCCTACTTTCATGCCCATACTTTTTCAAGCCTCTTAAACAAAAGATCAAAAAGTTCGCAGAAAAGGTTAGCTTGATTTGCTTCCCTTTCTTTGTCTATTTCTTTTACTAACCATAGCAATTCCCAACAATATCAGGGGAATGATCGTTTGCATCAAAACTCCATGAAAAGGGAACGCGATGATATCATATCGACTGACATCCATAGAGCTGGGATACGACCAAAAGCTGAATTCAACAATCAATATACCTATCGGCCATACAACGGGACGATAGTCGGAGAGATTCAGCCACTGCGCTGTACCTAAAGCAGCCGCATAATAAAACACGGAAATTTTCACAAATGCACCCACTATCCATACCGCCATGATGGCGGATTCCAAATGTTCAAAAAAGTCGGCCAAACTGATGTACCGAGATACATTCATCACAGGATAATTCTTTGTGGCAGTTGTTGACCCGAGTACAAAAAGAACCAGGAGATTCACCACAATTAGCGTCATCATCACGGCAAACACGGTCATCATCCCATATTTCATTCCTTTTTTCATATCCGCTAAAAAAGGGAGGAGAAAAATCATCAGAAAAAACTCACTGAACCATCCACCCGGTACAATCGAACCCTTGATTGGAGGCATAATTCCATTCCCCAATATCGGGAATATATTCTTAAATTCAAGATCAGGGCCCAGCAAGATGATTAAAAGGAAGATTGGAAAGATAAAAACAGGAACCAACAATTGGGAAGCTCTCCCTAACACCTCTATCCCTCCGCGTACGATAAAGGCACAGAGGAGTACCATCGATGCCATGATCACGCTAATCGGGGTTTTGACCAGAAAGGAGTCGACAATGAATTCCCCATAACTTCTTAGGATTTGCCCTGTAATAGGAATATAAAAAAACAAGAATAAAAAACCGAGAATTTTCCCCGGAATCCGACCGATGATCTGTTCACTGAATTGGATAACCGTTTGTCTCGGATAAAGTTGATGCAGTTTATAAGTGATATACACCGTCGCAAACCCGATGAGAGACGCCAAAATGGGGGACAACCATAAATCAGTTTTGGCATATTTAGCTGTGATGCTTGGAACCCCGAGAATGGCCGTTGCAACAATCGTTGGATACATCATGAATGCCATCTGTAAAGCTGAAATTTTCCCTTTCTCCATCATCTTCCTCCTTTCTGTGATCGTATGTAAATTTGAATTCTCAGCCCACTGATAGACTTACTTTTTCATAAACTCTTCAAACGGCTACAAAATAGAGATTCAATCCATTCAGCCGGTTTCGGTTCCTTTACGACTTTTTTTCCTTACAGCAGCAATCACCAACAATAACAGGGGAATGATCGTTTGCATCAAAATTCCTTGTAAAGGGAAGACGTTGATATCATTACGACTGACATCCACAGAGTTAGGCAACGACCAAAGACTGAATATGACAATCAAAATCCCTATCGGCCATACAATAGGACGATAGTCGGATAGATTCAGCCACTGCGCTGTACCTAAAGCAGATGCATAATAAAAAACGGAAATTTTCACGAACGCCCCCACTATCCATACCGCCATGGCGGCGGATTCCACATGTTCAAAAAAGTCGGCAACACTGATGTATCGAGATGCATTCATCAAGGGGTAAAGCTTTGTGGATGTTGTTGCCCCGAGTACAAAAAGAACCGTAAGATTCACCACAATTAACGTCATCATCACGGCAAAGACAGACTTCATACCGGTTTTCATCCCTTTTTTCATATCCGCCAAAAAAGGAAGAAGAAAAATGATCAGGAAAAACTCGCTGAACCATCCCCCCGGTACAATCGCACCCTTGATTGGAGGCATGATGCCATCCGCCAATACGGGGAAAATATTCTTGAATTCAAGATTAGGAATCAGCAAGAGGATTAAGATACAGAGTGGAAAAATGAAAACAGGTACAAACAATTCAGCAGCTCGCCCCAACACTTCTATTCCCCCGCGTACGATGAACGCACAAAGAAGCACCATCGAAACCATGATCACACTGATCGGGGTACGTACCAGAAAAGAGCCGACAACAAATTCTGCGTAGCCTCTAAGAATTAGCCCCGTGTTCTGGATATAAAAAAACAAGAGTAAAAACCCAAAAATTTTCCCTGGAATCCGACCGATGATCTTTTCAGTGAATTGGATGACCGTTTGTTTTGGAAAAAGTTGGTGCAGTTTATAAGCGATATACACCGTCAAATACCCTATTAGCGCAGCAAAAATGGGTGACAGCCATAAATCAGTTTTGGCATATTTCGCTGTGATGCTGGGAACCCCGATAATAGCTGTTGCCACAATCGTCGGATACATCATGAATGCCATCTGCAGAGATGAAATTTTCCCTTTCTCCATCATCTTCCTCCTTTCTGCAATAATATGTAAATTGCACGCTACCTACTGATAGACTCACTTTTCCATAAACTCTCCAAATGGCCTGAAAAGAGTTTCCACCCATTGAGTGGGTCCTGACATCTGTGGGAGATTGAACATGGACAGAACCAAGCCAGTGAGGAGCAGTGTAAGAAAGGCCACTTTATCTTTTTTAGGATTTTGTTTCATTTTCGGCCATTCAAACAAAATGATTAAAGCTACGATCACGGTTGTACAAATAAAAGCCCCCCATCTCACTTGTCCTTCACCTCTTTCTCAGACAAACCCGCCGGTTTGTTTATATAGCCCTGTCTTCGAATATGGGCCGCAACATCAACTTCCACTTCCATTTCCGCGAATATCTCATCCCAGTGGTTATCTACCTCATTAAACTGTTTAGGATATTTCCTATAAAAATCTTTCCCCAATCCTAAAATGTCCGCTTTCTTATCCTGAGTATGCATAAAAGCCATCTCGATGCGTTTTTCTATATCATTTTGATATACTCGTTCTGCAGCTTTTAGAGACTTAGGGTTTGAAAGGTTTAAATTCGTTCCATTTTGAATAACAGCTCCATCTGTATTTATCTTCACCAACAATTTCCATTCACCATTGATAATTTGCGGAATGATCTTGACTTTGGCTGACACTGGACTTAAAGATATCTCCCCTTTCTCCCCTTTGGGTTTTATGGTCACGGTATATGATTCCACTTCATCCCTTAACCACAATAGCCCCCTAGTTTCCTTTTCAGTCATCGTTCCAGTCATTTTATCTTTTTTGAACACGGCTGTTCCGAAAATGTAAGGAATTCCCTGCAATTTCTTTTCCCCTTTCCCCGGAGGCGATATTTTAATGAATGGAAGTGCGGCCGCTTGAGGCCTACCTGTTAACATTTCATCTAAATCCTGCATTGTGACCAGCATCCCAATATGTAAATCAGATAGTTCTCTAAGCACTTCCCCTGAATAGTTTTCCAGGGGTGGCAAAGATTCAAGGATAGGCTTGGCTTCCCCTTTGCTGACATACACATTTGCCTTCTCTCTTGGCTGCGGATGGCGCAGCAAAAAATCCAGCTGCTCTTGAATTCCATCCTTCGCTAACTTTTCACCGAATACAAATACTTTACAATGACCCCAAAACACTTTGCGCGGAAGCTTACTTTGAAGCTTAGACAATGCATCTGAAATATTGGAGCCTTTTTCATATCTCACCATTGTCGTAACCCCACTCCCCCCTTGACTGCTCCCTCCTTGACCTCCTCCACTGCTTATTGAACTTGGAATAAAGACTTGGACGGATAGTTCGATTTGATTATTACCCTTCTTATCGATGGCAGCGGCTGTGACAATCGCCAAATCAGTGATCTCTATTCGATCCCAACAACCGCTTAGTAAAGGGGTCGTTACACAAATAACGAGCAAAAGAAGGACGCTTTTCATGAAATGACGCCTCTTTACTTTCTCCACTATCCTTGTTCGCCTCCAGCATTTATTCACTCCGTTTCACTCCCCCTTTTTGGATTTGGACTCTGTTCCTGGGCTTGACGGTATACATTAGAATCCCCCGTGAGACGCGGGCGTGTATCCATCATCCACCAAGGGGCTCTCCACAGCACATCTTTCAGCTCTTTACCTTTTAACGGTGCCAGTGGCGCTAGGTATGGAACGCCAAAGGAACGCAAGCTGCATAAGTGAATGACTATGGCGATGATCCCCATCATGATGCCAAGCAGTCCTAATGTACCGGCAAGCAGCATCATCGGAAAACGCAGCATCCGGAAAGCGATTCCGGCAATATAACGAGGCATCATAAAAGAAGCGATCCCCGTAATCGCAACCACAATGACCATTGGAGCTGATACCAACCCCGCTTGTACGGACGCTTGACCAATCACTAGCGCTCCAACAATGCTGACGGCAGAACCTACCTGCTTCGGCAAGCGAACCCCTGCCTCTCTTAGTGCTTCAAACGTAATTTCCATAGCCAACGCCTCTACTATTGCAGGAAAAGGGACCGATTCCCGGGATGCTGCTATGCTTAACAGGAGTGCGGTTGGGACCGCCTCATGATGGAACGTTAAAATAGCAACATAAAGGGAAGGAAGCAAAAGAGATAATCCCATAAAAAAATAACGTAACCAACGGATAAAAGTGCCTGCCATAAAACGTTGAGCATAATCCTCTTGTGATTGAATCAAAGAAAAGAAGGATATTGGTGCAATTAACGTAAAAGGGGTTCCTTCTACAAGAATGACAGCCCGTCCCTCCAGCAAGCTGGCACAGGCTACATCCGGCCGTTCTGTCGACATGATCTGAGGGAAAGGAGAAAATGGATTGTCCTCGATCATTTCCTCGATGTACTCGCTTTCTAAAATACCGTCTATTTTAATTCGTTCCAACCGAGTTGTAATCTCTTCAATCAGTGTTTTATCCGCAAGTCCATCAATATAAGCAATTGAAACATTCGTCCTGGTAAGAGTTCCGATCTTCATCGATTGAATTTTAAGGGCAGGACTTTTTATAATGCGTCGCAATTGGGACGTATTTACCTCTAGAGATTCAATAAATCCCTCTCGTGACCCCCTAACTCCCCCCTCTGCCACAGGTTCTTCAATCGCCCGCTTTTCCCATTTGGACAATCCTAGAGAAAATCCATCGCTTTCCCCTTCATATAGGAGGATCGGGTTTCCAGAGGAAATCGATTCAATGCAATCCGCCAACATATGCACTTTTACCACTTTAGGAACGGGCATTTTATGTTCAATAAAGTCATTTAATGGCTGTGGTTCTTTTGATGGCTCTTGCATGAGTGGAGATAGCACATATTGTTCTATCGCCTCGATGTCTGAGAGTCCCGCAATATAAATGAGCATCGCGCGTGTTTTTCCGAAAATGGAGAACGGGCGGAACATGACATCCGAGCAATTATCATAAACAGAACGAAGTGTTTCTACATTTCGGATGAAATTCGCATCAAGTGCATCTGCAGGCTTGGAATCTTGGTAATTATTTTGTACACTGGATTTTTTTTCTTTCGTTTTCCTCAACAATCTACCCACATTACGAATCAAGCTGGTTACCCCCATTTTTTTGCAGGTCGCTCTAACTCCATTTTTCTATGTTTCTTCATTAAGGGTATTTTATACAGAAAATCCTGTGCCAGGCATGAACTTAATTTTCATTAGCAGAATTGAAAAGCTATGTTATTAATTGATTTTGAATAAACCGTAAACCCTTGTGATAACCTGTTTGTAATTGTTAACTTAGGGGTATATCAAAAACCGAGGCTACATATTAATCGAAAATACTGTCTCTGGCTAGGTATTGTCTTTGAACAAGATACGGAAGACCATAGATCAATATTGCTTTAAAATACCTCTGTTTTTATATAAGTTTCATGGGCAATCAGACTAAAACATTAGAAGATAAGGGAGATTCTATGTCATTCTTAATCACATTGCTCGGATTATTGGTGTCCACGATAATCGCTACAATATTAAATGCCATATGGCCTCGTATTCCACTACCGATATATCAGATATCCATGGGAGCAGTGCTTTCATTATTGCCATTTCAATTATCGTTGGATTTTCATTCAGAATTATTCATGATCTGTGTTATTGCTCCGTTACTCTTTATAGAAGGAAAAAATACGTCCCGTAAAGAAATGCTTGAATTGCGTAAGCCTATTCTGTTATTGGCCTTTGGGTTAGTATTTGTGACTGTTTTTGCAGGAGGGTTTTTCATCCACTGGTTAATACCCGATATGCCGATGGCTGTTGCTTTTGCTTTAGCAGCTACAATTACCCCTACGGATGCTGTAGCGGTACAATCGATTACAAAAGGGTTGAAATTACCCGGAAATATGATGCCCATCCTTGAAGGTGAATCACTTTTCAATGATGCTGCTGGAATCGTGGCTTTTAAAGTTGCCCTGGCAGCTGCCTTAACTGGAGCATTTTCTATAAAAGATGCTTCGCTTAATTTTATATTTGTAGCTTTAGGGGGTATCTTTATAGGTATCCTATTGGGCTATTTAATTGTTAAATTACGATTATTTTTACGGGTTCGTGGACTTGAAGAAATCTCCATGTCTATAGTTATTGAACTAATTACGCCTTTTGCCATCTATATGGTAGCTGAAGAATTCCATGTATCCGGAATCTTGGCAGTAGTTGCTGCAGGTGTAATTCATGGCATCGAGAGGGATCGCCTTCAGAGTTCCACAACTAAATTGCAAATTGTATCAACTAATACATGGTCTGTATTAGGTTATGTTTTGAATGGACTTGTATTTGCTTTGTTAGGATTTATGTTGCCGAGTATTTATCAGGAAATTGAGTCCAGCTTAAATAGGGGTAATCTTTTTGGGATAAGTGTCTTGATTGTTCTTTTATTATTGGTGATCCGTTTTATTTGGGTATACATTCTGCATGATACTTTTACGAAAAACAGAGTGAATCCATTAGAGCAATTCATTATGTCCAGGGTTCACCCAGAAGATAATAATGACACCGATGAGGAGAATGTTTCAAGATCACGATTTGCATTTCTTACATCCGTTAGCGGCATTCATGGAACCATTACATTAGCTACAGCTTTATCCATACCATATTTTATGCCAGATGACACTTTATTCCCGATGCGTAATACAGTCTTGTTCATCGCAGCTTGCGTTATATTGTTAAGCGTCACATTGGCTACGGTTCTCTTGCCATTACTGGTAAAGACACCGATTGAATTCAAAGATGAACGCCTAACCTCTGAAGAGGCTTATAAAATTGTTTTAAATAAAACGATCGATCAGCTAAGCAAAGAAGCAACGATCGATAATCAGAAAGCGGTCAATCAAGTAATGGAAGATTTGAATGAACAACTGATTGATTTGGAACGGGGAATCACGAACAGACCGGATAATCGGACAATACGCGATTTAGTGGAGCAAGGGGCCCATAAGGAATTGGAAGTCGTTTCTGGATTAGTCAAAAAAGGAACTATATCTGAAACAGTCTTGGAACTTTATAAAGTGTATCTTTCAAGAACCTTGAATTATATGCAAAAATCTTCGCTGAAGAGGGCTTGGATCAATTTGCAGGCGATTCTTTTCAAGAAAAAGATCAATGTCAAATGGGATAAGAAATGGGAAGCGAAATTAGAGGACTCCATCGTTAAAAATGCGGACCTGATCCGGGACTTCCGTAAAGCCCAAAAAGAGGCTTCAAAGGAAGCCATTTCAATGCTCAAACAACAAACTACACCTGAAAACCGTCATGAAGTGATGCTTGTCATTCAAAGATATAATCGCCATTTGAATCCATTTGGAACATTAAGTGAAAAAGATGCAAATCGCTTTAAAGAGATGGTGAGTCATTTTCAGTTGATTGCCATGCAAATCGAACGTGATATCATTCAGCAAATGGTTGAAGATGAGCAAATATCCATGCAAACAGCAACTGAGCTTAGACAAAACTTAATCTATGATGAAATGATAATGATACAAAATTAAGACATGAATTAGAGACACCGTTATGACAGGGAACGGTGTCTCTTTATTTAAATCCACATCCACTCTCAATTTCTTCTTTTATCAAGTCCATCATTCAATATTTTCACTTGGAAGCGAAAGTAGAGATAGAATACGGTCCAGATGATCAGATAGAATGGTATGAAAATCCCAATTCCTATAGCCAACCCTTTTAAGCTGAATGGAATCCAACCAACAAAGAAAGATAATAGGAAGTAAAGAATGCTGACAGTAAAGAAGTGCAGGATGGTTTGAAATAACAAACTCCATTTTTCATTTTCAAAGAAGATTGTTGCCGTGCTGAAGAACCAGCCACATAATATGCAGCCTATCGCGTTTTTCACAAATATTCCACTGTCTAATGCAGTGACCTCCCCAAAAGCGATCACTCCAAAACACGTCAGCACCATCACGAGTGCCCCAAAACAAATCCCAACAAAGCTACGGAATAATAGTGTTTTCATCATAATCCCTTCCTTTTCCATTGAAATGCTTTCTTGATTCCTTGAACATAGTGCCGAGAAACATATTCTTTTTCCCCTGATCGGAAATACACACATAAGGTCCCGTTGAAAGATGCTTCGAATCTGCTTAACTCATCTAAATTGGCAATCACTGACTTGGACAATCGCACGAATTGATTACCAGGAAGGTCCCTTTCCAGTTCATATAACCGTTCTTTCATTTCGAAAGTCCCCTGTTTCGTCCGCACCATTATGGAATCTTGCTCTGTGAACAAACAAATAATTTCCTCTGCCCGAAATACGTGCTGCATTTCTTCTTTCCTGCCGACAAAATACGGTCTTTTCCTCTCCTTCAAACGCTCCATCAGTTCCTGGACTTCCTCATTCCATTCGTGATTTCGGATAAGCACCTCTATCGCCTTGATCTCCTTATCTATCTCTACGTTTATTTTCAACTCTGCGACCTCCCTTTGCTTATAATGTAAGTATATTGATATTTTTGACAATTCGCTTGTGATTTCCGGTTACATGTAACTTTACAGTGATAACATGCTTGAAATGGATACTCAGATACACTAAATAGCCGTCCAATATTTGGACGGCCCTTTAATACAAAAAATCTTGTTCTGCTTTTGAATCTGTTTTTATCAATCAGCTTACCATTGACCTGTTCCAAGGGTCCGGATCACTCTTTGCTTGTAAAAGTGCTTGGCATCACCACAGCGATTACCTCTCCACGGGCGCAAAGTTCATCGATGGCAAATACCTCTGTTTCGATTCTCCATTTCTTTGGATGAACCTCATGAATTGTCCCAACGGCTGTTAATGGCACATCATTTGGGGTTGGCTTTACGAACTCCACTTTTAGTGAAGCAGTCACGAACCTTGGAGGCTCCACTCCATCTCCAACTTCATGACCATTTTTACGATGCAATGCAATAGCAGCGGAGCCTGTTCCATGACAATCAATTAAAGAAGCAATCAAGCCTCCATAAACAAATCCAGGAATTGCGATATGTTCTGGACGTGGTGTATAAATTGTCCTTGTTTGCTCTCCTTGCCAACCGGTTCGAAAGTGATGACCCTCTTCGTTTAAACGACCGCATCCATAACACCATGCAAATGCATCTGGATAATCATCTTGAATCGCTCTTACCACAATCTCCTCCATCATCTCTCCTCCTTTTTCAGAATATTATAACATCACTAAAGAGAATTCCCAGATAGTTTATTGAGCTTTCAGCTTTATACATACTGCAGGAATCGATAACATACATAAAAAGTTTGCAAGAATCCTTGCTCCTTTTCTCGATAAATGACAAAAGCCCCTGTTAGCAAGCAGCATTCAGGGGCTTTCATTTGAAAATATATATAGTTAAGAAGTGTATCTATTATTTTGTTGCAGGTTTACCTTCTTAAAAGTTAAGCCTTTTTCTTAAATCCCAATACTTGAATGTCATTTTACCCATTTTCGACTTCGAAAGTGAATCATATTTACGTCCAAGTGCCAGGTTTTGTTTTTCTAGCTTAGTAATTTGTTTCAGTTGGACTGTGTTCCGTTTTTTTAACTGCTTTACTTCTTTAACCAATTCTTTATTTTTCACTTTAATTTCATTGTTTTTATTATCGACAATTGCCCGCTCTTTCATTGTAATTTCCACATCTTTTGGTTTTAATTTAGGATTGCCATAGGTTTCAAATCCTATGGTTTTTACATATGGCATGTTTTTTTGAAAATTTTGTTCAAAGTTTCCATACCTTTTATCGATGTGGAAAAATGTATAACATCCAGCTTTTTCCGCTGAAATGATTTGACCATACCCAGACAGTTTAAACAGTTTTTCAACTCGTTTTATTTCATCAGGTATGTTTTTGACAATATAGGTGAAAACTTCGTCAACATTAAACGCTGCAGGCAATTTTTTCACTTTATTTGATGGTGTATGCTTATTCAGTTCATCAAAGTCATCTTCATCAATATAAAACATATCTGCACTTTCATTTACATAATCTGTAATACGTTTGCTCCACAATAGTCCTTGCAGTTTTTTTATGGCTTCCGAAAATAAAAACTGCCTGCTGACCTGATACATTCGTTGTGCCGCAAACTCATATATATCCTTATTACATAGTACTAATTTGACAGCGTCACGAAAATCCTTCTCTGTTACAGCATATAACGGGTAATCTTCGCCAAAAAGCTTTATATGCATTTGGGTTGGATTCATTATTACAGCCTTCCTTAATATCCCATACTCCAATAGCTTTGTAGACAGTTCCAGACTGCTGTCCATTTCCTCACTTCTCCAGGTTATTCCAATATCACTGTTCACGATTAATTGCTGGGCATTCTCCCTTGTCAATGCACCGTACCATGTAAGACCATCTGTATTTTTAAGAAGGTATGCCGCTTCTTCCTTAAAATGAGAATCATCCTTAACCCATTTGAATTTATCCCCCGCAACATCAAGTGAAAGATTCGGAATCTCGCGCTTTAATTCTTTAAAAGCAGTAATGATCGGAATGGTCTTCCAATCCGGGTCGAACTTTCCTGTATATACAAGTTTGTTTTTTAACCGGGTCTGCCCTTCTGCTGATTCAATGTTTGGTATCATCGGGGTAAGCAGGGAAACTTTGTTTTTTTCTTTATTCAAATTAAGAATCTCAATGACAAATTCGCACATCTCTTCTGTTTGACATAAGAAATACGCACACTGATCATATATATTTTTGATGCTCTCAAATTTTTCTTCAGCAACATCCTGGCCTATGTGAGTCAATCCTGTAGCATAAACTAAAGTATTCTTTATGATATGCTTATGATTGGCTATTTTTTCAACAGTCTCAATGCTTCTAACAAATAGCCAGTCATATCCCTTTTGACTCCAATAATGAGTTATAAGCATTTCAGCTATATCAAAATCAATGACACCTTTTTTTACCCACTCATCATCGGTGGCACTGAAAAAAGGATCAACAAAAGGATTGAGAATGGTTATATTATCAAATTTCTCAAGAGGCTGAATTAAGATATCACGTTTGACCGGGCTAGCTAGAAGTAAGTCAACTTCGATGTTGGAATCTAGCGCAATGGTCGATGCTAAGGAAGATAAAAATACTGCAGATCCATCCATTGAATTCATGTCAATAAAGCCAAATAGAAGTACCTTCATTTTTCTGTTTTCAACTAGTTCATGTGAATTCAAAGTTTTCACTCCAATGACTGAAATCTGATATGAATCTTTATTTTTTTATTTGTTCTTTAATAGATGATTTAAGCGCAAGATATTTTAACGTGAATTTCCCTGCATAGGTAACGTTGAATTTGTGTTCTAATAACTTAAGTCTTCGTAATTCTTTGTTTAGCTTACTATTTTCTTTTTGGGCCATCTTACTTTTTTCTAATTCATCTCGCAGCATATTGTTTTCTTTTGTTATGTTCTCAATGATTTTTTGTTTTTCCATGCCATTGCTCTCTATGAGCTCTAATGTCATGGACATCATGTCTTTCATTTGTAATTCGAGTTCCTCGTACATAGTTTTCCAATATTCGTTTCGTTCGTCCATATTGAAAAAACTCCCTTCCATTAACCTTGGATAATCTCCAATTCTCTTTTAATAACAACATCTACCGCGCATTTTTCTCTAATCGACCGAGTAGCTTGTTTTGACACTCTTAAAAATACGTCCGGGTTGTAATATAAGCGCTCTATTGCATCAGCAATTTCGATAGGAGACTCAGGTTTTGTTAGAAGGCCAGAAACGTCATGTTTAACGAATTCCGGGATTGCCGTAATATCTGTTGAAATCGGCACTAGCCCGCTCGACATTGCCTCACACATTGAAACCCCTTGAGAATCCAAACGGGTCGGGCAAAGGAAAATTCCAAACTCCTTATGTAATGCAGCGATTTGATCCTGAGATAGGAAACCTTTATGAATCGTTACATTCTCAAAATCGCTGATTGGCTCAACGGTTTGATCGAATAATTTTCCATCACCATAAAATGCAAATTCCAACTTATCGAAGTATGGTCTCTTCGATAGTTCAAGAACTGCTTTCACCGATAAGTCATTGGCGTATTTTCGCGAAGCGTATGGCCTGATTGAAAGAACTTTTGTCCGCATTTCAACTGGCTTTTCAATAAAGGTAAAGAGATTGTCATCTATTACATTAGGAATGATTACTGAATTTTTTGATTCTGCTCTTGCATCACATTCCGCTATATGTTCCTTGAACCATTTGGAAATATGAACAAAGGTTGTATCCAACTCATTCGTCTGATAAAACCAATTCATGAAAGAAAGCTGTGATACATAATAGTCGTCCGACATTTCAAGTATCTTCCGCAAGCTTTCAGGGCTTTCAAGAAAATTAAACCACCTTCTATGCCATGCCTCCGTTTCAAATCCATGTATCCAGGTAATAATCGGTAAATCTGTGTTCGTTTCTTTTATCGCTTGTACCATTTTTGGATTAACAAAATGAATAAGAGCTTTTTTATGTACTTTATGATTTAAGAAAATGCGCAGATGCTGTTCAGTTCCACGATAAACAGGCACATCTTCATACGTATACTTTTCAGCCTTTTTATAGGCAGGATGCAAAACAAAGACATCTACCTTCAAACCCTCATCCAGATAAGCCTTGACTCTTCGGTGGATAAACCCATTCCGATATAACTGATCTTCATGTGGATAAGCATTCGTAATGATTACATATCTATCTTTTTCACTAAATGTAAGCTCATATAGATTTATAGATTCCTCCATTTTTGTTCACTCCTACTATTCAGTCATCTTCAATCGGCCTGCTACTTATCTGTAAATGAAGGATTTTTAAGAGACTCTTTTCCAATCACCTTTAAAACCGTCAACCGATTATAACAAACATGTGTTACTGAATATTGACATCAATATGAAAATTCTGTAAATGGAAGTAAAGTTTTCATGAACTTTTATAGGCTTTTGTAAAGTTTCATTAATGCATGTCTGGGTGCATCAGTAATGGCATGAAGGTGGATGGCAAATAAACAGCAACATAAAGAAGGAGGGCGTTCCATTTAGCGGAAACGCCCTCTTGCATATGAACCAGTGTATTAATAGGACTTGAACGTGCAGGGCATAAAGCCCATTTCAAAACATTTTAATCAGTTAAAAAAAGTCCACTATCCCCCCCATAACTTGTCTACACCATTACAATAAATATTCATACTATATTAGAAAATGAATTGTCTAAAAAGATGAGGTGCGATCTTACATGATACCCATAGATGATGGTAAATTATTAATTTCATGCTGCAATCATAAAGGCGGTCTATATGTAGTCCAATTTAAACAACAACAATATGAAATAAAAAAGATTTTAAATGTTGGATGCACAGGCATTACAAAATACGGCAGCTCTTTTGTCGTAATTTCCAATTCTCATGGAATCTTCATTTTGGATGAAAACTTAAAGGTTATTAAGAACAAGGCTTTATCTACAGAATTAGATTTACATGGTGTAGCAATAGATAATGATAAAGCTTATATTGTTGAAACCAAGACTAACTCAATTGGTGTTTATGATTTGGAAAACGATTTGGAAAGAATGGATGAAATTAGATTTTCACCTGAAAATGACGATGTTTGCCACGTCAACGATTTGTATATAGCAAATGATAAGCTATACGTATCGATGTTTTCATATCCTCCAAGGAAAAATTTCCTTTCTTTTGCAAGTTATTTCCCTAATAAAACAATCCACCAAGGTGTGATTCTAGAATATTCTTTACAAGAAAGAAAAGTGGTTAAGATCCGTCATGATAAATTACTTCAACCTCACAGCGTATTTCATTATGATAATAAGCTGTATTATTGTGTTTCAGGTGAATTCCTAGTAAAAAGAAATGAGGAAGATATTTTTAAATGCCTTGGTTATACTCGCGGTTTAGCAGTTAGAAATCAAACGATGTTCATTGGCCAAAGTGAGAGTAGGCACATACCGGTTTTATTAAAAAAACATACGAACATATTACTGGATTGCGGGATTTATGTTCATGACCTCTCTACGAAACTTTCATCTTTTATCCATATACCTTCTGAAGAAATTTATGGAATATTGGTTATTTAAAAACAGTGAAATCCTATTTATCTCATAAGGATCTCTTTCTTTATTCACTTGAACAGTCAGTGAACTTTTTTCTACCTCCAAGAATTATTCAAGCATGTTTTTGAAAGAATAGAATAGAATCGAAAAAAGACCAATTTGCTGAAGAGAGTGATATAGATGGAACCAATTACCTTTAAAGCATTTGCAATCACTAATGAAATCGATTTGAACAAAATCGCCATTCATTGCGGCATACCAAAAAAATTCACCTGGGAAGAGCCTTTAATCCTTAAAGGCGATATTCTAAGTTCCATCCTTAATAAACATGTGGACGAATCACAGCAGGTGCTGGTTTTTTCCTTTGGCAGCATTGTCTTCATCAATTACTCACACGCGAATGACATTAAGGAATTTTCATCCTTTATCCATTCTTTCGAGCCGGTTATTGATCTCGACAATTTAGATAGATATACAGACGATTACAGCCTTCACTTCAGTGAAACTGAAAACATCAATTTGACAGACGAATATGTAGTTGTGCCTAAATATGAATTTTTTTACCCTGAATTAATTTCCACCATTCTCGCAAAATCGGTGGCACTTGAAAAAACTGAGGAACAACTCGGAAAAATTCACGACAAGCTCGAAGCCATGATAGACCGACTGGAAAAAGGCAAGTTGAGAATCGGTAATAAGGAACTAGCGAGGACGACTGCCAAAATCGTACGTCACGAGTATAATACCCTAGCGTACATCATGATTCTGGACAAACCTGATATTACATGGACAAGCAGCATTGCCGGCGAATTTTATGACAGCATGCTTGATTTTTTTGAATTGAATGATCGGTATAAAATCCTGAAAAGTAAAACCGAAATTTTATATAACATTATGGATGGCTTTTCTAACATCAGCCATTCGATAAGGGGACTATTCGTTGAATGGATCATTGTAATCCTCATTGTCTTTGAGATCGTTCTGACGATATCAGAAATTGCAGGATGGATTCCATGAATTCTGAACATATCGTATCCATATTAGAATTATGGTGAAAATTCCTGAATGGTAGGTTGAACAAAAAATAAGCATCTTTTAGATGCTTGCGTTTGAAGACAAAAGAGGTTTTATCTAAATTTCAAAACAAAGTTGATTGTAACGGAAGGTGCGAGACTCCTGCGGGAAAAGCGCGTCAGGGGGAGACCCCGCAGTCGCAAAGGCGCCGAGGATGCTCCCGGACCGACCGCGGAAAGCGAGTGCCTGGAGTGGAAATCGACGTTCGAGGTTTTACAAACTCTCCCCGACTGTCTGCCAAGCCTCCTCGGCACAAGCGCCTGTGGGGTCTCGGCTAGCCAGTTATTCGGCAGGAGTGTCGCAAATCCCTTCAATCCAATAAGGCTTATTGTAAAAAAACATCAAGGATACTCTAGTCTTGTTTGAATATTATGGTTCGGGAGGAGAGCATTCCGAATCCACTCTTGTCACAAAGTGAAGAAAATTCCAATCCCTTTTTCTTCCGTTTTTAAATCATGATGTTAAATCATTCAGACGCTGATAATTCACTTTCCGTTACCCATTTATGATTCTTCACTTTTTCTCCTCCCGCAGTCGGTGTGAAATCGACCATATAAACAGTCGTTTTTTCAGCAGATTCAACTTCAGCGACAGCCCCGTTCATTCCTTCCATATGAGAAGCATTTACTGTGACCTCCGCTCCTGGTTCATATGTTTTCTCACCTGCATCTTTGATTTCTTCGTGAATGATCCATTTATGATTTTCAACTTTTTCTCCGCCAGTTGCAGGTGTATATGAAATTGAATAAGCAGTCGTATCAAAGGCACCCACTATTGTTGCTTCCGCGCCCTTCATGCTTTCCATATGTCCTGATTCGATAATCGCTTGACTTCCAACTTCATAGGTTGGATTTTCTGCAGCTTTTAATCCTTCTGGAACATCACCCGTGCTAGAATGGTTCATGTCCATTTCACTATGTTCCTTTTCTTTTTTTTCTTCTTTGCTTTTATCTTCGCTGTTGGAACATGCGCCAAGGACTAAAAACAGGGCTGCTACTAATGATAAGATGATAGGCAATTTTGTTCTTTTTTTCATATTGAATAAAACCTCCCTTATGATTACATCCATCTTACCAATTAAATATGCAGAAAATATGGAGTACACTCGTGGCAAAAGAAATGAAGCCTCATACTTTTTTTATGAGAAGTCCTACCTCAATTTAAGCGTTCATTAGCCACCACAATCGCTATTTTTATCGCTATTCGACTTTTCTTGAAGAAATTTTTTGAATTGCTCTTTTGTAACTTCCGATTTCATTGCCAATGGTACCAGTTCCAGCCATTCGTCAGGAAGGTTTTCATCAAAATCCTTCATATCATCATCTCTTTCTTATTATCTTTAGTTGATTTATCTGTATGGGTAAAGTTCAATATTGAGTCTATTTTTCCACGTGAAACTATATGCCGAATATCATTATAAATGATCTCAAGCGTCTATAGCTGGATTTTAGTGTAAATTTAATAAGTCTTTACATATACATATAAGGCCTCAATGTTTGTTATCTAATCAGGGAATTCCCCATTCTTCTATATACCCTTAATAATTAAAGTGAACAGCATGCTATCGGGAGTGGTTTAACAGAAGTAAAAAGAGGTGGTTTATTGATAGAGGTTATTTTAGGTATTCCATCCTAACGGATCTTGCTTGGAAACCAAGCAAGAAGGACTTTGCTAAAAGTCCTTCTTATGTTCAGTCTCCCAAAGCTGATTGTTCGATTTTTTGCATGATATGTGAAAGGTTCATGGAGGCATGTTTTGTATAATCCCTGCCTATGGATTTAAATAATCCTTTCGCTATTCCTATTAATATGATTTTGGTATGACCATCTGAAATAATGGACTTATTAGGGAAACTTGATTCAGCTTGTGCACCGCCAATCTTATTAGCCGTTTCCTTAATAAAATCAATGATTTTAATTTCCTGTATTTTTCCTTCGATATTGGTTTTATAGATAATTTGATTTCTCCAAATCTTTAGCTCAATTCTCTGTTTAGTATAATCGAAGATGTCTTCCGTAATATGAACATTGCTCATTTGAATTGATTCTTTAATAGGATACAATCTTGGATTAGGATTGATTTTCTTTATTAAGGATTGATCAATCGTGACCTTTTCCCGCTTTATGCGCGTATTTTTCGTTTCACATAAAATCAGCCTTAACTGTCCGGCAATTATATTATTGAATTCTTCTAATCCAAAGAGCTCCACGAGCATTACGCTATATTCCAAAATGGTGATCGCTTCATCGAATTTTCGTTTAGCAGCAGCATTCAATCTAGTAAAAACCAATCGATTCTTCCTATCCATATCCTTCTCACCCCACTGAATTCAAATCTATTTAGTGAATAGTAAAAACATCCAGTTGATTTCATCCGAGCCTTTTTTGGACGTTCTCGATTTTTTTCGTCCTTAACAGCACTTTATCCGGCCATTCTCAAACTTATTCGACCTTCAACGCACTTTATCCGGCCATTCTCAAACTTATTCGACCTTCAACGCACTTTATCCGACCGTTCTCGAACTTATTCGACCTTCAACGCACTTTATTCGACCGTTCTCGGACTTATTCGGCCTTCAACGCACTTTATTCGACCGTTCTCAATTGTTTCGTCCTTCACCTCAGTATACCTGCGGGATCTCGACGATCATTATATTCATAAAAAGACTGTCGAGAATGGACAGTCTTTCGGTATGGATGCCTTTGTTATTCAGTCCTTTTCCACTATCTATCGAAGTGCTGTTTCATTAACTCTTTAAATCGTGTTCCATCTATTTCTTCTTTCGTCACTTCCCCATCAGCCCACCGTGTAAAGGATGTATCAGTTAAAGTGATGTTCCCGTTGTTTGTCAAACGGGTGATTAATGGATGCTTATTGAATGGCGATTGGGGATTTTCCCTGATGATCGTTTGGACCTCATTAAGTTCCGCTACATTTCCTACGGGTTTTGAAGAATCGAAAGCATACCCTATTCTCCAATCGCGATCTTTATGTTTCAGTTTTAATTCAAGGATATGATCTCCATGGTCGGTACTTTCTTTTTTTATTCGAAATTCACCATTTTGGGAAACGACCGTTTCTCCGTTCAACGGAACTGGTTTTAAAGGCAGATTCCCGCCAAAACCCGTATCGATCAGATAGGTTTGGCCCTCATGGTTCAATAGAATGGTAACATGGGTCCTTCCTATGGTCATCCACCCCTGATTATAGATGACACCTCGAACCAAGAATACATCAAAGTCATTTTCCTTCAGGAAAAAATAGAGGGCTGCATTCAATTCATAGCATAATCCACCTTCATTCCTCACAAGGACTTTGTCCATGATATTGGCTTTATTGATATCACTTAGATGGGATGCCATGATTGATAAGTTTTCAAACGGAATGGTTTTCGCAGTTTTATCCAGAATTTCATCTAATGTCCCAAATGTCAGTTTCACATCTTCCTGGAGCCCTATTCTTTTCCTGAATAATGCATTCAGTTCATTCATTACGATTCCCCCATTTTAACAGATACCAATGAAGAGCATCTTGACTTTGTATATATTCATTATACTTTGCACATCTTTCATTCTTCAACGATATGCCCTTAACAAAACCCACATTCCACTTTTTCCTTATGAAGCTCCAGGATAAGAGGCCGCCCAATAATGCCGCAATTCCGGGCAACCTTCTCCATACATGCTTCGAAGCTGTTTTCTTTAATCATTCATGTACCTGTAAGATGATTTTACCCAAATTCTTATTTGCTTCCATATGTTCATGCGCCCTTTGTACCTCTTCAAAAGGGAAGACATGATCCACGATTGCCTTGATTTCATGTTGGAGGAACAACGGCATGGCCTTTGTAACGAATTCTTCCGTTAACTCTTTTTTATATTCATCACTCCGAGGAGTTAATAGAGTGCCTTTTAATTGAACTCTTTTTAAGAGAAGTTCCATCAAATTCACCTTCTCGACTACAGTTCCTCCTAAGATCCCTATCAGTACCCATCGTCCATCAGTTTTTATGCTTTTAAGGTTTTTCTCCCAGTAAGAAGCACCGATGAAATCCAGGATAACATCCACTCCTTGATTATTTGTAGCTCTCATTACTTCCTCATCAAAAGATTGTTCTTTATAATTGATACAGATATCCGCTCCTAATGAGTGACAGAAATCCAATTTTTCCTTTGAACCGGCTGTAATGATGATCTTCGCTTTTGTCAGTTTTTTTGCCAGTTGGATAGCTGCTGTGCCTACACCGCTTCCGCCAGCATGAATCAATACCGTATCTTGATCCGTCAATTCACCTAACCAAAACAAGGTTTGGTACGCTGTCAAGAATACTTCAGGAATCGCTGCCGCTTCTTCAAATGACAAGTTATCCGGGATCTTCATCGCTCTATCAGCCGGCATCAAAGCATATTGAGCATAACCGCCGCCATTTACAAGGCCCATCACCCTTGTCCCTATTTGTATAGTTGCACCTTCCCCTGTTTCCACCACTTCCCCAGAAACTTCAATCCCCAATATTGGATTGGCCATATAACCGGATTTCCCTTCTCGTGAAACAATATCCGTTCTATTTATAGCAGAGGCTTTCACCTTAATTAATATTTCCCCTTTTCCGGGCATGGGCTTGGAAAAATCTTTAAATAGTAATTGTTCTGCTCCACCCGGTTCTTTAACTATCACAGCTTTCATTTATCCCACTCCTTACTATTATATTAGTGACCACACTTTTAAAATGGTTTGTCTTGAAGTTGGAAACTATGCTACTCCAAAAAATATCCACAAGCAAATAATTAGGTGTTGTAAACATGTTGATAGAATAAAAAAAGCTCGATGACCCTTTCGGGGCCATCGAGCTTTTTTTGAAAAGTTTCTATTACCTTTTATTAAGTGATTGACTTCTATCCAGGTCATGATGCAATTGTGCTGCCGGAACCTTAGGGTTAGGAATCTGTCCTTTTGCAACTGGTTCAGCTACATAAACAAAATCTCCTGTACCATCTGGGGCGCTACCTGTCGCCCACAGTCCGTCTGCTGATTCATTACCTTCTGACAAGTTCCAGAATTCGTACGCTTCCGGTTGAGATTCCATTTCCGCTTCCGGTGGGAATGACGCGGGAACGACAACGCCATTTTTCTCTTCAAGTTCTGCAATGGCCGCCATCCATTGATATTGGTGGTAACGATCACGGGCTAACATTTTACGGAAGGTGGCACGAACCCCCTCATCCTTGGTCATATGATATAAACGGGCCACTTGAAGGCGTCCTTGGCTTTCAGCATGAAGATTCGATCTCATGTCCGCTAATAGATTTCCGCTGGCTACAATATAAGATCCGTTCCAAGGCACACCATTCGAGTTGGTTGGCAGTCCCCCAAGACCGCTTACGAGCAAATGCTGGGGATTGATTCCACCCATGATGGCTGCTGTAGCAGGATCTTTTGCGGCTTCTGCTTGATCTTCCGGAGAAGCGCCATCAAGCAATTGACTAATGAGCGAACAAAGCATCTCTACATGTCCAATTTCCTCTGTACCGATATCCATCAGCATATCTTTGTATTTTTCTTCTCCACGGCAGTTAAAACCCTGAAAAAGATATTGCATCATGACAGTCATTTCCCCAAACTGTCCACCTAACACTTCCTGAATTTGACGGGCAAGCATCGGATCTGGTCGATCTACCTTAACTTCAAATTGCAATTCTTTTTGATGGCGAAACATATTAACTCCTCCTTTTTTTATATGATGTACGGTTTTTTATTACCCGCCTGTCCACGCTTGAAACCTGAATCCAATTATAATGAACAATAATTAGAAAAAATTTACATACCATTAACAATGATTACGGAACTAAAAATCCAAGGATCATCTTTAGGCTATGAATCGCTCAATAAATAAGATTTATAAAAGGTCCATTTACCTGTCTATAACTTTACAATACAGGGTAAAGTAAAAATAACCATAAATAGGAAGATTAAAAGGAGGATGGAAAATGGATTTCAAGCCCCGAAATCAAAATGATCAATCTATTTCACAATTACGTAATACTTATTCCGCTCGTAATCTATGGTCCGGTTTTCTATTCGGGATCGGATTGGTGGCATTCATCGATGAGGCCATCTTTCATCAACTATTGCATTGGCACCATTTCTATGACAAGTCCACATCCAATATTGGGCTTGTCTCGGATGGTTTATTTCATGCCCTAAGCTGGTTTGCAACGGTCGGGGCTTTGTTCATGTTCGCTGACCTTCGCCGCAGAAGGGGATTATGGCTGAAAAGGTGGATAGGAGGAGTTTTGCTCGGGGCAGGTTCTTTTCAATTATATGACGGGATCATCCAGCACAAGCTCATGCGTCTCCATCAAATCCGTTACAATGTCGATATTCTCCCATACGATTTGATTTGGAACATTGCAGCCACAATCATGATCTTGATCGGCATTATCCTCGTCATTCAAACACGGCGCAGCCTACTTAAAATGAAGGAAGATACCAGTAATGCACAGTAATGGACATATTAATAGTGGGGCTGGCTTTGGCCCGATTTTATTGATTCTTTTGGCGCTTGTTATAGTGATTTATATCGCAGCTGTCGTAATTTCGAACCGCCGCTATAAAAAATGGCCCTTATACCGTACACTCTTTTGGATTCTTGGCACCATCTGTGCAGCGTCTGCAATTATAGGTCCCATAGCCAATCGCGCGCATATCGACTTCACGGCACATATGGTTGGTCATTTACTGCTTGGAATGATTGCACCCATCCTGCTCGTGCTTGCTGCACCTATTACTCTTGCACTGCGAACACTTGATGTACAATCAGCAAGACGCCTTTCAAAGGTGTTGAAAAGTTGGCCGCTACGCATTATAAGCAATCCAATCACTGCCTCTGTGCTTAATATTGGGGGGCTTTGGATACTTTATACGACTGAGTTATATCGGTTGATGCATCATAATGCCCTTCTACATGCATTAGTGCATTTTCACGTGTTCATAGCGGGTTATCTATTCACTGCGTCTATGATTTATATGGACCCGACGCCCCACAGGTTCAGCTTCATGTTTCGTGCTGTCGTATTTACAATTTCACTGGCCGGCCATGATATTCTTTCTAAGTATATTTTTGCCCATCCTCCAAGCGGAGTCACAAAGGAACAAGCGGAAAATGGAGGAATGTTAATGTACTATGCCGGTGATGCCATTGACGTTGCACTTATTTGCATCCTTTGCTATCAATGGTTCAAAGCCACCCGGCCCAAGGGATCACTTGCCTTGTAGGAAGGACGGTTACATATTACTTAGTTAAACTCCTCTGTTTCTGTTTAATCGTCCAGCATTTAGCTCATACTAATTTTTGATGAAAAAAATTTAGGATGGAGCTGAATGGAAATGGAATTTGAAGCTAACAATTCTACTGAAAATGCTCTTCGTGATTATAAAGCTGGAATCGGTGCCTTTACGCAGAAAATGCCTGTTCTCGCAGAGAAATTCAATTCGTTTACGGAAGAGTGCTTTAAAGAAGGTCAATTATCCCAGAAAGAAAAACAGCTTATCGCATTGGGTATAAGCTTATATTCACAAGATGAATACTGCATTATCTACCATACAAAAGGATGTCTTGATCAAGGCTGTTCCGAACAGGAAATTCTTGAAGCTATTGGTGTGACCGCAGCATTCGGCGGAGGAGCCGCCATGAGTCAGGCTGTAACACTCATCCAGGAATGCATCCAGGATATAAATCAGATGAAACAGTAAGAAAAAAGGGATAGGACAAATAGTCCTATCCCTTTTTTTGTTCTAATGACTCATGTTGTTGTTATTTCCTTGTGCGGGTGCATATGAATTCAACATTTGCTGCATATCCTGCTGTGCAAGCTGCGGAACCTGATAGTAATGATGTTTGTTTTGATATATCGAAATCTCATATGCCATTTCAATGCAGTTTGGAACGGAATCTGCAAATACACGGCGAACCACCGGATTCGTTATTTCAAGCGCTGCCATCGCTTTCATGGATGCTGCAGACTTAACAGCTCCAAGCATCAAGCCTGAAATGCATTCATCCGTAATTTCCGATACGGATTGCAAAGGTTTCTTTGGCTGAGTTGGTGTCAATCCATATATAAAATCGTTACCTTGATTCATTTTGTAGCTCTGAGTCCGTTTAGAAGGATCCTGGCCCGATTGGAAGCACTCCAGTGAAATATTATATTCATCTTGGATGAACTGATATTGACGATCCAGAATATCAAGTAATTCCTGATCTTGGATATGCTGACGCAAAAGAGTATACGTATTTAAAGTACCAATCGTTCCCGACAACACTTCATGTACATCGAATACTTCGTGACCACCGTGATTCATTTGTGGGGGAATGGCACCCGTTTGCATGTTCTGGTGTACTTGGCCTTGTTGATATTGGTTTTGCATAGTATTTCCCTCCTCGTTTTATCAATGATGCGAACAAGTTTAGTATGTTAAACCCCAACTGGATTATTCAATCTAAACTCTTCCAAGAAGACCAATAAGCTGCTACATCATGTTTTCCGTATAAAAAAAACGTGGCGTTTTAAACTATAAACACTTTATATGTTTGGGAGGAATTCCAATGACACATCAATGCTTCTATTGTAGTGATGACACGGAAGAGAAAAAAATCCATGTCGTAACGTTTCAAGTTACTGACACGGATAGAAATGAAATGCTCTGTGATGAATGTTATCAAGAATGGCTACAAGGAATAAAAGGTTAAGCATTAAAAGACCTCTGACATTCCCTAAACATCTTTGATGCATACTTGGATGAATTCAGGGGAACTTAAATGCGTTAAATAATGAATTTCAAGGAGGATGGTTATGGGAATTTTAAGTGGAAATCCAAAAGAAGAGCCCATGCATTACGGTGAAGTATTCGGAACATGGTCATTTCTAACAACTACAAAAGGGCTGATTGCCTGTCATCAAACTATGCTTAATCATACAGGCGACAAGGACCTGCATAAATTACTTGTTGAAGTGATCAATCAAGGGAAACAGGAACTTGACCAACTTGAATCATTATTAAAAGAAAATAACGTAGGACTTCCTCCGTCACCACCTGAAAGGCCTAAAGCTAATTTGGAGGATATTCCCGTCGGGGCACGTTTTCAAGACCCTGAAATCTCCGCTTCAGTATCAATCGATATTAATGCAGGATTAGTTGCTTGCAGCCAAATCATGGGTCAATGCATCCGAGAAGATATTGCACAGATGTTCGCTCAATTCCATACGAATAAAGCTGCATTGGGTGCTGACTTCCTAAGATTGAATAAGGAAAAAGGCTGGCTTGTCCCTCCTCCTCTTCATATTAATAAAACAAGTATGTAAATATAATGGAATATCCCCTGATCATGTTGACATCGTGATTGGATGCCCAACATGATTAAGGGATTAATTCCAATAATGAAAGGATTAAGGAATCACTACCATTGCAGACTTTCGATTAAGTGGCACTTTGTGCATTGTTGACTATAATCAGTTTTTACAAATTCATGATTACAATGCTCGCGAAAAATGTTCAGCTCCCTTTTCAGCTGTTCCAATTGAGTTTCCAACTGTTTCATTTCAACTTTTATTTGAATTGCCCGATTCATCGAATTCTCCCTCTCTCCGAATCATAGATAGATTTCCCCGTCCGTTTTCCTAAATTCATTCGCTTTTTCTTTAAGACCTTCATCGATTACCGACTCAAAACCCAGACCCTTTTCCTTCGCCAAATCACGGATGTCTTGAGATATCCTCATACTGCAGAATTTGGGTCCGCACATTGAACAGAAGTGGGCTGTTTTGGCACCCTCTGCCGGAAGTGTTTCATCGTGATATTCAACTGCCCTTTCAGGATCAAGGGAAAGATTGAATTGATCTCGCCAACGAAATTCGAATCTAGCCTTCGAAAGGGCATCATCCCGTTTTCGTGCCTGGGGATGACCTTTAGCAAGATCAGCTGCGTGGGCTGCAATTTTATAAGTAATGACCCCTACACGAACATCCTCTTTATTCGGAAGTCCCAAATGCTCTTTCGGTGTCACATAACAAAGCATGGCCGTTCCAAACCATCCAATCATGGCAGCACCAATCGCAGAAGTGATATGATCGTATCCAGGAGCTATATCCGTCGTCAATGGTCCCAGGGTATAGAATGGTGCTTCTTGACAGACTTCCAGCTGCTTATCCATATTTTCTTTAATCAAATGCATCGGTACGTGACCAGGTCCCTCCACCATGACTTGAACATCGTGCTTCCAAGCAATCTTCGTCAGTTCCCCCAATGTTTCCAATTCAGCAAATTGAGCCTCATCGTTTGCATCTGCAATGGAGCCCGGACGGAGGCCGTCACCTAAAGAGAAAGAAACATCATACGCCTTCATGATTTCACAAATCTCTTCAAAGTGAGTATAGAGAAAACTTTCTTGGTGGTGGGCCAAGCACCATTGTGCCATGATGGAGCCCCCTCGGGAAACGATTCCCGTAACACGCTTTGCTGTCATGGGAATGTATCGTAAAAGCACACCAGCGTGTATGGTGAAGTAATCGACACCTTGCTCAGCCTGCTCGATTAATGTATCCCGGAAAACTTCCCAATTTAAATCTTCCGCGACTCCATTCACTTTTTCCAATGCTTGATATATCGGAACCGTCCCAACTGGCACAGGTGAATTTCTGATAATCCATTCCCGGGTCGTGTGAATATTTTTACCGGTGGAAAGATCCATTATGTTGTCTGCACCCCAACGTGTAGCCCAAGTCATTTTCTCCACTTCGGCTTCAATCGATGAACTAACAGCGGAATTTCCAATATTCGCATTTATTTTCACATGAAAATTACGTCCGATGATCATGGGCTCACTTTCAGGGTGATTAATATTTGCCGGTATGATCGCCCTCCCGCTAGCTACCTCTTCTCTAACAAACTCAGGGGCTACATTTTCCCTGATCGAGATGAACTCCATTTCCGGAGTTATGATACCTTTTCGGGCATAATGGAGCTGGGTTACGTTTTGCCCTTTCGCAGCACGCAATGGTTTTCTTTTCAATCCCGGAAAAACTTCGGCGTTGGATTGTGACTCTTTTTTATAGCCGTTATCTTCGGGCTTTATTTCACGCCCTTCATACTCTTCAACATCTTCCCTTTCCAGAACCCAGCTGCGTCTAATCGGGGCAAGACCTTTATGAATATCAATGGGATATTCTGAATCCGTATAAAAACCGCTTGTGTCATATACTCGTAAAGGCGGATTCTCCTCTTCGCCGAATGACCCTGTAGTCGGACTTAGCTTAATTTCACGCATAGGTACTTTAATATCAGGTCTAGATCCCTCAACATACACTTTTTTACTCCCGGCAAAACTGGACATAATTGAAACATTCATGTCATCTACAGAATTACTCATCATGATTTCATTTCTCCTTTTTAAGTTCATTTAAAAAGGACAAAATCCAATCCATTTCGCACGAAAAAGCCAGATCTCATATTTAAGACCTGGCTAACGTTAGTATGACTACAGAAATGACCAATTGAAAAGTCATTGTTTAGTAGATTCTAACTTCCCCACGCTGGTATGAACCAGATCAGGTCCTGAGGGTTAAGAAGCTTAAGCGCTTCTCTCTCAGCCCAACTTTTATTGGACACCCCTAGTCTGAATAATTTAATTGATTACAGGGTAACTATATCTCACCCTTTTCATTCTGTAAATAATTTGAAAGACCTAATATTTTCATTACAACTCTCCAAAATTGGTTTTTTGAAGGAGAGCCGTTAATTAATTCCCCAGGCTCTCAAGGATTGGGTAAAGCTCCTCTAAATGCTTGATTTCATAGGTTGGAATCACTTCATTCCGTTCCTTATCATGGCGATTTATCCAAACAGACTTTATGCCTACTCGTGATGCCCCGAGGATATCCGTCATTAAATTATCGCCGACCATCAATACTTCATCCTTATCAAGCTCCATGATTTCCAAAGCATGCTCAAAAATGGAGGCATCCGGTTTACCTCTTCCAAATGCGCCTGATATCACGATTTGGTCGAAATAAGGAACCAGTTCAGGAGTAATTTCAAGTTTAGTATTTTGCAGCTCAGGAGATCCGTTCGTAAGCAATAGCAACTTATACTTCCCTTTTAATTCATCCAGAACACGGAATGTTTCTTCATAGATAAATGGCTTTTTGCGTCTCTCCGCAGGGAAACGTTCTGCCAGTTCAAGCCCAAATTCAGGGTCATCGATCCCTAATGCCAATAACCCTCTCGTCCACGCTTCTTTCCGATAAGCCGGTGCAATCCCCGCCATCTTCCTGAATTCATCATGATCATCCTGGAAATTTCCCCATAGCCCCTCAAATGGGTTGATTCCGATCATTTGTGTGAATGCATATGTATCGTAAGAAGAATAAAGCTCACGCGCTTCCTTTCGCACAGCTTCTTCAAACTCGTCGACATTTAGATCATATTTCTCCTTGGCCACTTCACATGTGGCCACAAAAGCTTCTTTTACACTTTTCTGATCCCATAGTAATGTATCATCTAAATCAAAAAAAACTGCCTTCAGCAAAATGTCCACCCCTCTTTCCCTATTATTGAATTCGTAAAAATTACACTATTACAATAATAAACCACAACCAATAAAAAAAGAATAACTATTCGGAAAATGACTTACCTTTTCTAGCGGGAAACCCATACTCACTTATCATCTTTCAAATACATACAGCTTACCATTACTGGCGATATTGAATTTTGGACCGGTGAATCCCCGTCGGATCAGCTCTTTCCTCATATATACCATGAGGGCGGCATGACTCACGATCAGCACATCCCGTTCCCCCTTTGCAAAGACTTCATCCAATACTTTATTGATCCTTCGCTCTGCGATCTTAATTTCCGCCCTTGTCTGCTTGTTGAACACCGAGCAGCAGCGAATCCAGATGGCCCAAAGGATGAATGGCAGCTTTACCCTTCCTTTAAGAGGCGGGGAAGGTATTTCCCGCAGCTCCTCCATCCGGTGAACCGTACCTGGATAGATATGTTCCGCTGTCTTGACAGCTCTAGACATATCACTGCAATAACATTCCTGCCATTCCTCCACGCCAAATAAAGTCGTCCCATAAATAATATCGGCTGCATCATAATCCTCAAACCATTGCTTCATTTCATCCGCCGTTACCGATCTCCCAGTAGGAAATTCATGTGCCACCTTAAAATGCCGTACCAAACCAATTTTCATATCTTCTCCTTTTTATCTTTTAAAATATACGTTTCTTTTTCTTGTAAAAAGCCCTTATCAATATATTACCCTATGTAAAACTTTTAAGAAAAAAGTATGTTGAAACCATTAAACCTTACTGAACTCTCCTTGGCACTGTGTATATGTTTAAAAATTATTAAAGTTCCATCGTTTAATTATGAGAGCATCGAAAAAAGAGAACGCGTTTCGCCTTCTCCATTTTTCGTTTAATCTATGAATTGTAGTTCTGTTATCGTACATCTTTTCCTGAATTTATATTTTCCGCTCAAATCACTGAATTGATAATCATTGAGAGATTTCCCCAGTTGTTCCTTCAGCTTATCCACAGTGATGGATTGCTCAACTGTCTCTTTCCAATTTTCATTTCCGATCAACTCATCGAACGGAATGGTAGTCAGGACTTCATCATATATCTGGATGCTTTGATCGATGCCGAAGCTGCCATAGATACTGCCATTTTCATCAGCAAAGATATGATCCGATTCCAATTCCTCCACCAATACTTCCAGATATTCCTTTGACTTAACAGGCTTGATAGCAATCTCTGCTTCCGCCTTTACAGGTCCCAATCTCTTATCGACGATGTCTATCGTCAATTTGACGTGAACGGGCTGATACTCAAACCCTTCACAAAGTTCTGTTGCCGAATTATATACCATCTGTACATCCTCCTTTTGACATTATCATTATATAATATAAATAGTACATTTCATTACCAAAAACCCTTATTCAAGTTCACTTGCATCTTATATTCATAGCGACTCTTTTTTCAATTCATACTCTCCTTCAACACTGAAGGGTCAATTGTCATATTTCGGGATTCGCTGATATGAAAGCCACAAATCCTGATAATTATCATTCATATTTCATTCCTCATTTATACGTTTATCGATAATAACCGTTAACTTTGTTCTATTTATGAACCCAACTAAATAGTCCAATGCCGCTCAAGGCATTGGACTTTTATAAGCTTCACATTATGGCTTTAGCACCACTTTAATACATTCATCTTCGTGATCGTTAAAAATTTGATAAGCCTCACTCGCTTTTTCTAGAGGGACTTTATGGGAGATGATTTCCGTGGGGTCGAACTCTCCAGCCGTGATTTTATCAAAAATCTTGGGCATGTAATGAATGACCGGCGCTTGTCCCATTTTCAGATTAATGTTCCGCTCAAATAAATTGCCTAATGGGAACATATTATATTTGGATCCGTATACGCCAGTCAATTGGATCGTGCCGAATTTACGTACGGCATTAAGTGCAATCTCGATCGCACTTAATGTTCCACCCTGAAGTTTCAGCTTTTGCTCAATCGCCTCTATCGTTGATTTCTTGCCATCCATTCCCACACAATCTATGACCACATCTGCCCCGCCTGAAGTGATTTCCTTAATGTAGCTGCCCATATCGTTATATTCATCGAAGTTATACGCCTCAACCTTATTCATCTGTTTAGCCTTATTGAGTCTATAAGGAAGATTGTCGATGGCAATGACCCTTTTTGCTCCTTTCATCCAAGCGAACTTCTGAGCCATCAAACCAATCGGCCCACAGCCCAATACCGCTACCGTATCACCTTTCTTGACGCCAGCGTTCTCTACACTCCAATATGCGGTTGGCAGCACATCGGACATGAACAAAAGCGCTTCATCTTCAAGTTCACATGACTCTGGGATGACAAACGGCATGAAGTTTCCATATGGTACCCTTAAATATTCTGCCTGCCCGCCAGGATAATTCCCATATCGTTCCGTAAAACCAAAGTATCCGCCTGTATCCACCGCTTCATTGGGGTTGGAATTATCACATTGACTCTCCATATCATGTTCACAATAATAACAGTGCCCACAAGAAATGTTGAAAGGCAGGACAACCCGGTCCCCTTTTCTCACCTTCGTTACTTCCGGACCCACTTCTTCGACGATGCCCATCGGTTCATGGCCAATGACATAATCTTTATGCGTCGGCAAAGCACCCTGATATATATGGAGGTCAGACCCGCAAATAGCCGTTGAAGTCACTCGGACGATGATATCATCCTTTTGCTGAAGTTTTGGATCTTCAACTTGTTTTACCTGTATATCTTTTGCTCCTTGAAAAGTTACAGCCTTCATATTCAACCTCCTAAAATATTCTTAATACATTTGATATACCCGTCAAAAAAGGCTACTAAGCCTATGAACATCTAATTTCATCAAGAAACTCTTCATTATGCTGCACTTGGATGACAAAAAAAAGCCCCGGAAACCGGGACTTACCTATGAAACCATTTATTTAGGTACTTTATTATTGTGCTTGTACTCACTTAGTACCTCGTTGAATACATCGGGATAATTCGTAAACAGCCCCGTTGCACCCCATTCAAGAGCCTTTTTCATATCCGCTCTTTCATTTACGGTATATGGATGGAATTGGAGGTCATGGTCGCGAACCATCTCCACATACTGTCCGTCTACCTTATTGAAGTTCGGGCCAACGCCAATTGCATATTCCTTAATGGACTCCAATTCTTCATCGGAAATGGTTGCTGGGTTCTTATAAGAAAAAAGCTGCACAAGCGGTAACTTTGGATTCATGTCATGAACCTTCATAAGGCTTTCTTTACTGAACGATTGAATTAATACATTCTTGGTACGGCCTTTTGAATCCACCATTTTATATTCTTCCAGAACCTGCAGAAGTTCTTCTTCCATTCCCGGATATACTTCAGGGGACTTTGTTTCGATATAGTAATTGGCTTGCTTTCCGAACTTCTTAAAGACTTCTTCAAGAGTGGGAACCGTTAACCCTTCATATACCTCTTTTGCCAATTGCGGATATTTTTCATTGAACCATGTACCGGCATCCAGTTTCTTGATTTCTGCCAGCGTTAAATCCTTCACAAGCCCAGTACCATTCGTTGTACGATCCACCTTTTCATCATGCATGGCTATCAATCTTCCATCCTTGGTCATTTGAAGATCGATTTCTATGTAGTCGCCTTTCATTTGTTCTCCCAATTGATAAGCGGGAATGGTATGTTCAGGTGCATAACCAGAAGCTCCCCTATGTGCGATATTCACGATTTTCTTCTCATAAATAGATGAATTGGAATGATTTCCATTTGCAGCTGAGGCCCCCATGGAAGTAGCCTGCAATATAAAGGCCGCACTCATCATACAAAAACCGAATTTCTTTATATTCGTTTTCATTTTCCCTCTCTCCCTCCTACTATTACCATCATTTTAGAAGGGGAATGTGAACTTACAGCAAATATAATGTAAAGATATAATATATTAGTTAAAATGGTCAAAATAACCTATCGAACACGGGGCATTCATGTGGTTTGACCTAATTCAAAATTCGGATGACAGCTTAAATGATTAAAAACCCGTTAAAATGCTAAACATGGATACTGGTAATTATAAAAGGTTTTTTGGGATGTTCATATTGAAATAGTAGCCCCCTCCGCTGCTGTATTCCAACCGAATCTTGCAGGGAGTATGTTTTTTTAAAAAATATGGATACAAAGACTATCAATAGCAAAATCTATCTTTTTCTGATTTACAAAAAACTAGTATCATATTACTATTAAACAAACAAACAGAATATTAATATTAAGGGGAATTATGTTAAAAAATTATCAATATTATCAAAACAAACACCGATTTATACTGAAAGCATTCATGGCAATGATATCCTTTTTACTTTTAGTTGGGATTTCTGTTTCACCTATAAGTTGGAAAGATAATCCCTACGAGATGATATTACAGGTCATTTTAATATCGGGGATGATAATTTCTCTGTTATTTTACTTAAAAACAGAAGTCAATTTTTATAAAACCCTATTCATTTTCTTAATTACTGTTTATTTATATGGAAAATTCTTGATATTCCCAGATACCGCAATCATGCTGGCTTTATTTGCTTTAGCACCCTTGATTCCCATTTTTCTCTTTGATAAAATCGGGTTTTATGTTGTCGCCACTTTAAATATCATATTAGGCCCCGCTTCCATCTTGATCATTTCTAAAACGGATCTTCAATATACTTATGAATATGTCGCTTTGGATAGTTTCGGCAACACGCTTAATTTCATCGCTATACAAATCATATTGGTATTCGTATTCATAGGAACCAATAATAGGGTGGAATCCACTAATGCATTTCATAAGGAAATACAGCAGGCCAAACAACTGAACTCAGTCGGACAGCTCGCTGCCACCATTGCACATGAGATACGTAATCCTATTACAGTCGTAAAAGGATTTGCCCAGTTATTAGATCAAGAGAAGGAACTGAATGAAACGGAAAAATTTTATGTACAGACCATGCTTACAGAACTTGAATATACACAAGTGATAATCAATGACTATTTGTCTTTGGCAAAACCGCAAACGGATAATGTACAGGTCATTCCTTTAAATTATGAAATCCAAAAGATTTCCGAACTCTTAACCAGTTTCGCCAATAATCGCAACATAGGCTTTCTCCTGGATTTCCGTGACGACCTGCACATTAACATGAATCCCATCGAGCTTAAACAGATCCTGGTCAATATCATGAAAAATGGAATTGAGTCAATGAACAACCCCGGATTCATCAAGGTGGAAACAGAGCAGGAACGCACTATGGCAAAAATACGAATTACGGATACAGGAATTGGCCTCTCAAAAGAACAGCTTGAAATACTAGGTACCCCATTTTATTCACTTAAAGATAGGGGAACCGGTATCGGCCTGACCGTTTGTTATTCCATCGTTCAAAAATACAAAGGGAAAATCGTGGTACAGAGCGAAGTGAACAAAGGAACATCGTTCACCATTTATTTGCCCTTATATAAAGAAATAGATTAAACATATATCCCTAATAAGAAAAAGGATGCCCCCCCATCACCGGGCGGTCATCCTTTTTCAATTAGGCTTTAAAACTATCTTGCCATTTCAGCAAATGATTTTCTAAAAAGCGGACAAACGAGTCTGAGATTTTACCAGCGAGGGCAAAAATGATGATGCCTACGAATACGACGTCCGTTTGCATGAATGAACGGGCATCCTGGATCATGAAGCCCACCCCTCTATCCGCACCCAGCAATTCAGCGACGACCAGGCACATCCAAGCCGCACTTAAGGCTAAACGGATACCAAGTAATATGTTTGGCAAAGCTGCCGGAATCATGAGTTTCGTTATTTGTTCCCGACGGTTAAACTCCAAGATTAGAGCAACATCGTACAGTTTTTTATCCACATTCCGAAGGCCCAAAAAAGTTTGTAAATATAAAGGAAAAAAAGCACCTAAAGCAATAAGCAGCACTTTAGATAGTTCACCAAATCCGAACCACATAATGAATAAAGGGGTAATCGCAAGTAAAGGGACCGTTCGTAACATTTGAATGCTTGGGTTTAAATATTCTTCGGATTTTTTTTGCATGCCAACGATGACTCCAAACAATAATCCTAAAAAACCACCTAATGCAAAGCCTAGAAGAGCCCGCGTTAAACTGATTTGTAAATGGATGCCCATTTCCCCCGACTGAACGAGATCAATGAAAGTCGTGACGATCAATAAAGGTGATGAGAATAATTGGGCTGACAGGATGCCAACCGATCCTAATGTTTGCCATGCAATCAACACGACAACGGGAAGGACCGAACCTCGCAATGCCGATTTGGCGAGTTTTGATTGTTTTGTCTTTTCCCTTATGACAAGCGGCTTGTTTTGAGCAACGGTCTGTGTAGACATAATTTTCATCCTTCCTTTTTTCAAAAATTTAATTAAATGCTCCAATCCTCCACTTCTACTGGATGATGATCAAGTTGGGTTAATATGACGGACCTGAATTCCTGAAACGCTTTGCTTGTTCGCGTTCTTGGATATGGCAAATCAATTGGAACGATAGCTTTAATCCGTCCAGGCTTTGCATCCATGACGACCACTTTCCTCGATAAAAAGATGGATTCATCTATATCATGGGTGACAAGCACCATCGTTGTCTTATTCCTCTCCCATATTTCTAGTAAAGCCTCTTGAAGATGCGTTCGCGTGAATGCATCCAATGCACCGAATGGCTCATCCAGCAATAATACTTCCGGATTACGTAATAAAGCCCTGGCAATGGCAACACGCTGCGACATTCCACCCGATAATTGGCGTGGATACGCCTTTTCAAATCCTTTTAGTTTAACAAGTGAAATCAAATCATCCACCCTTTTTCGAATGTCCGGTTTCTTTAATGGAAGGTTACCTGCAATATTCTTCTCCACGTTTAGCCATGGAAATAAGCGATGCTCCTGAAAAATGAATCCACGGTCTTTAGAAGGGCCGCTAACCGGATGATTCCCTGCCATGATTGCTCCGTCAAAGTCTGAATCAAGTCCTGCGATCAACTTTAATAATGTGCTTTTCCCGCAGCCGCTCGGACCAATGATAGTGACGAATTCACCATTGTTGACGGTCAGTTTTAAATGATCCAAAACATGGACACTTTCATTCTCATTCTTAAATGTTTTGCTTACTTGATTAATTTCTAACGACGCAACCAATACCCTCACCCTTTCTTAAATAAAAAAAAATAGAGATCCAGCAATAAGGCACATATTGTCCCTTTGCTGAATCTCTAGTTAACTAGTCGATTCAATATTTCATTTTATATTAACTTATCGATTATTTTTAATCAACACTTAATACCAATTTATTTTATCGGATTAATTACAAAAAAATAATTGACAGATAATTCTAACAGCTGTTAAGATGCATTCATACACAAAACCGCTTCACACTGGAGCCGATTGAATAAAGGTCATGTGAATCAACTGGACTACCGGAGATTCAATGAAGAGTACCCCGGCATACTCTTCGTTGAATCTCTTTTTGTCATTAATCTGACTATCCAGATGTGGTAAGTGTATTAAAAAGGAGGGAATTCATGAAGGAATATCGTAACAAGTTAACCGCATTACTACTTGCCATCATTAGCATCGCTGTATTGGCAGGCTGTAATTCCGATGCCGGCAAAGCTTCCGGGAAAAGTGATCCGCTGAAAGTTCATATTGCCTTAAATGGCAAGATGGGACCATTGGTCATTGCAAAGGAAAAGGGATTGTTCAACGAAGAGTTTTCTAAACTGGATGCCCAAATCGAGTGGAGTGAATTCTCGAGTGGTCCCCCGCTCTTGGAATCCCTTGCTTCCAATCGGGTTGACCTGTCCTTTTTAGGGGATGGTGCACTGATTGCCGGTATTGATAAGAATCTGCCATTTGAAGTGATTGCCCAAACAGGTCGGGGTGAGTCATCTGTCCGGATTCTGGCTCAAGCAGAAGGTGACATAAAGAAGATTGAAGACTTAAAAGGAAAAACGGTCGGGGTTGCCTCGGGGACAACGGGTCATGTGTATTTAATCAAGGCCTTGAAAGCCCATGGTTTAACGATTGATGACATTAAACTCATCAATTTACAACCGGATGATGCTCAAGCAGCTTTTGAAACCAAACAATTGGACGCCTGGGCGATATGGAACCCTTATTACCTTAATAATATTGAAAAAGGGAATGCTGTCGCACTTAAAGTAAAAGGAAAAATATTGGCTCCTGGTGCAATCATTGCACGTAAGGGCTTTGCCGAAGAGCATCCTGAAATTGTCGAGGCCTATTTAAAGGTTTATAAAAAAGCTGCCGACTGGCAAATTGAACATCCAGATGAAGCATCTGAAATTTATTCCAAAGAAACTAAATTGCCCGTGGGTACGGTCAAGACAATAATAACGGCCGAAAAACCAAATATCTTCTTTACCGAAGATGCCATCAAAGCACAACAAGAATCCATCGATACTTTAGCTGGTGTGGGTTATATCAAGAAATCATTTAATTTTAAAAATCAGATCCACAATGAATACATTGATGAAGCCTTTAAAAAATAAAAAAACATACATTACAGGAGGAGATTGATTATGACGGAAACTAAAACACAACAATTGAAAGTGGTACCGGTAGCAGGAAGGATTGGAGCGGAAATACAAGGAGTCCAATTAAGCGGAGACTTGGATTTAGCTATTTTCAGTGAAATTAAACAAGCGTTAAACGATCATAAAGTCGTATTCTTCAAAGACCAAAATCATTTGGACGATGCCAGCCAAGAAGCTTTTGCCAAACTATTGGGTGAGCCTTATGCACATCCTACAGTACCGGTCAAAGACAATACTAACTATATTTTCGAACTTGATTCCGAAAGGGGTGCAAAAGCAAACCATTGGCATACTGATGTCACTTTCGTTCCAGAAGTTCCAAAATACTCTATTTTAAGAGGTGTAACCATCCCTGACGTTGGCGGAGATACAGTCTGGGCAAATACGAATCAAGCATATGAGGACCTGCCGGATGGATTGAAGAAATTAGCGGACGGACTATGGGCGATTCATACAAATGAATATGATTATGCCCAATTCAAACCAGCTGAAAACATCGATGATGAGGTTAAAAAGAAATATCGAGATGTATTCGAATCGACCATTTATAAAACAAGGCACCCAGTCGTTCACGTGCACGCAGAAACCGGAAAAAGGCATTTGTTATTAGGTGGCTTTGCTGGTAGAGTGGAAGGATATACAACAAGCGAATCCGAAAGATTATTAAGTATCTTCGATTCATACGTCACGCGCTTAGAAAATACCGTGCGTTGGCAATGGAGTGAAGGGGACGTGGTCATTTGGGATAACCTAGCCACGCAGCATTATGCCATTGCCGATTACGGGGACCGGCACCGCGTCGTTCGCAGGGTCACTGTCGGAAAAGACGTTCCCGTAAACAAGGAGAACGAGTCCAGCAGACTAATGATAAAAAAATAAACTAATGTATCGAGTGAAAAAAAGGAAACTGCCGATATCATATCGGCAGTTTCCTTTCATTTTCGTCCAGATTATTTTGAACTTACATGGCGTTTTACAGGATTAATTAGCCTTAACGATTATTTCATCGATTATACCGTAATCCTTCGCCTCATTTGCGCTTAAGAAATAATCACGATCTGTGTCCTTCGCCACCTTTTCGATAGGCTGGCCGGTCCTTTCCGAGATGATTTGATTGATATGATCCTTTAGCTTCAAAATCCTTCGGGCAGAGATTTCAATTTCCGTGGCTTGCCCCCTCGCCCCACCAAGCGGTTGATGAAGCATGATTTCACTATTTGGCAAAGCACACCTTTTCCCTTTCGTACCCGCCAATAAAAGCATGGCACCGAATGATGCAGCCATCCCCGTACATACAGTCCGGACATCAGGCTTAATATATTGCATCGTATCATAAATGGCGAAACCGGCACTGGTCGATCCCCCCGGACTGTTTATGAAGATGGTAATTTCTTTATCTGGTGCATCAGCTGCCAAGAATAACAATTGGGCAACCACGCTATTGGCTAAATGATCGGTGATTTCTTCCCCAATCATGATGATACGGTCTTTTAGAAGTCTGGAATAAATATCGTACGAGCGCTCACCCTTGCTTGATTGCTCAATAACATATGGAATGGTGGTCATATCTCTTCTTCCTCCTAACAATAATATTGGCTAAGCAGCCATTGAGAGTGTGTTTGAAGGAGTGAAGGTTGATTTGGAAAGAATCGGACGATGCATCAGTTTAGGAATCATCGATTCACTGTTCAGGGATTTGAAAGATGGGATGCTTCTGATGAGGATATCAGGATTTTGGGCTTTTAAAGCCTGTGTCATCAGGGACATGAGCCGTTGTTCCTCCTCATCCTGCCAATCTTCCACACAAGACAACATACGCTCATCAATGTCATTGTCAAAACGCTTTTTCACACGGTTCAAGATGGCCTTTACTGCCGTTTCCGTGGTCTTCAAATAATCTGAAATTTCTTTTGACCGATAGAGGAACCCTTCCTTTAATATGAACACTACAGCTTGTTTCGGGGTAAGGGATTTCATTATATATTCAACCGTTTCAAAGAGGTTTTCCCCACCTGCCGCCTGCTGTTCATTATCCAACAGATCGTCTAAGGATTCTTTTTTTCTTTTTCTAATCGTATCAATCCAGGAATGTCGGGCTATCGTTTTCAATAGAGCGGTTGTTATCTCCGTTTTCTTCCCATAGCCCTGCATTGCCTTCAATATCGTTTCCTGTGCCAAATCATCGCCATCCCAATTATTTTGGGTCAGGAATCGGCAAAACCGAAGCAATTCAGGATAGACTTCACGCAAAATTGCACCGTTATCCTTTTCTTCAGAAATATCTTCACTCAATTTATTTATCATTTTTCTCACTCCTTCAACACCCTCTATCCTATAAACGTTTCAGAAAGAGAAAAAGATATGGGGGTGAAAAATTTTCCTTCATTCTTCATTATATTCTATTCCATTTTTTCCTTTGGATTTCCTTTCATACTAAAAACCTGTTTGGTTAAGATCCAAACAGGCTAATATCAATGATGCTACAAATAGGGCCTCCCCCAGTGAAGACCATATTTTTCAAACCAATTATTATTCTCCTTGCATTCCATTAAGCAATCCTTGGATGTGACCTCCTGCTTACAGTAATGTTCCGCAATGCCGTTACGTTTTCCCAAATCGCATCTTGTTCCGATAAGCCTGTCGTCCCGGATCCTTGATGTGAATCCTGAATCTCAAAATTCCAGGTGATCCGTATTGCTGCTATTCCAAGTGTTCAATGCATTCGACCGTGTATTCGCTAGGTTCCATTTCTTTTTCTTCAATACCAAACCAATTGGAGGTGCGACTTTCATTAGCGCTATCTTTACAATAGTTCACCAAAGAACCTGCAGGCATCTCTTCAGATTCTTCATCGCTCATCTCTTCAAAATTCACTGATCGCTCGTTATGACGCTCGCTGTCTGACTTTTCATTCTCCAGGTCTGCAAACAGGAACATGCAGTAAAAAACGGCTATCATAATTGCCATAGTAATCAACCTTGACCTTAAAGGCAGCACCTTTTTCAATATAGCTAAAACTCTCTTCATGGTGGTTTCCCCAATCTGCTAAAGCATAATAAATTCACAATGAATTAAATCATCTATTAAATATCCATCAATAACACTAGTTTAGAAAAATATTACTATTTTCATTATATCAAGTTCCAGGAATTTTTTATTGCTATTATTCATTAAACAACTAAAAATACTCCGAACCCTATAAAATGGACAGTCCAAAAAATATCAGTATGCTCCTCAAATTGACTTCCGGCCTTTTTCAGTGTTACTCTTAAAAGTATACATTCAAAATACTGATTCCATTAGTGTGAATTAAGGGTGAACACATTTGCCGAAAGAACATTTAATAGACGTTCAACCAATTAGATCATTGGAAAAATTAGATGATATGAAATGGTCATTGAAAAGACATTGCAGCGAGAGAGACTACATATTGTTCTTGTTAGGCATCAATACCGGCTTGCGTGTAACTGATTTATTATCGCTGAAGATAAAGGACATTAAAGGCAAGATGGAGGTAATCATCAAGGAAGGGAAAACAAAAAAGCCAAGAATGATACAGCTTAACAATGTATGTAATGAATTGGCAGACTATATAGCCACCATTGATGGTGAATGGCTATTCCCCTCACGCAAGGGCGATAAGCCAATAAGTAAGATACAAGCTTACAGACAGCTTAATAAAGCAGCGGACATGGTGGACATCGTGGGCGTCGGTACTCATACCATGCGGAAAACCTTCGGGTACTGGCACTATAAACGAAGTAAGAACCTTGCTGAGTTACAAATGATCCTTAACCATTCATATCCTGAAATTACACTAAGGTACATTGGGGTTGCTGATGATGTAACAGAGGACAGTTTAAATGACTTTGCACTATGGGAGGACGGAAGAAATGTCACTGACTGAATACAACGCAAAATATGAATCTATCATTCGCAGCAATATTTCCGATAGACAAAAGGCATTGAAATTAGCTGATTTAATGACCGATATGGAAGGCCAGCTAAGAAATGAAATCGGGGAACATCGAAATAAAGAGGTAAATGCTTTATATAAAAAAGTAACTCTTTTCTCCAACTTGTTATGATTGGCTTAAGACCTTGCCCTTATGTGCAGAGGTCTTTTTTTTCCTTGAAAGTAAATGCTTGTTTCTTTAAGGCTTTAAACTGAACCTCATTTATCATGCATCTGATAGGCCCTTTCATCTTCCTGTAACACCACAAAAAGCTCCTATTTCAAGCTTCATTCTCTCTCTTCTCTGACTCCCCTAAGCCGTATGCTTACGATTTGATTCCAGACAACTTTCGAATAAAAAAATTAATCAATATCATCCGACTCATTCGGTAATGGTTTCAATGTTTACAAATTAAACATACTTAAGGAATACTTTTTCGCCATCAATTCCAAGATTTTTATCCCGGCAACGCTGTTCCCCTTTTCATCCAGCGCTGCACCATAAATTCCAATCCCACATTTTCCGGGTACGGCCCCCATGATTCCCCCTGACACACCGCTTTTAGCCGGTATGCCAACATTAATGGCAAATTCACCTGATGCGTTATACATGCCGCAAGTAACCATGAATGTCTTGCAAATACGGGCAATGTCCCCGGGGATGATTTGCTTTCCCGTCAGCAAATCTTTTCCATTCATGGCCAGCACACAGCCTATCCTCGCTAAATCCTGACTGTTCATTTCAATGGCACACTGTTTCGAATACAATTCGATTAAATCCTCCACATCCTCATTTATTACATTATGCTGCTTTAAAAAATAGCTTAACGCCCTATTCAAGTCTGCTGTATTATATTCTGACCGGGCAACCTCTTCATTAAAATCAATAGTAGGATTTTGCGTCAACTCCCGGATAAAATGTAAAATACGCTGAAATCGCTCATTTACACTGTTACCTGCTATCATGTGGGTCACAGTCAATGCTCCTGCATTGATCATCGGGTTTAACGGCTTGGATGGCTTGTTTGTCTCTAATTTGGCAATTGAGTTAAAAGGGTCGCCGGTAGGTTCTTTTCCTACATAGGAAAAGACATATTCCTCTCCCTTTTCCATTAATACTAGAGCAAGTGTCAAAACTTTCGATATGCTTTGCAGAGTCATTTTACCTTTTACATCCCCAGCACAATATCCTTTTCCGTCAGGATAGTAAATTGCAACAGACAAATCCCCAGGATTCGCTTTTTCAAGAGCCGGTATATAGTCTGCAACTGTTCCCATATTTGTATATTTTTTTGCCTCATCGACCAGTTGCTGTAATTCTTCATTGGAACTGCATTGACATCCCATATTGTTCACAATTTTCCGCCCCTTAGAAAATATGTTTAGTGAAGTGTTCCTAGATAGTGTTTTTATATTTATTGCCATATCTCATCGATATTATTTATAAAACTGCGAAGCGGTTACTTTCCTGGTTTAATTTAGATGTACAGTTTCAGAATTATTTTCATAAAGACAAAGAAAATCAACAACAAATACGTCATAGGTCAAGCAGTAAGACAGATAAGCCAACGCCTTGTAAAAAAATCGGAGCAACTTCACTGTTCTTTAAAGAAGATTTAATTTAAAAAAGAAGGAATTAGAAGCGCTTATACGGAAATATATATTATCGCATAAGCTTTCATATGTATTTCACACTTGATGGAAAGTAGGAAAAGCCATGGGAAAATCGAAGAGTTTACAAGAAATCTATAACACCAACCGTCCAGAAAACAATGAACTTTTCCGAACGATACAACAGCGTCTACAACTGAAGTATCCAGACAAACGAATGACAGCTACGAGAACATTGCAAATAATTGTGGCTGATAGTGTTTCATCTGGAGAGCTGCGTAACGTGGAAGCCCGACTTCTTCACAGTTTATAACGACCTGTTGTTTCATAATCCCTTTGAAAAGTTAGAACACAGTAAGGATCATCATTTCGTAACAGCAACATTCATTTACTTAATTTGAGTACAGATTTACTTTCAACTGGTGAGTAAAAATGCTCAAAAGATAAAGATTGACAACATTTTTAGAGTAACTCATACTAGTAATGACTCGGGTGACAGAATATTATGAATAGTGGAGGGGTAATTATGAATAAGATTTTCGTTCCTAACGCAATCGCCACTTTAACAAGACTTTTCTACAGTTCGACTACAACGAATGAGTATTTAGCGATGAGAACCGCTCAATTCTACATTGAAGACCTGAAGTTACTGCAAGACGTGGAGGCTGTTGCCTTGGCGATCGAAAATCAAAATGCTTTCGCATTAATGTCTAAATTCAAATTATTTGATTATAAGGCTGCTGAAAAAATTGAAATCGCACTCTCCGCTTCTGGCTATACGGAAGCGGACCTAAGTGCTATGAATATTGAATTCTAAATCATTTATCAAAGTTAACGAAACGAATGGCAGAGTTCATACTCTTTGACCCATTCGTTTTTTCTTTTTAATAGTAAGAACAAACGTTGATAAAATAAACGATTTCAGTCCATAAGATTCTATCACCTTTTAAACTCCGATAAGCTGCCAATTGTTTGATTCGATTTTGTTTGCTCCTTGGTTTCAATTCCCTTCATTCTGGAGTGATTAAAAACCATTGCATAATGCCCCCGCACATTATTTGTACATATTCTGTAGTGCGCCATGAACACAAAAAAGCTTCACACAATTAAGTGTGAAGCTTGATGTAATAGCGATTCTACGCTATTGGTGATACCGGTGGCCGGGGTCGAACCGGCACTCCAGAGGAACACGATTTTGAGTCGTGCGCGTCTGCCAATTCCGCCACACCGGCATGTTTGTTGGAGGCGGCAACCGGAATCGAACCGGTGGTAAAGGTTTTGCAGACCTCTGCCTTACCGCTTGGCTATGCCGCCAACGTTTTTGGAGCGAAAGACGGGATTCGAACCCGCGACCCCAACCTTGGCAAGGTTGTATTCTACCACTGAACTACTTTCGCATATGGCTGGGCTAGAAGGGATCGAACCTTCGCATGACGGAATCAAAATCCGTTGCCTTACCGCTTGGCTATAGCCCATTAACGTTATAATCATTATATCATGTTTTATTAAATGGGGCGACTGATGGGAATCGAACCCACGAATGCCTGAACCACAATCAGGTGCGTTAACCACTTCGCCACAATCGCCATTATAGAATTTGAATTGGCAGGGGTAGTAGGACTCGAACCCACACTGGAGGTTTTGGAGACCTCTGTTCTACCTTTAAACTATACCCCTGTAATAAAAATGGTGGAGGGGGGCAGATTCGAACTGCCGAACCCTAAGGAGCGGATTTACAGTCCGCCGCGTTTAGCCACTTCGCTACCCCTCCGCATATGGATGAAACATGGTGCCGGCAAGAGGACTTGAACCCCCAACCTACTGATTACAAGTCAGTTGCTCTACCAGTTGAGCTACACCGGCACTACTATGGTGGCTCAGGACGGAATCGAACCGCCGACACAAGGATTTTCAGTCCTTTGCTCTACCGACTGAGCTACTGAGCCAAGCAATAAAAATGGCGGTCCCGACGGGAATCGAACCCGCGATCTCCTGCGTGACAGGCAGGCATGTTAACCGCTACACCACGGGACCATAGATTGCGGGGACAGGATTTGAACCTGCGACCTTCGGGTTATGAGCCCGACGAGCTACCGGACTGCTCCACCCCGCGACGGTAATAATATTGCTTTTTATGAATCAAGTTTTCGTGTTGAGCGTTTCAATCGGCTGAAATAATCAATCCTTTATGCTGAAACAACTTGATGTTATTGAAAAATGGTGGAGGATGACGGGATCGAACCGCCGACCCTCTGCTTGTAAGGCAGATGCTCTCCCAGCTGAGCTAATCCTCCAATATGTTGTCTAAATGGTGACCCGTACGGGATTCGAACCCGTGTTACCGCCGTGAAAGGGCGGTGTCTTAACCGCTTGACCAACGGGCCAGGTATAAATGGCGGAGAGCAAGGGATTTGAACCCTTGAGACAGGGTTACCCGTCTACACGATTTCCAATCGTGCTCCTTCGGCCACTCGGACAGCTCTCCAATAATGGCTCCGCAGGTAGGACTCGAACCTACGACCGTTCGGTTAACAGCCGAATGCTCTACCACTGAGCTACTGCGGAACAATATAAGCTTGGCGACGTCCTACTCTCACAGGGGGAAACCCCCAACTACCATCGGCGCTGAAGAGCTTAACTGCCGTGTTCGGAATGGGAACGGGTGTGACCTCTTCGCTATCGTCACCAAACATTGTTAACATTTTTTCAAGACATATACTATTATAACGTCTTTTTGAGAAAATGCAAGAAGAAATTTTCATTCCTTCAAAACTAGATAATAAGAAGGTATTTCAATTTTTAAAAAGCGTTGGTTAAGTCCTCGATCTATTAGTATCAGTCAGCTCCACATGTCACCATGCTTCCACCTCTGACCTATCAACCTGATCATCTTTCAGGGATCTTACTAGCTTGCGCCATGGGAAATCT
>NZ_JAKXEE010000016.1:0-946 GCF_022603275.1 Peribacillus sp. Aquil_B1 | reverse complement strand
CCGAACTTTTTAGCGATTTTAGGGAAATGATCCACGATTTCACCGATTAGCTCAACGCCCGTCAATCCGCCGCCGCCGATTACGATGGTTGCGTCCGCTTCATTATTTGTTTGTGCATATTCGCGAATGCGATCTTCGATATGTTTATAGATCTTGTTTGCATCATTTACGGATTTCAAGACCATGCTGTTTTCCTCAAGTCCCGGAATTCCGAAGAATCCTGTTTGGCTTCCCAAAGCAACAACCAGGGCATCATAAGATAAAGTGGAACCATTGGCAAGTTTCACTTCTTTGTTATCGACTGAGAAAGACTCCACTTTGGAAATGACAAGGTCGATATCTTTTCCTTTGAAAAGCTTTTCCAACGGAATGGAAACGGCTTGTTCGGAAATGGATCCGCCTGCAAGACGGTGCAATTCGGTGATGATTTGGTGCGTTGGAAATTGGTTCACCACGGTAACCTGCACTTCATCTCTTTTGTAATATTCACGTACGGATAAGGCAGATAGCAATCCAGCGTAACCCGCACCTAAGATGACGATTTGTTTTGACATAGTTAATCCCCCGTCCTTACTGATTGAAATTTATAAAATTATTTTTGGTTTTTACTTTCTGAAGAGACTTCAAGAAAAGCTTGGGCGAAACGGAAAAGCTTTTGTGCTTGCGGGTCTTTCATCATTCTTAACAGACCAAAAAGACCGATCACGTCAGTATTCTCATCAGCACGATCCTTAGCTTCGATGGCATTAGCCGCAAGCCCTTTCACTGAATGGACTACAGGTGTCGCGATTTCCGAAATGGCACTGACCGTATCATTTTTCAAGACATCATCAGTCGCAACCGATTGAGCGAAATCATATGACTTTGTTAAAATATTCACTAACTCAGTCAGTTTTGGTAACTGCTCAACTAAAGTGTTCAATGATTCCTGAACCTCAGGCTTTAA
>NZ_JAKXEE010000015.1:0-1136 GCF_022603275.1 Peribacillus sp. Aquil_B1 | reverse complement strand
CGTCCTGAGCCAGGATCAAACTCTCCGAAGAAATGTTTGACTTGCTCATTTGCTTTTTTGATAGTGTGTGCTCACTTAAAATTTAACGTTGGCGCTTTGTTTTGTTCAGTTTTCAAAGAGCAATTTGACTCTTCTTAAGGAATCAACTTTCATATCATAACAAAGCCAAAACGGCTTGTCAAGTTTTTTGGTGGAGCCTAGCGGGATCGAACCGCTGACCTCCTGCGTGCAAGGCAGGCGCTCTCCCAGCTGAGCTAAGGCCCCAAAAAAATAATGGTCGGGAAGACAGGATTCGAACCTGCGACCCCTTGGTCCCAAACCAAGTGCTCTACCAAGCTGAGCTACTTCCCGAAAAAAATATGGTGCGCCCGGCGGGAGTCGAACCTACAACCTTCTGATTCGTAGTCAGATGCTCTATCCAATTGAGCTACGGGCGCATATTAAGATGGTGCCGAGGACCGGAATCGAACCGGTACGGTAGTCACCTACCGCAGGATTTTAAGTCCTGTGCGTCTGCCAGTTCCGCCACCCCGGCATAAATAAATAGTGGAGCGGAAGACGGGATTCGAACCCGCGACCCCAACCTTGGCAAGGTTGTATTCTACCACTGAACTACTTCCGCGAACATGCGGGTGAAGGGACTTGAACCCCCACGCCTTGCGGCGCCAGATCCTAAGTCTGGTGCGTCTGCCAATTCCGCCACACCCGCATAATAAAATGGTGAGCCATGAAGGATTCGAACCTTCGACCCTCTGATTAAAAGTCAGATGCTCTACCAACTGAGCTAATGGCTCATATAAACTATTTATATATGCTATATAAAGCTTGTATGAAAATGGTGCCGGCAAGAGGACTTGAACCCCCAACCTACTGATTACAAGTCAGTTGCTCTACCAGTTGAGCTACACCGGCAGGTGTAAAAATGGTGGAGGATGACGGGATCGAACCGCCGACCCTCTGCTTGTAAGGCAGATGCTCTCCCAGCTGAGCTAATCCTCCATATATAACTGCTTGGCGGCGTCCTACTCTCACAGGGGGAAACCCCCAACTACCATTGGCGCTGAAGAGCTTAACTGCCGTGTTCGGAATGGGAACGGGTGTGACCTCTTCGCTATCGCCACCAAACATATAAGGAA
>NZ_JAKXEE010000025.1:0-236 GCF_022603275.1 Peribacillus sp. Aquil_B1 | reverse complement strand
ACTATCAAAAAAGCAAATGAGCAAGTCAAACATTTCTTCGGAGAGTTTGATCCTGGCTCAGGACGAACGCTGGCGGCGTGCCTAATACATGCAAGTCGAGCGAATCGACGGGAGCTTGCTCCCTGAGGTTAGCGGCGGACGGGTGAGTAACACGTGGGCAACCTGCCTATAAGACTGGGATAACTTCGGGAAACCGGAGCTAATACCGGATACGTTCTTTTCTCGCATGAGAGAAG
>NZ_JAKXEE010000014.1:1606-4620 GCF_022603275.1 Peribacillus sp. Aquil_B1 | reverse complement strand
AAAAAGCGTTGGTTAAGTCCTCGATCTATTAGTATCAGTCAGCTCCACATGTCACCATGCTTCCACCTCTGACCTATCAACCTGATCATCTTTCAGGGATCTTACTAGCTTGCGCCATGGGAAATCTCATCTTGAGGGGGGCTTCATGCTTAGATGCTTTCAGCACTTATCCCGTCCGCACGTAGCTACCCAGCTATGCCTTTGGCAAGACAACTGGTACACCAGCGGTGCGTCCATCCCGGTCCTCTCGTACTAAGGACAGCTCCTCTCAAATTTCCTGCGCCCGCGACGGATAGGGACCGAACTGTCTCACGACGTTCTGAACCCAGCTCGCGTACCGCTTTAATGGGCGAACAGCCCAACCCTTGGGACCGACTACAGCCCCAGGATGCGATGAGCCGACATCGAGGTGCCAAACCTCCCCGTCGATGTGGACTCTTGGGGGAGATAAGCCTGTTATCCCCGGGGTAGCTTTTATCCGTTGAGCGATGGCCCTTCCATGCGGAACCACCGGATCACTAAGCCCGACTTTCGTCCCTGCTCGACTTGTAGGTCTCGCAGTCAAGCTCCCTTGTGCCTTTACACTCTACGAATGATTTCCAACCATTCTGAGGGAACCTTTGGGCGCCTCCGTTACTCTTTAGGAGGCGACCGCCCCAGTCAAACTGCCCACCTGACACTGTCTCCCACCCCGATAAGGGGCGCGGGTTAGAATTTCAATACAGCCAGGGTAGTATCCCACCAACGCCTCCACCGAAGCTGGCGCTCCGGCTTCTCAGGCTCCTACCTATCCTGTACAAGCTGTACCAAAATTCAATATCAGGCTGCAGTAAAGCTCCACGGGGTCTTTCCGTCCTGTCGCGGGTAACCTGCATCTTCACAGGTACTATAATTTCACCGAGTCTCTCGTTGAGACAGTGCCCAGATCGTTACACCTTTCGTGCGGGTCGGAACTTACCCGACAAGGAATTTCGCTACCTTAGGACCGTTATAGTTACGGCCGCCGTTTACTGGGGCTTCGGTTCAAAGCTTCGCTTGCGCTAACCTCTCCCCTTAACCTTCCAGCACCGGGCAGGTGTCAGCCCCTATACTTCGCCTTGCGGCTTCGCAGAGACCTGTGTTTTTGCTAAACAGTCGCCTGGGCCTATTCACTGCGGCTTTTCTGGGCTATTCACCCTAAAAAGCACCCCTTCTCCCGAAGTTACGGGGTCATTTTGCCGAGTTCCTTAACGAGAGTTCTCTCGCACACCTTAGGATTCTCTCCTCGCCTACCTGTGTCGGTTTGCGGTACGGGCACCTTACATCTCACTAGAGGCTTTTCTTGGCAGCGTGGAATCAGGAACTTCGGTACTATATTTCCCTCGCCATCACAGCTCCGCCTTAATGGAAACGGGATTTGCCTCGTTTCCGGCCTAACTGCTTGGACGCGCATATCCAACAGCGCGCTTACCCTATCCTTCTGCGTCCCCCCATCGTTCAAACGATGTATAGGTGGTACAGGAATATCAACCTGTTGTCCATCGCCTACGCCTTTCGGCCTCGGCTTAGGTCCCGACTAACCCTGAGCGGACGAGCCTTCCTCAGGAAACCTTAGGCATTCGGTGGAAGGGATTCTCACCCTTCTTTCGCTACTCATACCGGCATTCTCACTTCTAAGCGCTCCACCAGTCCTTCCGGTCTGACTTCAACGCCCTTAGAACGCTCTCCTACCATCGACACCAACGGTGTCAATCCACAGCTTCGGTGATACGTTTAGCCCCGGTACATTTTCGGCGCGGAGTCACTCGACCAGTGAGCTATTACGCACTCTTTAAATGGTGGCTGCTTCTAAGCCAACATCCTGGTTGTCTAAGCAACTCCACATCCTTTTCCACTTAACGTATACTTTGGGACCTTAGCTGGTGGTCTGGGCTGTTTCCCTTTCGACTACGGATCTTATCACTCGCAGTCTGACTCCCAAGAATAAGTATTTGGCATTCGGAGTTTGACTGAATTCGGTAACCCGTTGGGGGCCCCTAGTCCAATCAGTGCTCTACCTCCAATACTCTCATCTTGAGGCTAGCCCTAAAGCTATTTCGGAGAGAACCAGCTATCTCCAGGTTCGATTGGAATTTCTCCGCTACCCACACCTCATCCCCGCACTTTTCAACGTGCGTGGGTTCGGGCCTCCATTCAGTGTTACCTGAACTTCACCCTGGACATGGGTAGATCACCTGGTTTCGGGTCTACGACCTCATACTCATTCGCCCTATTCAGACTCGCTTTCGCTGCGGCTCCGTCTCATCAACTTAACCTCGCATGAAATCGTAACTCGCCGGTTCATTCTACAAAAGGCACGCCATTACCCATTAACGGGCTTTGACTACTTGTAGGCACACGGTTTCAGGATCTATTTCACTCCCCTTCCGGGGTGCTTTTCACCTTTCCCTCACGGTACTGGTTCACTATCGGTCACTAGGGAGTATTTAGCCTTGGGAGATGGTCCTCCCTGCTTCCGACGGGATTTCTCGTGTCCCGCCGTACTCAGGATCCACTCAGGAGGGAACGAAGTTTCAACTACAGGGTTTTTACCTTCTTCGACGGATCTTTCCAGATCGCTTCATTTACCCCGTTCCTTTGTAACTCCATGTTGAGTGTCCTACAACCCCAAGAGGCAAGCCTCTTGGTTTGGGCTAATTCCGTTTCGCTCGCCGCTACTCAGGAAATCGCGTTTGCTTTCTCTTCCTCCGGGTACTTAGATGTTTCAGTTCCCCGGGTCTGCCTTCAGTACCCTATGTATTCAGGTAAAGATACTGTTCCATTACGAACAGTGGGTTTCCCCATTCGGAAATCTCCGGATCAAAGCTTACTTACAGCTCCCCGAAGCATATCGGTGTTAGTCCCGTCCTTCATCGGCTCCTAGTGCCAAGGCATCCACCGTGCGCCCTTTCTAACTTAACCGTTAAAAAAGATCTTACAGATGCTTTGAAAAAAATTAATTGCCTTCTATCTATTATCTAGTTTTCAAGGAACAA
>NZ_JAKXEE010000024.1:0-251 GCF_022603275.1 Peribacillus sp. Aquil_B1 | reverse complement strand
ATCGGCGCTGAAGAGCTTAACTGCCGTGTTCGGAATGGGAACGGGTGTGACCTCTTCGCTATCGCCACCAAACATATGAGGAACGTTGTTCCTTCAAAACTAGATAATAAGAAGGTATTTCATTTTTTTAAAAAGCGTTGGTTAAGTCCTCGATCTATTAGTATCAGTCAGCTCCACATGTCACCATGCTTCCACCTCTGACCTATCAACCTGATCATCTTTCAGGGATCTTACTAGCTTGCGCCATGGGA
>NZ_JAKXEE010000023.1:0-255 GCF_022603275.1 Peribacillus sp. Aquil_B1 | reverse complement strand
TCTCTCATGCGAGAAAAGAACGTATCCGGTATTAGCTCCGGTTTCCCGAAGTTATCCCAGTCTTATAGGCAGGTTGCCCACGTGTTACTCACCCGTCCGCCGCTAATCTCAGGGAGCAAGCTCCCATTGATTCGCTCGACTTGCATGTATTAGGCACGCCGCCAGCGTTCGTCCTGAGCCAGGATCAAACTCTCCGAAGAAATGTTTGACTTGCTCATTTGCTTTTTTGATAGTGTGTGCTCACTTAAAATTTAA
>NZ_JAKXEE010000022.1:0-276 GCF_022603275.1 Peribacillus sp. Aquil_B1 | reverse complement strand
CGTTAAATTTTAAGTGAGCACACACTATCAAAAAGCAAATGAGCAAGTCAAACATTTCTTCGGAGAGTTTGATCCTGGCTCAGGACGAACGCTGGCGGCGTGCCTAATACATGCAAGTCGAGCGAATTTCAGGGAGCTTGCTCCCTGAAATTAGCGGCGGACGGGTGAGTAACACGTGGGCAACCTGCCTATAAGACTGGGATAACTTCGGGAAACCGGAGCTAATACCGGATACGTTCTTTTCTCGCATGAGAGAAGATGGAAAGACGGTTTACG
>NZ_JAKXEE010000021.1:0-307 GCF_022603275.1 Peribacillus sp. Aquil_B1 | reverse complement strand
CCTAAGGTGGGACAGATGATTGGGGTGAAGTCGTAACAAGGTAGCCGTATCGGAAGGTGCGGCTGGATCACCTCCTTTCTAAGGATAATTACGAGAGCGCTTTTGTTTTGTTCAGTTTTGAATGAGTAATTCATTCAAATAGGAAAGTCAATCATCACGATGTGATGGATTCTTTCTGCTTTGTTCCTTGAAAACTAGATAATAGATAGAAGGCAATTAATTTTTTTCAAAGCATCTGTAAGATCTTTTTTAACGGTTAAGTTAGAAAGGGCGCACGGTGGATGCCTTGGCACTAGGAGCCGATGAA
>NZ_JAKXEE010000013.1:0-7855 GCF_022603275.1 Peribacillus sp. Aquil_B1 | reverse complement strand
TGTTTGGTGGCGATAGCGAAGAGGTCACACCCGTTCCCATTCCGAACACGGCAGTTAAGCTCTTCAGCGCCGATGGTAGTTGGGGGTTTCCCCCTGTGAGAGTAGGACGCCGCCAAGCCATTTCAAAGATCAGCCATCGGGCTGGTCTTTTTTTGCGTTTATGAAAATTATGTAGCCTTGTTATTACACCCTGAGAAGGCTTATATGGAAAATAAAAGTGCGATATTCCCCCAGCCATACTTAGACATGGGTTATTTAATCCGATTTCAAAATACTGGATAATTGTATTTAAATAAGCAGCAGTACATATATTTTAGCTAAAAAGAAATTTATTCAGAAACTGGTAACTAAAAAAGTGGAGAATATCGGGTTAGAAGGAAGCCCGAATAAATGAAGAAAACTTCGTTCCACAGCAAATAAAAGTATGCTTCATCTTGTATGAACAGGAACGAATCCAAGGCATGGCTGTACTTTCAAGGTAAATAAGATTCAAAATGAGCACTTCGAAGATGAGTATGCGTAATTGCTTTATAGTTATTAAGGACTGCTTCATGAGTTTGACACAATTAAATTAGCGCAGTATAATAATTCAGTAGAACGATATACTAAATAAATTTAACTAATTAAATCTTGCATAATTGTTAATTCAATACCTTTTGAATTTAGAACCTAATATTGATTCTTAGTAGAACGATATACTAACACCATTTTTAAGTAGATCGATGTACCAATAATTAAGATTAGTAGAACGATATACTAGTTATGCGAATAGTTAGTAGAACGATGTACTAGCTAAAGCGGGTTTACTTATTGTTTTATTTAGTACGTAATTTTGTTCTTGAATTTATGGTATGGGGCAAGGGGGCAACTTCTGAAAGGCTTAAGAGTCAAATTGCATTTCATAATTATTTAATAGGGGTGTGTTTCATGAAAAATCCATTTATAAAAATGGCCACTGGTTTATATATTAGCTATTTTATTTTAGGCATGATCAATATTATCATCGGGTCAAATATGGAAAATTTGTCCGAACAATTGAACACGAGTGCCTCAGGGATAAGTTATTTGGTTTCTGCTATAGGAATAGGTAAGTTAGTTTCCTTGTTTTTCGCTGGTAGACTCTCGGATAAATTAGGAAGGAAACCATTTGTCGTTTCAGCATCTTTTATCTACCTGATCTTCCTTATAGGCATACCTTTGGCTCCTAGCTATACATTGGCATTTATATTTGCTATATGTGCTGGTATTGCAAACTCATTTTTGGATGCAGGTACGTATCCAGCACTTATTGAGGCTTTTCAAAAGAAAGCTGGTTCCGCTACCGTATTAGTAAAAGCGTTCGTTTCAATCGGTGCCGCACTTCTTCCATTCATCATGGCGTTCTTTATAGCTAGAGATATGTTTTACGGGTATACATTCTTCTTAATGGCTGCTGTATATCTTGTTAATGGGTTTTTCCTGCTTAAGGTTTCATTCCCGGATCATAAAGCCCAAGGCCAAACTCAGAATGATGAACAGGCTGTGCCGGTTCAACAGCAATTCCTCTCAAAACCGAAGTTTGCTCAGGAAGGTTTGGCAGTCATACTATTAGGCTTTACATCAACTGCTTTATTCATGCTGGTTCAAGTCTGGCTCCCGAACTTCGGACAAGATGTATTGGGGCTAACCCAAGCTAAGGCGGTTCAATTGCTTAGTTACTATAGCATTGGCTCCCTTGTTTCTGTCATTTTACTAGCTGTTCTATTGAATAAAGTAATTAAGCCCATTACCGTCATGATTATCTATCCGGTCATTGCAGCATTATCTTTATTGTCACTCATTTACATCCAGCAACCATTTATAACTGTTTTGAGCGCTTTCTTCATAGGGCTTTCAACCGCAGGGGTGTTCCAATTAGCCATGACAATAATCACAGAATTCTTCCCAGCCAATAAAGGGACAATTACTTCATATGTAAACATTGCAGCTAGTTCAGCCTTTATCATCATACCTTTCGTTACAGGTATCATTTCTAAGAGTGCTGGTTTAACTGCGGTCTTCTTGTTTGATGTGGCAATTGCGATAGTCAGTATTTTATTGGCCGTATTCGTTGCCTATCGATATAAAAAGGTAATTAAGATTTCCAATTAAATAGTCTGACCGAACATCAGTGGGGCATGAACCCCACCGATGATAATGATAAAAGGGGGAAACATCCATGCAAACATTCACGATCAAAGACGTAACGATCGGAGAAGGGGTTCCAAAGATCATCGTTCCTCTAATGGGGACAACTGAAGTAGAACTGCTTAAAGAAGTTGAAACGGTAAATGCGCTACAGCCGGATATCATTGAATGGCGAGTAGATGTCTTTGAACAAGTCGAAAGCTTAGAAGCCGTTTCAGATATGATTTCAAAACTAAGAAGTGCTGTTCCCAATACTTTGCTGCTTTTCACTTTTAGAAGCCATAAAGAAGGAGGAAACAAGGAAATCAGTGATGTTCATTATTTCCAGCTTCTTCATACAGCAATTAAAACGAAGAATATTGATCTTGTCGATGTAGAGTTGTTTTTTGAGGAATCATCAGTGAAGGAGACTGTAAAGATAGCTGAGGAAAATGGCGTATACGTAATAATGTGTAACCATGATTTCGATAAGACACCAGCAAAAGAAGAAATCATTTACCGATTGCGTAAAATGCAGGAATTTGGCGCCCATATTCCAAAGATCGCTGTGATGCCCCAAACGGTTGGTGACTTACTCGTTTTATTAGATGCAACTTACACGATGAAAACAAAGTATGCCGATCGCCCATTCATTACGATGTCAATGTCGGGTACAGGCCTGGTCAGTCGATTATCAGGTGCGGTGTTTGGATCTGCTTGTACATTCGGTGCCGGAAAAGAAGCATCTGCCCCAGGACAGATTCCTGTTACTCAATTAAGAGATGTATTGGAGATCATTGATCAAAATATTTAACTCATAATTCCTTCCAATAAGGAATTTATATAAAGTTTAAAAAATCAGGGGGAATAGAACATGGAAAATCTAGGACGAATTAATGGGAAAACAGAATTAGTAGGATTGCTGGCAACACCTATCGGACATTCTTTATCACCTGCCATGCATAATTTAGCTTTCGATAAATTAGGCTTGAATTGCGCCTATTTAGCATTTGAGGTTGGAAATGAAGAGCTGGAAGATGCAGTAAAGGGGATGCGTGCATTAAATGTAAAAGGATTTAACGTATCCATGCCTAATAAAATGAAAATCCTTCCATATCTAGATGAATTGGCAGACAGTGCTAAATTTTCTGGTGCCGTTAATACAGTTGTCAATGTTGATGGAAAGTTCGTAGGGCACAGCACAGACGGAATGGGATATACTCGGAACCTAAAAGAACATGGTATAGATATTAAAGGAAAGAAAATGACTCTTATCGGTTCTGGCGGGGCTGCAACTCCAATTGCCATTCAATCTGCGCTGGAAGGTGTGGCGGAAATCAGTATTTTTGCTCGTGATGATGCTTTCTTCCCGCAAGCAGAAGAGAATGTACGAATCATCAATGAAGATATGAAGCACTTAAATGTGAAAGCCAATGTATACCCTCTAGAAAATGTTGAACAATTAAAGGCTGAAATCGCAACTAGTGATATTTTGGCAAATGGAACTGGCGTTGGCATGAAACCTCTTGATGGCTTAAGTGTCATTCAAGACGAATCAATGCTGCGTCCCGATCTAATCGTAACAGATGTTGTTTACATCCCACGTAAATCAAAACTAATGGAACAAGCTGAGGCTGCGGGTGCTACAGCTATTAATGGTCTTGGGATGATGCTTTGGCAAGGCGCACTGGCCTTTGAATTATGGACAGGTCAACAGATGCCTGTTGATTACATCAAAGAGCAATTGTTTGCAGAATAATATGATTCACTCTGGAGATTATTCTCCAAATGGAGGTTTTTTCATACTTGATGTGCATCATCGTTAATTGATTACATTAAATGAGTGCAGATACCTCAGAGCTAAGAAATGCAGGGAGTGAAATCCCTTGTTTTTCTTAGCGTTTTTTTTTGAAAAGTGGTTTTCATTTAAATGGATAACATAAAGGGGAGGCTTTAATGTAATTACATTGTGCATTAAAGCGTTCTAGGGGAGAAACACAACGTGATTTATTATAGGGGTGTAATAATGAAAAATCAGTATTTTAAAGCGGCATCTGGCATGTATATTAACTATTTCCTGCTAGGGATGGTAAATATAATCCTCGCCTCGAACATGCCCTCTTTAACGGAACAATGGGATACGGACTCAACTGGCATCAGTTATCTCATTGCAGCAATAGGAATAGGCAGATTACTTACGTATGGTCTCTCGGGAGTATTATCAGATAAATTTGGGAGAAAGCCATTGATCATTGTCTCTTCGGTAATAATGGGAGTTTTTTTAATTGGGATTCCGTTTTCCCCCACATATGAAATGGCGTTTGTATTTGCATTGCTTGCGGGAATTTCCAACTCAGCCATGGATGCTGGTACATATCCGGCTCTAACTGAAATGTTTCCTGAATCTGCTGGTTCCGCCAGTGTAATGGTTAAGGCTTTTGGTTCACTTGGTGCAACCATTCTGCCATTCATCATCTTGTTTCTTACTAGGAACGAATTATTTTATGGGTTTGCATTTTTATTACCGGCTGTAGTCTACTTCGTGAATATGTTCTTTGTTTTGTCCGCTTCATTTCCAAAAAGCAAATCCGATGCTGTCAGTCATGAGGAGGATTTGCATAGTGGCAGGTTCATAACTGAACCAAAATTTTGGAGCGAAGGAGTCGCACTAATCATAATTGGGTTTACATCAACTGCGTTATTTACAGTTTCGCAAATCTGGTTACCGAGCTTTGGCCAGGAAGTCGCAGGGATGCCATCTTCAAGTGCAATTAAATTATTGAGCTATTATAGTGTTGGATCACTGATTTCCGTCCTGCTATTATCCATCTTATTAAACAAATGGGTTAAGCCCGTGACGGTGATATTGCTTTATCCAATGATTACTTTACTTACGGTAATCATCATATTAACGATTCATTCACCCATTGTCTTAAGTATTAGCTCCTTTTTCCTTGGAGCCTCGACAGCTGGGATATTTCAATTAACCATTGCAATAATGACTGAACTCTTCTGGAGGAAAAAAGGAACTGTAACAGGGATCGTTGCGACGGCTTCCAGTTTGGCGAGCGTCATTTTACCAATTGCAACGGGCTTGATCGCTAAGAGCGGGGATATATCACATATATTTCTTTTCGATTGCTTTATTGCAACCATTGGGATCCTGGCTGCAGCTTTTGTTTATTACCGCTATAAAAAATTGACACAGCACCAGACCATGTTAAATCATGGCTAATAAATATGAAGGATTACTTAAAACTCCATCTACTAGAACTAGGGTGGCGTTTTTTTTTGGACTAATGAATATTAGATATAGATGTATTGGAGTGAGTATTAACCGATGGTATACCCATGTTCCAAAAGCAAGGGTGTAATAATGACAGTAACTATATTATTATTATAGTAAGAACATGATAATAATAAGTACATCAAAAATACATTCAAGATGGTGATGAACTATGAAACAATCCAAAAAAGGGCGGGTCACGCTGCAGCAGGTAGCGAAACATGCTGGGGTTTCTACATCCACTGCTTCCCTTATCGTTCGCAATAACCCTCGAATATCGGAAGCGACGCGAAAAAAGGTATTAAAATCCATGCATGAACTGGGTTATGTATACGATAGAATTGCAGCCAACCTAAGGTCGCAGAGTTCTGATACTGTAGGAATCATTATTACCGACATATCAAACACCTTTTTTTCTGAATTCCTGATAGGCGTTCATGACGCATTGGATGAGGTCGGGTATACAGTGTTGCTGGGAACTACTTTCGACTCGGTTGCCAAGCAAGACCATCTCCTTTCAACCATGATGGAACATAGGGTGGGAGGCCTGATTCTTTGTCCTGTCTCTGAAAGCTCACAAGATACAATTGAACGGTTAAATGAAATTGACACGCCGATGGTCCTTGCTGTCAGGGAACTACCTGGAGTGAATAGCGACTATGTTGGAATAGACTATCCAGAAGGAGCCAGGATGGCTGTTGATCATCTACTTGGCAAGGGACATAAAAGAATTGCGCTCCTTGGTGGCATCAAAGAATCTTCTACTTGGATCGAGAGAATGGAGGGTTACCGAGAAGCTCTTTCAAGAGCGGGATTGGAAGTGGATGAATCGCTGGTTATAGATAGTGCCCCTACCCGGGAGGGAGGGCTGGAGGCTGTATTGAAAGTACTTGAGAATCCTAATCCGCCTACCGCGATTTTTTGCTTTAGTGACTTAATTGCTTTCGGTGTTATGCAAGGATTAATGATGAAAGGATTTACTCCTGGAAAAGATATAGATATCGTTGGGTTCGATAACGTTCCAGTCGCAGAAATCTATCATCCTCCGCTAACGACCATTTCCTCATTCCCTAGACGTATTGGGAAAGAGGCAGCGAATCTCCTGTATCAGCAAATGGAGAAAATTGAACGTGATCAACAGCGAATCATATTGAATCCAGAACTGATTATTAGAGAGTCTTCCTAATAAAGAAAAATAAAAAGGTGATCAGTTTACAGGAGGTTAGGTATCCATGCCGCTGTACCCTTTTCATCTTTTCTATTATTCTTTTATTGGGAAAATCGATTAAATGAAAGAGCTGTTCTTACTTAAGCGGTTCATAAATATCCCAGGCAACTTTCAATGAATCGACGATGAAGTCTGCCACTTCATCAACATCAAGATCATTGGTATTCACTTTTGAATGATGATAAGAGTATATTTCTTGTCTTGTGTGAAAGAGTTCTTCAATTTCCTCAAGGGACCGGCTTTGTAAAACAGGTCTACTATCAATAAGTAAGCCTATTCTCTCTTTCCAGTATTCCCAAGATAGGTCCAGGTAAAAGACAATGCAATTGGATAAACAGATGTTCCGTATATCCTCTTGTAAAAATGCCCCGCCCCCAACCGAAATGATTTTCAATTGTTGTTGACTAAGGCTTTCAATTACACTTTTTTCTTTTTCGCGAAATGCTTTTTCTCCAAACTTCTTGAATATTTCTGTAGTGGGCATATTGAATTCCTTTTCAATTTCTTGATCTATATCAATAAAGTCCCTATATAATTTCCTTGCTACTTTCCGTCCGATCGTCGTCTTTCCTACTCCCATAAAGCCAATAAAAACGATACTTTGCATCCTCAAAGATGTGTTTTTATTAATCATTTATAAATCCCTCTCCCAACTATTTTTATAATGATTAAAAGTCTATCCTGAAATTTTTAAAATATATTTATTATAGTACAAGAAAGTAAAATTGTAAAAAAATTTTTTAATATTTGGACAATGGGATTCGTGATTTAACGGTTTATTTTTAAAGCAATTTATCCGAAAAGGAACAATCAACTTTTCAGTATTTGATTTATACATCTGATTACATGTTTACCTTCATCTATCCAGATTTTTAATGCCGTTTCACATTACTAGCAGGTTGTATTGGTCAAAAGCATTACTAGGCTGATATTCCTCTATTAATTGCTTAAATCATTTAATAAGGAAATCATGAAATGTGTTGACTTTATGGTGGGAAAGGATTAATATAAATAAGCACCAACTAAGACAAACGAAAAACTTCATCGCTTTTGGCTGATTGCTGAAAGAAATAATAACTATTGACTTCTTACTATGAAAATGATAAGATGAAATGGTCGCTGAAAAACACAGCGATTTAAAATAAGTTAAAAACTTCGCAGAAGTTGACAACTAATCAATAAGATGTTATGATGAA
>NZ_JAKXEE010000012.1:0-13132 GCF_022603275.1 Peribacillus sp. Aquil_B1 | reverse complement strand
CACCCGTTCCCATTCCGAACACGGCAGTTAAGCTCTTCAGCGCCGATGGTAGTTGGGGGTTTCCCCCTGTGAGAGTAGGACGCCGCCAAGCCATTTCAAAAGATCAGCCATCCGGCTGGTCTTTTTTCTTCGTTTCGAACCAGAACAATACAACAAATGGATGTTGAAAGAATCAAAGGTGGAACCTTCCGGACTGGATCCATTCAAATATTAAAAATGGCACCTTAGCTTGGCTTATTTTAAGGAATTGAACAATACAGGGGTAATCATCATTAGGCATGGTTTTCAACAGTTCTGCCCACCATTCTGTTTCATAACGAGCTATTATGCTAAGGTTATAAGAAATCAAATAATGAATCAAAAGTTCTGGTAATGAAAAAGCTGACGAATCTTTATTTATCGATAGCATGAATTGTCCTTCTGCTAAATTATACCGTATTGGGGAAGTTGCATTATGATTAGGATCGCCATCTGTTTTTAAATGCAGTGTCCCAGGAGCTTCAGCAATACTGTAAACTTGATTCGTTTTAGCTTTCAAAAATTCCTCCAACCGACTGCTGGACATTTGATAGCTATCCAATATCGTTGAGGGTAATTGAAAACCATTCGAAGAAGGTAACATGGCGACGAAATTTTTCTTTGAAACCGACCATGTATAGCTTTGCATGTCTGGGATTTCCTTCATTAATGTTCCCATGGAAAACTTTTCACCTTCCAGATGCTTGATATGAAATAACTTCTCGGCAATGCAGGTGAAAAGTCCATTCTTTTGCGTTTTCACTTCGTCCTTTAAAAATTCATATTGTTGCTTTTTCTTTTTTCTCGTTGTTACCCCATGGGCAAGCATCGAAGTTGATTCCGGATAGTTAGGATCGATCGTGAGCAGACAAGCCTTTAACAATTGAGCAAATCCATAAAATGTAAGGATTGGCTGTATGGAAAGTGGTGCAATGGCAGCCTGATTATAATAAGTTTTAGCATGTTCGAGATGGTAAATAAATGGATAACAATTATCGTAACTTTTGATTTCCGCTTCTGCTATTTTTTCGTGCGTGTAACATTTTTGTAAAAAAGTTTGTGAGGAAGATGCGGAAAAAAAAGGTGTATATTTATCGAAATTATCATTGTTTTCAGGCATTGCAGCTATCCTCCGAATTAATAGAATAATCAAACTTTTATTTCTCTTCTTGACAGTAGTATGTCCTATTGATAACCTACAAATAATATTTTTAAGCAGGAGGGGAAAATAATGTGGGAAAATAAATTTGCAAAAGAAGGTTTAACCTTTGATGATGTCCTATTAATTCCAGCGAAATCAGAGGTTTTGCCGAAAGATGTTAACCTTCAAGTCAACTTAGCTGAAAACTTAAGGCTCAACCTTCCTATCATCAGCGCAGGAATGGATACCGTGACAGAAGCTGAGATGGCCATTGCCATGGCTCGTCAAGGCGGATTGGGTATCATTCATAAAAATATGTCCATTGAAGCACAAGCTGAACTGGTGGATAAAGTAAAACGTTCAGAAAGCGGTGTAATTACCGATCCATTTTTCTTAACGCCGGATCACCAAGTATTCGATGCAGAGCATTTAATGGGTAAATATCGCATTTCAGGTGTTCCTGTAGTCAACAATATAGAGGATCAAAAACTTGTGGGTATCATTACAAACCGTGATTTGCGATTTATTTCCGATTTTTCCTTGAAAATTTCCAGTGTCATGACTGTAGAGAATCTGGTCACAGCGCCAGTAGGAACTAACCTGGAACAAGCAGAGAAGATTCTTCAAAAATACAAAATTGAAAAGCTTCCCCTTGTGGACGATAATGGAGTTCTTAAAGGACTTATTACGATCAAGGATATCGAGAAAGTCATCGAGTTCCCGAATTCGGCGAAAGATAAGCAAGGAAGATTACTTGCAGGTGCTGCAGTCGGCGTGACCAAGGATACAATGAAGCGTGTCGAAATGCTGGTTAAGTCCCATGTTGATGCAATTGTACTTGATACTGCTCACGGTCATTCAGAAGGCGTCCTTGAAATGGTGAAGGAAATCCGCGGGACATATCCTGAATTGACGATCATTGCCGGTAATGTGGCAACAGCTGAAGGTACGAAAGCATTGATTGAAGCGGGAGCTGATGTAGTGAAAGTGGGAATCGGACCAGGATCAATCTGTACGACAAGGGTTGTAGCTGGTGTAGGTGTTCCGCAAATCACGGCAGTCTTCGATTGTGCGACAGAAGCAAGAAAACATGGTAAAACGATTATCGCTGATGGCGGAATCAAATACTCTGGTGATATCGTTAAGGCCCTAGCTGCAGGCGGACATGCAGTAATGCTTGGCAGTATGCTTGCCGGTGTAACTGAAAGCCCAGGCGAAACGGAAATTTTCCAAGGCCGCCGTTTTAAAGTGTATCGGGGTATGGGCTCTGTTGCTGCAATGGAAAAGGGATCTAAGGATCGTTACTTCCAAGAAGATAACAAGAAATTCGTACCGGAGGGCATCGAAGGGCGCCTTCCATATAAAGGACCTCTATCAGATACCATTTTCCAGCTGATTGGCGGCATTCGTTCAGGTATGGGATATTGCGGTACAGCCACATTGGAAGAGTTGAGGGAAAACTCTCAATTCGTCAAAATGACTGGTGCTGGATTAAGGGAAAGCCATCCTCATGATGTCCAAATTACTAAAGAAGCACCGAACTACTCAATGTAATGAATTTAACATATAATCGTCATTAAAATTTATTGTTAAAATAGACAGAGTCTGCGATTACTCTGTCTATTTTTTTTATTTTTTCTGTGATAAACTAGACAAGGTGTCAAGGGAATTACATAAAGTTTCTTCTTTGTTATAGAGATTAGCTTAAAAGTTGGAGGTATTGGAAATTGAAAAAAATCAGCAAGATGACCCTCATTTTCACTTTTGTTTTTGTTCTTGTTATGTCGCAATTTGCCTATCAACCGGGGGAAGCTGTTGCTGAATCTGATAATTTGGGTTTAAAAGCAGAGGCAGCCATCATCATCGATGGTGAAACAGGACAAATCGTGTATGAAAAAAATGCCGATAAAGTATTAGGGATTGCATCCATGTCTAAAATGATGACCGAGTACATCATAATGGAGTCAATTGAAAATGGGAAAATCAGTTGGGATCAAAAAGTAAAAATAAATAAATACGTACATGACCTTTCAAAAGCACCCAATTTGTCGAATGTTGGGTTAACGGAAGGTGAAGATTATACAGTTAAGGAACTATATCAAGCTATGGCCGTCTATTCCGGAAATGCGGCAACAGTAGCTTTAGCACAGCTAGTTTCCGGAAGTGAAAAGAGCTTCGTTAAGTTAATGAATGAAAAAGCGAAGGAATTAGGCTTGAAAAACCATAAATTCGTTAATGCCAGCGGCTTGAATAACAGCGATTTATTAGGGCAGTTTCCTTCAGGTGATGAAGATGATGAAAATATCATGACAGCAAAAGATACTGCACTTCTTGCTTATCGTTTAATAAATGATTATCCGGAAGTGTTGAAAATCGCCAGCATCCCTAAATTGAAGTTCCGTGATGGAAAAGAGTATCCGAACTTCAACTGGATGCTGCCTGGCCTGATATTTGAATATAAAGGCGTAGATGGACTAAAAACGGGATCTACTGACTTTGCCGGATATGGACACACAGGGACGGTTATCCAGGACGGTCAGCGCTATATCACGGTGGTCATGAAGTCCACTAATAAAAACGAACGTTTTGCGGATAGCACTAAGCTTATGAACTATGCTTATGCAACCTTTAAAAAGGAAAAAGTCCTTCCTGCCAACTACCAGGTGAAAGGGAAAGAAACTCTTTCAGTAGTGAAAGGCAAGGAAAAAAGCGTTAAGGTTCAATCTGAAAAAGCGATCGAGCTACTTGTTGAAAATGGTGAGAAAGACAACTATAAAACAGATTTAGTGATCGATAAAACCAAATTGAATGATGATGGTAAGCTGACTGCACCAATCAAAAAAGGTGAAAAGCTAGGTTACATCACAGTCACTCCTAAAAAAGGAGAAGCTTACGGGTACATCAATGGAGATCAGGTTAAGGTTAACGTCGTAGCTGCTGAATCTGTTGAAAAGGCAAACTGGTTCGTACTATCAATGCGGGCGGTTGGCGGATTCTTTGGTGACGTATGGAGCAGTGTAGCTTCCACTGTTAAAGGCTGGTTTTAAGTTTCACGTATAAAACGGTTGCGTAATGTATAAAATTATAGTACATTATGGAAAACAATCTGATTATATAAGAAAGCAATGACAGGAAATAGTAACAAGTATTTCTTTCTATAGAGAGCCGATGGCTGGTGGAAATCGGTGTAAGAGTTTTGTGAATCCCTCCTGGAGCAGAGTATGGAAAGCCTTTTGGGTCAGTAAGTACTTTCGGTTAAAAGCCGTTATCGTGATAAGTGGTAGGCGTTTTAGATAAGCCTTCAACTAGGGTGGCAACGCGGGTTAACTCTCGTCCCTTCTTTAGGGGACGGGAGTTTTTTGCGTTCTTTGATAAAATCAAAATATTAAGGAGGAACAGAAAATGTTGGATTTGAAATATGTAAGAAATAATTTTGAAGAAGTGAAGCGTGTATTGCAATTTAGAGGAGAAGATTTGACCGATTTGGGTAAATTCGAGGAACTGGATGTAAAGCGTCGGGGTTTGATTGCCGAAACGGAAAAGTTGAAAAGCCAAAGAAATGAAGTTTCACAGCAAGTGGCCGTATTGAAACGGGAAAAAAAAGATGCAGATCAACTGATTGCCCAAATGCGTGAAGTTGGTGACCGTATCAAAGGATTCGATGAAGAACTTCGTGAAGTGGAAGCCCAGTTAGAAACATTACTTCTTTCCATTCCGAACATTCCGCATGAAAGTGTGCCTGTTGGTGAGACGGAAGACGATAATGTGGAAATCCGTAAATGGGGAGAGTTACCGGAATTCAAGTTTGAACCGAAACCACACTGGGATGTAGCCGGAGATCTAGGCATTCTGGATTTTGAACGGGCAGCAAAAGTGACCGGAAGCCGATTTGTATTTTATAGGGGTCTTGGTGCTCGATTAGAACGTGCATTAATTAGCTTTATGTTAGACCTTCATGTTGAGGAACACGGATATGAAGAAATGCTGCCGCCATATATGGTGAACCGTGCAAGCATGACTGGCACAGGTCAATTGCCAAAATTCGAAGAAGATGCTTTCCGTATTGAAAGTGATGATTACTTCTTGATTCCTACAGCTGAAGTCCCGGTGACAAACTTCCATCGTGATGAAATCATGAGCATGGATGATCTGCCGATAAGCTATGCGGCATACAGCGCTTCATTCCGCTCAGAAGCAGGATCTGCAGGTCGTGATACCCGTGGGTTAATTCGGCAGCACCAGTTCAATAAAGTTGAACTAGTGAAGTTCGTGAAACCGGAAGATTCTTATGCAGAATTGGAAAATCTCACAGGTCATGCCGAAAAGGTCCTTCAATTGCTAGGACTTCCATACCGAGTGCTGAGCATGTGTACGGGAGATCTAGGCTTCACTGCTGCTAAAAAGTATGATATCGAGGTTTGGATCCCGAGTTATGGAACGTACCGCGAAATTTCTTCTTGCAGTAACTTTGAAGCATTCCAGGCTAGACGGGCCAATATTCGCTTCAGACGTGATGCAAAAGGTAAACCGGAACACGTCCATACTCTAAATGGATCAGGTTTGGCAATTGGCCGTACAGTCGCAGCCCTTTTGGAAAATTATCAGCAGGAAGATGGCAGTGTCATCATTCCTGAAGTATTACGTCCATATATGCGCGGTGCGGAAGTCATTAAACCGTAAGACAAAAGGAATCAGCTTCTGATTACAGAGGCTGATTCTCCTTTTTATTAAAGTTTAAAAATTATTTCAAAAAAACTTTATAGAGGGCTTGACTTTAATTTTAATTCCATGTAATATAATAAATGTTGATACGGAGGTATACCCAAGTCCGGCTGAAGGGATCGGTCTTGAAAACCGACAGGGGAGTCAAATCCCGCGGGGGTTCGAATCCCTCTACCTCCTCCATAACTTATTAATAACCACAGCGCATAAATTGGATATCGATGAATTCCGTTGCAGATATGTAACGGAATTTTTGTTTTCTAATATATTAAAAAACCACCGGATAACCGGTGGTTTTTCTTTTTATACATTTCGCAGCAACTTGGTTTGCTCCATATATTCGGCCATTCTTTTTATAAGAGGTTCGATGCTTGCTTCATCCTGCATAAGGTCATATTCATTTATATTTAATCGTAGGACAGGGCAGGCGTTGAATTGATCAATCCATTCTTCATAACGGCCGTGCATTTCCTGCCAATATTCAATTGGGGTATGCTGTTCCATTGGACGGCCGCGTTCTTGGATCCTGTCGAGGATATCATCAAGCGAACCTTCGAGATAGATTAGTAAATCAGGGTGCGGAAAGTATGGCGTCATTACCATGGCATTGAAAAGGCTTGTATACGTTTCGTAGTCCACATCATTCATTGTGCCTTTTTCATAATGCATTTTTGCAAATATCCCGGTGTCTTCATAAATGGAACGGTCTTGAATAAAACCGCCGCCGTATTCGAAGATTTTTTTTTGCTCTTTAAAACGTTCAGCGAGGAAATAGATTTGCAGGTGGAAACTCCAGCGATTAAAATCATCGTAAAACTTATCCAGGTAGGGGTTCGTATCAACCTTTTCAAAGGATGTCCTGAATTTAAGGGCATCGGCTAATGCATTGGTCATGGTCGATTTTCCTACGCCAACCGTCCCTGCTATCGTAATGACGGCGTTGTTTGGAATATTATATTTCTTTCGTAAGTTCATTTGACTTTACTCCTTTGTGCAGGGCATTCTCTATTTGGCTGATTATCGTTTTCAAATCATCCTTGTTCCCGACAAAATCCAGCTCATCTCCATTGAATGTAAGAACAGGTATGTCAGGGTGCTGTTTCTCAAATGCTTCCATGAATGTTCGATAATCCGCGGATAACTGCTCTAAATAAATGGAAGATATATTTTTTTCGAATTCACGACCTCTTTTACCGATTCGGGAGAGAAGAGTATCAAGACTTGCGTTTAAATAAATCACCATATTAGGTTTAGGCATATCCCGTGTTAAAATATTGAATATTTCAAGGTATTTATTGTATTGTCCGTTCTTTAACGTTCGTTCAGCAAATATCAAGTTCTTGAATATATGGTAATCAGCCACCACGGCTTGGTCATTAGTAAGATACTTTTTTTCGATATCTTCCAATTGTTTATAACGGTTACACAGAAAAAACATTTCTGTTTGAAAGCTCCACTCATCAATATCTTTATAGAATTTCCCGAGAAATGGATTTTCATCAACAATTTCCTTCAATAATGAAATTTGAAAATGATCTGCGATAACTTTTGCAAGTGATGTTTTTCCCACGCCGATTGGACCTTCGACGGTGATAAATGGGGTGGATTTCATCCAATCTGTCCTCCTTCAATGAGGTATCAAGCAGAAATTCCCGGTTATTAGGTTTTTCGCCAAGAGATATTGTATCACAGACTTGGGACTTTAGTGACATTTTTGTCAGGTTGATAAAGAAAGAGAATGACAGAGTGTTATTGGGGGATGTATGTAGGTTAGTACCCTTGTTCGATTGAATGCTTAAATGTCTCCACTTTCTTTTATGGATGCCTTGAGAACATGGTTCATCATCTTTAATGCGTAATGATTATCTTCCTTTGATGCAGAAGCGATGCAATCCTCCGGAATCCATAACTTATATTCCCGCATATAGGCATCATTGGCCGTGAAAAGGACGCATATGTTTCCAGCTATTCCGGTAATGATCAGTGTTTCCACGTTTAATCGTTTAAGCAGTGTATTCAGTGCCGTCCCATAAAACGCGGAATGCTTCGGCTTGATGAGAAAGAAATCGTCCTGTTGAGGTTTTATTTTTTCAATTAATGAGGCATTTCCTTCATTCTTACATCTAGCAATAATTTTATCGAAGTCAGCCTGCCATAAATCATAGTGATCGTTGATATAAATGATGGGAAAACCCTTTTCTTTCATTTGCGTTTTTAATTTCAAAATCGGATCGACGATAAGCTTCGTGTGTGCAAGGAGCATATTCCCGTATTTGAAATCAAAATCATTGATCATATCAATGATAAGCAATGCAAAAGAAGGCGTTTCAGGTCGATTCATGGTATATCCTCCTGTATTGTGAGAATTTACTTGCAGCACATATGCCGCATGCGTTACTATTCATTAGAACAAGTAGTATGACCTTTATTTTGTCTTATATTTGTCTGTTTACTCCTACTTAATATAAGGGGGTTTTTTTTTGAAGGATGATGTTTATTACATGAATTTAGCCTTAAAGGAAGCGAAAAAGGCGCAGATGTTGAATGAAGTGCCGATTGGCGCTTTAATCGTGATAGATGATCAAGTTATTTCGACGGGGCATAACCTGAGGGAAACGGAACAGAATGCGACGGCACATGCGGAGCTGCTTGCGATCAATGAGGCTTGCAAGGAACTTGGCAGTTGGCGTCTTGAAGATGCAACATTATATGTAACGCTGGAGCCCTGTCCCATGTGTGCTGGTGCCATCTTGCAATCAAGAGTAAAAAGGGTTGTTTTTGGGGCCCATGATCCAAAGGCTGGCTGTGCAGGGACATTCATGGATTTACTCCAAGATGAACGCTTCAATCATCAATGTGATGTAACGAGCGGTGTGTTAGGGGAAGAATGCGGCTGGATATTGACTTCTTTTTTTAAAGAGCTTAGGGATAGAAAGAAAACGTTGAAAAGAGAGCAGGCACTCAAAATTGCCGAGGAAAATAAATAGGTGAAAACGAATCTTGAAGATGAGGCTTTGCTTCATTTGATAAATTTGGAATCAAACTGTCCATGAACAACACTTGCGTTTTTTTTGTTACCTTAGTATAATGAATTATGCGTCGACATGACGCTATGAAATTGGTATTACTTTTGCCGTGCTAGACGGGGAGGTAGCGGTGCCCTGTACTCGCAATCCGCTCTAGCGAGGTTGAATCCCTTCTCGAGGTTAGCATTCTGTAGGGCCTGCCTTAAGTAAGTGGTGTTGACGCCCGGGTCCTGCGCAATGGGACTCCATGAACCATGTCAGGTCCGGAAGGAAGCAGCATTAAGTGGAAGTTCTCATGTGCCGCAGGGTTGCCTGGGCCGAGCTAACTGCTTAAGTAACGCTTATGGTTGCTAATCGACAGAAGGTGCACGGCAGTTATTTTACATAAACAAAAACTCATTCGTATCGGGTGGGTTTTTTTTTATGCCAAGAAGGTAAAGTGCTCGGCATTTTTGAAAAAAATGAGGCAATGATAGAATTTCTTTTTAGGCTTTGATATTAAGGAAATCAGTAATGTATAATAAACAAGGTGGAGAAAAAAAGGAGGGATTTCCGTGGGGTACCAAGCATTATACCGGGTATGGCGGCCACAACAATTCATTGATGTAGTCGGGCAGGAACACGTAACGAAAACGTTGCAGAATGCCTTGGTCGGGCAGAAGGTTTCGCATGCCTATTTATTTTCCGGTCCGCGTGGAACAGGGAAAACAAGTGCTGCTAAAATTCTGGCAAAAGCAGTGAATTGTGAGCATGCCCCGGCAAGTGAGCCCTGTAACGAATGTGCTACCTGCCGCGGAATCACCGATGGCTCCATATCAGATGTTATAGAAATTGATGCAGCATCCAATAATGGTGTCGAGGAAATCCGTGACATTCGTGATAAGGTCAAATATGCACCGAACGCGGTTACATATAAAGTTTATATCATTGATGAGGTACATATGCTATCACAAGGTGCTTTCAATGCACTTTTGAAGACATTGGAAGAACCCCCGAAGCACGTGATTTTTATATTGGCGACGACTGAACCTCATAAGATTCCGCTAACGATCATTTCCCGTTGCCAAAGGTTTGATTTTAAAAGGATCCAGCCTCAAGATATAGTTGGCAGGATGTCACAGATCATCGCAGAAACAGGTGTTTCATGTGATGAACAAGCCCTGCATATCATCGCGAGGGCAGCTGAAGGCGGGATGCGGGATGCACTAAGCCTTCTTGATCAAGCGATATCCTTCAGTTCAGAGACAGTTTCTGTGGAAGATGCATTGACTGTCACCGGTTCTGTTTCGCAGGCGTTTTTAAGCAGGCTGGCAAAAGCTATATATGATAAAGAAGTAGCGGTGGCACTCGAAGTCCTTGAAGATTTGCTGGCTATGGGAAAAGACCCGGCTCGGTTCATTGAAGACATGATTTATTATTTCCGTGACATGCTTTTGTTTCAAACGGCACCGGCACTGGCAGAATCCTTCGAGCGTGTTTTGATAGATCCCCAATTTAAGGAATTGGCAGAAGTGATCTCTTCTGAATCGATTTACTCCATTATCGAAAGCTTCAATCAAACACAGCAGGATATGAAATGGACAAATCATCCAAGGATTTTCCTTGAAGTGGCACTTGTGAAGTTATGTAATGAGCAAAGGCCAAATCAAAATGATAACGGGCAGCTGCTGCAGCTGCAGCAGAAAATAGAAGATTTAGAGAAGAAATTGATTGAAATGCAGAAAAACGGCATTCCGGCAGCCATGACAGAAAAGCCTGCAGAGCAGGCTAAGGCGCAAAGGGCCGTTAAAAAGACATATAAAGCACCCGCAGGAAAGATCAATCAAATTTTGAAACAAGCTACAAAGCCAGGTCTTAATGCTGTGAAAAGCAAGTGGGGGGAAGTGCTTGAGCAGTTAGGTCAGCAAAACCAAAAGTCATTGGCAGCTTTATTAACGGAGGCAGAACCTGTTGCTGCGTCAACTGAAGCTTTTGTGGTAAAATTCAAATATGATATTCATTGTCAAATGGCAATGGAAAATAACCGTTTCGTGGAAGTGATAGCCTCGATCATGCAGCAATTGACCGGACACCGAATGGAGATAGCTGGAGTTCCGGAGAGCCAGTGGCAAGGGTTGCGGGAGGACTTCATCTCAACACAGCAGTTCGACGGTCCCGAAGAAACGGAATCAAAAGAAGAAGACCCCTTTATAGCAGAGGCTAGGAAATTAGTCGGCGATGATTTACTTGAAATTAAAGAATAATTGGAGGTAAGGAAAATGGGTATGCGCGGCGGTAATATGCAGAACATGATGAAACAAATGCAAAAGATGCAAAAGAAGATGGCAGAGGCACAAGAAGAATTAGGTGAAAAAAAGGTTGAAGGTACTGCTGGCGGCGGAATGGTAACGGTCATCGTGACTGGACATAAAGAAATCGTCGATGTAATCATCAAACCGGAAGTTGTCGATCCGGATGATATCGATATGCTTCAGGATTTAGTTCTGGCTGCGACTAACGATGCTTTGAAAAAGGCGGAAGAACTGACAAACCAAACGATGGGACAATTCACTAAGGGAATGAACCTTCCGGGTATGTTTTAAGCAAGTTCAAAAGAAACTTCCTTTCAGGGGGTTTCTTTTGAAATTTTTAGGAGGAATTCGATGCATTATCCAGAACCAATTTCCAAGCTCATTGACAGTTTTATGAAATTGCCGGGGATTGGTCCTAAAACGGCTGCTCGATTAGCCTTTCATGTACTAAGCATGAAGGAAGATACTGTTTTGGATTTTGCAAAGGCACTTGTTAATGCTAAGCGGAATCTTATGTATTGCTCAGTCTGTGGTCATATTACAGATCAAGATCCCTGTTATATTTGCGAAGATCAAAAGAGGGACAGAAGTTTGATTTGTGTGGTTCAGGACCCTAAAGATGTAATAGCTATGGAAAAGATGAGAGAGTTCAATGGTTTATACCATGTACTGCATGGCAGTATTTCCCCGATGGACGGAATCGGTCCGGAAGATATAAATATTCCTGATTTATTAAAGCGCCTGCAAGATGAAACTGTGCTGGAGGTCATTTTGGCCACTAATCCTAACATTGAAGGTGAAGCGACAGCCATGTATATTTCGCGGTTGCTTAGACCATCAGGGATCAAAGTGACCCGAATTGCCCACGGACTTCCTGTCGGCGGAGATTTGGAGTATGCGGATGAAGTGACGCTATCAAAAGCAATTGAAGGAAGAAGAGAAATATAAGGTAGCTGGGAGGACTTCACTTGTTCTTTCGTAAAAAAAAGAAACTTCGGAATGAATTCAATGATTCATTAATCGAAGAGCTTGAACAGTTGAAATGGAATTGGCATAATCAAAAATCATTACTTGAAAAAAGCGTTGATCCATCTGAGGAAGTAATCGCCCAAACGAGACTGGCGGAAGTGAAATATTTCTACTTATTCAGGGAAGTTAAAAGAAGGAATGTCCGCTTAAAAAGATGATAAGGAAATGGCTGTGAAGGATTTCGTATTCCTCATGGCCATTTTTTTCAGTTCTTAATCCATCGTTCCCTACATATAAGTGTAGTACAAGCTTGCGGGGAGGAATGAGTTTGGAACCAGTTGTCTTTGTTGCCGTAATTGGCGGCCTGATTTTAATGCTCCTTATTATCGGGGCGCCATTAAGACCCGTCCGGTTCATAGGGCAGGGGATTATAAAGATCATTATCGGTGCAGCCTTTTTGTTCTTTTTGAATACACTTGGAAATCAAGCGGGCATTCATGTCCCCATCAACCCTGTTACCTCGGCAGTCGCCGGCCTGCTTGGAATACCGGGAGTTGCCGCTTTGGCAGCCATTGGTTATTGGATTATCTAAAGGAATTGCGTAGAAGTCATTCTTATGAAAACCTCATGGATATCTCCTTGGGGTTTTTATCATGTTATAGTTTTTTTAAAAAAAACTAATTAAACCATTGACGATAACTCATCAACCTGATAATATATTAGGAGTCGCCAATAACGACATCATAAATTACTCAATCAAAAAACAATTTAAAAAAGTTGTTGACACTAGATTGGGTAAGTGATAAGATTATAAAGTCGCTTACGAAGTAACGACGATAAATTGCTCTTTGAAAACTGAACAAAACAAAGCGCCAACGTTAAATTTTAAGTGAGCACACACTATCAAAAAAGCAAATGAGCAAGTCAAACATTTCTTCGGAGAGTTTGATCCTGGCTCAGGACGA
>NZ_JAKXEE010000011.1:0-35647 GCF_022603275.1 Peribacillus sp. Aquil_B1 | reverse complement strand
GTTCGTCCTGAGCCAGGATCAAACTCTCCGAAGAAATGTTTGACTTGCTCATTTGCTTTTTTGATAGTGTGTGCTCACTTAAAATTTAACGTTGGCGCTTTGTTTTGTTCAGTTTTCAAAGAGCAATAATGGAGCGGGTGAAGAGAATCGAACTCTCATCATCAGCTTGGAAGGCTGAGGTTTTACCACTAAACTACACCCGCATTTAATTTTAAAATATTTCCAGAAAGAATGGTCGGGAAGACAGGATTCGAACCTGCGACCCCTTGGTCCCAAACCAAGTGCTCTACCAAGCTGAGCTACTTCCCGTAAAATATGGTGCGCCCGGCGGGAGTCGAACCTACAACCTTCTGATTCGTAGTCAGATGCTCTATCCAATTGAGCTACGGGCGCTAATTTCTATGATGTTATTGGTGCGGCCGAGAGGAGTCGAACCTCCACGGGGTTTCCCCCACTAGGCCCTCAACCTAGCGCGTCTGCCATTCCGCCACGACCGCGAAAGCGACTTTGTAAGTTTAACACCTTTTCAACTTGATGTCAAGAAGAAAATTATCAGTGCGGGTGAAGGGACTTGAACCCCCACGCCTTGCGGCGCCAGATCCTAAGTCTGGTGCGTCTGCCAATTCCGCCACACCCGCGAAAATAAATGGTGAGCCATGAAGGATTCGAACCTTCGACCCTCTGATTAAAAGTCAGATGCTCTACCAACTGAGCTAATGGCTCTAAATAAAATGGCTGGGCTAGAAGGGATCGAACCTTCGCATGACGGAATCAAAATCCGTTGCCTTACCGCTTGGCTATAGCCCAATAATCAATTACTAATTAACAGCCAGGATAATATTATATCACGATAATATTATTTTAGCAAGTATTTTTTAGAAGAAAAAAATGGCGGTCCCGACGGGAATCGAACCCGCGATCTCCTGCGTGACAGGCAGGCATGTTAACCGCTACACCACGGGACCAGTATTTTGATTACGCATAAGAAAGTGACCCATACGGGATTCGAACCCGTGTTACCGCCGTGAAAGGGCGGTGTCTTAACCGCTTGACCAATGGGCCTTAATAAAATAATGTAGCTGGCGGAGAAGGAGGGATTTGAACCCTCGCGCCGCTTACGCGACCTACACCCTTAGCAGGGGCGCCTCTTCAGCCTCTTGAGTACTTCCCCAAAAAAATGGCTCCGCAGGTAGGACTCGAACCTACGACCGTTCGGTTAACAGCCGAATGCTCTACCACTGAGCTACTGCGGAATAATGAAAATTGGGTTCCTTTTTCACGCTCAAGGACCTTAGTGTTTGTCGTTAAGAACAAGTTGTTATCTTGTCGACTCTTATGATTATAAAGAGGTTGCAACTTAAAGTCAAGGGTTCTTTTATGTTTTTTTATATTTTTGTTTTTCAGTCCTTAAACCCTTGGTAAATCAATGTTCCGCGACATTTACCACAAACGAAACGGGTTGTGTCGATTCGCTTTTTTCTTATATATACCTGCTGACAGTCTTCACATATATATTGGATAGTATTCATCTTTTTCTTTAATTGGTTAGATGGCAGCGGCTCGCAAAATCTCGGAGCCCCCACTTTTTTGAGTAATTGCTTAAAGTCGGCATCACGATGCTGGTACCCTTTTTTCTCGATGTGCAGATGATAATGGCACAATTCATGCTTAATGATTCCTATCATTTCTTCCACACCGCGTTCATCAAGATACTTCTTATTGATTTCTATATTGTGTGAACGGAGCAAGTATCGTCCCCCTGTTGTTCGGAGGCGCGGGTTAAAACTCGCTTGGTGTCTAAAGGCCTTCTCAAAGTCTTTCAACGATATTTCTTCCACTAGTTTTTGCAATTGCCAATTATCCATTTCCCCCTCCCTTTCCTTGGTAACATGACAACCCATTATAACATAGACTAATAATACAATAGGAAATTAAGGGAGGAAAAGCTATGCCTAATTGGTTCCAGAATCAAATCCGCAAAGCCTTTTATGATAAGGATTATTATCAAGTGAAGATGTTGAATCAATGTTGGTTTTTTTATCAAAAGAAAGAAAGCCTCCGGTTATAAATTTAACTTCGTTCCATATAAAAAAACCCCTTCTAATATAGAAGGAGTTTACCATAGGCTAGTTTTGATCCTTTGGCTCGAGCATCGTTAAAGATACCCTTTGTTTTTGGGAGTCAACCCGTTCAACCCAAACCGTCACAACATCCCCAACGGCAACTACATCCAATGGGTGCTTTACAAACTTGTTGCTCAGTTTAGAAATATGAACCAGTCCATCCTGCTTAACACCAATGTCCACAAACGCACCGAAATCCACAACATTCCTCACTGTACCTTGTAATTCCATCCCAGTTTGCAGATCCTCCATTTTTAGTACATCCTGCTTAAGCAGTGGTTTTGATAATTCATCCCGAGGATCTCTTCCCGGTTTCATCAAATCATCTATGATATCTTTTATCGTAATTTCACCAATTTCCAATTCATCGGCCAAATCCGCCGGATTTAGTTTGCCTAATTCTTCATTCAGGGCTGCACTGCCTAAATCTTCTGATGTGAATCCCATTTTCTTTAATAATTTATTCACGGCACTGTAGTTCTCAGGATGTATCGCGGTTTGATCTAAAGGCTCATCTCCATTGATGATACGCAGGAACCCTATACATTGTTCATATGTTTTGGCACCAAGCCGGGGAATCTTCTTTAATTGCTTCCTGCTTGAAAACTTCCCTTCCTCTTCCCTTTTCTTCACAATATTTTGAGCAACCGATTTTGATAAACCAGCTACATATTGCAAAAGTGACGATGAAGCGGTATTGACATTCACACCCACCTGGTTAACAGCTGTTTCTACTACAAAGGTGAGGGATTCCGTTAACTTTTTCTGGGACACATCATGTTGATATTGACCCACCCCCACGGATTGTGGGTCAATTTTAACAAGTTCAGCAAGGGGATCCTGAAGCCTTCTTCCTATCGAAACTGCACTTCTCTGTTCTACTTGAAGATCCGGAAACTCTTCACGGGCAATATCCGAGGCTGAATATACACTGGCTCCCGCTTCATTTACAATTATATATGAAATATTCCCTTTCACTTCTTTCAAAATATCTGCGATGAATTGCTCTGATTCACGTGATGCCGTACCATTCCCTATTGCCACAATCTCAACCGAGAACCGCTGAAGTATTTCAATCGTTTTTTCACGGGCAGCATTAAGTTTCGCAGCAGGAGGATGCGGGTAGATCACACTGATATCGAGAACCTTTCCGGTTTCATCAATGACAGCCAACTTACAGCCTGTCCGATATGCCGGATCAAGGGCGAGGACCACTTTTCCTTTAAGCGGGGGCTGCAAGAGCAGATTCCGCAGGTTTTCAGAGAAAATATGGATAGCTTGATCCTCAGCTTTTTCCGTCAGCTCTTTTCTGATCTCCCGTTCTACAGAAGGCAAAATCAATCGCTTTAGCCCATCCTCAATTGCAGATTTAAGAACACCTTGGGCTTCAGATTTGTTATTTTTAATGATTTTCCGCTCAAGATGACCAATGATGATTTCACTCCGGGGCTGAATGGAGATTCGCAGGACCTCTTCCTTTTCACCTCTATTCAGCGCCAACACCCGATGCGGCACTATTCTTTGAACCGGTTCCTCGTATTCATAGTACATCTCGAAGATTTTTTTCTCGTCCTTCTCTTCATTTTTCACAGTTGAAACCATTTTTCCGGCTTTGAAAATTTCAGCCCTTATCCACTTCCTTAATTCAGCATCATCGGAAATATGTTCAGCTATGATATCCTGCGCTCCAGCAATAGCCTCTTCAATAGAAGAAACTTCTTTTTCTGCCGATATGAATTCTGCAGCTTTTTCGCTAACACTGGCATGCATTGGACATTCCAGAAGCCAATTGGCCAGCGGTTCAAGACCCTTTTCTTTAGCGACTGTTGCTTTCGTTCTCCTTTTTTGCTTGAATGGCCTATATAAATCCTCGACCTCCTGCAGTTTTGTTGCCTTCTCGATTTGTTTCGTTAATTCTTCCGTCAATTTTCCCTGTTCACCAATTGAACGCGTAACTTCCGCTTTCCTCTGGCCAAGGTTTTCCAGATAGCTCCACCTTTCCATGATGGAACGAATCTGGACTTCATCAAGCGAACCCGTCATTTCTTTTCTATACCGCGCAATAAAAGGGACAGTGTTCCCCTCTTGCAGCATCTGTATGACGTTTTGGACTTGATGATTTTTCAAAGTTAGCTCATTGGATATTTGTTTAATCAGTTCCTTCAATGTATCTTCTACAACGATCATTATGTTTACCTCCAACGTTTTGATCTAATAAGTATAGTCTAGCAAATGAGTGATGAAGTTGCGAATTCCATACAAAAAAGCTCACTTCCGAATTATGGCGAAAGTAAGCTTCCTAAAATGAAAGTTGTATCATCTGCAGTTAATGGACTGCTTTTTAATATACATTGTGCATTCTTATCGATCGGGACCAGCCTTTTTAAAAATGATTTAGCTCCCTTAAGTTCTAAACCATCGGAATGAAGAATGAATTTTGCATTTGGTTCATATTTGTAGCTCTGCGTCCTGTATGTTTGTTTCCTTCCGGATAAATACCCTGTAACAGGTAAAGGGTAAACTAGTTTATCGTCGCTTGGATTATACAGGAAAAAGCGTATGTTACCCACTGAACTGTATACAAATTCATTCTTGTCATAAAATATCTTCAAAATCGAAACGGCTGCCCCACGCTTATCGACTAAAACCTGGTTACACACTGCCATTAATGATTCTACATCCAACTCATGATTACGTTTAACTTCCTCGATGACGGCATGGGAGGAATCATAAGCATTTTTGCCGCTGCCTAGACCATCTGCCAGAACACACACAAAGTAATCTTTCGTATGAAGAAAGAAGTAATCATCGCCACAATAAACCATCCCGTTTTTAGACGATTGAGAGACAAGGACTTCTATTTTTTCTCCCCTCAGAATATCTTTGATCACTGAATTAACTCCGAGTTTTCAGCATTAATGGCTTCTTGAAGCTTTTTGATCGCACGGCGTTGGAGCCTTGAAACATGCATTTGGGAAATCCCCAGTTTATCGCCAGCTTCTTTCTGGCTTAAGTTCTCTAAATAAGTATGTTGAATGATCATCTTTTCACGGTCACTCAGAACATGCAGCACCTTTTCAAGCACAAGCCGCTGATTGACCTTTTCAAAACCTTCATCGACATTCCCGAATATATCAAGCAATGTGACAGTACCGCCATCAGAATCCGCCTCAATAGAATGATCCACAGATAAAGCTTGATAGCTTTTTCCCATTTCCATCGCTTCTAAAACTTCTTCTTCAGTTACACCTATACTATCGGCTATTTCATCTATTCTTGGTGAACGATGCAGAGTTGTCGTCAATTCCTCGACAGTCACCCTGATTTTCGGACCAAGTTCCTTAATTCTCCTTGGCACATGGACACTCCATGTTTTATCACGAAGGAACCTTTTGATTTCACCGATTATAGTAGGGACGGCAAATGCCTCAAAGCTCTTACCGAAAGATTCATCATATCGTCGAATGGCACCTAATAAACCAATCATGCCGACTTGGGAGATATCCTCCTGAAATGATTTTCCTTTCGCATACTTGCGGGAAATTGTTTCAACTAAACTTTTATAATGGATGACTAGATTACTCTGCGCTTCATCATCTTGATTCTGCTGGTAAGCTCTAATCCATTCATTTACCTGTTCTTTTTGTGCCTGATTAGGTTGAGACTGTTTTTGCATCCATCTCCACCTGCTCTCCTTCTAAAAACTTAGTCATAAATACTGTAACCCCATCATGTTGATGAATTTTAACATCATCCATCAGAGTTTCAATAAGGTAAAGACCCAAGCCTCCTTCTCTCAAAAGTTCGACTTTTTGTCCATTTTCGTATGGACCGAGTCCTTGACGAACTTCTTCGAAATTACAGCTCTTGCCACTATCAGAAACCATGACCTCCAGACGGTCAGGATAAAGGCCGAAACTCACTTTCACTTCACCTTTATCAGAATCCTTATATGCATGCTGTACCGCATTGGTACAAGCCTCACTTGTAGCGATTTTCAAATCCTCAATTTCATCATACGCAAATCCCATCCGGCTTCCTATCCCAGAAAGCGTTAAACGAATGACACCGATGAATTCTGGTTTTGCAGGTATTTTCATTTCGATGTAATCATATACTTGACTCATTCTAACCCACCCTCTGTACCACTTTTAATATCAATGATATCTGCAAGACCTGTTATATCAAATAAACGTCGTAACCTTTCTGATAAACCAACTAGTGTGAATTCTCCATTATGTGCCCTTACGCTTTTGAAAGCACCGACAAATACCCCAAGTCCCGTACTATCCATATAAGAGACTTCAGATAAATCAATCGTAATTGAAACATTATCCTGCTCTGAAATCGGAAATAGTGATTCCCTTAATTTCGGTGCAGTATAGGCATCGATTTCACCTTTTAGTTTTACAACAAATTCAGTATTTAATTCATTAACATCTACAGTTATATTCATCCTTGACCCACCTCTTCAAATCCTCTTCATTCCTATATCTATACCCAGCAGAAACAATACTAAACATTTGATTTTAAAATTATTAATGTAAAATCATCCCTTAGTTGGAAATTCTGCATTTTCTCCAATTGTTTAAATATATTATTCACCATTTCCTGGGCTTGCAAATGCATATTCTTTTTAATGAAACCGATAAGTGTTTCCCTTTCTATGAACCCATCATACGTCCGGCACTCCGTTACTCCATCGGATAATAAAATGATCATGTCTCCACGATTCACCGTTTTTTCATATTGGCGATACCTTGTTTTTTTATCAACTCCAAGCAACAAGCCCTTTGCATCCAAATCGCTAAAAGTACCTGTTGCGGCATCATAGTAAAAGCCAGGTTCATGTCCGGCTGAAGCATAGGAAAATTGCCTGTCATGCGGATCATATAAACCATAGAACATGGTTATGAACATGCTTGGATCCACATTATGCTCCACAACACGGTTCAAACTCTCAAGCACACTATTCGGTTCATGACGATGCTCGGGAAGACTGTCCATCGCATATTTGATCATCGACATGCACAATGCAGCAGGAATCCCTTTTCCTATAACATCTGCTATCCCTACTCCTATACGATCATTTTCATCTTGGACGAAATGATAGTAATCTCCGTTCATCTGTCTCGCCGGAACACTGATCGCTCCAATTTCAAGAGCTTTGATATCAGGAATTTTCGTTTCCAAAAGGGTATGTTGAACGCTTGCCGCAATCTCGATTTCCGTTTTCAGTTCCTGCTGTTGATGTCTAAGGCTTTGATGTTCACGGTATGCAATCCCGTAGCCCATCATGACTTCTAGCAGAAAATCGAAAGAATCCAATACTTTCCCCGGTAAGTCCGGGTAAAGTTCCATTAAGTTATTTTTATGCATACTGATGATTTCTTCTGGAGATATATTGTATTTGATATGTAGGCGGCTAATCTTTTGTCCTTGGTAGAGTGCCTGCTCATTTTGGTCTTTAAGATAAGTAGAAAGCGCCTCATGATACTTTTTCTCCATGTTCTCCCTAATATCCATATTCCCCCCCTAACGGAGCCATTTCGTAGCGATGATCTTAGTCCCTTCACCTGGTATCGAATCAATATCAAAGTCATCCATTAAACGTTTGGCTCCAGGAAGACCTGCACCCAATCCCCCTGAGGTGGTATATCCATCTTCCATAACTCTGCGGATATCCTCAATTCCCGGCCCTTGGTCCTCTGCAATGATTTTCAATCCTGACTTCCCATTTATATTTAGCTTTTCTATGCTAACACTGCCTTGTCCAGCATATAGGTATATGTTTCGGGCCAATTCGCTAATGGCAGTTGTGATCCTGGCCTGGTCTACAGTACCGAACCCCAACTCTTTAGCGACATTTCTTCCGAGCTGCCTTGCAGCTACGATGTCCCATTCATTTATGATTTTTACGCAGGATTGGAACTCCATTCTTTAATCCCCCAATTCCTGTTGTAATTTCTCCAGGCCTTTCTCTAAGTCTAATGCTGTCAGAACATCATCGAGACTAATTCCCAGTTCAATTAATGTTATTGCAACAGCAGGCTGGATCCCCGTAATTACAACTTTGGCCCCCATAAGCTTAGACATGCTAAAGACATCGCCCAATACCTTTGCGATAAAAGAATCAATAAAATCTATTGAGGTAATATCTATAACGACGCCATTCGCACTTGTTTCATGAATCTTATGCAGTAAATCCTCTTGAAATTGAAGGGCTGTCACATCATCCAATTCCCACTGTATAGAGACTAACAAGCAGTCATAAAGCTTTAATATCGGAATCCTCATACTTATCCCTCCACCTTTACGATCTTACGGCTCGTTAATTCCAAAGCAACTTCTATCCCTTTTTTCAATGTATTTTTTGTAATCACTTCATTTAAATTAATTCCAAGATTAACGATGGTTTGAGCAATTTCAGGACGGATACCGCAGAGTATACATTTTGCGCCCACTAAACGGACAGCCTCCGCCGCTTGTATGATATGATGGGCAACCATGGTATCCACGACCGGCACGCCTGTTATATCAATAAGAACAACTTCAGATCTATGCTTAACAACGCCAGTCAACAGGTTTTCCATTATCTGTTTGGCACGTTCCGTATCAATCGTACCGATCAGCGGCATTACCGTTATTCCTTCCAATACAGGAATGAGCGGTGCCGAAAGTTCTTGTAACGCTATTTTTTGCATGGAAACAGTTCTTTCCCAAGTTTGAGTATATATATTGACTATTTCATTATTTATCGGTGTGGCCCATTTATCCAAATGGTTAACAAGATTGACTTGATTATCAGGAGTAACCAGACCCTTTTCCACCATACCATTAATGACAATTAACGTGAATTTATGAAGTCCTTCATTGACGAAAGTGAGAGGCCATCCCAATTGGACGACTTTCTCGGCAAAATCTGAAAGCTTCAATGTGAATTCCTTGTTTTTACTATCAACGTTCGTGATGATCATATCTATAAATTCACTGCTCGTTTGCGTGAACATTCGATCTGAAACGACTTTAATTAATCTTTCATCCGTACTTTCCTTCATGATGCCCATCCACTCAGTAAGGATGTAATCTTGATTTTGCTTAATAAAATCGTAAACCAATTGATTCATAATATCCTCCCATTCTAACACAATTGCTTTGTTTCCCTGTCCTCGTCACAAGGATGTTAACTAACTGTAATGTTATTTCCATTTGGATTTTCTTTGAGTTTCCCCACTAACTTTTGCTTTTTTTAAGTATCTACAAAATAACTACATACCCGAAATTCAGGTAAGAAAAACATCAATTAATAAAAAGTTAGGAGATACTATAAAAAACAATGACGTTCCATCCAATATCTAACTGTATAATGTTTTTATTCGTCAAATTTTTCATATTTCCTGCTGTATACTTTTTGGATATGTTAATGTTATTTGACAAAAAAAACACGATCCCCACAGTTGCAGGGATCGTGCCATCTAAATAACATCAAGAATGATTTGTATTATAATAACGCCCGGTTTAACGGGAAAAATTTTCTTTAAAACTCAATGAGGCCTAAACTAATTTGCAAAGCTTCATTGACCTTTTGCATCATCGGTTCGTCAAGATGCGTAATTTTATCAGTTAAACGCTGCTTATCAATTGTCCGGATCTGTTCTAATAAAATGACGGAATCCCGCTCGAATCCGTACTTTTTTGCATTAATCTCAACATGTGTAGGCAATTTCGCTTTTTGAATTTGAGCTGTAATGGCTGCCACGATCACAGTCGGACTAAAGCGATTACCAATATCGTTTTGTAAAATTAGTACCGGACGGGTCCCCCCCTGCTCTGAACCAACTACCGGGGAAAGGTCTGCGAAGTATACGTCACCACGCTTAACAACAATCAATGGCTCAGCCTCCGCTAACTAATCGTTCAACGCAATGACCAGCCTCGAATTCAGCCTGGAAGGCTTCAGAAGCAATCGTTAAGTTAATGGCCGCCATTTCAATATAACCGCGTTTCATCGATTCACGAAACTCTTTCTTTTTACGTTCGCGAAGATACATTTTTGTGGCACGATAAATAAATTCACTGCGATTTACATTTTCCTCACTCGCATACCCATCTAACTCTGTTAAAAAATTTTGAGGTAATCGAATTAATATCTCTCTTGTTGCGCTGGATTCAGACACAAACATACACCTCCACCATCACTACACACCTTTATTGTATATATCCTTTTCAATATTACCATTAAAATGCCTATCTGCAAAGAGTATATTCTATTCTCAATCCTATTATCAGCATAATAAAGGAAATCTTATTCACAATCTTAGGATTTTTTTACAATCCGCTCATTCCAAAATGAAGTTGCGTACATGATTCACCTGATTGTCTTTTATATATACACGGGGCACTCTTGCTCCTATCATACATGTTATCTCATAGTTGATCGTTTCCAGTTTTGCCGCTATCTCATCGACAGTAATCGATTCATCCCCATCATTCCCCATCAGTGTGACCTCTGTTCCTACAGGGTATGGTCCAGGCAGTTTGATCATGCATTGATCCATGCAAATCCTCCCGACTATGGGTACTCTTCTTCCATCCACAAGAACTTCCTGACCTTGCAGCTTACGGATCCAGCCGTCAGCATAACCGATTGGCAAAGTCCCGATCCATTCATCACCTTCAGCCGTATAAGTCGCTCCATAGCTAACGCTTTCACCCTTAGCAAGCTGTTTAACCGCGACCATCTTCGTCCTCAATGCTAGAGCCTGTTTTAATGGGTATGGCAATATCGGCTTCATTTCCATGGAAGGACTCAATCCATACATGGAAATCCCCATTCTTATTGCATTCCATTCAGGGTCGGTGAATCTTAAAGAAGCTGCACTATTGGCTGCATGAATATATTCAGGCTTTCCAGTCATTACCGAAAGCATCCCTTTAAATGTAGCAAGCTGCTTTTCATAATAGTCGGTCTTCATTTCATCCGCCGTCGCGAAATGAGTGAATATTCCTTGGAAATTGAAACAAGCTTCCCTTTCAAGCAAACTTTCCACTTTCATGAGTTGGCCTTGATCCCGAATGCCGATTCTCCCCATGCCGCTATCCACTTTTACATGAATTTGCAAGACTTGTCCCGGTTTCAAGAAATCCTTTGCCTTCTCCAACCATGCTACATCGAAAACCGTCACGGAAATCCCATATTCGGCAGCAAGCGCTGCGCTTTCAGGCCTTGATGCCCCAAGTACAAGGATCGGGGCCAATATTCCCTTTTTTCGCAAGGCAAGAGCCTCATCCAAAAAAGCGACACTTAAAAAATCCGCCCCCGCTTCAAGCGCCGTTTTGGCCACTTCATAGTCCCCATGGCCATATGCATTCGCCTTAACGACAGCGAAAAGACTAACGTCATTCCCCAGTCTTTGTTTCATTGAAGAGATATTTTCAAAAATTTTATCCAAATTTACTTCTGCCCACGTATCTCGATGAAATATTTTCGATTCCAAGACTTTTCCTTCTTTCCTACACTCACAATAAGATTCTTCCCAGTAGCGAAGTTTTCGTTTCATTATAGGAACATTCTATAACCAACCGCCAGAAAGATAAAGTGCTTTTTCACCTTGATTCTAATTTCCCAGTTGCCAGCCTAAATCAGTTGGAAGGATTAAAAATGTCAACAAGCTGCTTCCCCGCCTATCCTACCCAGAAGAAACCTTCGTAAGGAGACGGGAAACATCAGCTTGTTATGTAATCCTATTTGACTGGTTCTTCCCCAACCGAACGGGCGACTTCTATCATCTCTTCCTGTGTCAAATCCTTTGATGCAAGCATATAATCGACACCTTCAAAAGTCCATGCAATCGTATTTCCTGTCATCGCCCCGACAGTATAACCTAAATCAACCGGCTCTCCATTCACATTCGTCGAAACGGAAGTTTGAACTACCTCAGCTTTTTCCTGAACTAATGTAAAACTTTTTGTACCCTCATAGGTCAAAACGACACGTTCTCCCTTTTCCGTCGTAATTTCTTTTTCTTCCGTTAAATTCATATCCCCAATATTTTCAGGGTATTTCACTGCAAATCCTTCATTTTGGACTTCTGCCATAACGGGTGCTTCAAGTTGTGCACTTGTCATGTTTTTCTTCATATCAAATGAATCTTTATCAAAAGTCGTATCGAACTTAACTTTCGAAAATTCAACTAGTACCAATGCTGTCTTATCAGGGTCCATGACTTTTACACTGACTGGGGATAAATCCTTTTTATTTATAGTAATCTCTTGATATGGCAACATTTTATTATTTTGGTAGCGTGTTTTCGTTTCAAAGACATAATGTTTATCCGTTTCTTTATATGTCGCACTTTTATCTTCCGTAATGTCTTTCACCAACGACTCGAACAAATAGGCCTGACTGCTGTTCTCCGGCCACTCGCTTTGAAACTTAAAACTTTTATTCAAAGCTGGCGTCAGAACATATACACCATCATCATTTTTCAAAATCATCTGGCTTTGATCCTTTTCTTCATTTTTCAGATTTACGCGGTAAAAAGAAGGGTCCTTATGCCAAATCTCCACATTATACACTTGAGGTTCCGTCCCCATCTTCAATGTCATCTTCGCGTTAGCCTTATATCCTTTCATTTCGCCAAGCTTCTCATTCAAATCACTCACTACGTCACTCTGTGATTTTTGGCCGCAAGCAGAAAGAGCAAGCAAGAGCATGATCCCTGCAAAAAGCATTACCATCTTCTTCATCTTTTCAACCCCTTTTTGTCATTTGAACGTAAAAGGGAGAGGAAAAGGCAGGATCCGGACATTGGCTCGACTGATGTCTTAGATTCCTCGGTATTTTAGACACGGACCCATTCTCGATCCGGCTAAAAACTTTTCGAGAGCACCTACTCTGCCATGTACCTTTTACCGGGCCTTGTCTCCCTATAGCACTAAATGTATATGAGACAACCTAGAGGTTTATGACCCGATTGGACAAAACTCCATTCACCCTTCAATTACTACTTGAGCAACCGCATAATCGCGGCTGTGGCTAATCGAAAGATGGACCCCTTCAGAAAACGGTTTTGAAATCATCGGCTTTCCTTTATCATCCGATATGATTTCAATATCCAAAAAGGATAAGTGCTGACCGATCCCTGTACCGTTTGCTTTTGAAAAAGCCTCCTTTGCCGCAAAACGCCCAGCAAAATACTCGATCTTCCTTCTTCCATTTAACTTTTCGAAAATCAAGATTTCCCTTTCTGTTAATATACGCTCCTTTAAACGGGGTTGCCGCTTAATCAGTGCTTCCATTCTATCCAACTCAGTAATGTCCACGCCTATACCTTTAATCACTTTGACACCTCTTCTATTCATTTAATAAGCTGCATATCATTAGGAGGACTCTTTTACCTGAAAATGATAATATTGTATTTAAATTAAAAACGATACTAAGGAGGAACTTATGTTTACAAGAACAGAAAGCTTCCGCGAATACGCAAATTCATATCGAGCTGTCACTGTGCTCATACTCATTATGATGATTGTATTCGTTCTTGTCCTCTTCCCCATATTTCCCGGCAATGTACTCTTTTATTATGGCGCAGGAGTGAACTTATACATCGCTGACGGACAATGGTGGCGTTTGATCACCCCCATCTTTCTACATAGCACGTTTACACATTTACTGTTTAATGGCTTCTCACTTGCCATCTTCGGTCCATTCCTAGAGAGATTACTTGGAACCGTCAAGTTTTCAATCTTCTTTTTATCGACAGGTATCCTTGCCAATATCGCAACCTTTCTAATTAACCCACTGACATATAACCACGTAGGTGCTAGCGGAGCAATTTTTGGTTTACTCGGATCCTTTCTATATCTTGTACTCTTCAATAAAACCAATTTTACGAACAACGAGAGAAATACAGTATATACACTGACCGGAATCGCCATCATCATGACCTTCATTCAACCGCAGATCAACGTTATCGGTCATTTGGCTGGACTGGCAACCGGATTTTTAACAGCTCCATTATATTTAAGAAAAAAATGGTAGGACAAACAGCCGACTCTTTTCTTCAATCATTGGGAGTCGACTGCTTTTTTAGGTAAATACCATGATTTAATTAGTAGGCAATCCTTTTCTTCCACATCAGCAACCATGCCGACCCGGGAGGTGATTCCTGATTTGACCGATGCTGAAATCGTTGCTAATTCTTTTCGATTTTGAAACCAACTTTTTTTATATGTGATTGATTGAATTCTGCTTCTCTGCATGATCAATGTTTGCTTCGAGAAAAAACGGCTGCTCAATAGCAACAAATTCCCATCTATGCTCCATCCTGCATCTCTATATTGCATGTAAGCCCAAAAAATCGCCAAAGGTACAAGCAAAAGGGAAAGATAACCCCAAGGTCTGAAAAACCATACCAAGGCACCGATGATCGGGATGAGGTACAGAAACTTACGAAACACATAACGGGAAAGTGCACGCTTGGGTATCGGTGTCATCTCAGTGGTAGTTTCATAAACTGGTAAAATTTCCAGGATTTTTTCATGTAAATGCCTCTTCCTGATTAAGGGGAACAGCATGATGGATAGACTTTCTTTATCTTCCATACTGCCGCCAGCATATTCAATATAAACCGTCGCCAATCCCAATGGCTTTCGAATCAAATTCTCCATGATCCGGATACCTTGAATTTTATGGATAGGGATTGTCAGCTGCCTTTTCTCGAGAAGCCCTCTGGAAATAACGATTTCCTCATCCGTTTTTAACACGGTGAAGGAAGCATATTTAATTACCATGCTTAATGTGGCCAGTACATAAACCACCAGTAAAGCCACCAGGGCAAACAAGGTCAGAATGATGGTCCCCATTTCAATAAACTCTTCATAATCCTTAAATATCCTCTCAAAAGGTATCATTTCATCGAACTGTGAAATAAAAGCGATTGCCCCGGATAGGAAGACACCTACCGCTCCCGAAGTGGCAGCCATGACGAATAGCTGCGGCAAAGTCTGCTTAAAAACGGAAGACGATTTAGCTGCATATTCTTTATTCTCAACTTCATCTTTATCCTTATCAAAAGGATTTTTCGCATTTTTTTCTTCACTTATAAAAGCATTGATTCGTTCCGCATCACTTTTGCTTATGGCTGATAATACGGCATCGGCCTGAGACCCGCCTGCCGTTTCAATATTCAGCTTCACCAGGCTGAATATCCTCTGGATGATGCCCTCTGATATATCTATGCTATGGATCCGGTCAAACTTTATATACCGTTTCTTCCTTACGAATACCCCGGACTCAATTCTGAATTCGCCCTCTTCTATGCGATATGTAAAACGTAACCATTGAAAGAATGCAATGCCTATCAGTAAAAGTATAATAATGGCAATGACCAGCGGCTGTATCCATCCTGGTATTCCTTCATTCTTCCCAGGAATGACGACCACTAATAAAAAAGGGATGACTAACTCCTTAATCGATTTAATGATGTTAAGCAATACAGCTATAGGGTGAAGCCTTTTAGGATCAGACATCTTCTTCCTCCACACTTGCCATTCTCGAAATATAATGCCGCAATTCATCTGCCTCTGCAAGGTCCAAGGCTGGGATAACATGAAGGGTCGCTGCAGTGGAAATTTCAACGGAGGCTAAATCGTATTTTCTTAATAATGGCCCTTGCTTCGTTTCAACATGCTGAACCCTTATCATGGGTATGAGTGTTCTTTTAATGACGAAAATACCACTTTGGATATCAATTTCAGTATTTCTTACTTCGTAACGCCACCTCTTCCATTTCACTGACGGAATCAAAAAGATGGACAGATAGGTTTGGATTATCGAAATGATGATCAACGCTCCAAACACCCAATATGTCCAATCAAAAATGATTGTAAGCACGAGTACGGCGATACTTATAATCCAGGTTATTGAACAGCTTATAAGACCACTGATTTTCCATACGGTCAAGGCCTTATTCGATATACGATTTTCAGGTTCCATGTGCTTCTCCTCTTCCGGACAGGTAATGTTAATTGAATCATCATCCATCCTTGCTTTCACCCATTATACTATAATTAATTACTGGAAATTAACCCCTTTTCACACAAAGGCTTTGAGCATTTCACAAAAAAACTTCGGATCCCATGGAGAAGCACATAAAAAAATGCCGCTCAAATGAGCGGCATTTCCAATTCAATTAAATCTTGTTTGTTTTTTCTCTTTTTTGACTCGTGCTACGGTTCCCGTAACCATTCGATTTACGGTTCGTGCTTGGGCGTTTCCCTGATCCACTACCGTAATCTTTTCTGCCTGAAGAACTGCGGCCATTGCGCTGTCTGTTGCCAGAAGATCCGCTTCCTCCGCGATTGCGACGCATTGGGGATGGAGATTCTTCCGTTAACTTGATAGGCGTTTGATCCGGTTCTTTTGTCATTGATTTAAGCATGGCTGCAACTAAATCCGCTGCGCTATGTTTTTGCAATAACTCTTCCGCTTGACCAAGGTATAAAGTTAAATCCTCATTCTCGATCGTATTAAGGATTTTTTCCGTTACTGCTTTTTGTTGACCTTCCAACGCTTCAGTTAACGTAGGAGTTTTAAGTTTCTCCATACGTTTTTTCGTTGTATGTTCAACTGCATGCAGCTGGCCTCTTTCTCTTGGTGTTACAAACGTAATGGCTATACCATGTTTACCCGCACGTCCTGTACGTCCAATACGGTGAACGTAGCTTTCTGGATCTTGAGGGATATCAAAGTTATATACGTGAGTAACGCCGGAAATATCAAGTCCACGTGCAGCAACATCAGTAGCAACGAGCACATCGATGCTGCGGTCTTTGAACTTTTTCAATACAGAAAGGCGTTTTGCCTGGCTAAGGTCACCATGAATGCCTTCAGCCATATAACCGCGGATATTCAATGCAGATGCCAATTCATCTACACGGCGTTTCGTACGTCCGAAGACGATAGCAAGATCCGGTGTTTGAATATCGAAAAGGCGTGCAAGTGTATCGAATTTTTCACTTTCTTTTAACTCCAAGTAATATTGTTCGATACGATCTACTGTCATTTCTTTTGCTTTTACACGTACAAGAACGGGTTCCTGCATGAATCTTTCAGCAATTTTACGGATTGGATCAGGCATTGTAGCTGAGAATAGCAATGTTTGCCTTTCATCAGGAACCGTTGAAAGGATCGATTCGATATCCTCAATGAATCCCATGTTAAGCATTTCATCAGCTTCATCAAGAACTACAGTATGAACTCCGCCTAATTTAATATTTTTACGTTTGATATGGTCTAAAAGACGACCAGGCGTACCAACGATAATATGTGGTTTTTTCTTTAAAGCACGGATTTGGCGGTCGATATCTTGTCCACCATAAACCGCAAGTACACGAGCGCGTTTTCCGTAACCAAGCTTGAAAAGCTCTTCGGAAACTTGAATGGCTAGCTCACGTGTAGGTGCAATGACGATCCCTTGCACGTTTTCGTTATTAATATCGATGTTTTCCATCAATGGAATACCGAATGCTGCTGTTTTACCTGTTCCTGTTTGCGCTTGACCGATTATGTCTTTACCTTCAAGTGCTAGAGGTATCGTTTGGGATTGAATCGGGCTCGCTTCCTCAAATCCCATTTTTTCTATTGATTTCATGGACGTTCTATCTAATCCTAATTCGCTAAACAATGTCAATGTTTTCGTACTCCTTTTTATATCGTAAATTTACACGTGCATATCATGCACAGATGTTTAGTTCAAATCCTCATCATCATGACGGATGTTCTACTTAATCTCTTATAAAAAGTTTATCATTATCACCTAAAAGTATGTCTGCCTTTTAGTTCAAATGAACTCAATATGATTTTTTAAAAAGGAAATATACCAGTACGGACATTCACTGGCATTTTTAACTTCGCGCACGTGTAGACTTATCATTAACATACGCTCATCTTTTTAAAAGTACATGTAACCAAAATTAAATTCAATATGGAAAATTAAAAGTAGCATAAACGGATGTTTCACCGTTTTATTCAGGTGAGGGCTGCTGCACCTATTATTCATCAGTTTAAAAAGGCTGGATGAACAAAACTTGACGAGAGCCAAGATTCTTATACAAAACAGGCCCGGTGCGTTGAGGGTTTGCAGAAGTGGAAAAGCGCTAAAATGCGGCTTTGATTCCCAATAGCTACTAAAGCCGCCAAGAGATGCAGCTTCTATATATGACCAGACGCGAGGCCTATTTAATCTAAAATAATCTCAAGAATGAACTCATGAAACATGTAAGAACATACAATTTTGTTGCCTCAACCTGATTAATTTTAAATAATCATCAATGATAAGACATTTAAACTCATACTCATATTACCATTTTCAAACTGTTAATGCAATAAAGGATATCGCCCCATTCAGAGTTACTAAAAACTTTAGACCGTTTCAAAAATGAAGAAATTAGTCATTCCTTCCTGTTAAATCTGCAGTCGTGGCACTTTTTTGAGTAAGGATATAGCTTGTTCATTTAATAATGGGTTAAAAAACACATGGACTAAATTCATCAATAGGATCACCGTTTTACTATATCCATTTATGCCTAAGTGGATTCAGACTTAGACAAATTCGAAGAAAGCCAGTTAGCCTACAGTTTTTTATTTAAAAAAACGTTCCAGTGGTTTCAGAAATCCAATTAGGATGATTTCACAAAACAGGAACCTAGTCCTGTTAACATCATGTTTCGGGATGAGAGCTTCCGGCCTCTTGTCGACTTACTGTATCCATTTAAATTTTTCACAAAACGATCATCCATTTATATATGATATGAGTTTAAATCAAATAGTTTCAACAAACCTTTTACTGGAATGATTAGTTTTAATGATGAGCACCCTTTCACGGTTCCTCCCGTTGGAAAAAGAAAGGACTTATCATGAATTCCCATTGATTTTACAGGTATATAGAAGCATCTGTTTTTTGAAAATTCCATCTTTTTGCTTAAAAATTATAGCAAATAAGTGTAAATGCAGTATGATTGACCTATCAACAAAATAACGGGGGGTTATATGAACATATTCACAATAGATGTTCCTTTATGTAAGGATTTCGGTCGAACCTTAAAGAAAATGAACAAGAAAGTCACCTTTTTGGAAGATCCACTTAATCAAAGTCATCTATTCAAGAATTCAACAGACTTAATGAAATCATTATTTATTTTACCTTTACACATATCAAAAGACTCTTGGCAGCAAACTTCTTTGTACGCCTTGGCAGAATCACACGAAATCCCTATTTTATTCATTTACAAACGTACTTCAGGAATGGAGACCCCTCCAGCCTTACCAGAAAAGACCTTTTATGCAACCATGGCGGTCCCTGCCGATTCAGTGGAAGTCCGGATTAAATTAAAGTCACTCCGAAACATCAGCATGCAACTGCTTTCGGCAAAAATGAAGGGGCAAGAGCTTGAGATGATACACCAAAAATCAGTAAGGAGCCTGAAAATCGCAAAGGGCCTTCAACTTTCAGGTTTACCTTTGTCGATCAATAATGAAGATATAGAGGTCAAAGGCCTTTCCCAGCCTTCGAGTGAACTGTCAGGGGATTTATTTTACTGGACGGAGGTTGATGACAGGATATACGGCTTCATAATGATCGATGTATTTGGAAAGGGCTTTCATACGGCACTTATAAACATGTCTATACGGACATTGATCCCCGACCTTATCAAACGTGTAAAAGACCCCATTTTCATAACAAAGGAACTGGATAAACTAATGCGGGATTTATTTCAAGGAGTTAATCGGGAAAATAAAAACCATGCCCGCATTGCTGCCTTCATCGCATACGTGAATACAAAGGACCGGCTCATCGAATATGTGAATTACGGACTTCCTTCAGCTTTTTTGTATTCCCCATGCACCAATCAAATTCTCAATTTGAACGAAGGAGCCACCCCAAACGGATTGATTTCCGAATTGCCCATTAAAAAAATTGTCTTTCAGTATGAACCAGGAAGCCGTTTCATCATCTATACAGATGGACTCTCTAAAACGCCCCTACCTTCCGCCATTGACCGATCTGACCATATCGAAAGGGAATTCATCGAAAATGTCCATCTCGATACACAAGACCTTCTTCAGGAGCTATTGGTCTCAAGGATGAGGCATTCAGTCATTAACGATGACATCTGCATTATTGCCGGGACACTTTTTTAAGCACGATAAAAAAAAGGGCCGTTTCAAAAAAAGAAACGGCCTTTTCTATGTCTTTTTATTTTTGCAGAGCTTGAACGACTTCCTCTAGCTTCATGCCCCTAGAAGCTTTAACAAGTATGATGTCATTTTCCTGTGTGGACGATTTTAGTTCCTCTATAAGCTTCTGCTTATCTTGAAAAGGACGAACCTGCTCTGATGAAAACGCCTTGCTCGCTCCCTTGGCAATAAACTCGGCTAAAGGACCATATGTGAAGATCCTATCGATTTGCTCACTGGAAATCAATTCACCAATTTTCAAATGAAAGTCTTTTTCCTGTGGCCCTAACTCCAGCATATCTCCCAATACAAGTATCTTTTTCTCGAATCCAGATAAGCCCTCAACCAACTCCACTGCTGCCTTAACTGAAGTTGGGCTGGCATTATACGCATCATTGATGATTTTCTGCCCTTTCGCGCCCTCGACCAATTCCATCCTCATATTCGTTAATTGAATATTCGACAGACCTTTACGGATCGCTGAATCATCCACATTGAATTCTTTAGCAACCAAGATTGCTGCCAACGCATTAAGAACATTATGATTGCCTAAAACGGGTATCTCATAATCAGTTTCCTCATCACCGCTTGCGATTGTAAACGTAGTATTGTCTGCCCCTTGGCTAATGGTCTGCGGATATAAATCATTTTGTTCCGTACGTCCAAAAGATATTACGTTTAAATCAGGGAAATCCTTTTTGATACGATTGCGGAGCAATGGTTCATCACCATGATATACCAGCGTTCCGTCTTTCGCCAAACCTTCGACAATTTCCAGCTTCGCATTTGCGATTTCCTCGCGTGATCCTAAATCCAATAAGTGTGATTCACCGATATTGGTAATGATCGCAACATCAGGCTTTGCCATTTTGGATAAGAATTCGATCTCCCCGCGGCTGCTCATTCCCATTTCCAACACAGCCGCTTCAGTATCCTCTGCCATAGAAAGCACTGTTAATGGCAAACCTAAATGATTATTGAAGTTTCCATTTGTTTTATGAACTTTATAAGTAGTGGCCAGCAGTGCAGCCGTCATATCTTTCGTAGTCGTCTTACCGTTGCTGCCTGTTATTCCGATGACTTTTATATTCAACTGCTGACGGTAAGAACGCGCCAATTGCTGAAGTGCTTTCTCGGTATTTTCGACAATGATTATCGGTAAATCATCAGGAGGATTCGGAACATCCCTTTGCCAAAAAGAAGCCGCAGCTCCTTGATCTAAAGCTTGCTTGACATACTGATGGCCGTCAACCTGCTCACCCTTAAGCGGAATGAACAAACATCCTTCCTTAACCGTTCTTGAATCGATGGTTACCCCATTAATTCCTTTGGACTCGAATGGACTTATATCATTCAATCCCTCTGCCATTTCATGTACTTGTTTTAACGTTCTCTTTATCATTTTGTTCCTCCTACATTCATCGAACCGTTAATCGCTCTCCATTAACCAAACGAAGCAGAAACCAGTGTAAATCGCACCGGTTCCTGCTGATTGGAATCCATCAAATCAAGGGTGATGGATTGTGGAGTTTACTGATACATTACCTGCATGATCAAACTGTATATTTGATTTGTTGTTTTTCCTGATGACGTTCCAAGGCAAGTTTCACAAGTTTTTCAATTAACGCTGGATAGTCGACACCTGTGTGCTTCCACAATAACGGAAACATGCTGAAAGGAGTAAACCCAGGCATTGTATTCACTTCATTAATATAGATTTGCCCCTCATTCGTTAAGAAGAAATCAGCGCGAACCAAGCCAGAGCAATCCAATGACTTAAAGGCAGTAATGGCCATTTCAGATAATGCTGCATACTCACTTTCCGTTATCTCCGCTGGAATGACCATTGCAGAATTGCCGTCAACATATTTTGCTGAATAATCATAGAAGGCAAAATCTTTCTTAGGGATGATTTCGCCTGCCACCGAACAAGACGGTTCATCATTACCAAGTATGCCAAACTCGAGTTCACGAGCTATGACCCCTTCTTCAATGATGATCTTCCGATCGAATTGGAAAGCTTCCGCTACCGCTTTTTCCAGTTCATCAGCATCATTACATTTGCTGATACCGACACTGGAGCCTAAATTGGCAGGTTTGACAAAACAAGGGTAACCCAATTCATCCGCTACCTTTTTAATGGCACTCTCAGTATTCTTCTCCCATTCAGAACGAATGAACCAAGTGTATTTGACTTGAGGAAGTCCCGCCTGGGCAAAAATGTTTTTCATGATGACCTTATCCATTCCTGCTGATGAAGCTAAAACGCCATTCCCTACATAAGGAAGGTTCAATAGTTCCAGCATCCCTTGCACGGTCCCATCTTCTCCATTTGGTCCGTGAAGCAATGGGAAAATGACGTCATACCCTGTTGACTCACTATTTTCATCAGTTGAATGTGCCTGCAAGGCAAGAGGCGAGCTCGATTTATCCGATGTAAATGTCAATGCCTCCACACTCTCGGCAGGTCCCGTTAACTTCGGTCCATTAATCCATGAACCCTCTTTTGTTATGTAAATCGGATATATATCAAACTTTGCTAAATCGAGAGCTTTAATGACCGCTAAAGCCGTCTGCATAGAAACCTCATGCTCCGCAGATTTTCCACCATAAAGCAAACCAAGTTTAGTTTTCATGAGTTATTACCCTCCAATATTCTTTTAACCATGTTCATTGTATCACTTTACACTAAAATGGTTAAAGCGAAACTTCCATCATTGATGCTTTTCCAATGATGGTTAGTTGAGCCAATCGGGCGTTTACAGGCTGTTGGCCCACCACATTTCTTTTTCATTACATTTGCCACCGCTTCCCTTACAGCCTGTTAATGCGGGGTAAAGCGAAACTTCCATCATTGATGCTTTTCCAATGATTACTATAAACGGAACACAGGTTAAAATCGTGCCACATCTTATGGCAACTCCTGCGCTTCGCCCTCTCTTATCTTTTATGCATGAGATGGTTAGTCTTACACCTAAAAAATTCAAGGGTGTCAAACAATCCTATCCACGAACCACGGAAGTTGGGTTAATCAGGAGAATGATGTATTTTTAATAACGCTTTCCCATACCTTTTCTTTTCGATTGAAGGTGATAAAGGCATCCGGCTCCCTAATATCTCTATCTGAAAAGTCATCATGCATTTCATCCATGTTTAAATAATCCCCTACGACCCATGCCGGTATCTCAATTTTCGTTCTTGTATACTTAACATGCCGAAAGGAAAAAACGAGCCCCTCTGCCAGGATATGAGCCAAGGAAGAAATGATTTCTGCCGGAATCGCCGTCAGCTCTCTTTTCTTTCTGATTCCAAGCCAAGTCCTCTCTACTTTTAAAAGTTCCAGCTTTAGCGGAATGAGGCTTCCTAACATCATATAATATGTCGAAAGAGAACGAAAATAAATTTTATTGAACCAGCCATCATCCTGGGCAAGGTACACAAATTGATTATTCAATTTACGGAAAAATGGAGGATCCAGATGAGTTTTTGCATGCCCTAAATATAATAGTTCCGCTATTTCCCTTCCATCCAATTCATCCAGCCCTTCTCTTTCTTCAAAATCGATCCAACAGAAATCTCCATATGCCCGGACATTTTCTTTAACGAGCTTTGCAATATCTTCAGATGAAGCACTCTCTAGCAGGACATTCAAATTGTATTCCCCGCCATTGAATTCATGTTTCAATAATAAGATGGAATCCAACGTATATGGCAGCGAATAGACGAATTCACGAAAATTGAGTCCATTAAAAAGGACAAACCGTTCGGAAGCCTGCATATACATATATAAGATATCATTGCTATCATTCTTCATAACCTGACCCCTTCCGAGCTCTTAATCAATAATGTTATTTTACCAAACTTTTGGGTTTTCACGTAAGTTATATAACCCCCAATTAAACATTAGCAGCACCTTGTGAATAATGCGCAACAGTACTCCATATTAACCCACATGTTAAGGAACACACTCAACAACCTCGAAATATCCATATTATAGTAAGAATGAAGATTTGAAGGATAAATCATGGATAAAATTGAAAAAGGTTTTTCATGGAGCCGCTTCCGTTTATGCAGATGCAACTAAAAGTTTAGGTCTGTGGCAATCAGAGAAATATGCATTCGAAAAATATTTAAATCAGGAAGATGCAATCCTTGATATCGGATGCGGTACAGCAAGAACCACCTTCGCTCTCTATAAGAAGGGATTTCAAAATCTAACGGGAAACGACCTAACACCAGCCATGCTATGAAGCCGAAAAAATAGCGCATGAATATACCTGGACATACCCTTTATCCTTGGGGATGCAACAAACCTCCCTTTCAACGACTCATCATTCAATAAAGCAATTTTCGCTTTTAATGGGTTAATTCAAATCCCCAGCGAAAAAACCGCACATTGGCTTTAAAAGAAATCAACCGTATTTTAAAACCTGAAGGACTCTTCATTTCACAACACATGACCGTGATAAAAACGAAAATCACCTGAACTTCTGGGAGCAAGAGGAAATGATTTGGTGTGTTGGTAAACAAGATGAGAGGCTTTATGAATTTGGGGATATTATCACATCCGGAAAGACGCTTCAAGAAGTTACTTTCCTCCATATCCCAACTAAACTTGAAGTACTTGAGTGCCTGGAGGAAGCAAGGTTTACAGTCATCGAAAGCTTTTATCGAAGTGAATTATTCCATGAAAACGATGATGTCAACGCTTTCTCTTCCGATTGCCGCTTTTGGATCGTCAAAAAATAAGGAAGAGCTGTTTCATTCAAAAAAAAATCCAGAGTGACATTTCACTCTGGATTTTTTGTATTAAGAAACTTGTTCTAGTTCTTTTTTGGAAGGAGGGTTGAATTGACCTTCCCATTTAGAGATAACGATTGCCGCAAGTGAATTACCGATAACGTTTACTACTGTACGTCCCATATCAAGAATACGGTCGATACCTGCAATAAATGCTAGACCTTCAATAGGAATACCGACAGTTCCCAATGTCGCTAAAAGAACTACGAAAGATACACCCGGTACACCCGCAATCCCTTTGGATGTGATCATTAACACTAGCATTAGCGTAATTTGTTCATACGCACTTAAATCGATTCCGTACATTTGAGCGATGAAGATAGCCGCTAACGCTTGGTATAATGTAGAACCATCAAGGTTAAAGGAGTATCCAGTCGGGATAACAAATGTAGCAATATGTTTCGGACATCCCGCTTTCTCCATTTTTTCCATGATTTTCGGAAGAACCGCTTCTGAACTTGCAGTAGAGAAAGCAAGAATCAATTCTTCTTTTAGAAGTTTAATCAAAGTAAAGATATTGAATCCGACAAATTTCGCAATAAGACCAAGAATGACTATTACAAAGAAAATCATTGTTCCGTAAACAGAAAGCGCTAACTTTCCTAACGGAATTAAAGATTCCAAACCGAATTTGGAAATAGTCACACCGATTAGTGCAAATACACCGATAGGAGCGAATTTCATGACCATGTTAGTTAGGTAGAACATTCCTTCAGCTACACCTTGGAAGAAACGGAATACTGGTTTACCCTTTTCACCGATGGCCGCAATACTAAGTCCAAACAACACGGAGAAGAAAATGATCGCTAGCATATCGCCTTCTACCATGGCTTTAACTGGATTGGATGGCACAATGTGAACGATTGTATCTACGAACGATTCATGCTGCTTAGTTTCGGCTGTATCAACATAGGTAGAAATATCAGTTTGTTCTAGCTTGTCCATATTCACACCAGCACCAGGCTGGATGATATTCGCTGAAATTAAACCAACAGCAATCGCTACCATAGTTACCACAACAAAGTATGATATTGATTTAGCACCTAGTTTACCTACCGCTTTCAAATCACCTACACCAGCAACAGCAACGATAAGGCTGGAAACGATGATCGGCACTACAATCATTTTAATCATTCGTAGGAAAATGTCTCCGAATGGCTGTAAAAAGTTTTGGGCCGACTCACTACCATAAAAAATGGCACCAACGATAATCCCTAAAATTAAACCAATGAAAATTTGGCTAGCTAAACTTAATTTGAATTTCTTCATTTACTTTCCTCACCTTCCATAAAGTCTTTGATGCAAAAACATTTTTGTCTCGGTAAGGGAAACAAGATACTAATAAAAGAAAGTAATTTTTCTTTTTTGGAAAAACTCTGTCTTTACGCCGAAAAAAAAGACACTTCATGTGTCGATTTCTTATAGGCGTGAATATTCACACATGTTCCCTTGAAGACGCTGACGAGGTTAGCTGTCGGGTTAGGATTGGAAACACAAAAAGCCCTTTCATTTCTGAATTCACCCCTAGCGGATAAAATCCACAAAAATGGGTCCCCCGTTCTTGGAATAAGATTAAGCGAGTTAACTTATAATAAAATATTATACTAAAAATGATAATCTGTAAATATTTATTCTCATTCGTTCTAGAAAAAGTCCTTAAATATGTCTGAATATTCTGTATTAATAGCTATTGTATCTATAATTACTCTTCCCTATTTTCAATCACATAAGTTATATTGATATATAATTAACAACTTTTTGGACATCACCTCTCTTGATGAAAGAAGCGGTTATTTTTCCAACATGCCAAGCAACAGATATCTTACTTTTTCCCGAGAGGTGAATTTTTTATAAGTTGCTGCTTTCACTTTTTCAAATTGAATTGGGGTAATGAAATAAGAATGGTTCTTCGCCACATTCGGCTCCATTAGGATGACGTCCCCCACCGACGGTCCCTTTATGATTTCTTGCATCCCTTCAGCCTTAAGCCCTTTTGTAATGTAATGTTTATCCACATAGCCTTTTTTAGTCAATTTGTAAATATAAGGCTGTTTATGGTATTGTACCGCCTCAATAGGAATGGAGGGTACACCGGCTTTCTCATTGGTTATTACAGTAAGATCCACTTTGGATCCCACCAACAAAGCTTCCGTTTCTTCACCTTCCGATTCGATTAGTGCCTGAAATGGAAATCTGTTATCTTTTTTTAATGACGGCTCTTCAGCGGGATAGGAATGGATGCGGCCTATCGTCCCTTTCAATGCCTTTTTTGAACCAGAGGAACTTGCTTTTATAGTCATGCCCACTTCGGCCTTTTTCATTTCCTCTTCAGAGAAATCCCCTTCAATTGCCATATTTGTCGAAACAATGGATATAATGGGGTTTTTCAGGTTTTTATTGATATTTTTAACTACACCATCTGCCTCACTCGTCGACACGATCGCACTGGACTGCCCCTCAATTGAACTTATTTTAGCGTCAAGCATTTTCACTTTTTCATTCAAGCTGTTTTTTTCCAATTCCTGCTTGTACATTTCTTGCTCAATATTACTTTCAATAAGATCTGACGAACTTGTTGTTATATCAATTTTCAAGTTTTTTTCCACCGATTCATCAATGGCTGCTTTTTCAGGATTACTGGTCAGGGTCCCTTGATAGGACCTCAACTTCCCTATGTATTCCTCAATCCCTGCAATTTCTCCCTCAGCTGCGGCTTTCTCCGCTTCCAAGTTCGCTTTAAGAGCATCAAGTTCGGTCGCCGTATACTCAAACAACGAAGAGCCAGCCGTAATCGCATCGCCTTCTTTAACAAGGAATTTTTTAAAATCATTTTTCTTGGTGTCAAAATAGATATCATACACTTCTACAGGTTTAATTACCCCATTTGTTTGAATAGTATCCGTAATTGTATCTTTTTTTACCTTTGTCCAGTTTTCAACGTAAACAGTTCGTTCCACTTTGCTTTCTTTTTTTTCAATAAGGTATAAGTTAACGGTTATTAAGACTATCGCCGCAATGGTTGCCGCTGCAATTTTCCATTTTCCCCTCATTCATTTCACCCGCCTTATACAAATACGCCTACTTGGATGTATGCTAAAAAGGCTTTAACAAACCATGTGGCCAAATAGAATAGAACAATCAATAAAAGGACCAAATAATTATTTCGTTCTGAAAACTCCTTTAAATAAAAATATTGCAGAGCAATAATAAGAAATTGAAAAATGGTCATTTCGCTGAAAAAGTGAATGAAATAGTCACTTCTGAGAAAATACTGACTGATGATCCCCAATGCAAAAGGATTGCCATCACTTCCTATATCCATTAATACGAATAGAGGAATCAGTAATGTTTTTTCCACTAATTGCAAAACAAAAAGAATCATTTGAACGATGACTAATTTTATATATGGGATATCAGTAACTATCCAAAAGAATAGAGCTGACAAAAATATGTATATGGAAGGGTTTATTATGCCTGTTATTATGTTGCCGCTCAATATCAGCAACTTTGCTGCTTCGAATTCTTCGGCACTCATCTCCGTGATTTCTTTGGAAAATGATTCTGAACCAATGCCAAAATATCCCCCAATGGCGAATACTATAAGACTAAGAAAATATAAAAATAGTAATTTCAATCCAAGCTTTGTGACTGCCTCTGCATTTTGAAGCTGATAACGACTCCGATGAGGCTCTAAAATGCCCTTTAACAATCTGACCTGGTACACCATATGTGGTCCTCCTGCAAAAATTGATATATCTTCATATATTTTATCTTATTTTGGAAACAATTGCAGAAATAAGGAATGAATATACAAAAAAAACACATAATCATTCCCATTCACATTTAATCCCACCATACTAATTTGGAGTTAATACTGGCAAATGTTGGACAAGTACTTTAATGCGTGCAGGAGTTTGCCTATAGTTCTCCCCATCCATATCGACATCAAGCGGCCTCTTGGTTTCAATGGTCAGGGTATCAGCCTGTAAATAAGTAACCCCAGAGTCAGAAATCATATTTTGCGTCCGTGAACGCTTCATCGCTATAATTTCTAAAAATGCACCAAGGCTTGCATTTTCCAAGATGGCAACGCCGAAGAGTCCATCATCTGGACTGATCATGGGAAAGGGCAATAAATTGGTGCCGATAAAACAACCATTCAAAACCAAAATCATAACTGCTTCCCCTTCGATAACATTCCCATCATATTTCAGTTTATAAGAAAAGGGAGCATTCTCGCCAATCGTCCTAACAGCACTTAATAAATATCCTATCTTTCCAAACTTGCTTTTTTCCTGCTCATCAATATTGCTTGATGCATCTGAAATGAGCCCTACTCCCCAAAAATTAGAAAAATAATCATTATTGGCCTGTCCAATATCAATAGAACGAACTTTGCCATTCACTAATGCTTCTGCAGCTTGACGAACATTTTGGGGAATCTTCAATGTTCTGGAAAAGTCATTGCAAGTCCCTCCAGGTAAAATCCCAAACAGCGGCCGGCTCGGAAGCGGTGAAAGGCCATTTACACACTCATGTACCGTTCCATCTCCCCCTAAAACGAAAACTACATCCATGGATTCACCATATTCCAAGCAAAAACGGCATGCATCGCCTTTTTCCTTCGTTTGCAGAATGAGAAACTCATCAATATGCGGAGCTATTATTGGAAGACAACTCTCCAGATTCCTTACGAGTTTATCATTACCGGCATTTTCATTATAAATCAGCATTCCCTTTTTCCATCGCATGATTTTTGCCCCCTATTATTGATAGAATTGTCTTCTTCCATCACTTTTACCTTTTCCTAAACCCCCGCTTGAAACTCCTTTAGAATTAAATAAAAAAAGAGGCTATGCGCCCCTTTCTTATAAGCCTTCATATACTTGTCAAATAATCCTTCATCATTAAGATGAGCTTTGAAGACAAGGGACTTCTTTTTTCATTTTTTTCCAAAAATAACAAAAGACTTTCCAAGATGATGGGGCTTGGCCTAGCTTTTGAAAATTCTTCCTGGATCGCCTTTAAAGCCTCGGTATTTTTACGTGTATCCATTCCCTCTTCTTTACGTGTTTCCACTTCCAGCATCCTGACGATGATCGAATGAATTTCCTCTTTTGGGCTCATATCCCGCATCGAGCATCCAGGGAGGGGAAATTGTTTCAATAATGGATCTTCCATGTTCTCCAGGCTTGCGATAATTGAATCCATCCGGTTCAATATGAAGCTAGGTAATAATTCCACATCGAAAGCATTTTGTTTCCTGATCAATATTCCGATATATCCTTTGAAAAGGGAGTCCAAAATTATGGTGCAATCCGGCAAAAGATCAGCTGAAAGTCCCGGGTATAACTCAATGATTTTACGCTTGAACCAAATCAAACCCTCTTCATGGATATAATGTAAAAATCTATCTAGTTCTTTGCTGATATGAACCATTTGTTCCTGCATCATCATTTGAATCAAGTTGGTATTTCCCGTCATATGCTCAATGTGAACAGTGATTTGCCTCATGAACTTGTCTTTACTGGATAACGAAGCATCCAGTTCAAGATCAAGCAATGAGTCCGTCAACGCTTCATAATAAAATTTAAAAATGGAGACCAGTAATTCTTCCTTTGATTTAAAATGATTATAAAAAGACCCCTTTGCTATCCCACATTTTTCAGCAATTTCCTGAACGGAAGTGGCATGATAGCCTTTCTCCGCGAAAAGCTCTACAGACTTATCTATGATCATCTTATTTTTTTCTTTCATCAACTTCATCCTATCTCTTAAAATTGTCCGTTGGTGACCGATGGGTCACATCCTCCAAATTTTATCCCAAAACCCTTGAAATCACAACGTTAACACTAACGAATATTATCTGTTGCAATCATAATCCATATACTATATATTTGAGTCTGTGACCGAATAGTCACAATTTTATGTATGGAGGGTACAAGCTTGAATTCAATAATTAAATTTTCATTAAAGAATAAATTGGCAATCTGGTTGCTTACGATCATCATCGTTGCAGCTGGTTTATACTCAGGTTTAAACATGAAACAAGAAACCATTCCAAGCATCTCGACTCCTTTAATAAGCATCTCCACTGTATATCCTGGAGCTGCACCTGAAGAAGTAGCAGATAAACTCACAGACCAAATTGAGCAGAAAGTAACAAATTTGCCAGGAGTCGAATTAGTCAGTTCTTCGTCGATGGCTAATGCCTCTTCCGTCCAATTACAATATGATTATGATACGGATATGGACGACGCTGTAAAAGAAGTAAAAGAAGCTTTAGAGAAATTAGAACTGCCTGAGGGTGTGGATGCCCCAAGCGTCTCTAAATTAGAATTAAACGCTTTTCCTGTCGTCGCACTCAGTGTAACAGATAAGGGTTCTGATTTACCAGCTCTTACAAAAAACGTCGAAGAAGTGTTGGTTCCTAAACTTGAAGGGATTGACGGCGTGACATCCGTATCAATTTCCGGACAACAAGTAAATGAAGGCAGCCTTGTATTCGACGAGGAAAAGATGGCTCAGTACGGGCTCGATGAAGAAACCGTAAAGAAGGTTATTCAGGCCGCAAACGTCAACATGCCCCTTGGCATATATAACTTTGATGATAAAGAAAAAACGATCGTTGTGGATGGAAACATCTCTACTTTAAAGGACCTGAAAAATATAAAGATACCTTTAACCGGCGGCTCTCAAACAGGAACGCCAGCACAAACCGGACCGGAAACCAATCAATCATCCCCTGATATGGCAACAGGTCCTGCCCAACTGCAAAACGTCAAACTATCAGACATTGCCGATGTAAAAATCACCGGTAAGGCTGAATCGATTTCAAGAACAAACGGTAGCGAATCGATTGGAATCCAGGTTACTAGATCGCCTGATGCCGATACAGTTGCAATCGTAGACGAAGTAAACGAAGAAGCATCTAATTTCAAAGAAGAGTTTAAAGGTGTAAGTGTACACACTACGCTTGATCAAGCTAAACCGATTAAAGATTCTGTTGAAACCATGATCAGTAAGGCACTCTTCGGCTGTCTGTTTGCCGTCATTGTTATCATGCTGTTCCTTAGGAACTTTAAAACGACTCTCATTTCCGTCATTTCGATTCCATTATCCCTGTTAGCAGCGCTTTTGGTGCTCAAACAAATGGATATTTCATTGAATGTCATGACACTTGGGGCCATGACGGTTGCCATTGGCCGAGTCGTCGATGACTCCATTGTCGTCATTGAAAATATTTATAGAAGAATGGCTTTAAAAGGCGAACAGTTAAAAGGCGGCGAATTAATACGATCAGCCACTAAGGAAATGTTCATCCCTATCCTTTCATCGACAATCGTTACTGTAGCCGTATACCTGCCTTTAGCCAGCGTTACAGGACCCGTCGGGGAACTATTCATGCCATTCGCCTTAACAATGGTATTCGCATTAGTCGCTTCATTAATAATCGCCATCACTCTTGTTCCGGCAATGGCTGACTCTTTATTTAAAAAGGGACTATCTAAAAAAGAATTAAAATCACATGAAGAAAAACCAAGCAGACTATCAGCATTCTACCGAAAAGCACTGGATTGGTCGTTAAACCATAAGTTAATCACTTTCGGTACAGCCATTGTATTATTGGTCGGCAGCTTATTCCTTATCCCAAGCATCGGTGTCAGCTTCATGCCTGCAGATGAAGAAAAAACGATTATCGTCACCTACACTCCCGCACCTGGAGAGTTAAAAGAGGATATTGAAAAGCAAACAGAAAAAGTAGAAAAATACTTCATGGATAAAGACGATGTGAAGACCGTTCAATACACACTTGGTGAAAGCATGATGGGCGGCATGATGGGCGGCTCGAGTAACTCGGCTCTCTTCTATGTACTCTATGATGAAGACACCGAAAATTTCGGGGACAAAAAAGAAACCGTCATAAAAGATTTAACTGAACTTGATTCACCTGGAACATGGAAACAACAAGAATTCACGTCAACATCAAGCAACGAAACCACTCTATTTGTTTACGGAAATACACAAAAAGATATTGAACCGGTAATTGACGATATTCAAAATATCATGAAGAAAAATAAAGATCTAAAAGATGTTGATACAAGTCTTTCCGATGCTTATGATCAATATACTTTAGTTGCAGACCAAGAAAAGCTAAGCGACCTTGGACTGACAGCTGCACAAATCGGCATGTCCATTGCCAATACGAATAAAGATGATGCTTTAACGACCATTAAGAAAGATGGAGAAGAAGTCAAAGTATACGTCGAGACAAAAGAAACGACATTCGAAGACAAAAAAGATCTTGAGAATACGAAAATTTCTTCTCCAATGGGAATGGAAATCCCATTGAAAGAGCTTGTGAAAATCGAAGAAGGCAAAGCTTCCGATACAATCAGCCGCCGCGATGGAAAAATCTATGCCGACGTGTCTGCCACAATCAAAACGGATGATGTGGCAGCAGTAACAGCAGATGTGCAAAAGGAAGTTGATAAATTAGACCTTCCTGCAAGCGTCACTATAGACTATGGCGGAGTGACGGAAGATATCCAGGAATCATTCACTCAACTTGGTATCGCTATGTTAGCGGCCGTTGCTATCGTATACTTTGTCCTAGTCGTTACTTTCCACGGTGGTTTAGCACCAATAGCCATTCTCTTCTCCTTACCATTTACGGTAATCGGGGCATTGGCAGGGCTATTCGTTGCAGGTGAGACCATCAGCGTTTCGGCAATGATGGGTGTCCTAATGCTTATTGGTATCGTTGTAACAAATGCCATTGTATTAGTGGACCGTGTTATCAAGAATGAAGAATCCGGGCTATCTACCAGGGAAGCTTTACTAGAGGCAGGGTCTACCCGTCTACGTCCAATCCTGATGACTGCCCTTGCCACAATCGGGGCTTTAATACCTCTGGCAATCGGTGCAGAAGGCAGTGGATTAATATCACAAGGTTTGGGGATTACCGTTATCGGCGGACTTGTGAGTTCTACATTGCTAACACTTGTAATCGTACCGGTCGTATATGAAGTCATAATGAAAATAGGGAAAAGGAAGAAAAAAACAGTTAAGTAAAAGAATCAAGAAAGAGGGGATTCCTTATATAAGGAATCCCCTCTTTCTTGATTACACAATGTACAATATGCTCTTAGAAATACAACTGCACAGGCCCCCACGTCCTATTCGTCATTCCCAAGGAAATTTGTTCGTTTTTAATAAACCTTATCTATAAACAAAAAAAGGGAAAGAGCTCGCTCCCCCTTTTATTTTCTATGGATTAATGTTTGGTGAAAGTTTGGTCTATCGCATTTGCCAGGTCCAGCGATTTTTCTTTTAGATAACGCTTCGTTACGTTTAAATCTTTATGACCGGCAAGCTTGGATATCGTTTGTATATCTATTCCATTATCCACTAACCTTTGGCAAAAAGTATGTCGCAGTTTATGTGGATGGACATTGTATTTTTTTAATATATATTGAACTGACCTCGGAGTGATCCTTTGATTATAGCTTGAGATGAATAACGGATCTGGTTTTTCTTTTAAAGAAAGAAGATAATTCTGTACATGCTGTATAGCCGATATTGTAAGGGGAACGGATCTATCGATTTCACCTTTTGCGTTCCTGACAAGTATATAATTTCGTTCTGTTTCCATGATGACGTCGCGGCCATTTAAGTCACATAATTCGGAGACGCGGATTCCTGTATGTAACAAAAGGTAGACGATGGCAATGTTTCTTAGGTTTCCTTCTGCTTCTATATCTCTTAACAGGATCTGTTGCTCATTTATGCTTAAAGTTTCAGGTACCTCAAGCTTGTGCTCCTTAACCTTACGTTCCACAGAAAGCATCACTTGCGGTTTACCTAAAAATTTAAAGAAAACATTTAAGGCGATATAGTGTTTTTCAATTGTCCCCGGGCTTTTCTTGCAATTTTCCAAATAATCAAGATAACCCTGAACATCTTCAGAATGAATCTCTATCAATATCTTTTGTGTCTGGTCACAAAACTGTGAAAGGACACCAGTATACGTTTTGATCGTATTAGCTGATTTGCCTTGGTCTCTCAACCATTCAGCAAACGAAAAAATCATTTCATCTTTAGCAGAGGTATCCATCGGCTATTCCCCCAATGACAGTTTCAGAACTACGTTAAGTTTAACATATATCCCTATAGAAACGAAGGATTCTGTCCCTTTGTCTTATTCAGATATGGATAATGGAGATAGAAGCAGAAATTAATAAGCATCCATAGTATGCCCTACCATGTATACTGCATATAACCTTCTTTATTGTCCTTTTTATTTCTCTCTACTTTATAACAGTTTTTAACAACATACTGAAGGATTGACAACGCCAAAAAAAGACCAGCCGGATGGCTGATCTTTTGAAATGGCTTGGCGGCGTCCTACTCTCACAGGGGGAAACCCCCAACTACCATCGGCGCTGAAGAGCTTAACTGCCGTGTTCGGAATGGGAACGGG
>NZ_JAKXEE010000010.1:0-57128 GCF_022603275.1 Peribacillus sp. Aquil_B1 | reverse complement strand
GTTCGTCCTGAGCCAGGATCAAACTCTCCGAAGAAATGTTTGACTTGCTCATTTGCTTTTTTGATAGTGTGTGCTCACTTAAAATTTAACGTTGGCGCTTTGTTTTGTTCAGTTTTCAAAGAGCAATGTCTTTCGGAACAGCTTATTTATAATAACACTTTCATTACTGCAAGTCAACAACTTTTTTAAAACTTTTTAAAGTTTGTAATCTGTTTGCAACTCGTTCGTAACGACAGATATAAATATAACACCATTACGTTAACTGCGCAATACCTTTTATAAAGTTTTTTTGAGATAATGTTGTTTTTCTTTCAAACCCTAAAATTCACTCTATTGAAACACATGAAATTATAATTAAAAAACAAAAACCGAATTGGACTTACCGGGATCAAAAGCTACGCCCATGATCCCAGCCATCCGAATTCGGCCCTGCAATCAAAACTCATTTTGCTTATATTAGCGATGTCTCATTAAAGGGAATAACAGGACGTCACGTATAGAAGGAGAATTGGTCAATAGCATAACCAAACGGTCAACACCAATTCCCAGTCCGCCTGTCGGCGGCATTCCGTATTCTAACGCCTCCAAGAAATCTTCATCCATTTCATGAGCTTCATCATTACCTTGCTCTCGTTCTTTCAATTGAGCTTCAAAGCGTTGACGTTGATCAATAGGATCATTAAGTTCAGTGAAGGCATTTGCGTGCTCTCTACCTACAATGAATAACTCAAAACGATCTGTGAAACGGGAATCTTCCGGATTTTTCTTTGCTAAAGGAGATATTTCCACTGGATGCCCATAGATGAATGTAGGTTGAATTAACTTATCTTCGACCTTTTGCTCAAAGAATTCATTTACGATATGGCCGAACTCCATGGATTCCTTAACTTCAATTCCATTTTCTTTAGCAAGCTGCTGAGCTTCTTCTTTACTCATTTCAGTCCAGAAGTCCACACCAGTATATTCTTTTACAGCGTCAACCATGTGAAGTCGTTTCCATTCCGGTTTTAACTCTATCTCATATTCCCCATACTGGATGGTAGTCGTCCCAAGAACTTCTTGAGCTATATGGGCAATCAGATTTTCCGTTAAGCTCATGATATCTTGGTAATCCGCATAAGCTTCGTACAATTCGATCAATGTGAATTCAGGATTGTGCCTTGTGGACACTCCTTCATTTCTGAAAACCCGGCCAATTTCATAAACCTTCTCCAATCCGCCAACAATTAGGCGTTTTAGATGCAGTTCAATGGCAATCCTTAAATTCAAAGGCATATCCAAGGCATTATGGTGAGTAAGGAAAGGGCGTGCAGCAGCTCCACCAGCAACAGAGTGCAATAGCGGCGTTTCCACTTCAAGGTATCCTTGATCGTCCAAATACCGTCTCATGGCTTGTACAATACGACTGCGCATGATTAACGTATTTTTACTTTCCTCATTTGTAATTAAATCGACATAACGTTTACGATAACGCTCTTCAACGTCCTTCAAGCCATGAAATTTATCAGGTAACGGGCGAAGCGCTTTAGCAAGGAACACATATTCTTTAGCTTTAATGGAAAGTTCCCCGACTTTCGTTTTGAAGATAACGCCAGTTACCCCTACAAGATCACCAAGATCCGTTTGGTTGAAAATTTGGTAAGAATCTTCCCCGATGTTATCCAAACGGACATAGATTTGGATTTGGCCGCTAATATCCTGGATATGGGCAAATCCCGCTTTCCCTTTTCCGCGCTTCGTCATGACACGGCCAGCGATCGTAACTTCAATTTCTTTTTCTTCAAGATCTTCCTTTTCTAATTCACCATAAGCACTGATTATCTCCTGAGTGTTATGTGTGCGCTCGAATCTGCTCCCGAAAGGGTCTATTCCATTATCCATCATGGCCTGCATTTTATCGCGCCTTACCTGCAGTTGGTCATTCAATTCTTCATGACTCACGAAAATCATCTCCATCTTTATTAATAAATGCCTTATATAATTAATCAGAAATTCTTTTGCATACATATTTATTCTTACATAAAGTAAAGGAATTCAACAGCTTTTTATCTTAAAATATTGTCTATGTACATATAAAAACTGCCAGGATTACTGGCAGTTAAGATAAGCGTATTATAGGAAAATAGGAAGGTAATGTCAAACATCAGACCATTTGGATATTTTGTTGCTTCGCTTCAATATCATCAACAAGTCCATAAAGAAGCTTTACAACATCTTCCCTTGTTTCACAATAATTAATTCCTTTGCGGGCCTGACCATTCCCTTTAACACCCTTTAAATACCAAGAAGCATGTTTACGCATTTCACGAACAGCTACATTTTCATTTTTTAACGCAATCAGACGATCCATATGAAGCACGCAAACGTCCATTTTTTCACGAACTGAAGGTTCATCCATCAGTTGACCGGTTTCTAGATATTTTACAGTCCGGTAGATCATCCACGGGTTGCCTAGGGCTGCACGGCCGATCATGACTCCGTCAACACCCGTTTCCTTCAGCATTCTTTCCGCATCCTGTGGAGTTTCCACATCACCGTTACCGATAAGGGGAATATTAATCGACTTCTTCACTTCACGGATGATGTCCCAGTTAGCTTTTCCTTCATACATTTGAACACGTGTCCTGCCATGCATGGAGACAGCTTTACCGCCTGCACGTTCAACAGCCTGGGCATTCTGAATCGCAAAAACATGCTCATCATCCCAGCCAATGCGCATTTTAACCGTTACCGGCTTTTCAACGGCATCAACCACCGCTGAAACCATCTCATAAATTTTGTTTGGATCGAGAAGCCACTTCGCACCCGCATCACATTTAGTGATTTTAGGAACGGGGCAGCCCATGTTGATATCAATGATATCAGCATTTGTATTTTTATCTACAAATTGTGCAGCTTCGACCAAAGATTTCTTTTCACCGCCAAAGATTTGCAAGCTTAACGGCTTTTCTCTTTCATCTATATAAAGCATATTCAACGTTCTAGCGTTTTGTAAAACGATTCCCTTATCACTGACCATCTCCGCACAAACAAGACCAGCACCAAATTCCTTGACGGTCAAGCGGAATGCCGAGTTACAAACTCCCGCCATCGGTGCCAGCACTACCGGATTCTTCATTTCTATATCGCCTATTTTTAACACGTTGACCTCCTATAACAATCTTTCATTTATCGTCAGGTGGCTGAAGCTCCTCAATGGAAACATGAAGAATTTCCGCCACTTCCAGTAAAAATGCCTCTGAAGGGTTGCGGTTCCCTCGTTCGACTTCCCCCAGCAAGGAAACGGAAACACCTATTTCCCTCGCGAACCCTTCCTGGGTATAACCCTTTAACTTTCGAAAAGCGCGAATACGCCTTCCCCATTTTTCACCTTCCATAATCGAACTCCTTCTTTATCCGGAATCTGTTCAAGCAGGTCGCTCAAAGGTGCATACATTTGCGGAAGTGATATATCAGAGTCCACTTCCATTAAAGGCACGATAACAAAAGCCCTCTCGTGCATACGAGGGTGCGGGACTGAAAGAATCTCTGTCTCAATATTTTCTTGATTATATAACAAAATGTCAAGGTCTATAGTACGGGGACCCCACCTTATTTCCCTTTTTCTTCCTAAATCTTGTTCGATTTTCATACAAGCGTGAAGTAATTTTTCAGGTTCTAAATCGGTTTCCACTTTAAGAACAGCATTTAAAAAACAGTCCTGGTCTTCATATCCTATCGGGTCCGTTTCATATAAAGAAGAGCAGGCCAACAGCTTGATATGCGGATTTTCAGACAATAATTGGAAAGCTCTTTGGAATGTTTCAAGACGATTCCCTAAATTCGACCCTATTGAAAGGTAAGCAATATTTATCACAATCAACGTCCCCTTACAATCTCTATAGCAACCGACTCATAGTGACCTGCTATTGGGGGATCTGGTTTATAAACCTTCACGGTGCATGTCTCAATGGAAGAATATTTATTAAGTAGTTCAGAGGCGATTTTTTCAGCCACGGCTTCCACTAACTTAAAAGGTTCTCCCTCAACAACGCTTTTACACACTTCATATAACTCGCCATAGTTGATTGAGTCTTCAAGACTGTCACTCTTCCCAGCCTTGGCTAAATCAGTCTGGACGATTAAGTCCACTTTAAACCGCTGACCAAGCTTCGTTTCTTCCGGAAAAACTCCATGATAACCGTAAAACTCCATCTTGTTCACATATATCTTATCCATTTCATTCACCTTTTCCTAATAGAGCGTCCATCATCTTTGCAGCCCGTGACATTTCCTTCACATCATGTACTCGAACCATCTGACAGCCTTGTTGAATTCCATGGCAAATTGTAGCCGCAGTGCCTTCCACCCTCTCATTAGGCGGCAGGTCCAGAACATGGCCAATCATGGACTTTCTCGACGTCGCCAGCAGCACGGGATACCCTAATGATACCAGCTTATCAAGATTCCTCATCATTTCCAAATTAAACTTTAAATCTTTCGCAAATCCAATACCTGGATCGAGAATGATGTTTTCATCCTTGACGCCGGCATCCTTTACCAATATGATGCTTTCGAATAAATCTTGAAGCACATCCCTGACAAAATGACCATACTCCATATTATCCCGGTTATGCATCAAGATAATCGGCACCTTATATTCCGCAGCAACCTTTGACATCAAGGAATCGGCCTTACCTCCCCAAATATCATTTAATATATGGGCTCCTGCCTTTACCGCCTCTTCTGCAACTCTTGATTTATACGTATCGACCGATATCGGAATCTCGATATTACGCGATATGGCTTCAATAATTGGGGCGACTCTCTCTATTTCCTCTTCATCCGATATCCTCTCGTAGTTAGGACGGGTTGACTCACCACCTACATCCAATATATCCGCCCCATCGTTGACCATTCGTTCGGCATGCTTCAACGCAGCATCTATCCGATTATATTTTCCGCCATCCGAAAAGGAGTCCGGCGTAACATTCAAAATTCCCATGATTAAGGTTTTCTTGCTGTAATCCAACTCAAATGAACCGCATTTTATTTTTGATGCTCCTGCTAATGACATCCAACGTTCTCCTTCGCCTAAAGAAATCTATATATACGAGTTTACCCATTTACATAGGTATAGTGCAAGCTCCATGAAAATCAGGGATACTTCTGCATACTTTGCTACAAAAAGAAAAGCAAAGCCCCATAGGAACTTCGCTTCTCATTTAGTGTCTGGTCTTACTCAAAGTTATATAATGGTGTACTTAAGTAGCGTTCACCATTACTCGGTATGATGGCAAGGACCTTTTTGCCTTTTCCCAGTTTGTCAGCCACTTTAATGGCAGCTGCAATTGCGCCTCCAGAAGAGATTCCGCCAAGGATTCCTTCCTCTTTTGCTGCGCGGCGGGCATAATCAAACGATTCCTCTGTATTGACTTGAATGATTTCGTCATAGAGATCTGTATTCAAAATACTAGGTACGAAGCCTGCTCCGATTCCTTGGATTTTATGAGGTCCTGGAGTACCACCCGATAATACTGGAGAGTCCGCAGGTTCAACAGCGTAAATTTTAATGTCAGGGAATTTTTCACGCAGGACTTCACCGGCACCTGTTATGGTTCCCCCAGTACCGATTCCGGCAACGAATGCATCCAAGCCTTCATCTCCAAATGCTTCAACGATTTCAGGGCCTGTAGTGTTCCGATGTACTTCAGGGTTGGCTTCGTTTTCGAATTGCTGTGGAATGAAGTAACCTTTTTCTTTAGACAGCTCAGTCGCCTTTGCGATTGCACCCTTCATTCCTTCAGGCCCAGGAGTAAGAACTAATTCTGCCCCATATGCGCGAAGCAAGTTACGGCGTTCCAAGCTCATCGTCTCCGGCATAACCAAAATTGATTTATAGCCCTTTGCCGCGGCTACCATTGCCAAACCTATTCCCGTATTTCCGCTTGTAGGTTCAATGATCGTATCACCTGGCTTAAGAGTACCATTTTGTTCTGCCGCTTCGATCATTGCTAGGGCGATACGGTCTTTTACACTGCTGCCCGGGTTAAAATACTCAAGTTTCAAATAAATATCTGCACTGTTTTCATTTTGAAGCTTGTTTAACTTAACAATAGGTGTTTGTCCAATTAAATCGATTACAGAATTAGCTATACGTGCCATTTTCTCCACTCCCTTATCATTTCAATACCGAGTATGTTTATTGGTTTTATAATTTTAAAGTTACCAGTTTTAATAGTTCATTGTCAATGATTATATACTATATTCTAAATTTTCTCACACAACCATTGACCTACTTTTCATCCTTCAACCCATAAAACCATTCTACATCAAATTCGTCCCAGAAAACTTTCCCTGAGACCGGTGCCTGAATCTGTTCAAGAGCTATTTGGCGGTGAATCTTGTCTTTAACTTCTTCATATTCATACTGCTTGCCCTTTATTCTTTCATGCAGGTAGAGAACGGCCCAGCCATCCTCCGTTTGGATTGCATCACTCCACTTCTTCACCTTCAATTTCTCGGCAGCGGTTATGTATTCCTTGGAGACTTGCTCGTTATCCTGGGATATATAACCCATGTCGCCTCCTTGATTGGCAGTGAATTCATCAAGGGACTTCTCCATGGCCAAGACATCAAAGGAGACACCTTTCTCCAGTTCACGTATGACTTGGTCTGCCTGCTTTTTTGTAGAAGTGGTGATATGGGAAATGTGGAATGCTGTAGGAATTCTGTAGATATCCTTATTATTATCATAATGACTCCGCATTGCCGTTTCGGAAACCGAAACGTCCTTGGTGAGGAGCTTCTCGAGAAGGAGACTCGACTGAATTTCCTGCCTCAGTTGATCGTTACTTTTATTAAGGTTCTGACCGGCAGTCCCATACATCGTTTTCATCATTTTAAGTTCCCGATCAAGCTCTTCATCCGAAGTCTTCACTTTGTATTTTTCAGCTGCCTGTTTCACTACCTCTTTATCGACCATATCCTCAAGTACATCTTCCCCATATCTTTTTTCGAGCTCATTAATCCATGCTTCCCGGGAAATATCCTTGGATCCAACCTTAGCGGCGGTTTCTTCCCCGATGACGGATTTTGAAATGATTAGTGGTTTTATGACAAAGATAATGATAGTCAATAGGTTCAACAAGGCAAGGCCAGCAATAATCGCCCGAAGCTTTTGTTTTGGCAAACCCTTATCCCCCGTAAATTATTTTTTTGATTCTGCCTCTAATTCCTCGAGTTCTTCCTTCGAGAATTGGTAGGTCTGATTACAAAAATGACAATGCGCCTCCGCTTGTCCGTCTGTCTCAATGATATCCCGGATCTCAGCTTGCCCTAGGCTAATCAATGCGGTGGCAATTCTCTCCCTGGAACATTGACAGGAGAATTGGACATCCATTTTTTCTAGTATATTCACATTGCCCTCACCTAAAATTTCGGTTAGGATTTCTTCAGGGGTCATGCCACTTTGAATCATCTTGGAAACCGGAGTTATCGTGCTTAGACGATTTTCGATTTTGGAAATTGTATCTTCGGATGTACCCGGCATCAACTGAATGATAAATCCACCCGCTGCAAGGATTGAATTATCCGGATTCACGAGAACCCCAACCCCCACAGATGATGGCACCTGTTCGGAAGTAACAAAGTAATAAGTGAAATCTTCACCTAACTCTCCCGATACAAGCGGTACTTGCCCCGAAAAGTAATCACGAAGACCAATGTCTTTGACAACAGTCAGCAATCCATCGGTACCCACCGCTCTCCTTACATCCAGCTTTCCCTGCTCATTCAAATCAAAGTGGGTTTGCGGGTGAGTGACATATCCGCGGACTTCACCCTTTGCATTGCTGTCGACCAGGATGGAACCAATCGGTCCACCGCCCTCGATTTTAATCGTCAGCTTTTCTTCACCTTTTAACATTCCGCCCATCATAACGCCTGCCGTCATAGCACGTCCAAGGGCAGCAGAAGCAGTAGGCCATGTATAATGGCGTCGCTGCGCTTCTCCTACGGTGTCTGTTGTTGAAACAGCATATGCCCGTACCTGTCCTTCATAACCTAACGCCTTTATTAAATAATCCTTCATGTATTTTTCTCCTTTCAAGCTTTGTATTACTTCTTCACTTGCTCACGGTTACGTTTATAAATCAGCTGCAGCCCCTTCAAGGTCAAAAATGGCTCCACAACGTCAATTACAGTGGACTCATTAGCAATTAAGGTAGCCAGCCCGCCTGTCGCTATTACCGTTGGTTCTAGATTACTTTGCGCCTTAATTCGATTAACGATTCCTTCTACCTGTCCAACATATCCATACAAAATGCCAGCCTGCATGGCGGACACCGTATTTTTCCCAATAATCCCTTCCGGCCGGCTGATTTCTATTCTTGGAAGTTTGGCTGCTTTTGAATAAAGTGCTTCAGTAGAAATATTTATACCCGGAGCAATGGCTCCGCCCATGTATTGTTTATCCTCATTTATGTAGCAATATGTCGTTGCCGTACCAAAATCCACGATAATGAGAGGGCTTCCATATTCCTGAATGCCTGCTACAGCATTAACGATTCGGTCGGCTCCCACCTCACGGGGATTTTCGTATTTAATATTCAATCCGGTTTTTATTCCAGGTCCAACTATTAGCGGTTTAATTCCAAAGTATTTTTTGCACATGCGTTCAAGCGCAAACATAATCGGCGGAACTACCGAAGAAATAATGATTCCATCAAATTGATCAAACGAAAGACCTTCATGTTGCAACAAAGACTTTATGACCATTCCATACTCATCTTCTGTCTTGTGACGGTTAGTCTCTATTCGCCAATGATATTTTAAAATATCTTCATCGTATACGCCTAATACTGTATTCGTATTCCCAACATCCAATACAAAAATCATCGTTTCATCACTCCGGTAAATTATTCTCCAACATCATAACACACTGTTATTTCCCACGCTATTAGTCGCACTTTTCGAAAGGTACCCCAAAAACTTTATCATAAGAGTTAAGAAAAGGGTATTTCCGAGGCGGAAATACCCTTTTGAATTTAGTCAACTTAAGACTTTTTATTGTCATCTTCGTTCGGGAAGGAAAGCGGCTTATCTTGAGGTGCACCTTCTTTGATTGGAGGGGTATTCAATCCTTCCTCCGTTATTTCAAGGTCCTCAGGTCCTCTTTTATCCAATGGATCTAATAGGGCCTCTTTTTCTTCCTTCTTCTTATTGATGTTCACCTTGACATTCTCATCAGTGGTTAAATTCCCATTCAGTGCCGTATAATCACGTTCTGGCAATTTACCATTATGGAATAAACTTTTGATTTGTTCAGCATCAAGTGTTTCCACTTCAAGCAAGGTTTTTGCAACCAAATCAAGTTTTTCACGATTTTCAGTAAGTATCTTCTTACATCTTTCGTAAGCTTCCTTGATGATACGTTGAATTTCAAGATCGATTTCATATGCTATTGCATCCGAATAGTTTTGATCATTGTTGAAATCGCGTCCCAGGAAGACCTGACCTTGAGAATTACCGAATTGAAGCGGCCCAAGCTTACTCATGCCATATTCCATAACCATGCTCCGAGCTATGCCCGTTGCACGCTGGAAGTCGTTATGCGCACCGGTACTCACTTCGCCGAATGTAACTTCTTCAGCTACACGGCCACCCAATAGTCCTACGATTTTATCTTTAAGCTCAGGTTCCGTCATGAAGAAACGATCTTCTTTCGGCAGCATAACTGCATAACCGCCGGCTTGACCACGAGGGACAATCGTAACTTTATGAACGACTTCAGCATCATCCAGAACCAATCCAATAATGGTATGGCCTGCTTCATGCCAGGCAACGATATTTCTTTCCTTTTTGGAAATGACACGGTTTTTCTTGGCAGGTCCAGCGATAACACGATCCGAAGCTTCATCCAAATCGGACATGTCGATCTTCTTCTTATCTTGACGGGCAGCTACAAGAGCCGCTTCATTCAGTAAGTTTTCAAGATCGGCACCAGAAAATCCTGGAGTACGCTGAGCGATCGCTTTCAAATCGACTGTTTCTGCTAAAGGTTTATTGCGTGCATGCACTTTCAGCACTTCTTCACGGCCCTTGACATCAGGTCGGCCTACCGTTATTTGACGGTCAAAACGTCCTGGACGCAATAATGCCGGATCCAATACATCAGCACGGTTAGTCGCAGCAATGATTATGATTCCTTCATTACCACCGAAACCATCCATCTCCACCAAGAGTTGGTTCAATGTCTGTTCACGTTCATCGTGACCGCCACCTAGACCTGCGCCACGTTGACGTCCGACTGCATCAATCTCATCGATAAAGATGATACATGGTGCATTCTTCTTAGCATTTTCAAACAAATCACGAACACGGGATGCACCGACACCCACAAACATTTCAACAAAATCAGAACCACTGATTGAGAAGAAAGGAGTTCCGGCTTCACCAGCTACAGCTCGTGCAAGTAAAGTTTTACCTGTACCAGGAGGCCCAACTAAAAGTACCCCTTTAGGAATACGGGCACCAAGCTCGGCATATTTGCGAGGGTCTTTCAAGAATTCAACGACCTCGACAAGTTCCTGCTTTTCTTCGTCCGCTCCGGCAACATCATTGAAGCGTACTTTTTTCTTATCATCATTATACAATTTCGCCTTACTTTTCCCGAAGTTCATGACGCGGCCACCGCCGCCGCCTTGAGCTTGGTTAAGTAAAAAGAAGAAGAGGATAAAAATGATTACAAATGGAATGATGGAAGTGAAAAATGTCACCCAGCCACTTGTCTTTTCTGGAGGTTCGACATTGATGATGTCTTTATCCAGCTTGGTTACAGCGTCATTGATCCGGCTTTGCGAATACTCACTGAAAGGCACATACGTCACAAAGAATTTGTTTTCCTCATAACCTTTGAGCTTTCCCGTGATTTCAAATACACTGCTTTCGGGCTGCATCGTAAGTGATGTAACGTCCCCACTCTCCAAATGCTTATAGAATTCATCTTGGGTCAATTTTACGTTTGGTTCATTGTTATTATTAAAAATGCTTACAATCCCAATGATGACCAAAAAGATCAGTAAATAAAATATGGTATTACGGAAGATCCGATTCATCCCTTACCTCCTCCCACGGGTAAACAAACTATAGTAAATACTATCATACAAAATTAATGAATTACAATAATTTAACACCGCTGTTTTTATCTGGTCTTCTCTTTCAAACAGGTACAATTAATTCTGGTAAATTTCAGGCTTCAATATGCCAATATACGGGAGATTACGATACTTTTCCGCAAAATCAAGACCATATCCGACAACAAATGCATCCGGTACGATGAACCCGGCATAGTCCGGAGTGATATCCGCTTTCCTGCCTGTTGGTTTATCCAGTAAGGTAACGATTTTAATTGATTTTGCTTTTCGGTAACGGAAAAGTTCCGCAAGATAGCTAAGAGTCAAACCGCTGTCGATAATATCTTCGATGATTAAAATATCCCGGCCCTCAACTGATGTATCAAGATCCTTGATGATTTTCACTTCACCGGAAGATACAGTGGAGTTACCATAGCTTGAAACATCCATAAAGTCCATTTCAAGATGTGTATCAACGCGTTTCAGTAAATCTGACATAAATGGCATGGCGCCTTTCAGCACTCCGATGGCCAACGGGAACTTACCTTGGTAATCAGCTTCAAGCTGCGCACCCAATTCCCTGATTTTCTTTTGAAGTTCTTCCTCTGTTATTAAAACCTTTTCAATGTCGTTTTGCATGGTCATTGTAATTAATTGCCCCCCATGAAGAATTAAGCTTTTTTATATTCTAAGTAGATTAAAGATTTTTCATCAGAAATTATATCCGGCTCAACATTCGATTTTTTTAAACCAGGTAGCCAAATGACCGTTCCCGTTTGATCGATGATGACCGGCCACACATTTCTTTCTAGCATCGGGATCTTTTCATTAATAAAAATATCCTTTAACTTTTTAGTTCCACCTAATCCCTTGACGGCCATCCGCTCGCCTTCATTCCTGGTTCGGACTGTAAGAGGAAGCTGAACAGCTGATTCGGGAAGTATAAAAGAATGATTTCCTCTAAGTACCGGAATTTCTTCTTTTATATAGTGCGCTTTAATCTTATATCCATTCGGAAGAATAGTCTCACCGGGAATTTGTAATTTAAAGGAATATTTATGGCTTTTTTGCCGGAAAAACCTAAACGTGCAAGTTTGATATGATTTTTCCGCAATAAGGCCCTCCGGAAGATGCAATTCTGCAGATGGTTGAGGATTTAAAAACAAAACTAAAAGTTGGTCAATATGTAATGCCGAAAGCGATGAAGGTCTCTCCAAATAAAGATAGTTTAATATTAGTTGAATCGCCCTTCTTTGTAAAGGTTTAGGCATCGCTAGAACCTTATCAATCTGAATAACCGCTTGATCTTTATCCTGTGTGATCCAAACATCGGACATTTTGCTTGAAACCAGGTTCAAAAAAAACTCTTCATCTTCATAAAGCTCTTCACTGAATCGTTGAAAATGCTCATGAACCTTGACATTTTCTTTCTTTAAAAACGGAAGGACTTCATGTCTAAAACGATTTCTTGCATAGACACCTGTTTCATTGCTCGGATCAAACCTTGGTTCGATATCATGAAGGCCCGCATATTCGATTATTTGGCTTTTCGTGATTTCAAGAAAAGGCCTGATCAGATTTCCAGTATGGAAACGTCTCTTTATAGGAATACCTGCCCTTGCCTTACCTGTCGCCCCTCTCGTTAAACGCATGAGCATCGTTTCGATTTGATCATCTCCATGATGCCCCAGGACAAGAGTGGAGGCTTGATGCTTATCCATCATTTCTTCATAAAAAGCAAAACGCAGCTTTCTTGAGGTTATTTGTGAACTTTCCCCCGTCTGTTTCATCCGGGCAGGAACATCGATCCTTTTTCCCTCAAATGTAATGCCCCACCGTTCACATATGTGCTCGACATATTTAAAATCCTCATAGGATTCTTCACCACGAAACATATGGTCAACACTTGCAACGATCATCTCGTAATGAAAAAGAGATTGAATTTCCTTAAGGATATGGAGAAGCACCAATGAATCCGGTCCTCCGGAAACGCCTATTAGCAACTTCGAGTTTTCCTTAATCAATTCGTTTCTATAAATGGTGCTCAGAACTTTTTCCTTTAACATACAATCTTCCTTCTTTATGAACAGGCATTAGTTTTATACGATTCAATCATGAAATGGTTTCAATTATTCCATGGCATTCACCTAATAACTATATCATAACAACTGTTCATATATGTAAAGAACATAGAGCATCGATATGATGGCAACCAGCAAAAAAGTTTCAAAAAAACCGCCACTTTTCTTTTTTGAATGGTTTTGGGACCTTCTTGCTTGTCTCGTTGCAGGTTGAACTCTTTGTGACTGGCCGGTAGCTGCCTGAGTCGGATCCTTTTTCCTCGAGTGATTTTGCTTACTTAGCACCGTAACCAAATCCTCCCGCATTTGGAGAGCAGAATCATATTGCCCGTGAAGTGCTTTATCCAACATCTTTCTATATGGGTGCAATTCCTTTTTCTGCTTAATCAAGTCGTTAAGCTGTCTATACCCCTCCCCTTTCTTGTGGAAACGTCCAGGATAGGCCGAATTGATTATAATCATCGCCACAGCGAACAAGTCATATTGCGGATCGGCCTTTCTTGATCCAAGTCCCCAGTAACCCCTGTCAAAGAACTCGGTGAATTCTTTAACAGATCTCCCGATTAAGGTGGTTCCGCCAACATCCACGCACCGTACCTTATAGGCTGGTGAAGTCACGATCAAATTCTCAGGTTTTAAATCCCCGAACACCCAGCCATTGGTATGCAGGGCAGACAAGCTTGTTAAAAGCTGAAGCATTAAGACTCCAATCCACGATGACCCTTTTTTATCGATGAAACGCAAAAAATCGTGTCCGTGGATATATTCCATGACATAAAAAGGGAGCTGCTTTCCTGTTTTCATGAAATCATCCGCTTCCAAAAAGGAAGGTCCAAGGGTAGACCCCTGGACCTTTGAAAAGGATTTTAGGATATTCATCTCCGAAATAATGGACGTCCCATTATCACTGAGCTTTAAAGCATAATGACGATTTTTGCTTTCAACCAAATAGACGATCCCGTTCGCTCCACACCCCAATTCCTTAATTATTTTGTACTGGTTTTTATTCCATTTTCCAGTGACCAAACTGCCAGGCAGGAGTTTACATTGATTCCTCAAAGTATTGTTCATCATCATGTGATAACAATCCCCTCAATGAACGTTTTTTATTGAAATATGTTAAAGCTTCACGAATGGCTGGACCTGTCGGAGTGAGTCCCCCTGTACTAAGCTTAGGAAAAGTTGCCGTCAGGGCTTCAAGGTTCGGGGTCCAATCCAGCAACTTTTCAACATCATTTCTTTTCCCAGGAAATACGAATACGGAAAAACGGCTGTCACCCATTCTTGCATTCATGCTAAGGGAAAGATCTAATAAGGAATCTTTTACTGTAGGCAGTTTGTGCTTCATGCTTGCACTGGTATCAACAAGAATCAGTACTTCGAGCTTGCTCGTTTCCCCAAGCTCATCGACCACCTCCATCACTTCTCCCCGTTTATCCGGCGGAAGATCCTCCATCGTTTTTGAATCTCCAAGTATTTGTTGAAGTTCGCGATTGATAACTCCCTGTATAGTTTGAGTCATTGCCTTTTGGGTCACCATTTGGACAGTTTGGGACAACTGCTGGGCATAGACTATTTGACTTACGCCACCTCCTGAACCAGCAATCTTCTCGATTTCCTTAAGACCCTTTTCATCTATCACATCATTTTCCATGACACCTATGACATTGATGGTTATGCCTTGCTTCCTTGCTAATTCAGCCATGGCAGACGGCTCCTCACCATGATTTGAACATCCGTCGGTTATAAGCAAAATCTGTTTTAATGTTCCTGCTTTCATGTTTTGCTCTCCCTTCCTATCAATTTGTTACCATAATTGACTAAAAGGGGGGAATTTATACGCTAAGACATCGCATCAAGTCACATCATGGAGCGGAGTGATTGAAAAGTCTCTTTACCATTTATCCTTCTTCCTTTTCACCACCTCATTTTTGGTTTTATTTATTTTATATATATAAACGGCCTACTGGGCCTTTTTGCGTTTTGGAGAAACGGGAATGGATGCCCATTTCGGTGTGTTATGCTTGATTTTCGATGTTACCACTGTCATGTCATCATCTATGATCCCTTTTGTTCGGATGACCTCTTCCAATATTAAATCAGAGATTTCCTGCGGATCGTCTGTTTCCATTTCCTTGATTTTTCGTTTAAGCCAGAACTCGATATTTTCGACATGTGAGGGACCATCGAACACTCCATCGCTCATCATGATCAGTATGTCCCCTGCCTTCAGCTCTTCTGATACAACATCAACATCGAAATCCTGGATGATTCCCATAGGGAGGTTACTTGATTCAATTTTTATTATCCTATCCCCCCTTTTAATGAAACTCGGTATCGAACAGATTTTTAAAAACTTAGCCTTTGCGTCCTGAAGATCAATCATTGCCAAATCAAGAGTCGAAAATATTTCATCGGTAGTGCGTAGAGATAATACGGAGTTTACGGATTTAATGGCTATTTTTTCTTCAATTCCCGATTGTAAAAATTTTTGAAGCAGCTTCAATGTCTCTGTACTTTCAAAATGGGCCCTTTCCCCATTTCCCATTCCATCACTAATGGCTATTGCGAATTTGCCGCAGCCAATTTCCATGGTCGTATGACTGTCTCCTGATACAAGCCCTCCCCCCTTGGCAGCATGAGCCACACCCGTTTCGACCGTGAATTTTTTTGCTGACCTAAATATCACCTCACATTGCCCGTTTGGATACGTTGCACATTCTTCCGAATGAACGACTATCGTTTCCCCTAAAATGTCAGAAAGCATAGGTGCAATCAATTTTTCACATTCCCCTCTGCCCTGGCAGTATGGGACACTCATCTCTATATCGACATTCCCTTGTTCTAGACTATATATTTCTACATACCCTATGTGCAGGCCAAAATCCTGGATGGCTTCCAAAATGGATTCTTCATGTACATGATGATTCTTCCTTTCCCTTTGTATTTCTTTCGCAAAATCATCCATTACCGCCGAAACTCCCCGCAGTTGATCCGCAACTAGTTTCCGGCTTTCCTTCACCTGCCTTTTTAATTTTTGGTTGGCTTCAAAATAAGTAAGCTCCTGTGATATTGCCCCAATGACCTGAGGCCCGCGGCTACAATATTTCGCCCATTCCTTCGAAGTCTTTTGGGGGAGCTGACCATTATTTTCACTTAATTGAAGCATGATCTCCTGCATGCCGTCATAGGTTGTATTAAAGTTCTTGGACCAGCACTGTTCCTTTTTAAAACAAAGCTGGCACGTCTTTTCCGTTACATTACTTAAGAAGTAGTCGAATTCTTTCTCATCTTCCTCCAATCTCCCCCTTTCATCCACTTGGGAAAAGCTATTGGAGAGCGCCTCAAATACATGTGAGAATTGCTCCACCCTTTGAGCGGTGACATCTCTCACTTTTCGGGCATACTGCTGCTGTTCATCAGAATTCTCGACTGTTCCCGGTATATGTTTCGCTATTTTGTTGATTATGGAGGACGGTGTCAATATAAATAGGGCCACAGCTATAATTGATTCATAGAGGGTCACCATAATATTGCTGGTGCCCTCACCATATAAACCTATCAGTAACGTAGCAATCAAGAGGCCGCTAGCAACCCCTATCTTCCTTCCCTCCTTCAGCAAACCGCCCAGAAGCCCGGAAAAAGCGAGAAGGCTCATTTGATAGAGACTAGCAATACTTGCCAGGCTGAATATCAATCCAGTAACTACACCTACAGTGGAGCCTATGGCGGCCCCTCCCGCCAGCCCGAAGAGGAGGACCAAGTATCGCGAGAATATATGGTCGAGTGATAGATCGTATATCATCCAGCCTATGGTTCCGGTCATCACCGAAGCCAGCAAGATGATGATGCTGACGATTTCCTCCGTCTTTAATGATTGGGACTTTGTCCGAATGGTCAGCAGCGGGATGGACTGTATGAAGATTAAGGTTAAGATCATTGCGAGTCCCGCCTCTACTCCTATCATCATTAAGTCGTACAGCTGAATCGTTCGGAATACCAGATATTGCTCGGCCAGGTTGACCAGGAATAGTGAAGCAAAGACGTACATCGACATCGTCTTGAATTGTCCTTCCACGGCGGGCTTCTTGATCTTATGAAATAACAGGAGCAGGAACGCCGATGCAAAGATGACTAAACTATTAGAATAGTGAACGGTCAGCCCACCTGCAATCAATCCGAATAAAGCAAGTGGTGCCCTGTCACGTCTCATGAGAAACACGGCTGCGAAAAACGGAAGTCCAAATGGTGCCAGCTGCGAAAGAATTAATGCCCGTCCTAATAAAAAACCTATAATTGCTAAAGAGATACCTTTTTTTACGAATATATCTTCCGTCTTCATTTGCAGTTGTTGGATCCAATTGATGGCCCCTGCCTTCGCTTCTTTTAACTGAACATCACCAAGAGGTTCCATCATAGGTCTTTCTACTTTTTCCATTTCAACACCCCATTCGTATTAGTGATTTTTATTATATAGAGGGCTTGTTTATTTTTTTGTCAGAATTTTATAAGCGGATAAGAAAAACGTTCGACGAAATTCTTCTTGAACAATCATTTGTATACAGGTTTTTGTGCCTTTTTTTCCAATACAGAAACGGGTGTTCCTTTTTTTTTGAAGAAAAGCAAAGTTTTTAGGTTATTTTTGCGGAAAATAACACGAATAAATAATCAGGAAATGGAAACCGACAAACTTTATTTTTTTTGTTGACATTTATTCATCACGAATGTAAGATATAACTTGTGCTTCAGTAGCACTTACCATTATGGCGGCGTAGCTCAGCTGGCTAGAGCGTACGGTTCATACCCGTGAGGTCGGGGGTTCGATCCCCTCTGCCGCTATCTTTTTTTCTTGAAAATAATGGCCCGTTGGTCAAGCGGTTAAGACACCGCCCTTTCACGGCGGTAACACGGGTTCGAATCCCGTACGGGTCATCAAATACAAAAGCGCCTCTGTACACTTATCTTAAGTAAGTGTACAGAGGCGCTTTTTTTATGTTATTGATAATTAAAAGAAGACAAGCCGGCAAGCTTGCCTTTATCTACACTATGAATAATTTCACAGGAAAAGTTGCTAAACTATTATTTTCAGCAGCAGTTTTATCCGCGTCTTCCACCTCGACCTCCCCGTTTCGTTTCGGTGCTACGTTTAAGGGTCGTTAAGCGGTCTTCGCTATCTTTTAAGAATTTAGCCATTTTTTGCTCAAAGTTTTCCTTCGGTTGGAAACCGTTACCTTTCGAGCGGAAGTCTTTGGAACGGCTGTCATTCCCTCTTCCTTGGCGCGGACGTGGTGTGTATGCAGGTTTTTGCTCAGCTTCAGGACGGTCTATCGCTTTTTTTATGGACAAGCCAATCTTGCCATCTTTAACATTGATGACTTTCACTTCTACTGTATCGCCCACTTTTAAATGATCATTGATATCCTTGACATAGTTATCAGCCACTTCACTGATATGGACAAGACCGGTTGAACCTTGAGGTAGCTCTACAAATGCACCAAAATTAGTTATGCCTGTTACTTTACCTTGTAACTTGCTGCCTACTTCGATTGACATAAAAAAAATGTTCCTCCTTAGAAATGTTAAAAAATCTCTTCTCTCTATATTATAACGAAAGTAAAAAAACAGTGTCAATATTAGTCACTATCTTCCTTCCCTTTTGGAAGGGTAAATATGATTTCGCCTTTTTCAGATAAGAAATAATCCCGTCTGGCTATTTTCGCTATATAGTCGTCGTCATTAAGCTTTACGATTTCTTCTTTAAGAAGGGTCTCGTCTTTTTTCAATTCAGCTAACTTTCCCTTCAATTCTTCCTTCTGTTGTACCTTCTCATCCAGTGCAACATTTTGCGTTATGAGGGTGGAAACGGCAAAAATCAAAAAGACAGCGGCGAAAACTGAGTAAAGAGTTAATCTACGCATTAGACCACGCTTCTTTTTTTCTACGGTTTGTACTTTTTTCTCTTGTTGAGCGACGTAGGGATTTTCTATTTTTGCCACTTTCTTTTTACGCAGGCTACTCATTTTTTATCGCTCCTCATTTCTTTTTATTTCTCCATCTATTTAGCATTCTAAATATAGAATTCTTTATTTTCAATAAAATACCTTTTCCTTTATTATAAAACTTCCCGACGTTTTTCGTAACAAAAACCGGCAATAAATTCCATAAATAAGTCAGAATCCATTTTAATGGCCTCCAGAAAATATTCAAAATAAAGAGAAGTATTTTCCCCACCCATTTTAATATTGCTAAAACGAACTTACCTATCCCGAAGATGATGGCTATTACAGATACTATTACCCATTTTATCGGAACAAATATCAGCATGTGAACCGAATTCGTTATAAATCTCGCCAACTTTATCACAAGTATGATCAAAAACTCTAAAAAACGTTGATAGAAACCTTTGAAAAGTGCTTGATAAGCTGAAAAACCGCATAATAAGGCCAAAAATAAATAAAGGCGAAACTCTCCCTCATTCACTAAAAACAAAACATAAAAAATAAGGAGACCCTGAATGATCCAGAAAAGGAAGTCATGGATGAATACAATCCACCTTTTCCTTTCCGAACGTTTCAGGAACCGGCTATACGTATCCAGGGCAGCTCCAAAGCCACTGCCCATGCCTATCATCGCAAGCAACGTATAAAATTGAATCGTTAAGGTCATTTGAACAATTTGCCAAAGAAGCCTTTAGCTTTCTCCCCTGATTGCTCATCTAAATAAACAAGGTCGAAAATCTTTCCCTTTATGGAGACGATGCCTTTATCCACGTCTAAATTTTTCATTTGCAAGTTCTGGCCCCGGATAGATAAGAATCCCATTACAGTTTCGAGCAGAAACTCCTCATTATCAAAGCTTTCAACTTGTTTGACACCGGTAATATCAAGTAAACGGCGGCCTTTCATAGTTACATCATGCTCTTGGGTCGTTCCCTTTGTGTAACCAGCATTCGGATCAATATATTGGCTCATTTTATCATCCCTCACAGTACCACTGATTTGTACAAGTGTATGTCCGTAAGAGCGGAATTAGAACCAAGCCTGTCCTTACTCCTCCGCTAGCTTTTCTTCCTTTACGATAGTATACATATCTGCAGCCGCTTCTTTTTTCGTCGTTTCTTGAATCTTATCGACACGTACCGTAACGAGCTTTTGACCGAATCGTACAGTCAATTCATCGCCATCTTTCACATTCGAACTTGCTTTTGCCTGTTGTCCGTTAATCGTGATTCTCCCTTTATCCGCCACCTCTTTCGCAAGTGTACGGCGCTTGATCAATCTTGAAACTTTTAGGAATTTATCCAATCTCATCGACATTAAAATCTCTCCCTTAATTAAAGTCCTTTAGCTTTTGCTTCATCCCAATATGAATCCAGTTCTTCCAATGTATAATCCTCAAACTTCTTGCCTGCCTTTTGAATGCATTCTTCTATATATGTAAAACGCCGGTGGAATTTCTGGTTTGTTTTATAGACGGCTTCTTCCGCTTGTATGTCATAATAACGTGAAATGTTGACAAGCGCAAAAAAGAGGTCGCCCAGCTCTGATTTTATTCTTTCGACATCCCTGTTCGGGCTTAATATTTCCGCTTCCAATTCCTGCACTTCTTCCCTGACCTTTTTCCAGGCTTCGGAAACCTCATCCCAATCAAACCCGACCTTCGCCGCCCTTTTTTGGTACTCTTCGGCCCGAAGTAAGTTTGGCAGCGATTTCTCAATCCCATCCAGTATGGATTGCGGAGCTTTTGTTTCGCTCCCTTTTTCATTCTCTTTGATTTTCTGCCAGTTCTCTAATACATCTTCCTCGCCGTTCACTTCAACATCTCCGAATACATGGGGGTGGCGTCGAATCATTTTCGCCGTAATGCCTTCAATCACATCGTCTATCGTGAACATGCCCTCATCTTCACCGATTTGTGAATGAAGCATCACCTGAAGCAGGACATCCCCAAGTTCACCAACCATGCCCTCATCGTCCTCTTCATCGATGGAATCAATCAGCTCATAAGCCTCTTCTATTAGATATTTCTTCAAGCTTTCATGAGTTTGTTTCTTATCCCAAGGACATCCGTCAGGACCTCTAAGTTCTGCGATGACTTGACGCAGCTTAGAAAACTCCCTGTATTGTAAAGCTTCTTCTCTAACAGGCGGGACATAAACACTCGTCAAGTTACTTAACTCCATCTGACGGTCGAGTTCGAACAGAGCGCATTTTGTCACTTTTTCCTGACTGCTTCCTGCTGCTGTAACGATATATACCTCATAGTCATCCGGTAGCTTTTCCATTAAAGTCAGCTTCACATTGGACGCACTGAATGCGTCATACACCTGTCCGATTATCATATGCTGGGTAATGTGCAAATCATCTGGTGAAAGATCTGTCCCATCCAACAGCTGGAACCCTTCGATCGGATCGATTTGAACAGCCTGAAACAAGGGATCAAGGAAACTTTGCCCGCCTTCCAACTTGATGGCTATTCCAAGAGCCGGACCCTTTTCGAGCAAAAGCTGAACCGTTTTTTCCGCTACCATGGGATGTCCCGGAACTGCGTAAAGAATCGAACGGTTTGAAGCCTCTTGTACTAATGTTCCGGCAATTTCTTCATATACCGCTTCAAATTGGTCGTGCTTTTCATATATCCCGTCAAACGCCGTGAAATTGATTCCTTCCCTTTTCAAATCCCCAATCACAGGATGATCAATCGTTCTGACGAAGCATTGTTCTGTTTGTAGCAATTTTTTATAAATTCCTAGTGGAAGCTGATCTAAATCCCCTGCACCAAGGCCTATTATCGTAATCTCATTCATGATTTCGCATACTCCTATTCGTTATTATAAATCGTTTAAGCTTTGAACCTGCAGGTATAAGTGCCAGTTCTTCTTCACCAAATAAGCCTGCACGAATGGCGGTCATCACAAAAACGGCTGCACCGATCGCTACCCCGGTCAAAGCTTGGATCGTAGCTAACAACCTGCTTTCGCCTGAGGACATCATTTCGAATAAGCCATTGAATAAAACAACCGCCGTACCCATGTAAACCGTACTCTTCAAGATTATTAACACGTGCTTCTTTTCAATTAATGTCTTTTTAATATGTACTCTCAATACCACATAAAATAATACAGTCATGATCATATACGCAAGCACTGTTGCCGAGGCTGCTCCCGCGATTTTGTAATGGGGCACCAGGACAAGGTTCAAAGCCCACTTGCTGACCACACCCACAAGCGTAATGATCACCGGTATGAACGAATAGCCTAAGCTTTGAATCACTGCCGCTTCTGCCATTATGACGGATGTGAATAAGATCGATAAAGAGAAAATTGCTAAAGTAATGGTCCCTTTAACATCCATGAACAGCATATGATTGACAGGCTTCATCGTCACCACCAGCCCGATCGCAGCTGCAAGTCCTATCGTTGCACTTACACGAAGCACCAGTTTGATTTTATTCAATAATTCTTGTTCATTTTTCCTCTGAACGAATCCGGATATTACAGGTACAAGCGCCAATGCAAAAGAATTAGCCACGACTGTACCTAACTGAAGCAAAGGCTGTCCCCGGTCATATACCCCTTTCCATCCTTTGGCTTCGTTTTCCCCCATCCCCGTTTCCCTTAATAGGGAATATAGGTGCAGTGAATCGACAAACTGAAACAAGATAAGGATCAAGCCAGTTATGCAAAAGGCCAACCCTTGGAGAACCAGGACCTTGGAGATTTTGATGAAATGTACCGGTTTGATTCTCATCCGTAAAAAAAGCTTCCATTCTTCTCTTAAAATAACGAAAGCAACAAGCAGTACCAGGCCAGTTATGCCGCCGGTTATCGAACCGAGGACAGCACCCTTGCCGACCATATAAGGAGAGTAGCCTAGATTCACGAATATTGTGGAAAGAACCAGTATCGTCAACACACGGATGCATTGTTCAGCGACCTGCGAACTTGCCGTCGGTAACATGTCGTTTCTTCCTTGAAAATAGCCTCTTAAAACAGATGAAATCGGCATTAATAGATAAGAATAGGCAACGATTCTCAGCAGACCGGCTAAATTCGGGTCCTTCATCCACCCTGCAATCCACTCAGCGCCAAGGAACAGTGCAGCAAACATCATGACTCCTATCGAACTTAAGACGATGAATGATGTCATTAAAATGTCCTTGACCGCAAAGTTATTTTTGGAAGACTCCCGTTCAGCAATAAGTTTGGATATGACTACCGGAAAGCCGAGTGTTGATAATGTAAAGGCAACACCGTAGAAGGGATAGACCTGTTGATAGATATAAAACCCGATGTCACCCGCAATGTTCTGATAAGGTATGCGATAGGCCGCACTCAACACTTTTACGATAATCGCAGCTGCGCTCAAAATCAGCGCACCTCGAAAAAGTTCATTTGATGTTTTATAAGGCTTTTCAGCCATCCTTTTTCCCCTTTTCACTCATATGTGGTAGTTATTATAGCATAATTCTAATGGTTATTTTTCAACCCCAGCCACACTGTTAATTATTTTCCATATCCACTTCTTTTTTTAGAATTGCAAAAAGGACAGCGCGATTGCTGCCCTTTCCACCTTTAAAAATATAATGGCATGTCCAAGGTTACTGTTCCATTTGCCTAGCTAGGAAGCTTGCTGCTGTTTCAACCGATTTCTGTTCCACTTCACCAATGGTACTATCTTTAGAGAAAATCAAGACGGCACCAATCGGGTCGCCACTCGCAATGATCGGAGCTGCAGTATAAGATTGGACTTCCTCATCATTGGAATCAACGAATGAAATTTGTCCATTTGGAGACTCCAGGACAGGATTTCTTTCTTCCATGATTTTTTCCACTAGTTCACTAACACTTTTATTTAAGTATTCTTTTTTGGAGCCGCCTGCCACTGCAATGTAAGTATCCCTGTCACAAATCATAACTGGGTTTCCAAGGCTATCATAAAGTGCTTCTGCATATTCCCTAGCAAAATCGCCTAATTCACTAATAGGAGAGTATTTTTTAAGGATGACTTCTCCATCTCTATCCACAAATATTTCCAGTGGATCTCCTTCACGGATACGGAGGGTCCTGCGAATTTCTTTCGGGATGACGACTCTTCCTAAATCATCAATTCGGCGAACGATACCAGTTGCTTTCATCTAATGTTGCCTCACTTTCATCTAATTGATTTGATAAATCCTCATTTTGTAGCAAAATCATCACCAGCTATTGTACTTAGTATTTTTCTAATGGTAAGTTCTATGCACTTTGAAAAAATTTTTCTTTTTGATGCATTTTTTTACCATGGTACCTAAAAAAATTTCTTCAAGAGGACTATCATTCAATTTTAGTTTTTTGTGGCTTGCGTCTCTTTTTTTACATACTGTAAACCCTTGGTCATCTCAAATAAGATATTAAGCCATTTGCTTTGTTCTACGCCTTTTATGTGCAGGACCAGCTTCATCCGATTGCCGTCCATGCCGAAGCCGACCATACGGCCATACTTCGATCCCAGCTCGAACACCTTTTGTCCATCCACATCGCTGCTGACCTTTTCCCTAAGGAGAATGCTGATTTCCTGCTTTAATTGTTTAATGCTTTCAATTCCGGCCTTTTCAGCATATACCTTCATTTCGGCTATCATGAATAAATAGGAAACTTCTTCTGGATACTCTCCGAAACGATCGATCATTTCATCCTGTAATTCTTCCACTTCTTCAAGCGAAGCAATACCTCTGAACCTTTTATACATTTCTATTTTCTGATGTCCATCCATTATGTAGGCATCAGGGATATAAGCATCCACTTCAATGTCGATTTCAAGGGTGTTCTTTTCTTCGGCTGGCTGGTCATTACGTTTCGCATCTACCGCTTCTTTCAGCATTTGTGAATACAGATCAAAACCGACTGAATCGATGAAGCCATGTTGTTGAGCCCCTAGGATGTTTCCGGCTCCCCTGATGGATAAATCACGCATCGCGATTTTGAACCCTGAACCCAATTCTGTAAATTCCTTAATGGATTGAAGACGTTTTTCTGCCACTTCCGTCAACACTTTATCTTTCCTATAAGTGAAGAATGCATATGCGACCCGATTGGAACGTCCTACACGCCCACGCAGCTGATAGAGCTGTGAAAGTCCCATTCTATCCGCTTCATTCACGATAAGCGTATTGACATTCGGGATATCGACACCCGTCTCTATAATGGTTGTACTTACCAAAACATCATATTCACCTTCTAAAAAGCCGAACATGACGGCTTCCAGTTCTTGCTCTGTCATTTGCCCATGAGCATAGGTGACTCGGGCATCGGGCACCAGCATGGAAATTTCTTCTGCTTTTCTTGCTATATCCTCTACCCGATTGTAAAGGAAGTAAACCTGACCACCCCTGGCCAATTCCCGTTCTATGGCTTCCGTTACCAACGAGCCATTATACTCCATGACATAAGTTTGGATCGGGAACCGGTTCTCGGGCGGCGTTTCGATGACGGACAGATCCCTCACGCCCAACATGGACATATGAAGGGTCCTCGGAATCGGCGTCGCAGTCAAAGTCAGTACATCCACATTGGTTTTTAACCGTTTGATCTTTTCCTTATGTGTAACGCCAAAGCGCTGTTCTTCATCAATGATAAGCAATCCCAAATCGCGGTACACGATATCTTTGGATAAAATCCTATGCGTGCCAACGACAATATCCACCGTGCCAGCCTTCAATCCTTTAATCGTCTCCGTTTGCTGTTTTTTAGTCCGGAAACGGCTCATATGACCGATCGAAATGGGATAATCCTGAAAACGCTCCCTTAATGTTTCATAATGCTGCTGGGCGAGGATTGTGGTCGGAACAAGAAAAGCAACTTGCTTGCCATCCATTATGGCTTTAAAAGCGGCCCGGATCGCCACCTCTGTCTTCCCATATCCAACATCGCCGCATAATAAACGATCCATCGGCCGTTCCCGTTCCATATCCTTTTTGATTTCGACTATGGAGCGTATTTGATCGTCCGTTTCGTTATAGGCGAATGATGTTTCAAATTCTCTCTGCATATCACCATCAGGTGAAAAGGCATAGCCCTTTGCCGCTTCCCTTTCTGCGTATAACTTGATTAAATCATCGGCAATGTTCTCAACAGATGATTGAACCTTACTTTTGACACGTTTCCATTCCGTTCCGCCTAGCTTATAAAGCTTCGGTTCTTTTCCTTCAGAACCGACATATTTTTGGACAAGATCAATTTGGTCGACAGGAACATACAATTTGTCATCCGCTTGATAACGAATATTCAGGTAATCTTTATGGACCCCATTAATCGTAAGGGTTTCAATGCCCAAGTATTTACCGATACCGTGGTTAACATGAACGACATAGTCACCAATCTTCAGTTCGGAATAACTCTTGATTCGCTCCGCATTCGATAGTTTCTGTCTCCGTATTGATTTCTTTGACTTCTTATTAAACAATTCCGTTTCCGTAATGATACTGAATTTTTGCATAGGTAATTCAAAGCCGCTATTCAGACTGCCGCGTAAAATCTGTACTTTACCTGGAAGAATGCTGTCGGCATTAAACAGTTCTGCGGCCTCTATATCATAATCGGCTAAAACCGAATGCAGCTTTTTTACCCGTTCTTCATCCTGTCCAAGTATGACGACTGTGTATTTACCTTTTTTCCAACGTTCCAGTTCAGCTTTGAACACATTCATCTGTCCATGGAAATTTTGCATTTGTTTGCTGGCAAAATTCAGGATATTCTGAGGATTCGTATGCGGTACATGCCGTAAAAACAATGAAAGGTATACAAACGGCCTGCTGGATTTCACGATTAATTCCTGCATGGGATGAGCCAATTTTATGTCATGGATAATTTGTCCCTGACTTAAAAGGTCCGTGTACCACCCTGCCTCTTCCTTTTCCAAAGAATCATTGATTTCCTGGATTCTACTGATTTCATCTAAGAATACCAAACCATTTACCGGTAAATAATCTATTAAACTAGCTGGATTTTCATACGCTAAACTTAAGTATTTAAAGATTTTGTCGGGTATATTCCCCATTTTGAGCTGTTCAAGTTCATAACTGATCGTTTGAACCAGCTGTTCCTTGGTTTTCTCGTCTTTAAGTTTCTTCAAGCTTTTACTTAATCCGCTCTCGAGCCTTGTTATGATTCTTTCGATATGCTCCGTCTCTAGCAAAGCCTCACTGACGGGCCCAATCGTCACCTTCTTGAGTTTCTCGATGGATCGCTGATCTTCGCTTGAAAAGGTCCTTATTGAATCTATTTCGGTATCGAATAATTCAATTCGTATCGGATTAGGTTCGGTGATCGGATAAATATCGATTATGCCGCCCCTGATACTGAATTCACCTGGAGAAGCAACCATTTCAGACCGGTTATAACCCATGGCAATGAATTTATTAAGCGTTGGTTCAAGTTCGATGTCTTCCCCTAAATTAAAGATAAGCTGATGCCTTTTCCAAATATCCTTTGGAGGAAGCACACGACGCACCCCAGGAATGGGCGCAATGACAATCCCTTTCTTTCCTTCCGCCCAAAAGTTCAATGCCTCTACACGCTGAGCCCTTAATTCTGGGCTGGCTACACTCAAATCAGCCGCGATCAATTCATTGGCTGGATATATATATAATTCTTCCTCGGGAATGAAACTGGATAAGTCCTCATGGAATTTTTGTGCTTGCAATAAATTATGGGTAACCAATAAAATAGGCCTATTCGTCTTTTCATATACGGAAGCCAGCAAAAGTGATCTCGAGGAACCTGTCAGACCAGAGACGATTTGCTCCTTAAGTCCTTCATCGATGCCGGCTATTAACGAATGAACATCATCTTGTTTGGAGAACAAGTTCTGTAATCCATTCATTTTATTTCCCCCCTCTCTTAACGTGCGAAAAACATTTGAATTCTTTGTATTAGAACTTGGCCATTTAACCAAGCGTCCTTTTTATTAACGGCATTTTTTTTGCCCTGGTATTCCAGACAAACGGAAAAATGCTTTGGATTTTGTCCAAAGCCCTCTCCCGCTAATGAATAATATAATCGTTTTCATATAAATCAGGGTTTCTTTGCAACGATTCATGACAGTCTTCACATATCGCCCTTACATGCATATCCCCTTCAGAATCATAAACGATCATCTCTTGTCGCTCTTCATCGGTAAGTTGATTAAAACCTAACTGCTCCGTACTCAGTGAGTGTGCCTCGATTGAGCCCAGCTTAGTTCCGCAATGTCGGCATCGATAATGGAGAGCCATTTGGTAACCCCCTATTTTTGTAATAGTGTTAGTATGTACAAAAGTAGAGGGTTTTTATTCAGCGAAACAGGAAGATATTATTCTTTACTTATATCTACTCTCTGCTTATTGGTTATATTCGTTCATGACCTGTAGAAATGGTTTTTCCAACCAGGCTTCACATGAAGCTGCGCTTTTTTCGATCGTTGCCCCGACATGATCCCATTCTTCAGGCGAAAACCGCCCTAAAACATAGTCAGATACCGGCACACGGCCAATCGGGCGGCCAATGCCTATTCTGATTCGATTGAATTCTTGCGTACCCAAATGGGCGATTGAAGATTTTATCCCATTATGACCGCCTGCACTTCCTTTTTGACGAAGGCGAAGCTTCCCTGGAGGCAAATCAAGGTCATCATATATAATGACAACATCCGCGATATCCACCTTAAAGAAATGCATGACAGCCGAAATGGATTCTCCTGACAAATTCATGTAGGTTAAAGGTTTAAGCAATAAAACTTTTTCTCCCTTTACCATTCCCACACCATAGATCCCCTTATGCTTTGCTTGATCAAGTGGGATCGACCATCTTTTGGATAACTCATCTATTACTTCAAATCCGACGTTATGCCGAGTTTTTTCATATTGTTTACCTGGGTTCCCTAACCCTACAATAATTTTCATGATTCACACTCCGTCATTACGGTTATTTAGGGAGTTACGCTGGGACGAAGTTTTTCCAAGATCATGGACCTTAGAAAAATAGTACCCTAATTTCAAGCTTGCCTGCAAGCGACCGGAGAACTAATTAGGAAAAACCCCCATTAAAGAAGTCAATCACGAAAAAATGGTCCGGCTTAAATGGATGCATCCATAGATTGAAAAGACGTAACTCGTTAAGAGCTACGCCTATTATATCACGATTCACTTGTTTAATCCCGGCATCATGACTCTGGTGATGCCTTGGTTTCCCTGCCCTCTTCATTTTCAGGAATACCGCCATCTTGCTGTTCACCTGTACTTATCTCCTCTTCCTGGCGAGGAGCCAAAACAGATGCAACGACTTCTTCACCATCGTTGCCGATTGTAACTTGTTTATTCGTTTGGATATCGGATATGTAGATTGTCTCTCCTACCTGAAGTTCGGTAACGTCAACATCGATGGAGTCAGGAATGTCATTAGGTTTAGCCGTAACCGTCACTTCATGAAGAGACTGCTGAAGAACCCCGCCGTCTTTCACACCTTTACAAACACCGACAAGGTTAATGCGAACTTGTGCCTGTAATTGGGCCGACATATCTACAATTAAAAAGTCTGCATGATAAATCGAGTTCTTTATTGGATCCTTTTGATAGTCAGAGAGCATGACTTTATAATTCTTTCCTTCCAAGTCCAAAGAAATGATTCCATTACGGCCTATTTCCTTGATTGTCTTTTGAAGCTCAATATTATTGACTGAAATGGCCGTACTGTCATTTTTATTGCCGTATACTATCGCAGGGATTTCGCCTTTTTCTCTCAAATTCCTTAAATTAGAGTGTTTTGAATTCGTACGTTCTTTCGCAGCTAATATATTACTCATACATCCTCCGCCTTCCTGAATATGAATTGCAAGTTTCTCTATATTTAACATTTCCCTAAATCGCGAATCATTAAACATGAAAGGTACACTCCGAAGGGGGCAAGAAGGTGATGAACATATGGTAAACATAGGAATTCGCTGCAAAATCTTTTTTCATTTTTTTCTCTTATTCAGGCGTGAATCGCCTTTTTTTCCATTTCCCCCTCAACTTGCATCACCCGGTTAAGGATTTGGGCTGCTAGTGATGAATATTGAATGCTATCCTTTTTCCGCGGTCTCGGCAGATTGATTTCCTTATTCATGACGACTTTGCCTTCTTCGATTAATATGACACGGTCGGCAAGCATTACGGCTTCTTCAACATCATGTGTAACAAGCAAGGCAGTAAAATCCCTTTTCCTCCATAGTTCTTCAATCAGCCTTTGCATGCCAATTCTCGTCAAAGCATCCAATGCCCCTAACGGCTCATCCAAGAGGAGTATGTCAGGTTGGTTCACCAATGCCCTCGCTAACGCCACCCTTTGTTTCTGCCCCCCAGATAAAACGGACGGCCACTCATTTGCTCGATCTGCAAGGCCCACTTGCTCCAGTAATTCCATAGCACTTTGCTTCCAATCCCCTTTCAAGCCGACACCAATATTTTCAATGATTTTTTTCCAAGGAAACAGCCTTCCATCCTGAAACATCGTACGTGACGATTTATTTAATCCATTCAATGGCTTTCCATTCACCATTATCTGCCCGCCCGTCGGCTTTTCCAGTCCTGCCACAAGACGAAGCAAGGTGCTCTTTCCACATCCACTCTTACCGACAATGGCCACGAATTCCCCTTTTTTAAATGTGAGGTCCATTCCCTTTAGTACTTCAAAATCCCCAAAATCCTTTCTTACACCCTGCAACTCCAACGAATTTCCATTTATCATATGAATGACCTCCTCATTGGTATGATGGATGCCACTTTAAGCATCTTTTTTCAATTAATTTGGCCGCAACGTCCGATATTTTTCCCAATAAGGCATATAAGAGAATACTGAGAACAACAATATCCATCCTCATGAATTCCCGGGCATTCATAGCCATATATCCTATTCCGGAATTAGCGGATATTGTTTCTGCGACAATTAATGTGACCCACATGATTCCAAGGGAGAAGCGGATACCCACCAAAATGGATGGAAAGGCCGCAGGGAGGATCACATTCCAGAATAAAGAAAAACCACTTAACCCATAAACCCTTGCCGCTTCAATTAAACCCTTATCCACCGATTTCACTCCATGGAATGTATTTAAGTAGATAGGAAATAGAACCCCTAAAGCGACAAGGAAAATTTTCGCTTCTTCTTCTATGCCAAACCATAGAATCACCAGTGGTATTAAAGCTAAATGCGGAATGTTACGCAACATCTGAAGCGATGTATCGAATAAGTTTTCAGCAATGGATGATAATCCATTTAACAACCCTAGTACAAAACCAATAATCCCTCCGATTAAAAAACCGATGAATGCCCGCTGAGCACTGATGCCGATATAATCTATAAGTTCCCCTGTTTTCAATAAAGCGACGCCAGCTTGAAAGACTTCAGTCGGGGCAGGCAATATCCGTTCCGACAGAATCCCCCACAAAGAAAGCAGCTGCCACGTTACCAAAAGCAGAATGGGTACAATCCAAGATATGAGGGAAAACCTATTGAACTTTTTGTTTAACTTTGCCTTCATCTTCAATTTCACTTCCTTTTGTAGGGTAGTGGTCATTTGCCAGTATTTCCCCGAATGGACTCGTCGCTTTCGAAACGGGCACTTGCTGCTGGTCGACAGGGAGTAACGGGAATAATAATTCCGCGACACGGTACGCTTCTTCCAGGTGGGGGTACCCGGATAAAACAAAGGATTCTATTCCGATTTCTTCATATTCCTTCATTCTGGCGGCAACATTTTCAGCACTTCCGACTAGTGCTGTACCGGCACCACCGCGCACCAGACCTACACCCGCCCATAAGTTTGGACTGATTTCGAGTGAATCCCTGCTTCCATTATGAAGTTGCGACATCCTCTTCTGTCCCACTGAATCAAATCGTTCAAAAATCTTTTGTGAATTTTGAATCATTTCATCATCCACATATTTAATGAGTTCGTCCGCTGCCTGCCAAGCTTCTTCTTCCGTTTCTCTTACAATGACATGCATGCGAATGCCGAATCTGACTTCACGTCCGTACTCTGCTGCTTTTTTACGTACCTTTTCAATTTTTTCGGCCACTTGCACCGGCGGCTCACCCCAAGTCAAGTAGACATCAATATGCTTTCCCGATATATCGATGGCTGGATCGGATGAACCTCCGAAATAGAGCGGTGGGTACGGTTCTTGTACAGGTGACAACAGAATATTACCGCCTTCAACCTTTAGGTGCTCCCCTTCATAGTCCACACTCTCACCGGACATTTCCTTTCTCCATATATCGAGAAATTCATTTGTTTGCTCATAGCGTTCCTTATGATTTAGAAACACGCCATCACCTGCCAATTCGACTGGGTCCCCCCCAGTTACGACATTGATCAAAAGACGGCCATTCGACAACCTGTCGAAGCTTGAAGCCATTCGCGCAGCTAAGGTTGGCGACATTAAACCTGGACGAATCGCAACTAAAAATTTCATTCTTTCCGTTGCAGAAATCAATGAAGAACCAACTACCCAAGCATCCTCACAAGACCGACCTGTTGGAAGCAAAGCCCCTTCAAAACCTAAATGATCGACAGCCTGTGCAATTTGTTTTAAGTAAGGAAGTGTAATCGCTCTCCCTCCCTTTGTCGATCCTAAATAGCGACTTTCCCCATGTGATGGTAAAAACCAAAATACTTTCATTTTATTTCCCCCTTAATTTTTTTTATCTGCAGATGCATCTAGAACATTAATCTTGCTTGGAATTAATTTAAGATTAAAAAATGTATCGGCAATCTTTTGTTGATCATCCAAAACCGTACTGGAAATCTTCTCAAGTCCGTATTCTTTTCTATTTAATGTTTTTTCCAATGCCTCCACACTCATTCCAATTTCCGGAGATAAAAACTCAGCGACATCCCTTGGGTTTTCTTCAATCCATTTATCAACTTTTATCAGTTCTTCTTTGATGATCTTCAAAGCCTCTTCGTTTCCGGCAAATGAATCAGTTGCCAAAAAGAATTCACGATTCGCCACTAGTCCTTCTCCATCCCGGATCGTTTTCGTTTCAAGCTCCAATTCCGCCGCTGATAAAAATGGATCCCATATTACCCAGGCATCGATTTGGTTTCCTTCAAAAGCAGCTCTGGCATCAGCCGGCGGCAAGTAGACGGGCTGAATGTCATCAAGAGTAAGACCTGCTTCCTCTAACGCTTTGACCAATAGATAATGAACATTTGAACCTTTATTCAAGCCAACCTTCTTACCTTTTAAATCTTTCACATCTTTAATGGGTGAATCCTTTTGCACGACTATGGCCTCTCCCGAAGGATTTGCCGGCTGATTGGCAATGTAGACAAGTGGTGCATTGGCTGCTTGTGCAAATATCGGCGGCGCCTCCCCTGTGTGCCCAAAATCAATGCTGCCGACATTCAAGGCTTCAAGCAGCTGAGGTCCTGCCGGGAATTCAGTCCAATCGACCGTATACCCCACTTCTTTTAAACGTGTTTCCAGATTGCCTTTTGATTTTAAAATATTTAATGTCCCGAATTTTTGATAACCGATTTGGATGGTTTTATCTGATTCTTTTGCGTCAGCACTTGTGGAATTGTTCTTTTCCTGCCCACATGCACTTACTATCAGCATGAAGATGCTGAAGATGGACAGGAGCCATATCTTTCGTTTTTTCTTCATATTCTGCACACCCTTCTTAAACTATTTATATAAAAATAAAAGGCTCCTTTCCTTCACCAATAGGACAATAGGGCAAAAAGATGCCTAATGTTCTATTGGTAAGTGAAAAGGAGCCTTCGGTAGTCCGATCGGCGTTAACCATTATGCCATTACATTCGTACAGGTTTCATTCCATGAATATGAATTGAATTTGTATAGCCATTTTATTATTACTATTCATATCTGTCAACTAAGAATTTAATGTTTTTTGAAAATTCCAAACCAAAATACGGCGAGCCCGAAGGCCCGCCGTGTATTGGTTAATTTTTTTATCAATCGAATAATGTGCTGACTGATTGTTCCTCATGCACGCGAATAATTGCCTCTGCAATCAAAGGTGCTACAGAAAGTCCAGTGATTTTATCGATTTTCTTATCTTCAGATAGGGCAATCGAGTTAGTCACGACCAATTCCTTGATCGTTGAATTTTGAATCCTTTCGATGGCAGGACCAGAAAGGACTGGGTGTGTACAACAAGCATACACCGCTTTAGCGCCATTCTCCACAAGGGCATTGGCCGCTAGTGTAATAGTCCCTGCAGTATCGATGATGTCATCAATCAGTATTGCTGTCTTTCCTTCAATATTACCAATGATGTTCATGACTTCAGCCACGTTCGGTCTTGGACGGCGCTTATCGATAATGGCGATCGGCGCTTTTAGGCGATCGGCCATTTTACGGGCACGTGTTACACCGCCATGATCTGGGGAAACGATGACGATATCACTTAAATCTTTTTCCTTGAAGAAATCAGCTAAAATCGGAACAGCAACAAGGTGATCGATCAAAATATCGAAGAAACCTTGAATTTGCGGTGCGTGAAGATCTAATGTGATGACACGGTGGGCACCAGCCGTTTCTAAAAGATTTGCGACAAGTTTAGCTGTAATTGGTTCACGCGCACGCGCTTTACGATCTTGTCGGGCATAACCGTAATATGGCATTACAATATTGATCGTTTTAGCTGAAGCACGTTTAAGAGCATCGATCATAATTAAAAGTTCCATTAAATTTTCATTGACTGGTTGGCTTGTTGATTGGATTACGTATACGTCACAGCCACGAATACTTTCTTCAATATTAATCTGAACTTCACCGTCACTGAAACTTGTTACGCTACATTTTCCAAGTTCAACACCGATTGCAGCAGCAATTTCCTGAGCTAAATCGAAGTTTGAATTTAAAGAGAATACTTTTAAATTAGGATCTAAATACTGATTTGACATGATGACCTCCGTCGGTTATTTATTAAATTTCAAATTCTTTACATAATCTTCTTTGTTAACTTGACGAGCCCGAGCAACGGATAGGGCATCCTGCGGTACATCTTGCGTGATGGTTGATCCAGCAGCTACATATGCTCCTTCTCCTACCGTTACAGGTGCAACTAGATTAGAATTGCAGCCTATGAAAACATTGTCTTCAATCTTCGTCAAATATTTATTTTTCCCGTCGTAATTCACGGTAATAGATCCGCAGCCTATATTAACATTCTCCCCAACCTCTGCATCACCAATATAACTCAAATGCGATACCTTGCTTCCTTTGCCAAAAACGGTCTTTTTAATTTCGACAAAATTACCGATCTTAACGGAATCTTTAATATCTGATTGAGGTCTAACATGTGCGAATGGACCGATTTTTACAAAACTTCCAATACTGCTTTCATGTACAACCGATTGGAGGACTTCCGTTCCATCACCAATTTCACAATTACTGATTTCCGTATTCGGGCCAATTAAGCAATCCTGCCCGATAATACTTTTTCCTTTAATGAATGACCCAGGGTTAATGACTGTATCCTGCCCGATTTGTACATCCGCTTCAATGAACGTAGTAAGCGGATCGATGATGGTTACACCATTCCTCATATGCGTTTCATTGATGCGTTTCCGTAAAACTTGCTCAGCCTGCGATAAAGCCACACGGTCATTCACACCCAATGTTTCCTCGAAATCACTGGATTGGAAGGCCGTCACCACTTCGCCTTCCTGTTTTAAGATTTCAATGACATCCGGTAAGTAATATTCTCCCTGGACATTTTCATTTGAAACTTTTTTCAGTGCGTTAAACAATGCTTGATTGTCGAAGCAATATGTACCGGTATTTATTTCCTTAACATATCTTTCTTCATCAGAGGCATCCTTATGCTCGACGATTTTTTCTACAAGTCCGCCTTCACCGCGAAGGACCCTTCCATAGCCTGCAGGGTTATCTGCATATGCTGTTAAGATTGTTGCTTTCGCCTGACTTTGCTCATGCAATGCTATAAGCTCTTTCATCGTTTCCGCTTTAATCAGAGGCGTATCACCGCAAATAACAAGGGTCGTACCACTTTTTACGGATAAAACGCTTTCCGCTTGCATTACAGCATGTGCCGTACCTAATTGCTGTTCTTGTAAGGCATACTTGCATGAATCACCAAGTTGTTCTTGAACTTTTTCAGCTCCATGGCCAATGACTGTTACAATATCTTCTATTTGAAGTTGATTGACTTGATCGATAACATGTTGTACCATTGGTTTCCCGCAAACAGGGTGCAAAACCTTATAAAGCTTAGATTTCATCCTAGTACCTTGCCCAGCGGCCAATATTATTGCATAACGATTACTCATAACAGGCCTCCATTTTCACCTTTTTATCCACTAAAAATATTATCTCAAATAGTGATTCTTTTCAAGGTAACAATTAAAAGTACATATAATTGTCAACCGATCAGGTGAAAAAAGCTCGGTTTCCGACAAGGTTAAAAATGTTATTATTGGACCTTGGAGAATGATTTTACATCATGTTCGATGTCATTTTCATCAACAGCATAATACAGAAACCATGTCTCCTGCTCTTTATAACACGAGCCAACCCCATTATCCCAAAACATTGCCATGGTGCGCCACGCCCTATGTACAAGGCATTTGGGCATACTCCACCCTTTGTTAACTCCCATTCCGAAATCAGTTTACCATTTCAATTTCATCTTCAGCTGGATGGTTAGAATAAGCGGTAGCCCTTATATCCCACTTACAGGAATTTCAATATCTGGGTGAACAAAAAGGTTTAAAAATTAAAAGGGATGGGTACTAAACTTTTGAAGATAACTACGTGGGTTTAACCATTCATTAAATAAATGTCTGCATGATGAGCGGACAGTTCTAAAGTTATCCGTTTTTGAATAAATAAAAAAGAGCACTACTTATGAAGTAGGCTCTAGATGCACGAATTATAAATTTAAAGTTTAAAAGTAAAGTTATTTTAAGAAGCACCTGCTCCAGCTTCCTCTAATTCAGTTTCAAGTTCTCCCAATCGATGATATTCTGTCAAGACAGCTTCTTGAATTTTCCCGCGTGTCGAGGAATTGATTGGATGAGCGATATCCCGGAATTCTCCATCTGGAGTTCGTTTACTTGGCATTGCTACAAATAAACCATTGTTTCCGTCGATCACACGAATATCATGAACCACAAATTCATTATCCAGTGTAATTGATGCGATAGCTCTCATACGACCGTCCGTATTCACACGGCGTAATCTTACGTCAGTTACTTCCATTTAAGCTCACCATCCCTTTTTGTTGTTGTTAAAACTTAAAGTACATATTCAACAAAAAAACGTGAACTCCTTCTATTATCTGTAATTTTTTTAGAAAATTCAGCCTAGTTTTTTAAAATACTAAAAATCCCCCTTCCATTACAGGAAAATTACCCATTACGAATTGCCTTTAAAAAATAAAAAAACGCCCGTTTATTTAACGAGCGCTACCACTTCTATTTCCACTAGTGCATCTTTCGGAAGCCGAGCAACCTCTACACAAGAGCGAGCAGGTTTGTGAGCAGAAAAATATTCTCCGTATATTTCATTAATCGAACCGAAATCGTCCATACTTTTAATGAATACTGTAGCCTTAATAACCGTTTCCAATGAAGCCCCAGCTTCTTTCAATACAGCTTGGAGATTCTTAAAGACCTGGTGTGTTTGTTCCTTGACATCCCCTGTAACCATCTCACCGGAAGCAGTAAGTGGGATCTGTCCTGAACTGAAAAACAACTTATCCACGATCACGCCTTGTGAATATGGTCCGATCGCTGCCGGTGCTTCATCCGTATGTATCGTTTTCATGAAATGATTCCCCCTATTCCTTTTTCGTAAAATAATTCCCTCGGCTGACATTGATTTTCTTGTCTCTTTCGACCACCTGCGTCAACTTGATTAATGAAACATAGTCCTCGACAAGACACTCCTCTGTATGTTCGGATTCGACCAGCACCGCAATTCCGGCAACTGTTGCCTTGAATTCATCCAATAGACTGACCATACCGTTGATGGTACCCCCAGCCTTCATGAAATCGTCTACAATTAATACATTCGAACCCTCAACCAAGCTTCTCTTAGAGAGTACCATAGTCTGAATCCTCTTTGAAGAGCCAGAAACATAATTGATGCTCACTGTAGAACCTTCCGTTACTTTATTATTCCTTCTTACAATGACAACTGGAACATTCAAATAATTTGCCACGGCGTATGCTAATGATATCCCTTTGGTAGCCATTGTCATGATGACCGAGACATTTTTCTTGGCATACATTGAAGCGATTATCCTTCCAACCTTATTCACGGTTTGCGGATGTCCTAATATGTCTGTCATATATAGATAACCGCCAGGAAGCAACCTTTCGGGACTAGCAATCGTATCGCATAATCCGTCAATGAAGGAATTGGCTTCTTCATCCTTGATGGAAACAATATATTTCACTCCACCGGCCGCACCTGGAACGGTTGTTAAAGATCCTATCCCGCGTTGTTCAAAGGTATCTTTGATAATCGTCAAATCTTCACTGATCGAGGATTTTGCCGAACTATACCTTTCAGCAAAATATGTCAGCGAAACAAGTTCCCCCGGATGTTCTAATAAATAATTGGTCATATCGACTAGCCTCTCGCTGCGACGAAATTTCATTGAGACACCCCCTTTGTTAATTCCGAATATTATATAGCAACTATACCACTAATGTACGTTTCTATTCAAGATTGTTTCGATCACCCAGTAAACGGACTGCATAGACTTGGTCACAAAATCCGCGAAGTCCATTATAAATTCTTTGCATGCGCGAATCATGTTCCACCAAACCAAAAACGGTCGGACCACTTCCGCTCATCAAGACCGAATCTGCTCCAAATGTCTTCATTTGATCTTTAATGTTCGCAACCTCTGGGTATAACTGCAATGTCACCTGTTCCAGAACATTGCCCAGCCCCTCGCATACATCGTGATAATTGTTTTCCATAATAGCCGTAATCATTCCAGGTACATCCGGATGCTCCATTTTTGAAGTTTGGAGCCTTTTGTATATATCAGCTGTCGAAACGCCGATCGTCGGTTTGGCCAAGATGACCCAGCATTTTGGCGGTGCAGGAAGATGCGTGATTTTTTCCCCGCGCCCTCTGGCCAATGCCGTACCTCCGTATACACAAAATGAAACATCAGAGCCAATTTCAGCTCCTATTTCCGCAAGTTCATCCATGGAAAGACCGAGCTTCCACAGTCTATTTAAGCCTCTCAATGTAGCTGCGGCATCACTGCTTCCACCAGCAAGCCCAGCGGCTACAGGGATATTTTTCTCTATAGTTATAGAAACACCTTTATTGATTCCAAAACGTTCCTTTAGAATAAATGCGGCTTGATAAGCTAAATTCCGATGATCATCCGGAACAAATCGATTGTGGGATAGAATTTGGATATGATTTCCCTTTATTTCCTTTAGTTCAATTCTATCGGCAAGGTCGACTGTCGTCATGATCATTTCCACCTCATGATACCCATCAGGCCGTTTGAAAAGCACATCCAAAGCCAAATTAATTTTAGCCGGGGCTTTTTCCATAAGCTTCAATATGTCCACCTACTTTAACGTTCTTAAAAGTTCTTGTCCTATTCTATCATATTTGTTTATATTCTAAAGGTTTTTTCATCGTAATTTCAATGTAATGAAGCTAAGATTGGCCTTTAGAGGGGAATAGACACATGTAGGCACATGGGAGAGCAGCCACTTCCTGAATCCCAAAAGACTTGCTACATATCCAAATAGCAAATACCGATACATAAAAAAACCAGACTCCTTAACTACAATGTAAGCAAAAATGAATAGAGCTATACATTGTATAAAGAGTCCGGCTACTTTCGACATGACGGCATGATACAATTAAGTGTTTATCTTACTCCTTGTTCACCAATTGACGTTGTGCTTTTTCGATAGCAAGTTTTACCATGTTCCCTGCGTCCCTGGCCCGGATTCCTCCCCAGCCTTCTTTCTGGACAACATCGTAAAATCCAAGTTCTTTAGCCAATTCTTCTTTAAGACCATTTGACATAATCCCTTTTTTCCTGCTCAAGCTAAGCAACCCCTTTCACATGCCGTCACATGCCTAGTGTTTGCATCATACGCTATTTCATTACATCCTTTTTAAGCCTTTATTGGGGGATCACAGGATATTTTATACAAAACAAAAAGCAGCAAACATAGTTGTTCGCTGCCTCGTCTAAGTTAAATCTCTTGTTGTTTGTTTAAAAATGTTAGTTCTACGGTTTCCGTTAAAACATCCGCATAGCTGTAAGATACTCTTTCAAACGCATTTTCATCTTGGTCGAGCTCAATTACAAAAACAGCCGGATAAGTTTCCGCCAAAGTTCCAAATCGTTCTACAGTCTTTCTTCTTCCACCGTTTGCTTTTAAGAGCAATCTTTTACCTAGGTTTGAATCAAGTGCAGTTTTAATATCAGCTAGAGTTTTTGGCATTTTCGGTCCACCTCACTAAGTTAAGTATATCACAATTTACAAATATACGCAAACAAAATAATAAATTATATCAGCACTTAAAAATGTAGTCAATATATTTTTATCTGAAATCCGGCAAAATCGCGAACAATTTTATTATATCCTGGGAAATGAAAAATTATGTAAACGAACTATTTCATTAATTATTAAACCGAATTTTCGTAGTTAAATCATTACTTAGTGACATTACCAAACAAAAAAACCGTTTTTTTGTGAGGATAACCGAATTCTTTCCCACCAAAAGCAAGCTGCATTCTTTCAAAATGCAGCTCGTTCATTCTTCCTGAAATGGCTTGAAAGGCAACCCGGTCCGTAACACACCTTTAGTCTCAATTCCCCCCAACCCCTTCTCTCCCGTTAATGTATTCCGAAGGACATCCCATACATGAATATGCTCGGAAAAAGGTGTAAAGCTTATCTTTCCGACGATATATACTGGATCAAGGGCATGTATATTAACACGGGAGGGAGAACTTGCAAAATTTGCACCCGCTTGGATTAATGATTCAAAATGCGATTGACAAGCCCCGGCAAATATAATCAGTTGGTCTAAATGGGAAACCCTCCTTCGGGCTTCTCTTACTGTCTGTACAAAATCCTTTGAGTGACGGTAGGCATTAATATCGGACATCGGTCCTTTTGATTTTGAATAGGCGTCATGACCGGTGACAACAAGAATGTCCGGCCGATAATGGTCCAACAACCCCCCGATTCTTTGGGGCATTTCCTTTTCATTGCAATAGATGCCATTGACCGGAATGCCGAATTTCTGATATAAATCCATGCATTTCCTTAAGTAAGATGCATCCCCATCAACATGGAGGACCCTCCCTGGTATCTGAAAATATTCACCGCTATACCGATAGCCATTACTCGATTGATAGCCATTTTTTTGTTGTTGCAGCTCTAGATCTTGTGTTAATAAGCGGTAAGATTGTTCTTGAAGTACCTCATTCGATCTTTGTCGATCATTTCTTTCATTATCATTAATCAGCATTAAATCTTGAAATGGTGCATCTGCAATCAGTCGGAAATCTTCCCCATAAAGAATAGCTTCACGCCTTCCGTCAATATCACGGATATCGATTACCCGGAACAACACGTCGCATTTATAAGAAACCCGACCGACAATATCATTTATTTGAATATTCATGGCCTCACCCCATGAGAAGACTAATTTTTCAGCCCGCCCTAGTTTATTTTCATTCTTAAGTTATGCGAACCATTCTTGAATGGTGAAAGGTTGGGGCTGATTACATTTTTGGGTACGTCCATCATGGTATGCCAATATCAAAATAAAAAAAGCCGGAAGCTGGGAGTGACCCCATTCCGACTTTAATCTTTCACATTATCATTATTTGAAATTCGGCAATAACGCATCACTTAAGCGGCCAAATTCTTTGATGCTCAGTGTTTCTCCTCGTCTTGAAGGATCAACTTCTGCGGCTTCGAGAGCGGCAAGTATGAGTTCTTTTTTCGACTTACCATCCGGCAGCTGGCTGGTTAAGTTATTTAATATCGTTTTCCGGCGCTGTGCAAAGCTCGTCCGGGTCACAGTGAAGAAGAAATCCTCATCCAGGACCTCAACGATTGGCTTATCGCGCAAGGTAAGGCGGATTACAGCTGAATCAACATTAGGCTGAGGCATGAATACCGTTTTGGGTACGATCATCACTGTTTCGGCTTCGGTATAATATTGAATCGCAATGGATAAAGAACCATATTCCTTTGTCCCAGGTTTTGCGGCAATTCGATCAGCCACTTCCTTTTGCAGCATGCACACGATGCCTCTGATGGGCAGATCCTCGGATAATAGCTTTAAAATGATCGGCGTCGTGACATAGTATGGCAGATTTGCAACAACCATCAGGTCCGAGAAGCCGGCGAATTCCTCCTCGATTACCTTCTTGACATCAGCCTTGAGAACATCCCCGTGAATGATGTTTACATTGTTATAGGGAGACAGTGTATCCGATAAGATGGGCAGTAGACGCTGATCAATCTCAAAGGCCGTAACCTTTTTGCTGCTTTTCGCTAGTTGTTCCGTCAATGCCCCGATTCCCGGCCCAATTTCGATTGCGCCGCTTTCCTCTGTCAAATTGGCATGTTCGACAATACGTTTCAAGATATTCGTATCGATTAAAAAGTTTTGTCCTAAGCTCTTTTTAAAGGAGAATCCGTATTTCTTTAATATTTCTTTCGTTCTGACAGGGGTTGCAATATCCTTATTCATTATTTTCCTCCTGAATTATCTGTACCATCGCTTTCTCAAAAGCATCAGTTGTTATTTGGAACATTTTTAGTCTCTTATATAACTGTTTACCATTGGTAAACCCGATTTTTAAAATAGATCCAAGTTTTTCCCTTCGTTCCTTGGCACCGGCCCCCCCGATTAAACCTGCATCGATTAAATCCTGCTGTGAAATCTCTTCTGAAGCCTCTTCATCCATTAACTGGGCATCCTTTAACGCATTACGAATCGCCTCAGGAGAAGCATGTTCCACACCAATTCCTCTACCAGACTTAGGAAGGGCTTCCTCCTTCGTTAAAAATGCGTGTTTACAGCCTTTTACTTGTTCTGAAATGATGTTCCTGATTTTTTGACCAGGAAAATCAGGGTCTGTGAAAATGATGGCTCCACGCGTCTTTTGTGCAAGCCTTACCTGCTCGATACAGGACTCATTCACCGCGGAACCGTTAGTTTCTATTGTATCAGCATTAACAGCCCTTTTTATCGCTACCGTATCGTCTTTTCCTTCTACAACAATAATCTCTTTAATCTTCTTCATGGTTTCCTCCATACAGAAAAGCGCAAACGCTTTGATTAGCTCTTGGATAAACGTATCCGGTCCCCCGTAAAATTTTTCTGGATAGAGAATCCAGTCAAGATCATTTATGAAAGTTTACACACATAAATTGAAATCTTATGGAATAGTGAGACGTCTATCTTATTAAAACAGTTTTACATAGGGTTTATCAACAGGTCGAAAATAAAACGCAAAAAACAGGAGACGAATTCATCTCCTGCGAGAGAAACCTTATTAATCCAATACGCGAACCTTTACTCTCTTTACACCCCAACGATAGGCATCATTTTTTGAGGAAAAGAAGACATCGATCCTATTTCCCTTTATTGCTCCGCCTTTGTCAGCAGCTACAGCATAGCCGTATCCCTCTACATATACTTTCGAACCCAAAGGAATTACACTTGGATCGACAGCAATGATCTTCGCACCCGGATTACTCTTAAGATCTACGCCTGTAGACGTGACACCAGAACAGCCCTTACAACTGGCAGTATAAGCTGTTGATGATACGTATATTTCTTTTCCGCTTGAAGAACTAACGTTAGTTACTCCGCGTGATGCCTGGGCAACTGTCGCTCGAGTTCCGACCGTTACAACTTTATCCTGCTTTTTATTAACTACTTTTTCTGAAAGTAATTCTCTTTTGACCTCTTTGCCATTTTCCTTAACAACTTCATATTTCTTGGAAATGAGTCCGTCTTTTCCTTCTTTGACAATTTTCTCTTTCCCTTTTGATAAAGAGTCATCTTTTTTTGTTATGACAGCAAAGTCAACTGGTTCTTCCACTACATCGGTGACTTTTTCAATTCGAACTACGTTTACCGTATTCTCAGCTTCAACTTTTTCGGTTAATTCTGGCTCAACTCGATCCAAATCATTGAGCTTTACTCCTTGTTGCTTTAAAAAGTCAGCGACAGTAGTCGAAGTTGACCATACCTGCTTTTCGTCTCCACCTACCACTAATTTCAGTGAAAAGGCTTTGTCTATGGCAACTTCCATATTCGCTTTCAGCTTCGTATTTTTTGAAGGGGTGATCTTATCCTGTTCCTTCAAACTAAGATCCTGATCTTTTAAAAGTTCATCTACCGTTTCGGCAGTGGACCAGACTTCCTCCGTCTTACCATCCTGTACCATGACGATTTTTTGTGCAGGCTTCCAAACCACCTCTAAATCATCATCAACCTTCGTGGCTCTTGATGGATGGACATAGTCTGCGGCTTGAACGGTAATCTCTAAATCTTCCAACATATCATTTACAGTAGCCGCGTGTGTACGCACTACCTCTTTTTTTCCGTCTAGCATGATTGTTACTGTATCCTTTGTACCTTGATATATTAGTATTCCCAATGCTGTAGAAACAAGAATAGCACTGCAAATGGCAATTGCCATTCTCTTCTTCCCAAAAGGTTTGGGAATAAGGTTTTTCATAGTTTTTAATAGAATGAAAAACTCCTCCTTCCTCCCGGTGATTATATAGACTTAGTTATCAAGCTGTCAACCCATTCACTTCTCATTAAGGAAATTACTACCTATTATGCATATTCCATATTGAAAAGGAAAGGGTGACTTCTCGACATAATAAGCCTATATTTGAAGCGAGATTTGTAGAAACTTTAAAAAAATGGGATTTTAGCTAGCGAACCCCGGGAGATATTGTAAAATAAAATGTCAGTTAATGCCGAATAATTTCTTGGCATTTTCTGTTGTCGCCTGGGAAACTTCCTCTATTGTAAGTTGTTTAATTTCTGCAATTTGTTCAGCAACAAGCTTCACATACGAAGGTTCATTACGCTTCCCTCTATAAGGATGGGGAGCCAAATATGGACAATCGGTCTCTATCAGTAAACGGTCTAAAGGTACGGCCGCTGCCACTTCCTTTGGTTTTTTTGCATTCTTGAAGGTCACAGGGCCACCCAATGAAATATAAAAATTCATATTAATGCATTCCAAAGCCGTTTCCGCACTTCCGCTAAAGCAATGCATGATGCCTCCAACCATTGATGCCTCTTCTTCCTTGAGTATGTTCACGATATCAGCGGTCGCTTCCCGATTATGGATGATAATGGGCAGCCCCACCTTTTTTGCCAATCGGATTTGCTTCCTGAACACCTCCATCTGAACATCTTTCGGTGATTTATCCCAATGATAATCCAGGCCCATCTCACCAATGGCCACAACCTTTGGATGGTTGGATAATTCCTCGATCCATTGTAAGTCCTCTTCTGTCATATCTATAGCATCGACAGGATGCCAACCGACTGCGGCATACATGAAATCATAAGCTTCTATCAATTCCATTGCCCTTATAATAGTAGGCCGGTCAAAACCAACGACAACCATATTATTGACTCCTGCTTCCTTAGCTCTTTCTATTACGTCTTCGAGATCCTCGTTGAATTGTTCCGCATTAAGATGTACATGTGTATCAAATAACATTATTTTTCTTCCTTTCTAGCACTATTTTATAAAAAAATGAAAGTTTTATGTTTCACATTTAGGTAACAAACAGATTACAAAGGACCTTATATGCCAAACACACAGTAACAAAACCTGTATAAAAGTACTTTTTCCAAAAGCATAAAGAAAAAAACATAAAAATGTTTCATATGAAACACCTTTATGTTTTCCTCGGTTTATTTCACCTTTGAACCATTTGGAATCGATGAATCTATTGTAGCGACTGAGAGTGCACCATCTTGGCTTCCCGCCAAAATCATTCCTTGCGAGAGCTCGCCACGAAGTTTAACAGGTTTCAAATTCGTTACGCATATTACTTTTTTGCCCACTAAATCTTCGGGTTTATAATGCTGTGCAATGCCTGAAACGACTTGCCGTTTCTCATAGCCCAAATCAAGCTGAAGCTTAAGAAGCTTATCCGCCTTCTTTACTGGTTCAACTTCCATGACCTGAGCAACACGAAGCTCCACTTTTGTAAAGTCATCAATAGTGATCTCATCAACCTCGGGAATCTCCACTTCCACTTTTTCCTCGGCCTTAGGTGCATCACCCTGCATTTGTTCTTTAATATATAAAACTTCCTCTTCCATATCCAAACGAGGGAAGATCGGGTCTCCCTTCAAAACTTTTGTTTCAGCAGGAATTTGACCGAACTCCGCTAAACTGTCCCATGATTTCAACACATCATCTTTGATGTTAAGCTGAGCAAAGATTTTTTCTGGTGTTTGCGTCAGGAACGGTTTCAAAAGGATTGCCGTCCTTCGTAATGATTCCGCCAAATGAACCATGACACTAGCAAGGTCTGCTTTCCTTGATTCATCTTTAGCAAGAGTCCATGGCTGGGTTTCATCGATGAATTTGTTAGTTCTGCTCACGAGTTGCCAAATGGATGTTAGTGCAACTGAAAATTCCATGTTTTCCATTGCTTCCTCATATTTGCCTACCGTTTCTTGGTTCATTTCAAGCAAAGCCTTTTCGAATTCACCATTGGATCCATCGTATTTTGGAATTACACCATCAAAATACTTATTGACCATTGCTACTGTTCGATTTAATAAATTCCCTAAATCGTTTGCCAGGTCAAAATTAATCCGTTCAACAAACCCTTCCGGTGTAAATACACCATCGGAACCAAATGGAACTTCACGCAATAAATAGTAGCGTAAAGAATCCAAACCGTAACGATCAATCAATGTAACGGGATCCACTACATTCCCTTTTGATTTGGACATTTTACCATCTTTCATGAGAAGCCATCCGTGGGCAAATACTTTCTTTGGAAGCGGCACATCAAGAGCCATTAACATGATTGGCCAATAGATCGTATGGAAACGAACGATTTCCTTCCCGACCAGATGTACATCGGCCGGCCAATAATTCAAGTATTTAGCATCATTATCCGTTCCGTACCCTAATGCCGTTATATAATTGGTCAAAGCATCTATCCAGACATAAATAACATGCTTTGGATCTCCCGGCACCTTGATGCCCCAATCGAAAGTAGTACGTGAAACGGCCAGGTCTTCCAATCCAGGCTTGATGAAGTTATTGATCATTTCATTTTTGCGGGATTCCGGTTGAATGAAATCCGGGTTTTCCTCATAAAACTTCAGTAAGCGATCCGCATATTTACTCATCTTAAAGAAATAAGATTCCTCTTTCACCTTCTCAACAGGCCTGCCACAATCAGGACAGTTTCCATTGCTTTCTTCCACCTGACGTTCCGTGAAGAAAGATTCGCAAGGTGTACAATATAGCCCTTCATATTGGTCCAAGTATATATCACCTTGGTCCAATAGCCTTTTGAATATTTTGGCTACAACCTCTTTATGGCGATCTTCCGTCGTCCTGATGAAATCATCATATGAAATATCAAGCTTTTCCCAGAGCTCTTTAATCCCTGATACGATATTATCTACATATTGCTGTGGAGTGATTCCTTCCTCAGCCGCTTTACGCTGGATTTTTTGACCATGTTCATCAGTGCCTGTTAAATACATGACATCGAAGCCACGCATCCTTTTATAACGAGCCATGGCATCCCCTGCAACCGTCGTATACGCGTGCCCTATATGTAAATTACCACTCGGATAATATATGGGTGTCGTGATATAGAATGTTTTTAATTTATCTTGCACTTCGTTCCCTCCTCATCTTTTGAAAAACCGGCTAAAGGATTGACCCAAGCCATAAGAATATATTTAAGTTATTATCTCTATTTTAACGCTATATGCGACAATAATCACTAATCTAATCATCGTGTTAATAGAATTAAAATATTATATTTAAAAATAAGTGATCTGGACGTGAACTTCCCTTATGACAGCATTACCTCTTACCTCAACAAAATATACCTAAATTTCTTTTTTTGTGCAACAACTCACATATTCGTAAACTTTTTCAGAAAATTATCCTTAATTCAGAACTTTTGTTTTGAAACTAAATTATATTTAATCATATAATAATGAAGTATGTTTTATACGCACACTTTGTCGAAATCTGGTGAAGTGAGGGATTCTTTGTAGCCTGGCTATTTCTTTACTTTTAAAGGCATAACCGAATTTTTCTCTTTAAAAGCCTTTTTGTTACACGAAATAAGCCATGCTATTTCTTACAAAAAAATGAAAATAAATCATTGACGAATTTGGGAATGGCTGGTATTATAAATTTATAAAAAAATTTGTCGAATAATGGCGAAAAAAATAGAAAATAGGGTACTAGATTGTAACTGAGAGGAGAAATTATAAAAATGAAATCTACAGGTATTGTTCGTAAAGTTGATGAGTTAGGCCGGGTGGTTATTCCAATCGAACTTCGTCGTACATTGGGTATCGCTGAGAAAGACGCTCTTGAAATCTATGTTGATGATGAGCGCATCATCTTGAAAAAATACAAACCAAACATGACTTGCCAAGTTACAGGTGAAGTTTCCGATAACAACCTTACACTTGCTAATGGTAAATTGATCCTTAGTCGTGAAGGTGCAGAATTACTTATTCAAGAAATTCAACAAAACTTCACTGCTTCTAAATAAATGATATAAAAAAACTTCCGGGCCATCGGAAGTTTTTTTATATTTATTATTCTTGTATATCAATATGATACGCTTGATATACATCCCGTTTTTGCATATTGCGATCTTTTGCGACCTGCTTGATTGCGTCCTTTGAAGCGACCTGCTTGGTCTCGATATAATGATTAACATGACCTACGATGTCAAGGGCCATCCACCAAGCTTCTTCAGGTTCCTCCTCCGACCATAGCCCTCCTTCTATTATTAAACAGAACTCTCCGCGAATTTCGGATTCCATCGCCCACGTCAATGCTTCACTCACAGTCCCTCGAATGAACTCTTCAAACTTCTTAGTCAATTCGCGGCATAATACTATCCGACGGTCACCTAAAATTTCATGCATATGTTTCAATGTTTCTTTCAATCGATGTGGCGACTCATAAACGATCCAAGTCGACTCCATTTTTTTTAATTTTTCCAGCTCCTTCTTTTTTTCTTTTGCTCCCCGTTGTAGAAAGCCATAAAAGTAAAAGGGCTGCGGAGTCAGTCCAGATGCAATCAATGCAGTTAATGCAGCATTTGCCCCAGGTAACGGGATGACTTTAAACTGTTCGGCAATGGCTTCTTTGACCAGTTCATATCCCGGATCGGATATCGTCGGTAAGCCCGCATCACTCACCAATGCTATGACCTCTCCAGATCGAAGCCTCTCAAGCATCTGCTTCCCGCTATATTCCTTATTATGTTCATGGTAACTGACGATAGGTGTCGAAATTTCAAAGTAGTTGCATAATTTCTTCGTATTTCGCGTGTCCTCAGCAGCAATGACATCCGCTTCCTTTAAAATTCTTAAAGCCCGGAAACTCATATCCTCAAGGTTTCCTATCGGTGTAGGAACCAGATACAGAGCTGGCTCCAATCCTTCTTTTTCAAAACTCTTTTGCTGCCACATATCATGTATCCTCCTTTGCCATCCACTTTTGCTTTTGTTTTCTTGATAATTGCTTGAATTTATATTCAGCCTGCATGGCCAATGTCTGTGTTTCGAATATTTCATGATAAATCAGTTCAACCGGGGTCCGGCCTCGTGTATACTTTGCACCCCTGCCTTGATTATGGGCATCAATCCTGCGGTCCAAATTATTTGTATACCCTGCATAATAGCTTCCGTCCCTGCATTTTAAAACATAAAAATAATGCTTATTCCTCTCCATATAAAATCCTTCTGATTTCCGGATTATACTCATTCTGATCATTATAGACAACAAGCGGAGGAAGAATCTTTAAATCAGGGTTGCCGTCCTTTATCCCTTCAATAAGAATCGTATTCGCTTCTTTTGAACTCTTTGGATAAACGAATTGCAGTCGCTTCGGTTCAATTCTGTACATCTTCATGAAATGCAGGATATCCATCAGGCGGCCCGGTCTATGAACGAATGCCGCCTTCCCACCTTGACGCAGCAACTGACTTGAAACACGCATGACGTCCTCTAGATTACACATTAATTCATGTCGGGCAATTGCAAAATGCTCATTTTTGTTAATTTCCTCGATAGACGGCGTCGGGAAATAAGGTGGATTGCAAGTAACGACATCATATTTGCCATACCCTATCTGTTTAGGAATTTCCTTTATATCCCCATGAATCATCTCGATTTGGGAGGATACGCCATTATAATCCATGCTCCTCTGGGCCATATCATATAACCGCTCTTGAATTTCGACACCGGTGATTTTCCCTTTCGTTCTTGTACTCAGCAACAAAGGAATGACCCCATTCCCTGAGCAAAGGTCTACGATTTTCCCTTTTTGTATCGGGACATTTACGAATCTTGATAATAAAACGGCATCTAATGAAAAAGAGAACACCGACGGGCTTTGGATGATCCTTAAATTCTCAGCCAATAGATAATCCAGGCGCTCATCTCCTTTAAGTTCTACCATTGCTGTTACCCTCCTAATCATGTATGGAAAAAGCATGTTTAGGGTCCATGCTTCGACATTACTATCGTACAAAAAGGGGCCTGACTCATAGTATGCGTCAGACCCCGAATCACTATATATTGTAAACGGTCTATCTATCACGTAAAAGAGATGGAACATCTTTTATATTATTCCATTATCACTTCTTGTTTAAAAAAGATAAACAGAACAGGCAATCTCCTTCTTTTCTTAAACTGCCAAAATGCAGATTGCAAATGTGAAAGCCTTCTTGATAGATACGGGCTAAATTATCATAGCCTTCCCCGATATCCATAACCTTGTCCGCACTTGCAGTACGGTTTTTCACTTTTTGTTTGACCTTTACTGCAGCAGGAACAGTTTCGACTTCCACAAGGCCCAACCGATGGCGCAAATGCTCGTTCTCCAGCTTGAGCGATTGATTTTCCTCAAGGATTTCAGCTAAGTTCTGCTTCAATTCTCCAAGCTGCTTATATAATTGGCCTATCTGGGTTTCCATATTGGTCACCGACTCAAAAATATCTTTCTTATCCACGCTCTCCCACCACCTTAATAATCTGTGGCTTGAATAGAAACGGCTCCCTCTTTTAGAATCTCATCTAGAGTATACTCTAATACTCTTTCTTGCTCGATTAGTTCAATCTGAAGTACGCGTTCTAGAATATTAAGCCCCACTACCTTGCCTTTGCCACCAGGCGTATTAATCATTTCACCTAAATCAGGAAGCATTTCCTTCGCACTTTCATACTCATCATTTTCATATTTCAGACAGCACATCAATCGACCGCATAAACCCGAGATTTTTGTAGGGTTTAATGATAAATTCTGATCCTTCGCCATTTTGATGGAAACCGGTTCAAAATCCCCAAGAAATGTGGAGCAACAAAGCATTCTGCCACAAGGTCCGATGCCACCAAGCATCTTTGCCTCATCCCTAACCCCAATTTGGCGCAGTTCTATGCGAGTTCTGAATATGGCAGCTAAATCTTTGACTAAATCACGGAAATCCACTCGACCATCCGCTGTAAAATAAAACACGACTTTATTTCTGTCGAAAGTATATGACACATCAACCAGCTTCATATCCAGCTTATGCTCCACAACTTTTTGACAGCATATGGAGTAAGCTTCCTCTGCAGCCGCCTTGTTCTCGTCTACAATGAGCTTATCTTTTGCATCAGCGACCCGAAGTACTTTTTTCAATGGCAGGACAACATCGTTTTCATCTACTTGTTTACGGGCTGTAACGACTTTACCGAATTCAACACCGCGGACAGTCTCCACAATTACAAAATCGTCCTTAGGAATAGTGAATTCACCCGGATCGAAGTAGTATATTTTGCCCGCCTTTTTAAAACGGACACCTACAACATCATACAAATCATGATCCCTCCTGCAAATTCAGCACAAGCTGTTCCATCAACAGCTGTGGATTCGTGTTGGACATCAGCTTCCTTTTTGCTTCCAAAATGCAACCCATATGTTCAGCAAGGCGTCTTGGGGAAAGATGAAGAGCGTGAGTTTCAAATTCCTTCAGTTTATTTTGGAATACAACGAAGTCCTTTTTGTCCAACTGAATGTATAATAAATCCTTATATATAAGAAGTAACAAATCAAGACCTCTGTCAACCTGTTCTCTTTCTTTAAAGTGTGTGGACCAATCCGTCTGAAGGTACAGCAATGCCTTCAAGGAATTGAGTTTTAACACTTCATATAATTTTACCACTATTTTTTGAGCTTGTACAAACCATTCATCACGGCTAAGCTCGATTCCAGCTTCCACATTCTGTGTTATGTGTGCGATGACCGAGGCCAGCTGTGGTTCTAACTCCTGTTCTATCAGCTTCCGTCTCACATTCTCCGGAGATAATGGTTTGAATGAAATCACTTGGCACCTAGATAATATAGTCGGCAGAATCCTATGAAGCTGTTCGGTCATCAATATGGCTACAGTATCAGCCGAAGGTTCTTCTAAAAATTTCAAGAGACTGTTGGCTGCCCCCACCGACATTTTGTCCGCATCGGCAATCATATAAACCTTTCGATCTGCCTCTACGCTTTTTTTCGAAAATTCTTCCTGAAGCCCCTTGATTTGTTCTTTCTTTATTGAGAGACCGTCTCTTTCTATCAAATGGACATCAGGATGATTCCCACTTGAAATCCGTTTACAATTCCGACAAAGTTCGCATGGCTCATAACCTGCTGCCGGGGCTTCACATAGTAAGCTTTTGGCGAAGGCACTGCTTATCTCTTGCTTACCTGTCCCTTTTTCGCCTTCAAATAAATACGCATGAGCCACCCTGTTCTTCGTTATGCTATTTTGCAGCATCGTCATTACCTGCGGCTGAATTTCACTCATGTCCTGCCATGTTTTATCCAAAACCATCAACTCACTTAAGTATATAAATTAATCAGCAGACCTTTAATCTCGCCAATCATTTCCAATATTTCAAGCGAGCTTTTCTCTTTATTAAGAATTTCCTCGCTTAACTCAACTAATCTTGCATCTATCGTTTCCACGGTTTTCAACGGCCGGCTTTGTCCATATTCGTTCCAGCTCGTAGATTGTTTCAGTTCCAGTCCATATTCAACCGCTTCTTTAACAAACCGTTTCACCAATGCTTTATATTTTGCCAATTCCCTAAAAGTACGTGACCTTACTAAACGCTGGCCCGCCCCTTCAATATCGCCTATCAAACGGTTTAATGTTTGGATTTGCATCTTTTGATCCTGTGTCTGGACCATTTGTTGAAATCTTCCATTTGCAGTTTGAAACTGTTTGGCATCCTGACGCGATTTATCCAGCTTAATAGGGATATCATGGTTGATTTTCATAATGAACCTCCCTGAAACTAACCGTTAAAATTGTAAAAAGTTTTCAACCGGCAGAACAAAAATGGTCGCACCGCCTACTTGAATCTCCACAGGGTAAGGAACATAGGACTCAGCATTCCCGCCCATCGGTGAAACCGGTGATACTAATTGGGATCGTGACTGACAATTCTGTTTGATGATCTGAATGGCTTGGTCAACACGTTCATCCTCTGTGCCAATCATAAAAGTCGTATTACCTGATTTTAAAAACCCGCCAGTGCTGGCTAGTTTGGTCGTTCCGAAATTATTTTCCACTAATTGATTCAGCAGGCGATGACTATCCTTGTCTTGTACGACAGCAATGATCATTTTCATTTTCATCATCCTCCGGTTACTCTGAATTTTTACTAACTCCATTATATCAACTAGTCCTTGCCTGGAATAGTATTGGTTGAATAATATGGAAACCTATATATTCAGTTTCCCGTTTTCGCTAAGAAATCCAACAAGCTGGCTTTCGTTTCTTCAAGTACTTCATCTATTGTCCGGCCTGCATCCACGATGATAAAGCGGTCTTTCCATCTATTTATAATGAACTGATACCCTTCACAAACTTTTTTATGGAAGTCGAGGGCTTCAAGATCCAGCCGGTTCACTTCCCTTTCCCCATTGGACTGGATACGTCTTAATCCCTCTTCTGGGTCGATATCAAAAAAGAGCGTGGCATCTGGCATCATATCTCCAATTGCGAATTTATTGATATTGTAAACTTCTTCTATATCCAAACCCCTTGCATGGCCCTGATAGGCTAACGAGCTGTCTATAAACCGGTCACAGAGGACAATTCCCCCTCGTTCCAACTCCGGCATGACCACTTCCACTAAATGCTGACGCCTTGCTGCTGCGTATAATAAAGCCTCTGTCCTCGGGTCCATGGCTGTATTATCTTTATTAAGGATCACTTCCCTAATTTGCTCCGAAATGGGAACTCCACCTGGCTCACGCGTTAATAGTACTTGATAGCCTTCTTGTTGCAGAGCCTTGCCAAGCATTTGGGTAATTGTTGTTTTCCCGGCACCCTCAGGCCCTTCCATTGTTATAAAAATACCACGTTTCATCGATGTACCTCCAAGGTTCTTTGTTTGTAGTATAACATTTTAACCAGTCTGCCCGCTTTCATAAACGATCAATTCTCCGTTTGAAAGGGAAGAACCGCCATGAAACCTTGATCCCAGTTCTTGCAGGCTTCTCAAAATGGATATATGTTCAGGGGTAATCATTTCCCCGGACATAATCAAAGGGATGCCTGGTGGATAAGGAATGACCATCTCTGCAGATATCTCACCGACTGCTTTGTGTAATGCGACAGGTTTTGATTTACTATGCTTCATGACGGAGTATGGCATTTCAAGTCCTGCCATTGACCTTCGTTCAGGTAAGCTTTCTCCAAGATTCGCTTCCTTGAATCCCATTCTGCCTTCAGTGGCACTTTTTATAGTTTGAACAATTTCATGAAAAGGAAATTCTGCACCCATTTTTAATAAGGGTAAAATCAGTAATACATTATCACGATCAGCCAATTCCGTAAAAATGCCTTCGGCTTCACATAGCTGCTGTAACTCAAACCCGCTTAAACCATTTGTTGATTGAATGACTACTTTCAACGGGTCTGCCGCGATGCCTAGTGGCGCCTCCAGCACCCTTACTGTTTCCAGGGTACCTATTTCGCCTCTGAAATCTACTATCTTATCAATAAGGGAACTTTTATCTTCTGATGTAAAAGCGGCTAAGTAGGCTCTGGCCAAGTCGAGCGATCCCATAATCGGGTAAGACGGACTGCTCGACTGAAGCATTTGTAAATAAAATGCAACTTGATTGACATCTACTAAGGATGAATTCACATGAAGAAATGACCCCATCGTCATGGCCGGCAGTGTTTTATGCGCAGAATGGACAACGGCATCTGCCCCTGCCAAAATGGCCGGCTTTGGAAACGGACTTCCTAACTGAAAATGAGCGCCATGTGCCTCGTCCACCAGCACCGGGATCCCCTTTTGATGTGCGAGTCTTACCATTTCCGTCAAATCTTCACCTAGACCATAATAATTAGGATAGGTAACAATGATGGCTTTTACATCTGGATGTACACTCAAGGCTTCTTCAATTAATTTTGAACTTACACCCCCAGCAATGCCCCATTTCTCATAGTAAACCGGTTGTAAAAAGATCGGTTGTACATTCGCTAACATCAATCCATGTAAAATTGATTTATGGCAGTTTCTTTGGACAAGGACCTTATCACCTTCCCGGCAGGCAGCAAGAATCATGGCAAGGTTGCCTACGGTTGACCCATTAACGAGAAAATAACTCCGCTTTACCCCATATAGGTCAGCGAGTAGTTGCTCGGACTTTAAAATGGCGCCCTCTGGAGCATGCAGATCATCTAAACCGCTTAACTCCGTGGCATCAATACCAAGCAGGGGGTTATATAAAGCTTGGCCCTTTTTACTAAACACCCATCCATTTTTATGTCCTGGGACATGCAGGGATATTGGGCTTTTTTTATAAAATGCACTCATTGCATCGAACAATGGTGTCTGAGATTGATTCATTTTTCTCTTCCCTCACTCATAGTATTTTTTCATTTTATCAAATAAGTTGAATTTTATCTCATATTGCGACAATAGGAAGGCGATTATGTATCCCCAAACAGTCTGGCTGCAGCTTGAAGCGTGTTGGCAAGCATTCTTCTAAAGTACTAAAAAAAGAATCAGAGATTAAAGAAACACACCATTTCTTTTTTCTCTGACTCTTTAACTTTCCACAAACTATTTTTTCATGATAATATTTCAGGATTAGTGATTTTCCTTAATTTCTTTAAGTAATATTGGTACTTGGGGTCGTTCGTATCCGTCCCGATCATATCCCTTTCACATTCCTCACAAATAAAAGTCGTATATAGATGTATACCCATCCCTTTTATTTGTTCACAAACCGCGCATGTTTCCCCTGCCGTTGTTTTGGTTGTTGTTGTCCCCAACATCTCCACCTCCATACCTGCATTCTCCCCAAAAACCATTGTTCGCATACATTAATTTAAATAGTTTAAGAGAACCGGGGATGCTTTTAACAATGTATGATGAAGAATTTCATTACGTGTATGTCTTTATAAAAGTTTCCCTAATTGATAATCCCTTTATATCCAATGATTTTTCTTAGCATTATGCAAAAAAAGACCAGCCGGATGGCTGATCTTTTGAAATGGCTTGGCGGCGTCCTACTCTCACAGGGGGAAACCCCCAACTACCATCGGCGCTGAAGAGCTTAACTGCCGTGTTCGGAATGGGAACGGG